>JBDTMZ010000138.1:0-44292 GCA_039934035.1 Candidatus Solibacter sp. | reverse complement strand
TAGTTGCCCCTCGCTTCAGTCCAACTCCCGTGATACCGCAAATCGGACGCATCGTCCTCGATTCGCCGGCTGCCCGTGCCTGCCACGAAGTAAGCGATTCCGCTGCCGCTCACGTTCCAGTTCGTGACCATCACGGAGAATTCGCTGCGTTCGTAATTTCCGCGTTGCTGGTCCGCTGCCCAGGTCCATCGCATTTTGTGTACTGCGCGGGTCGGCACCGTTGCTCCGTCGATGTCAATCAGAGCCGAGAAGTCGAGCGAAACGCGCCAGCGCGCCGGCGTGATCCCGTCCGAAAAAGTCCCCGACGCAGGCGCCCACAACTCTGTTTCTGCTCCGTGAACCGTGCCGTAAGCCCCTACTCGATTTCCGTTAGATCCCGGCATGCCGTGGTAAGTCAGGCTGATCTGCGTGCCACTGACAATAGCGCTCACCAGGCTCGTGCTCTGGTTCGTATTAATTGCGTGGGCGAGCCAGTAGACGGCGGTCTCAATGGTATCGTTGCCTGTTAGCCGGTAATTGAAATGCTGATCCAACCATGCCAGTTCAATGTAATCTCCGGCGGTCGGAATCCCCAGCAGCTCGAATGCAAGCGTCGCTGCCGTGTACTCGCCCAGCGGTTCCGCGTGATCCTTCAGCGGGATCTTGTACAGCGCCTCTACGCCGTTCGCTTCGGCCCAGATTCTCAAATACGGCCAGTCTACCGTCGGGTAGAGCGCGGAGTCCATTGGAATGCAATTTGTCCGCGTCTCTTCATAGCTCAGTTGCAGGCCGCTAAGATCGCCGTCCGGCAGATTCCGCAGAGCGGGATATTCGAAGACGTTGTCCCGATTCCATTCGACAACCGCCCAGTCAAATTGCTGACGCCAGCATCCCGATACCGTGAATCCGGTAGGAGACGCGAAGCTCATGGCTGCGATTGCCGAAGGACGCTCGAAATAGCACTGCAGATCGCGGTCCGGGCGCAGTTTGGACAACGTCTCCGCCATCAGAGCCTCACCAACACGGTCAGATTCGTTCCGGGAAACACGCGCCCCACACTCAGCACCGCAACCGTAAGCTTCGCGCCCGCCGCCAAAGGACCGGCTTCAGCGCCGTCTGCTGCCGCCGAAACCGTCATTCCCGCGGGAATCGACAATACGCAATATTGTGCGCCGTCCACGTCCACGCGGATTCGGACTTCCGCATCCGCCGCACTCCCAAGGACGGCGAAGATGTCGCGAACGGAGTGCGAGGCCTCGACAATCAGCGCCGGCGCCACTCTTTCGTCTACAGCAAGGTAGCCGTCCGCCTGAATCGAGTACTGTCCGCCGGAAAGCGTTCGAATGCCGCGGTCTAAAGCGCTCGTAAAACAGGCGCTACGGATCGGGCTGTCGCCAATCCGGTTGGTAACGAAGAGTTCCGCGCTCCCTGCACGTACATCCGGCAGCGTGATCGCCTGACTCCAACTTCCGCTGTAAGGGCTTCCGAAGAAATTCGGCGGGAAGGCTGAGATCACCGTCTTACTTCTCAAGGGGTAGATCGCCACCCCGGCCTCGTGCAGCGCCGGCGTGCTGGAATGCAGACCGCGCGTCACGGTATAACGAGGGCCACCGTTTTCCACACCATCGACGCGCATCACTTCCGCGTCAACCTGCAGGAGATCGCCCGGAGCCGCGCCCCCAGTGTGATTCAATTCAAGCGACGTGCCGGCCTCATCGACCGCCCCGCTCAGCCGCAGATCCGGAGTGCCGTTCAGTTCGTTCCAGTAGTGTAGGGTGAGAGTGGCAGATGAGACCGTGCTCGTATTGGTCAAATCGGCGAAGGAGACACCGCTCAATTCCACCGATCCGCCACGCTGGCCGGCTGTCAGTCCGAATGAAGGCAGCGGCGGAACATCCACATCACCGGTGCTCGATCCGTCCATCTGCCACCGCGTGACGGTCGAAAGTTCCTGCGCACATTCCAGGTCGTTCACGTTCGCCGAGCGGCCGCAGATGTGCATCGTCTCTCCGCCGCGGCCTGAAACTTCGAACTGGATAGGGCTGCCTTTCGCCAGGCCCCCAAACTGCCAGCCGCCTTCGCAGACAACGAAGTGACTGCTGCTATCGGGAACCACTGTCCATGCGGGCGACACCGTCAGTTCGGCCTCGCTGTTGGCGCTGACATGGCGTTCCTGTCCTGCACCTTTGCCGCGCGTGATCCGCGCAATCATTCCGCGATACCGGTTATCCGTCATATGCAGGCCATCCGACCCGATGGACGACGCGCCATGCGTTGTCGCCTGCATCTCTCCCTGCAATTCCATCCGCCAATAGAAATTGGCGTGGTCGAAATTCATGTCGGGAGGTACCGCGAGTTCCTTGTCGCGTCCGTCGTCAATAAATTCCGTCGCCACTGGCTGGTCGGACGCGATCCGCCATAGTTGTGCGGGCGTCGCTCCCCGATACACGTTGAACGACGAAGTCTCTTTGGAGAAGCTCAGGCCGTCCAGTCGCACGCTGCTTTGGCCGCTCAGGATCGAAGCCCGAACGATGAATGAAAGTGGACTCTCGCTTCCCGAGGCGTTCACGGCCGCCACTGCGTAATACAGAATCTGCCCGCCGTTCAATGTCCCGCCGCCCGCGATGGTCGGCGCCAGATTCAAGAGAGGAATGCCCGGTCCCGATCCGGCAGTGGACGCCGGGGGTACGAAGCCCACCGTGAGATCTGTCCGCAGCGAGCCGTCGCTGGTCGTGGTCACCACTTCCGCTACGCTGAACTGCACGTTGCCATGCTCGTCCAGAACGTCCCCGCACAATGGTCTCGGCAGCCCGACGCTGGAGTTCGCTTGGCGCCGGCCGCCGCTTCCCGATGTCATCTGCCCGTTGCTGTCGGTATACCAGGAGTCGTCATGCACCTGAGCGGTGATGCCGGTGATGCGATGGTTCGCTCCCGGAGCGATTTTCAGCACGCGAAACGGTTGCCGGCTCAGTCCTTCTTTAAGGTACGTGACCGTGATCAGGTCACCAGGCCGGATGCCGAATGCCTTCACGCTCGTCTCGAATTCGACGTAAAGGTTGCCGCGCACCGAACGGTCGAGGTTCAGCTTCAGGATCCGCGCGGCCTGGTCGAAGTTCGGCAGTCCGATCGCCGCGAGAGCCTGTGATACTTCCTGGCCGCTGCACCCGACGTCATCCGCGTCGACCACGGAAAAGCTATCTTGCTGGTATTCGTTGAGCGCGTCTTGAAATTCCACCGAGAACCGGTTTGGGGTATCTGCCATGCTGCGCGAAAAGAGTCGGAAGCTCGGCTCACCGCTTGACTTGCGCAGAATTCCCGAGATGCCATTGCTGCCGTCTCCAAATTCGTAGCTCGGCCACCCGCCATTCAATTCCTCCTGGCTATTCGACCAGGCGGCCTTCTCTGGCATCTCCAGCGCGATGGAGTTCTCCACCCGTAGTTGGAGCCGCCCATTCGCACCGTAGGACAGCAGCAATCGCGATGCATTTCGTACGCCGCGAATCACATCGCCGGTGCTCCGGCGTTTCTGTAGAACCAGATTGCATTCGAAGCGCGCAAGCTGGATGTCGTTGCCGTACAGATCCAGCGCTTGGATCCCTTCCCCGCAGTACGCCGCCACCGAGGCGAAGCTGGCGATATCTAACTCGGTCAGTTTCCATCCGCTACGCCTCAGTAGATCCAGGATCACCCATGCCGGGTTCGCTGAGAACTGTTCGCCGGCCAACTGCCCGTCGGATCCATAGACAGGCAATTTCAAGCCATTGAGCAGCACCGCGATTTTCGGAAGACTCTGACCGTTGCTGATCCGGTTTGGGACCACCAGCGAGAGGTACGCCATACTGCCGTATGCGTCGCCTGCCGGTTGTCCCCCGCCGTCCTGAAAGTCGGCATTGAAGGTGCCGCGCCGCGTGCCGCAAGTCGGAATGTTGTACCAGCCGGTTCCCGTCATGTTGGTTCCCGAGACGCCCGCCGGTATCTCGATATCGTTGACCAGAACCTTGAGCACGCCCTGAATCTCGCCCATCCCGAGCAGTACTTCCATGCGCGTGAGGTTCCCATCGTTGCGTGCGAAGACGATCGGCGGCTGATACCATGCCGTCCCATACACCATCGGGACGAAGTCGTTGTAGCGCGCTTCATTCAGCGCGACCGCGGACGAGTGGTAGCTCTTATCGCCGGCTGTCCTGACCGAAATCACCGGCGGTACGAACTCGATGCCGCCGAAATTGTGGAACATGCCGCGCATCTCGCAGTCGCTGCGCGTGTAATCGCATCCGAGAAATGCCGTGGCGCCGTCCAGCGCGCCGTCACCGCCGGACAGGCCGGCTGAATACCCGCAGCGGAAATATCGCGAATATTTGCCATTCTCCCCGCCATCGATCGCTTCCAGGCGTTCCGGCTCTCCGTTTGGAAATTCCCAGGGGCACCGGCGCTGAATCCGCACCTGTGGAAGCAGTAGCCTTTGCAGATTCATGCGATTGGTTGCGGTGATTCGGAACGTGGCCTCCAGAATCTCGTCCGGGGGATTGCAGATCCCTTGGAAGACCACTTGTCGATCCGTTAGTGCCTCCCGGTTGCGTAAGTCATAGAACACCAGCGAAACCGTCAATTTCGCGCCCTTCCATCCCGTGGCGCGTTCGATTTGTGAGCAGTGCGAGTCCGCGTTCGCCAGTATGAGTGAAATTCGAGGCACGCTGTCGATGCCCTGATCGCTCGTCGCCTGCATTTCAAATGCGTTATGACGCAGTACTCTTGCGCTGTACTCGGCGTCGCTGACGCTGACGCGATGAGTGCTCCAGCGCTCCGTCATCCCGTCGGGGAACAGGCAATCGAATAGCAGCAGGGGCGTGTCCGTGACGGCCTGCTCTTTGAGCTCAAAGATGGTTTGCATGAATGATCTTTACCGTGCAGGAATTGCGATTGACGTTCGTGCGCGAAATGGTTAGAGTGTCCTCGCCTAAGTAAGCGCCCTCGTAAACCCCACCCCGCGTACTGACCATGTAAGCGGAAGCGGCGCTCTGAGCTTCCACTTGCGGCCCGAAGACTTCCACCGTATCACCCGCGCCGAGAGCGATTCCAAACCGGACCGATGCGGCGCCGGCTGCGCCTGAAGAGGTGATCGATACCCTCGTCCATCGCGAACTGGCAGCGCACTCGGCAGCTTGTCCCGCAATCGATAGCGTGACCATGGTCGGCGCGGCAGATCTCACGTACGCGCTGAAACAATATTGGTAATAGCCGGGCGCGGCGATGGTTTGCGCGATCTCCTGAACCCCGCCCGCCCGGTTCGCCAGTCGCCACCCGCCTGAGTCGCCTCGTGGGTCGGCAATCCCCGCATCGATCGTGAGAAGCGGGTCCTTCTGCCAGGCGTCGCTTTCGAACCGCTCGCTCCAGGCCAGCAGATTTCCCGCCGGGTCGACGAACGTAAACGTTCGCAGCGATCCCTCCGCCGCCTCGAAGAACTCCTGCAGTGACGCTGCCTCCGCGTCGCTCAAGTCCGAATAGCGCAGCAGCCACTCCGTCGTCTCCACCGCGGGGTCGGCGAGCCGCAGCGTGCTGCCATCCGCCGTCCGGTTGACTACCGTGCGCGTACGCCGCGTCTTCAATACGGGGTACTGCGCCAATGCCCCGCTCTCGAGTTGGGGATATACCAGCATGGAATTAGAGGTCCTTGACGATCGTCAGCGTGGTCTCTCCGCGCGACTCCGCTAACGTGGCGAGCCGCAGAAGGTCACCGTCTAAACTGCAATGTTCGTGCACCCTGTCGTCCCAGGGGTCGACGAACTCGAAGCTGCCGAATGCGCCCTGCGCCTCCTGGAAAAACTTCTCGAGAGCCGCCAGTTCGCCCGCGTCCAACTCGCTTAAATCGATCTTCCACGACAGGCGCTCGCCTGCCGAATCGCGATATCGTTGGTCGGTCCCGTCCAGGAATCGCACGATCTGGTTCTGGAACTTCGATTGTCTTGCCAGCGGATACTGCGCGACGGCGCCGGTCTTCAATTTGGGAAAACTTGCCATATCAAAGCTCGTTCACTACGTCGTTGATTGCGTTCAGGTTGAGCATTGCGTCCCGAACCGCAAGGGCGATGTCGTTGCTGCGATCCAGGAAGGAGCGTGCATCCATCGCCTGAACATTTACCGTGATCTGTTGCCCCGCGGAATTCGATCCGGGTGAGATCAGATTATTTTGCCGCGGTGGCGAGCTGCTTCTCGCCAGCCCGAACTGATCGTAGTCCAGGGGTGTCAGCTGCGACCGGCTCTCGGCCGCCTGAAACTGAATACCGTCCGGCATCGCATACTTCACCAGCGCTGGCGGAGCTTCCGTTCCTCCCCCGCCAAACAGACTGACGATGCCGCTTACCAGCGGTGCCAGGCCGAAGCCGCTCTTCAGCAATGTCGACGCGATGGTTCCGGCGAGGCTGCCGCCCTTATCCTGCGAAGCCTGCGACGCAGCATTTGTCGTGCTCGACGACGCAGCCTTTGTGGTGCTCGTCGACGTGGCCTGTGGCAGGCTCTTCTTCATCTCGTTGTACTGCGCGAGGATGTCGCTCAGCATCGCCAGCGTGGTTCCCGTGTCTGACGTCTGCTGGCCGGAAACCTCCAAAAACTTCCGATAGAGTTCGTCCTGTGTTGTGCTCGACATCTTGCCCTCCAACCTTCCAATCCTCGCGCCTCAGCGGCGTGCCAGCTCTTCAGTCAGTGCCTGCTCCAGAATGAGGAACGCCTCCACTTGTCGCGCACTGAGGTCGCCGAAATTCGTTCCCGGCAGGCGCCGGCGAACCAGAAAGTCCTCCACCAGGCATTGGCTCTCTGCCGTAATGCAGGATTTCGGGCAGCACTCCACCGCCAGGGTTCGGTGTACCCAAACGGGGACAATGTGCTCCGCTGGTGGCAGATTCAGCCACTGGCATCGCCGCTTTACATCCAGGCCGGATTTCCGGCACGCATCGCACTCCCAACCGGCCTGGCGGGATAACTGAAAATGGAAGGCGACTAGCAGTTTTTTCGTTCTTCTTCGTGCAGCCCGACTTCACTTCGGGCTGCGGCCAGGGCTTCCCGGAACAGGTCCTCGGGCCCTTCGGCGATCAGTAGTTCCACATCCGCCGGGCGGCCGTTGACGCGCAGGCCGGCAATGGCTTTCACGCCCCACAGCACGTATACCCGTTCGATCTCCGCCTGTACCAGAGCGGCATCCATCTTATCGCCGGCCTCCGTGCTCGCGGCCAGAAATTCAGATCGCCGCGCCAGGTCCCGAACCCGCCGCATGAGTTCCATGCGGCGGTCGAACGAGACCCGCGCGATCGTGAAGCTCACTCCGGGCGCGGCCCGTGACGCCACCACGTGTTCGCTGGTAACATCACGCCCGGAACCAGCCTCCGGTTCTCGTCCCTTAGCCGAACGCCACGGAAATTTCATCGTCAATCGTCCCCTGTGCCCGCGAAGCGCGGAAGCGCCATTGCAGGCGCCGCTCGCTGTCGTCGAATTCCGGCACCTCCGGAATCACGCTCTTCAGATACACTCCCATCAACTGTCCGTCAGCCTCACCCAACTGGAACATCACACTGATTGGGGATTGCTGCCGCGCTGCCTGATACAGTTCCTGCGTGGCGGCATCATCCTGGGAGTAGAGATCGAATTCCGCCGTGACTGTGCGTTGTCCCGCTGACAGCGCTTTCGCCCCGCAAGGTCCGAACTCGCGATTCCGCGTCTCCAGGTCGTTCTTTAACGTAATGGTCGCCGCCGTGATCGTACAGAAGCGGGAGGGGCCGGTGCCCAGCCAGGCTTGCCCCATCTGACCCGGAACCACGGAGTAATCGAATGCTCCCAGTTCGGGCTCCGCCGGAAAGCTGTCCAAGTGACCTGCGCCGCTCTCAAAGCTGGCGCTGTCGATGACGTCCTTCGCAATCCCGCTGAAGTGGAACTCGTGGTAATCCCCGTTAATCAGAATTTCCATCTGGTCGACGCCCGCGCCATGCAGAAGGCGCTGCACGGCCGTAACCGGCGACCAGTAGTCGAAGAGATTGATGCTCTTCAGCTCCGTCGCCGGCGAATAGGTCACCGTCGCGGTGAGCATGGCGCCGGCTGCCGGCAATGTCAGGAAGGGCGCGTTGAGTTGCACGGTATGCTCGTCCACAATCGCCGCCACAAATCGGAGTTCGCCTCCCGACGCCACCGCTTGTCCCGCCTTCAGTCCGTGCGTCGCCCCGAAGCTCAACCTGCCTTCGGTCGTGGCCGATGCCACTGCGCCGCCCCCAAATCGCAGGGCATCTCCGCCCAGCGCGCCTTCAAACAGAGGGCCGTATCCGGGGGCCGCGGCGTCTTTGTCCCAACTTGTCAGATAGGTCTGCAGGTCAAAGCTGGTCCGGCGCTTTACCCCCGCGGGAAATCCCGCAAAAGTACGGCTGCCCGTCTTATCGCGGCGTATTCCCGTTTCCACCTGCTGGCGGATCCCGAGCTTGACGGCCGGTATCCGATTGGCGGCCGTGATCGGCCCAACCTTTCCGTAAGCGCTCTCCAAGCCCGTGTAGAACCGGTTGGCGTTGGATGAAATATAGGATGACATACTAGTTTCTGCTCACTCCGATCTCGAAAGTGACCTTGGCCACCTGCATGAAATTCTTGCCGCCCGGCTTTACCGGACCGAACGCCACCTCGTACTCGCCGCTGTAGTACATCCCGTCGCCCCAATCGCCGCGGCTGCCGTTCAGCATTTGCATGGTGGCGTCGACGTACAACTCCAACCGCTCCTGCAGCCCTTCCAATCGGTCCTGCGACTGACGGATTTCGACTGCCATCTGCGCCCTGCCTGAGAAGCTGCGGAATTTCTCCCGCAGCTCGTTCACGATCTTTTCGCAATACACCTGGACCCCCGGATACTTCACGCCGAGGGCCCGCTCCGCCAGGTCGGCCGCTGCGTTTTGCCCCCGGAATTGCGACGTCTCAATCAGTCCGGCGAATTCGCGCTCGCTGGGCGGGAGCGCTCCCAAACTGGCGTTCACGCCGCCGGGACCTGTCAGCCGGTGCAGGACTTTTGCTGTTGCCGCGCTGCCGAGTTTGTTTGTCATTTAGCCCCTCTGTATGATTCGCGGCACCGGCAGGCAATAGGTCGGCCTCTGCCCCGTGCCTGCTGTCCGGCCGGCCCGCAAGGGCGCGGGCTGCGTCCACGTTTCGCCGGGGGATAACGGCGTCGGATTCTGCAGGGCCATCGAGCTGGTGTCCGTGCCGGCATAAACATTCCAGCCCATCACCCCGCCGGGCCCTGCAATCTGCACGGTGAAAGAACTGCCGGAAATCTGTATGGCGGCCGGATCCGAACAGCGTCCTTCTTCACCGGCCGCATTGGTCCAGGCCACCGACACGTAATACGTGCCGTCGTCCAGATTGCCTCCGGCAGGACCGAGTTGGGGAGCCGTCGCCTGCGGCATCGGATCCGCCGCGATTCCCAGCCCCACCTGCATCAGTTGCTCGTATGCCCATTGCGCCAAAGTCCGGTACTCGTCGCGTTTGCCCGAGTAACGGTCGTTCAATTGATTGTGGTAAGCGTCCCGATACACCATTTCGAGTGTCCGGTAGGCATGCCACAACTTCATCGGTGCTGTCACGACCACTTGATCTATTCCAGGCGGCGCGGATTGCCTGGCCAGCATTCCGGCCACCTGTACGGAGATCTCGTCCTGTGCCAGTTCCAGTTTCCGCGTCACGTCGATCCCTTCGACGTTCGCCACTGTCAGCAGCTGCGTGTCGTGTGCTCGTAGGTCTTCGATGCTGGTTATTGCGCCGTCTGTGAACAGTGCCATCGTGTTGTCCGCCTACTCTTTTCTTCCCCGTGCGTCGCTGCGCAGCTTGTCCAGCTCCGTCGTGGAAAGCACGGTCAGCTGCATTCTGGCTGCCGCCGCAGTCCGCTCCGCGGCTCGCTTCGCCTCAGCCGAATTATCGCGATGCGCCTTCGCCTCTTCTTTCGTTGCCAGCCGCGCCTGCCCGTCTATCAGAAGCTTGGCCGCCAGCCGCCGGGGGACTTCCGTCTTGGTCCCGGCCTTCCCGCCATCGTTCGTTTCCACGCTCACCATCAGCGGGAACTCCTCCGTCATCTTCGATTCCACTTCGCGGATCTTTTGGTAATACACCTGTAAGTCCATATCTCTTCCTTCTCCTTCGCTCGCAATCGAAACGCGTCGCGCAGTCCGCCACGCGTCGTGGCGGACTGCCCATCGCGATGCTAGGTGTTCACCTGCACGCCTGCGGTATTGCGCAAAACTCCGCAGCCGTAGAGCACATCCACCGTGAACTGCTGCGCCAGTGTGTTCGGCTGATAGCTCATCACCACGCGCATCCCGAAGTTGCCCAGTTCGGCGTATTCGGCGATCGCCCCCGTGCCCGGAAGCGGCTGGGGCAGGCGGCGTACCACCAGGCCCAGTGCGTTCTTCGTGAACGCCATGTTGTGCGTGTTGACCGGGCTGCTGCCCGTCTTCTGCACGAACTGCGAACGGAAGACATAGAAGTCTTTGATCTTGCCGACGCTGCCGTCGACCAGAGTGCGCAGTCCGGCGTCGCCCGCCGTCTGGAATTCGCTAAAGCGCGGAATTTGCCGCCATTGCGAATACGTGGCCGCATCCACCACCATGAATTTCGGCTCGCCCGGAGGCACCTTCGCCAGGAACAGCGCGGTTTCCGCCTCGTCGATGGTCGCTTCCGTGATCGGCGACCCGGGCGTGCCCACCGGCGAATTCGCCGTGAAGCCCGCGTACAAAGCCAGTAAGTCGCTTTCGATCTTCTGCGCGATCGCCGCCACCGCCGGCTCCATGTAGATTCTCAGCAGGTCCGGCACCGCCAGCACCTTGGTTACGTCCGGAATCTGGAACGTCGCTTCCGCGTGCGTGTTCAGCACGATCTGCGCGTTGCCCAGGCTCGGGTTCTGCGTCTGCACCGTCCCGCCCTCGGCAATGTTGTTCGCCACCATCGTCGGCGGAATCGGCACATTCACCGTGTCACCGGCCTGCGCCAGCGACGGTTCGTAGTCGCGATTCACCAGGTTCCCCATCACGAGGTTACCGATCAGCACCGGCAACGCATCCGCTGCCACCAGTTTGACAATCGCGTTCGCGACGTTACTCGAAGTAATAGCTGCCATTCTTGTTCTCCCTTAAAAAATTCGCTTCTGACTCACTTCACATCCCCTTCAGGGTCTGCGACGCCACGCGCACGATTTCCTCTCGTACCCGCTGCATTTCCTCGGCGCTCATACCCGGGCGAATTCGCTCCAGGTCCACCGTCTCCCGGCCTGTCGCCGGAGCCTTTGGGGTGGCCGTCATCCCCGTGCCCCCGGCAATTCTTGCCGGGAGAAACTCCGGATTCTCGTTTACAAAGGCGCTCAGGTATTCCTTCATCGGCGTGTCGCCGGCATCCGTACGGGCCATGAACCGCCCGTCTTCAGACCGCACGATCCCGTCCTGAATCGCCCGGAACGCGAGATCGATCTTGCCTACTCCTAATCGCTGCAGCTCCGCGCGCACCGCGGAACTCCGTTCCGCTTCTTCCGCTACTTTCCGGCTGCGCTTGTTCTCTTCCACCAGCTCGTTCAGCCGGCGCTCGAGTTGCTCCCGGCGCTTCCGCTCTTCGTGCAACTCCGCTTTGTGTGCCGGTTCAGTCTTCGACTGTTCGTTGCTCACGAACTCCTGCACCGCCTGCCTCACAATCGCCTGTATATCCATGCCTTCCATAGTTCTCCAATCCGTCATTTCGCCCTGCCGTCTATGCCCCCGTCGATCTCCTCCGCCACGCGGTTCTTGATCTCCTGCCGGGCGTCGCACAGGTATTTGAACGCCAGCTTCTTGAAGACCTGCTTCTTCAACGTGTCCGATGCGATTCCCAGATCCAGCAGCTTCTTCGCATCATCCAGTTCGCTGCTGAAATCGCCGATGTCGAACTCGTCCATGCCGGACACATCGATCGACACCTCGTCCTGTCGCGCCTCCGCGATCGCCCGCAGCACCTGTTTCATTGAGTCCTTCAGCATGTCTCCGTACGCCCGCAATACCTCTTGCGTGATGCCGAAGTCCCGCTGCTTGCTGAGACCGCTCATTCGCAGGTCGCCCGCGCTCGAACTCCCGGCCTGGTTCATCAGATAGCAGACCCGGTAGATCTCGTCCTTTAACCGGACCAGGTTGTCTGCCGCGATCTGGTAAACCTTGCCTTCCGGTTCCGTCCACCCGAACCGGTCATCCTTCCCCAACTGGATGAAGTAGCTTTCCCCCATCACCTGGTTCCATTCCTTGTCCGAAAAAACCACCGGACTCGCGAACAGCCCCATCGTCAGTGCCCATGAAAGTGCGTTCGACTTATTGAAGTGTTCCAACTGCAGGAGCGCGGCCTTGTTCATCAGCCACAAGCCCTCTGACACTTTCATCTCGAATACCGGCACTCTGTTCTGCGAGGACAACGCATGCTTGCCCTGGTCGATCAGTTCGATCGCCTTACCCTCGCCCGCCTTCCGGTAAACCTCGTAACCGGTGCGGTTGTAATAGATCCACCGCGTCTCCCGCTCGCATGCCGTGTCCGTTACTCTGGACTGCTGCAGGCACGACGTACGGACCACCACCCACTCGAGCACCCCCGTCTGGTCGTAGTTCCAATTGATGACTTCATCGGCCTCGTAATCCATGAGATACGCCCGCGATCTGCCGCTTGCGTCCTCCTCCGCCCTCGTCTGCGCGCCGTCCCCCGTCTTGGGAAAATCGACCACCACGAAGCTGTTGCCGCACACCATCACCTGAACGAAGCGCTGACGGAAGAACTCGTGCAAATTCGTTCCCCGCAAGTCACAGTCGTCCGAGAACAGGTTGTAGAACGTTTTTGCCCGCGCGTCGCTGCCTTCGAACTGCAGCATCGGCTCGCGCCGCATCAGCGTCGCCGCATACCAGTCCACAATCGATCCCACGTAGTTCTCGTAAAACACTCTCTGCAAGCGCTCTTCGTAAACCGAGGCCGGTTCCCGTTGCCGCCGGATCAAGTGCTCGCTGGCGTTCAGCCGTAATTGTTCTCCACCCGAGTACAGATCTTTGTACTGCTTCCACATCGCCTTCCGGGCGACGTAATCGGGATGCTCCCGGTTGATGTTTTGCATTTCTCTCCACCTGTTAGTTGCACAGAATCGGGATGTTTCGCTCCCCGATCTTTGCCTGCTTCCGCACGTCTTGCCAGACCAGGTATCCCAGCGCGTCGGAAAGGTGCGTCCGCATCCGGTCGCGCTCTTTATCGATCTGCATCGTGTCTTCCTTGAAGCACACTTCCTCCAGGTCCTTGATCAGTTCCTTGCACCGCGGATCCACATACAACTCCACCCTTCCCGCGGCCGACTTCAATTTCCGGTTGACCATGTTGATCCGCTCCCGCACGCTCGGGTTTGATTTCGCTGCCCGGTATTCCACCGCCAGGTTCGAATACGCGGCCAAATGATCCTGAATCATGTCGTAGTCGCTGGCGCCGCTCGTCTGTTGCTGGTAACCCGAAGCATCGCCGCAGATGAATACGCGCGCCTTGTGCTCCCCGTGACGCTTGAGGAATTCCTCGCACGCCTGCCGCGTAGTGCCTCGCCGGATTACAATCTCGCTCAAAACGTGAAGCTCTCCGTTTACCTGCTGCGCGATCAGCGAACTCATGGGGTCGACGTTGAAATCCAATGTCCACCACAGCGCCTCCGCCGGATTGGCGGTCATCTCGCGCAGCTGAACGGCTCGCTCGAACGAGCTGTACACCCGCCCGCCGTCCATGCTGAGGTAAGATCCCATGACTTCCTGCTGATAGAACTTCTCGTCATAGCTCTCTTTCAGCCGGTCGTAGAAGTCGTTAATCTTACTCAGTAAGTGGCGGTTCTCGAAGGGTTGCGCCTGCACCGCCGCATAGCCCTTCACCGGATCGGAAATGAATTTCCGGTAAACCCAATCAAACCCTTTCGGCGTCCACACGCCGAAGCCGCACAGCCTCGTTGCCTTCGGGTCCCGTAAACGCCCCTCCAACCTCAACCACGATTCCTCCTGTGAGTAAGTCAATTCGTCCAGCCCGAACCATGCCAGGTTCGTACCGCGCAGCCTCTCAAACTCCTCGACAGGACGAAACAGGATCCTCGACCCCGTGTCGAGCATGACGAACGTGTTCTCTGCCTTGTTGTGCTCGTAAGGGATGCTGTTGGTTCCCAGGATTTCCACCAGCGCCGCCTGCGTGGCATCCCTCAACATCGGATACGTGGGCGCCCCCAACAGCCCGAGTCGCCCCGGATTCTGGTAGGTCAGCCGGATCGCTTCATGGCATAAAGCCTGGCTTTTCCCGCTGCCGATCGGCCCGGAAAAACCCTTGAACCGGTTGTCCAGACTGTGAAAGAGCTTCTGCGACGGCAGTGGGTCGTACGCTATGGCTCTGTGCTTGATTTGTCCGGTTCGACCCATGTAACTTTGATCTCCTTAGGTCCGTCCTCCCCGATCTCCTTCTCCAACTGGAGTAACTTCAGGTAATCCCCCAAAGATGCCTTGAACTCGCTTTTCTGGAGGTTCGTCTCCATATTTGCGATCACCGTGTCCAGCACGCCGCCTACCCGTAGCTTCTTGCTGACTTCGCTCCAGTGTTTACAGCTCTGACATGATTTGGGAGCCTTCTCTTGTTTCTTGATTTTGGCCACCTCTGTGCTCCTCAAAATGAAAAAGGGCCTCGCGAAACTCGCGAAGCCCATCAACTCTTCCCTGACTCGACAATAACACTCAGTCTGTTTTGTCTATCCGAAAGACATTTTGTAACTGGAAGAAACTAAAGACAATAAAATTGTCAAAGATTGGTGACGAGGTATTTTCCGCCGCTGTACTTCTGCACGTGCAGCCTGCCTTTGCCTGCTACCTCCTCCAATTTCGCCAGCCTGCCAGCTTCCAGAACCAGGTAGTAGCGCGCCTCGCTCAGCCACATCCGTTGGAACTCTGCGTCATCGATGAACACGTCCCTCGGAGCATCCGGAGCGTACGACCCGTAATCCAGATTGTTGACCCTGCCGTTCAGCAGAAATGCGCGCCGGTTGGTATAGAAGAAAACCGAGGAAAACGTGTAGTATTGATCATCCACAATCAACTTACCGGGTGGCGCGGCCAGCAGCGCTTCCGCCAGCGGGCGCGACGATAAGTACGGGTCGAACACCACCATCGCCAGCCGCGCCGCGTGGAAGAATAGCACCATCATCGCCACCATGGCCACCTGTCCGCCGCGCTTCCGAAAGGCGCCCCATGTGCCCGCCGCGAAGGCCAGTCCCGCCAGCGCCAAAGGCAGCCGCAGGTAGGCAAACGACGAGATGGTCAAATCTTCCATGTGCCCCAACGACAGCGTGTAGACCTCGGGATTCGAAGTTAGAGCCGAAGCGATGTCTCCAGGTGTCGGCAGTCCCTTCACCGTCCACAGGATCGCGCCAATCGCCGCCAGGGCAAGTGCCGTCACCACTCCGATGATCTTCCTTCCGTGCGCCAGCCACCGGTCCCCGCTCGTCATCGCGCATCCCAATAGCAGCGCCAAAGCCGGATAGCACGGCATGGAGTAATACTCCTGCGTCGTCGAGAAAGTGAAGAAGACCAGGATGAATCCCGCCCAGCAAAGGCACAACCGGCGAACCCGCGCGGCGCGATCCGCACCCCGATAACGCAGCTTCCATGCCGCCGGGAAATACATGCTCCAGGGGAAGAACCACAACACGTGAAACAGCCAGAAATACAACCGCGGAACCGTGTTGTAATCGCGCGGATACCGCAGGTTGAGGAAGCGCAGCACGTGTTCGTTCATGAAGTAGAACCAGAAGAATCCGTGGTACGAACCCTTCTCGCTGTGCATCGTGAAATCGAAATACGGCGGATTGCGTAGCGTCGCCAGAACATGCCACGGCGCCGCGATCCCGAGCGCCAGCAGCATTCCCCAAACCACCTCCAGCCGCCGCCACGTCCGCCAGGAGAGTAACTGCCTCGTGATGCCCAGATAGATCAGCCCCGCCGCCACCGGGAACGCCGCCGCGATCAGCCCCTTCAGCAGCAATCCCGTGCCGATCGCTGCCCACATGGCCAGCGCCCACGCTCGCGGATGCCGCTCGCCTTCTTCCAACGCCCGCAACATTCCCCATAGCGTCAGCGTGATCGTCAGCGTCAGCATCACGTCGGGTATCAGGATTCGCGTGAACAGAAACAACCCGATGCTGGTAGCCATCACCAGCCCGGACCATAATGCGGCCTGCCTTCCGAATGCCCATGCCGCGAAGCGCGCTGTCACCCAGCACAACAAAACCGTGCTCAACGCCAGAGGAATTCGCGCCGCCCAATCGTACGGACCGAATATCGCGAAGCTCACCGCGATCATCCAATACTTCAGCGGGGATTTTTCGAGGTAGGCGACGCCGTCCAGCCGCGCCGTGACCCAGTCGCCCGATTGCAGCATGTTCCGCGCAATCTGCGCCTGCACCGCATCGACGTCATCCATCAGCGATGGCGGGCTGATCATGCACCCGGCAAAAATGAGCGCGGCGACCAGTAAGACGATTAGCTGGTAACGTACACTTGCGTGGGTGCTGCCGGAAGGTCCGTCCTTGCGTCCGGTACCTCCACCTTCCATCTCTTCATCCACAGGAAAAGCGTCAACAGACCCCATAAGTGATATCCGGCATTGATGCGTCTCTCCATATGATCGCGTATCAGTGCCTCGATCGCTCTTCCATCGAAGATGCCGGTGGCTGCCACCGCGCCCGGCGTCACCGTCTCCATCAGCAAATCGCGCAGCACACCGCGGAACCAATCGTGTGTCGGAATGTCGAAACCCGTCTTCTTTCGCTTCAGCACACTCTCCGGCAGTTTGCCGCGCATCAGTTCACGCAGTACGAATTTCTGTGTGCCACCGCGGATCTTCAACCGCTGCGGCAGTGCGGCGGCGAACTCCACAATCCGGTGGTCCAAAAACGGCGGCCGCACTTCCAGCGAATGCGCCATGCTCATGCGGTCCGTCTTGTAAAGAATATCGTCGGGCAAATAATAGCTCAAATCGACGGCCAGATACCGATCCACCACGCCCCGTTTGCCCAGCTCCAAACGGTCTACCAGACTTCGCAACCCGCTTCCGTGCGTGCCCGGCCGGATCTGCGCCAATTGTTCCGGAGAGAAGCTCCCGTTCCAGAAAAAATGCGCCTCGTCGGGATGCAGCAGGCTGCCCTCAAACCAGCGCTTCAATTTGTATTCCAGGCTGATCTTATCGTCGGATACCGGCATGTACCGGTCCAGCGCTCCGCGCGCCATCTTGCGCAGCTTCGTCGGAGCCAGCCGCTGGAAGGGACCGAGCAAACGGTCCGCCTGGTGCGTCAGATAGCCCCCGAACATCTCGTCGGCGCCTTCGCCCGACAGCGCCACCGTGACCTGTTGCCGGCTCATCCGCGAGAGGAACCACACCGGCAGCGCGCCCGCGTCCGCGCTCGGCTCGTCCGAATAGTAGGCAAACTCCTCGATCGCGCTTCGTAGTTCCACATCCGGATTCAGGTCGAATTCGTGGTGATCCGTGCCGTACTTCTGCGCGATTTCGCGGAAGTAGGGGCTCTCGTCGAACGTCCTGCCCTGAAATGATACGGAGAACGTCTTCAAACGACCCGGGCTCAGCTCCGCAGCGTAGTGCAGAATCGCCGACGAGTCCAAACCTCCCGACGCCCATACTCCCAAGGGAACGTCGGATATCATGTGCTCGCGCACGGAATCGCGCAACAGCCAGTCCAGTTCTTCCTTGGCGTCGCCGTCACTGATCTGGCGCGTGGCTACATTCGGAATCTTCCACCACGCCTCGCTGCGCACTGCTCCGTGGCGCCATTCCAACAAGTGGCCCGGCGCCACTTTACGGATGCCTCGGATCAGCGTACTCGTGCCCGGCACATAATTCAGGGCAAGATACGTGTCCAGCGCTTCCACGTCCAGGTGCCGGGGCACCTCCGCGTGCTCGAAAATCGTCTTCAGTTCCGAGCCGAAGTACAGGCGCTCGCCGCTGCGGTAATAGTACAGCGGCTTGATCCCCATGCGATCTCGCACCAGTACCAAGCGCTTCTCAGACTCGGTCCAGAGGGCGACGGCGAACATCCCGCGCATCTTCGTGAAGCAGGCCGTATCCCACTCCTCGAACGCGCGCAAGACTGTTTCCGTGTCACAGTTGGAGTGAAAACGATGACCCAGGGCTTCTAACTCGCTCCTGATTTCCCGATGGTTGTAGATCTCGCCATTGAAAACAATCGCAATATCGCGGTTGTCACTCAATATCGGCTGATCCCCGCCCGCAAGATCGATAATCTTAAGGCGGACCGCACAAAGCGTAACTTCGCTGCCTTCGTAGATTCCATGCTGGTCCGGACCGCGGTGCGACATCGCGCTGGCGATTCGCTCGGCAATGGCCCTGTTTGTGCCGTTCTTAGGACAGGTGAATCCCGCAATTCCACACATGTAGGTCAAACTCCCCGTTCCCCTGACAAGAACATGGCGCGAAGAAATCCGAATTGTGTTGAATATACCACACCCTAGTCTCGGGGATCCACCTGAAACTTAACAAAACAAGCCTCAATGTAGCTACACACACTTTTGGAAACGGCTACCGGACCCGCAGTCAAACACAGTACCTGCCACGCCCACCTGTCACTCGAATTTCACGCTAAAATACCCAAAAAACCTGCTAAACATTTAGCCTCTTGCTGCCGTCTAATAGCCGAGACTCAAACCTATGAAGTCATCGGCTGTACTCACTGTACCGCTCTTGTTCCTCGCCTCTTGTTCCCGCGACACTCCGCCAGTTACCCACGCCGCCCCTCCCGACACGCCCCGCGCCAAGCGCGAAATTCGCATGAGCGGGACCGTCGAAGCAGTGCATTCCTCGAAGATCCTGGTGCCCCAGATCTTCAGTCAGGGCGGTCCCATGACACTGACGAAACTCATTCCCAACGGCTCCAGCGTCAAGCAGGGCGACCTGATCGCCATTTTCGACAGCACGCAGCAAATCGACCAGGCCCGCGATGCCCAAGCTAAATTCGACGATCTCGGTCATCAGGTGGAACAGAAGCGCGCCCAAAACCGCGCCGACGCCGAAAAGCGCTTGGCCGATCTTGGTCAGGCCCAAGCCGACCTCGCCAAGGCCGCCATCGAACTTCAAAAAGGACCGGTGCTTTCCGAAATCGATCGCCTCAAAGCGGAAGTGCGCGTGCAAGCTGCACGCACGCACGTGGAGAGCCTCACCAAATCCACCGCCCAGCATGAGAAGAGCGACTTAGCTTCGCTCCGCGTCCTCGAACTGCAGCGCGACCGCCAGAAAGTCATGTTGGAACGAACTCAATCCAACATGGCGAAACTCGAAATCCGTACGCCGCTCGTCGGCATGGTCGCCCACCAGAACCTCTATCGCAACAACTCCATGGGGCACGCCCAGGAAGGAGACCAACTCTACCGCGGCCAACCGATCGTGAGCATCTTCGATCCCTCGGAAATGTTGATCCGCTGCGCGGTCGGCGAGCCAGACGGAGCCATTCTCGTCGCGGGCGCCAAAGCCACGGTCTACTTCGACGCTTACCCGGAACTCGCCCTGCCCGCCCACTTCGAATTCGCCAGCCCCGTCGCTTCTTCGGCCTATGGCAGTCCGATTAAATCATTCAACGCCGTATTCAAACTGGATAAATCCGACCCTCACCTCATGCCCGACCTCTCTGCCGCAGTCGTGGTCGACGTGGCTCCGCCCAAGGAGTCGAAATAAATGAGTGACGCCGCACTCCATCCGCCGGCCGGCGCCCAGCCCCTCCCGCCCGCGGCCCGCCCCCTGCTGACACCGCGCGCCCGCGCTCGCCTGCGCTTCTGGTTGGGGTTCCTCCTCACTGCGGCAGCCGTGGCAGGGGCGTCCTACGGCGCCTATCGCTACCGGCAGTCCCAGACCGCCCAGATTCTCCCGTCTGCGCCCGCGCGGCAAGGGGATTTCCTGGTGTTGATTCGCTGCCGCGGCGAAATCCAGGCCGAGCGCTCCATGCAGGTCTACACCCCGATGGTGCCCAACCTGCGCATCGCCTGGCTCTCGCCTCCCGGCCAGAGCGTCAAGGAAGGCGAAACCATCGTCAAATTCGATTCCTCCAGCGCCACCCAGCAGCTTCAGCAAAAGGATGCCGCTCTTCGCCAGGCCCAGGCCACCCTCGATCAAGCCGCCGCCCAATCGCAAATCACCTCGGAACAGGACAAGACCGAATTGGCCGACGCCAACTTCTCCGTCGAACGCGCCCGCCTCGAAGCCTCCAAGCAGGACATCGTCAGCCGCCTGCAAGGCGAAATCAGCAAAATCGATTACGGCGTTTCGCAGCAGAAACTCAAAGTCCAGGAGGCCACCGTCGATCTCCACGCCGCCTCCGATCGCTCTCGCCTCGCTTCCCTCACCCGCCTCCGCGATCAGGCCAAGGCCGAAGTCGAACTCACCAAGGCGCGCATTGACCAGATGGAACTCCGTTCCCCCATCACCGGCTTCCTTATCTTCCAATCCAACTACTCCCAAGGTTGGATGAACGCCAAACCGTTCAAAGTCGGCGACAACGTCTACGCCGGCATGGTGCTGGCTGAAATGCCAGACCTGGCCACCCTCCGCATGGATGCCAAAGTCGAAGAGATCGATCGCGGCCGCGTCAGCGCCAACCAGGAGGTCCGGGTGCGGGTCGATTCCCTTCCGGAACTGACCTTCAATGCCACCATCAAACAGATCTCCCTGCTCGCCGAAGCCAACAATGAGTATCCGCCCGTGCGCAACTTCCGCGCCTACGCCGCCATCCCCAAGCCTGATCATCGCCTCCGCCCTGGCATGAATGGCGGTATGGACATCATCGTCAATCGCATTCCCAACGCCATCAGCATCCCTGCCAAGGCGCTGTTCACACAGGCCGGCAAGCCCATCGTCTATGTCGCCGAATCCGGCCATTACCGTGCCGTTTCCGTGGAAGTTCTGGCGCGCAATCCCGACGAAGTTGCCATCTCCGGCATACCGGCCGGCGCTATGGTTGCGCTCGTCAATCCCGAAAAGAAAGAGGCCGGCAAATGAGGCTGCGCGGTTTTCTGTTTCTGATTCTGGGGCTCGCCATCGTCGGCGCCCTGGCCTGGGGCGCCATCCGCGTGGTGCGTGCCAATTCCACGGCATCGGCGATCGAACTGCCCACCACCCGCGTAAAACATGGCCGCGTGACCCTTACCGTCGCGGCTCGCGGTGAACTCCAGGGCGGCAATTCCGAGATGCTGACCGCCCCCATGATCGGCGGCACCGATATGGCCATCACCGAACTCCGCGAGCCCGGCGAACTCGTCGCGCCGGGCGAGGTCGTCGTCCAGTTCGATACCACCGAGCAGGAGTTCCGCCTTAAGGAAGCCGAGGCCGATCTCGCCGAAGCGCAACAGCAGGTCGTCCGCGCGGAATCCGATGCCCTCGCCGTGGCCGAAGAGACCCAGTATGCCGTGCAGGCGGCCCAAAACGAAGTCAAGCTGGCCGAACTGGAATGCCGCCGCAACACCCTGATCGCTGCCATCACCGCGCGTCAGAACGAAATCCTGCTGGAAGCTGCGCGCAACCGTCTGCGTCAGGTCACCCAGGATTTCACCAACAAGAAAGCCACCTCCGCCGCCGGCATCGCCATCCAGCAGGCGCAGCAAAACAAAGCCAAAGTCATGGCCGAGATTGCCCGCAAAAACATCGAGAGCATGACGCTCCGGGCCAAAACCGGCGGCTATGTCAACGTCCAGGCCAACACCAACCAGAACATGATCTATTGGGGAATGCAGTTGCCGCCGTTTCA
The DNA here is from genome assembly GCA_039934035.1 of Candidatus Solibacter sp. Taxonomy (GTDB): domain Bacteria; phylum Acidobacteriota; class Terriglobia; order Bryobacterales; family Bryobacteraceae; genus Solibacter. The sequence continues at coordinate 22,484 of JBDTMZ010000138.1, read as the reverse complement.
ACTCGGCGACACCACGCGTGCCGGCATGGCCGTCGCCCAAATCCCCGACCGCAAGAGTTGGGAGGTCAGCGCCAGCGTGGGAGAGTTGGACCGCGGCCACCTTACCGCCGGGCAGAAAGTCACCATCGGCGTCGTCGCGCTGGCCGGTAGAGAGTTCCACGGCACGGTCAAGAGCATCGGCGGCACTACGGGGTCCCCCTGGGATCGCCACTTCGAATGCCGCATCGCGCTCGATCAGGCCTCTCCGGAACTGCGTCCCGGCATGACCTCCAACATGGTGATTACCGTCGACACGCTCGAGAACGTCCTCTGGATTCCCTCCCAGGCGCTCTTCGAAAGCGACGGCCGCAGCTTCGTCTATGCCCGCGGGCCGCTCGGCTTTGTTCCTCACGATGTTGCCTTGGTGCGCCGCAGCGAAAGCCAGGCCGTTATCACCGGCATCAAAGAGGGCGAATTGGTCGCCATGTCCAATCCAGATCAGCAGTTGAAGACCGCCGCCCCTTCCGGCGGCGCAATGAAGGCCCTTTCCAAATGATCCTCATCACGGATTTCGCTCAAGCCTTCGCCAATCTGCGCGCCCAGAAGACCCGCACTCTGCTGACTGCTCTCGGCATCGTGTTCGGCGTCGGCAGCGTGATCGGCATGCTCGCGATCGGCTCTGGAGCCAAGGAGGAATCGCTGCGCTTTATCGAGCAGCTCGGCGTCCGCAACGTGCTCATCGAATCCCGTCCTGCCACCAGCCAGGAGGAATTCCAGCAGCGCCGCCGCTCCTCTCCCGGACTCTCGGCACGAGACGTGCGCATCCTGAAGACCAACATCGAAGCCCTCGAGAGCCTTTCCGCCCGCCGCTCCCTGCATCCCGCGCGCGTACTCCCCAAGCCCTCTCGCGAGATGCCCGAGCTCTACGGAGTCCAGCCGTCCTACAGCATCATCCATAGCCTTCACCTCGCCGAGGGCAAGTTCTTCGACGAGGACGACGATGCCGCCAGCGCCACCGTTTGCGTGCTCGGCGAAGGCGCCAAGGTCAATCTCCTCGGCTACGGACCCGCCGTCGGCAAATTCGTCAAGGTCAACGACGCCTGGATGGAAGTCGTCGGCGTGCTCAGTGAGCAGGTGATGGCCGGCTCGCAGAATTCCGGCGGCAACATGCTCGACGTCAACAACATCGTCTACATCCCTCTCAATGCCATGCAATATCGCTTCTGGGATCAGAGCAGCAACATGAAGGACGAACTCGACGGGATCGATCTTCGGCTGCGCCCCGATGCCGATAGCATCGAGGTCGCCAAAGTCGTCACGTCCGTCCTGAACTCCACCCACCACAGCATGCAGGATTTTTCCGTGACCATCCCCGCGGCGCTGTTGGCCCAGCAGCAGCGCACCCAGACGATCTTCACCTACGTCATGGTGGCGATCGCCGCGATTTCGCTCCTCGTGGGCGGCATCGGCATCATGAACATTGTGCTCGCCACCGTTATGGAACGTACCCGCGAGATCGGCATTCGCCGCTCTATCGGTGCGCGCCGCTTCGATATCGTGCGACAGTTCCTCACCGAATCGGTTCTGATATCGGTGGGCGGCGGGCTCCTCGGAATTGCCTTCGGCTTCTTTCTCGCCTGGCTCATCGCGCGCACGGCGGAATGGAAGACCATCGTCACTTCCTCATCGGTCATCATTGCTTTCGGTGTGTCCGTTGCCGTGGGCATGATTTTCGGTATTTACCCGGCCGTCAAGGCCAGCCGCATCAACCCCATCGACGCCCTTCGGTACGAGTAAATCAGCTCTCTACCGGAGCCTGCCGGCCCCGCTCCCCCACAGCGGGGCCGCGCACTCAAAATCGCGTTCTACCTGCCGATAAGAAATTTGTGATCTCATTGAAGCGCCTGATCGAGCAAAATCAGGAGGAACTAATCGCTGGTGCTTTGCGTGCCTACCGCGCCAGCCTCGACGCCATGGGCCGGGCCTGCCTACAGGCGTGTCCCGCCTTGGGCTCCTCCCTGCAGAACACTCTCGCTGGCCTGCAACGCCAGATTCCAGACCACTCCACCCTGGAGCAAGTCCAGCAAACCGGGGCGCACGTGGAGGCGAACCTCCAACAGTGGGGCCAGCACATGGCCGGCTACCACCAGCGCAAAACCGGCGAACTCAAAGAGATCCTGACCATCATGGCGCACACGGCGGAAGCCGTCGGAGATCGCGACCGGCGCTATAGCCAGCAGTTCACGTTGATTACCGAGAGTCTCCATTCCATGGCTACCCTGGACGATCTGTCCGCCATTCGCGACGCCCTGGTGGCCAGCGCTAAGCAGTTGCAATCCAGCGTGGCGCAGATGTCCCAGGATGGTGACGAGATGGTCTCCCACATGCGCGGCGAACTCCACCAGTATCAGACCAAACTCGAAGAGGCGGAACGCCTCGCAACTGTGGACAGCCTCACCGGACTACAGAACCGCCGCGGCATCGAAGGCACCCTGGCGGCGCTCATCCAGCAGCGGCGTAAGTTCTCGATCATCATGTTGGACCTGAACGGTTTCAAGCAGATCAACGACACCTACGGCCACGCAGCCGGCGACGACATCCTGCGTCAATTCGCCTCCGAACTGCGCGCCGCTTTCCGTTCTACCGACGATGCCGGACGCTGGGGCGGCGACGAATTCATCATGGTGCTGCAATGCAGCCGCGAGGAAGCTGTGAGGCACGTCGAACGAGCCCGCAAATGGGTGCTCGGCGAGTACACCCTAACGGGCAGTTGCCCGCCGGCCAAGGTATCGGTGGATGCCGCAATCGGAATCGCGGAATGGCGGGACACAGACACCATGGAAGCCCTGTTGGAACGTGCCGATACCGAGATGTACCGGCACAAGAAATCTGCTGCTCGCACCGCTACACCAGCATGAGTAGCGCGCTCGGGTAGGACAGGCCATCGTCTTTTGTGACCTGTCCTCTTTTCGCGTCCCCGCAGGAGATACTGGCAGCGCGAACAGCGTGCTGTCCACCCCCGGGCATCATGGCGCCGCTACACCAGCATGAGATACGCGTAAATGACCGGCAGCGCGAATAGCGTGCTGTCCACCCGGTCGAGAAAACCGCCGTGCCCCGGCAGCATGGCGCCGCTGTCTTTCACATGGGCTCCACGCTTCATCGCCGATTCGGCCAGATCGCCCACCTGCCCCGCAACATTCGCCGCCACCGTCAGCGCCGCCGCATGCCACAACGGCACCGCCGGCAGGAACCGCTGCAAGTAAAGCGTCCCCAACACCCCCGAAGTCACCACCGACGCAATCGAGCCCTCCCACGATTTCTTGGGACTCACCCGCGGCGCCAACTTATGTTTACCGAACGGACGCCCCACGTAGTATGCCCCGATGTCGCCCACCCAGTTCAGCGTCAGGCCGTACATCAGCCAGTGTGCATTGGCCTCGCGCAGCGGGCGCGCGCACTTCCAGCACCCGAAAACATAGACGACGCCGGTCAATAGCAGCGCGGCGCGGGGCAGGGAATGGGACAAATCCTCGTCCCGCATCACCAGAATCAGCGCCACCATCGCGATGCCGACAATCGCCACCCACGGCACGTCCCACCAGATCAGCAGCAGCAAGCCCGCGCCATAGCCCACCAGGCCGGGAGCGCCAAAACCGAAACCGGCGGCGATCTCGTTGTATTCGCGGTAACAGAGGCACGCCACCGCCACCAGAACAGCGAGAAAAATCCACGAATTCGCCCAGAGCACCACCCAGGCGACAATCGGAATCAGCGCAAGCGCTGTGATCACACGCTTCATGACGAGCGCAGCGCTTCGATCAGACTCTCCTCGCCGGACTTGGCTGAACCATCCCCCGGCGTCTCGCTCAAGCCGCCATACCGGCGGTCGCGCTTCTGATAGTCCAGGATGGCCTGCAGCAAATCCGTGCGCGTGAAGTCGGGCCAAAGTGTTTCGGTCACGTAAAGCTCCGCGTAGGCAATCTGCCACAGCAGAAAATTACTGATCCGCATCTCTCCGCTCGTGCGGATGAGCAGGTCGGGATCGGGACACGTCGCCGTGTAAAGGTTGGTCGCGATCAGCTCTTCGTCGATCTTCAGGCTGTCGATTCTGCCATCCAGCCGGGCCATTTCCAAAATGGAATTGACCGCATCGACAATCTCCGCCCGCCCGCCATAATTGATCGCCAGGTTGACCAGCAGTCCCCGGTTGGCCGACGTTGCATCGACCGCCGAATCCAACTCCCGCCGGACCGGCGCCGGCAATGCCTCCACGCGCCCAATCGCCTGCAGCCGGATATCGTTCTTCTGCAATTCGGGAAGTTCCTGCTTCAGGTAGTAGCGCAGCAACCGCCACAGCGTTTCCACTTCCGCCCGCGGCCGCTTCCAGTTCTCTACCGAAAACGCATACAGGGTGAGGGCTTTCACACCCATCCGGGCGCAAGTCTCCACCGCGGAGCGCACCGGCACGATTCCTGCCTTATGTCCGGCCACGCGGGGCAGGAATCGGCGCCTGGCCCAGCGGCCATTTCCGTCCATGATGATCGCGATGTGCGCCGGCAGCCGGTTAGGATCAATCGCCTGCGCAAGATCCCAATCTCGTTCACCGGGTCGCAACGCTTCCAGTAAGGCCTTCATCTGTAATTCTTTATGTTACACCACGGCTCGTGAATAGCCCATCGGTTGGACGTTCTAGTCGGAGCCGCGTCCCGAGGGACCGCCGTCTTTCGACCCGGTCCGCCAGCGACACCCATGGACCTCAACGCTGCTCAGCGGGCCACCCGCATCCATGCCCTGCTCGTGAATCGCCGATCGGTTGGACGTTCCAGTCGGAAAGCCGCGAACCGTGCGGGACCGCCGTCTTTCGACCCGGTCCCCGACGACACCCATGGAACTCAACGCTGCTCAGCGGCCCACCCGCATCCATGCCCCACTTTCCGTGACGCGGCGCCTACGGCTTCAGCCGGACCCGTTGCACGCGCCAGTTGCCCACTTCGCCCACCGTCAATTCGTTCGGATTCCGGCAATCCATCGCATTCACCGTGCCGAATTCCTTCGCCAGTTTGCCCGCGCTGCCGAACTTGCCCAGCACCGTGCCGTCCAGTTCCAACCGGTAGATCTCCCCGCCCTCCATCGAGTTCGGGTCATTCGAATTGGAACTGTAGAGGAATTGATGCGACCCCGGCGAGATACAGATTGCCCATGGTGCGCCGGCATTCGCGATCTGTCGCTGGAAAGTTCCTTCGCTGTCGAATACCTGAATCCGCTTGTTGCCTCGATCCGCTACGTACACATTCCCTTTGGCATCCAGCGCCAGCGACATGGGCATATCGAACTGTCCCGGACCGTTGCCGCGCGTTCCCCAACTCTTGAGGTACGCGCCGTCCTTGTCGAATTTGGCAATCCGTGCGTTGCCCATGCCGTCAGAGATATAAATGTTGCCTGCCGCGTCGAACGCGACGTCGGTTGGCCGGTTGAAATTGTCACCCGGCACGCCCGCTCCCGCATTCGGCCCGCGGCCCCCGCCACCGCCGCCTCTTCCGCCGGCCGCGGCTTCCTGACCTCTTCCGCCGGCCGGGGCTTCCTGACCGCGTCCGCCCCCCGGCGCTCCGCCCGCCGGTGCGTTGACCGCTTCCGGCTTCCGCCCCATCGCCATGGCGAGCCGCCCATCGGGCGTGAACTTGATCACCATGTTGCTGCCGCGGTCCACCACCCAGATGTTGTCCTGCGCATCCACCCGTACCGCTTGCGCAAACAGGAACCCGTAGACGCCTTCGCCGATCTCCCGTACGAATTTCCCCGTGCGGTCGAATTCGAAAAGTCGCGAGCCCCCATGCGTCAAGATCCGCGACGCTCCCCAGGTGGCGTTGCCGCCTCCCGTGCGCGTATACACCAGCAGGCTGCCCTTCGAATTCGTGGCCACTCCAGCGACCTCGCCGAGATGCACACGGTCCGGCATCCTCGCCGGGTCCGGCGCTGCGTCATACGCGATCTGGGCCCCCAGACTCCCCGCCAGCACCAGAGTGCCGGCCATCCTTGCAAAGTGCCGCCTCATTTCGCCCCCTTCGCGGGATGCAGCGTGATCTTCTGCACTCGCCATGTCGTAATCTCGCTCACCAGAAGCTCGTTGTCGTTCCGGCAATCGATCTCGTGGACCGTCGCGAACTCGCCCAGCTTTTTGCCCGGATGCCCAAACTTGCCGATGATGGTCCCATCCAGTTCCATCTTATAGATTTCGCCCGTCACCGCCTGCATTTGGGAGTTATTGGAATCCGGAAAGGAGTTCGAGCTATAGAGATACTGATGCGGACCGGGCGTGATGCAGAGGGCCCACGGTGCACCCACCTGATCGTAAATTGCCTTGAAGGTCAAGTCGTTATCGAATACCTGTATGCGATTGTTGCTGCGGTCCCCCACGTAGACATTCCCCTTGGCGTCGGTCGCGATCGTGTGCGGCAGGTTTAACTGGCCCTGCCCGTTGCCTCGGGTGCCTACCGTAGCGATGAAGCGGCCATTCTTGTCATACTTCACTACCCGGGAGTTCCCGTAGCCGTCGGAGACAAAGATGTTGCCGGCCGCGTCCCACGCGACGTCCGTCGGACGGTTAAAAAGGTACGGCTCGGGAGCCGTGGGGGCAGCCTCTCCAGGCTCCGGCCGCCGGCCGAGCACCATGGCCACGCGACCTTCCGGCGTGAACTTGATCACCATGTTGCTGCCTTCATCTACCGCCCAGATATTGTCCTGCGGATCCACCCGCACCGCGTGTGCAAAGGCAAATCCATACAACCCTTCGCCGATCTCGCGCAGGAAATTGCCCTTGGCGTCGAATTCGAAAAGCCGCGTTGCCTGGCTCCGCGTGTATACGAAGATGTGCCCTTTCGAGTTGGTGGCCACCCCGATGCCTTCCCCGAGGTAGAGATTCACCGGCATCTTCAAAAAGTTGGGGGCGGAATCGAATCCGATCTCCGCCACGTTCTGCGCCTTCGCTTTTTGAGCCGGCGCCGGTGCCGCGCCCGGCGGCGTTTGCGCGATCCCGGGCGCGGCCCACAGCAGCAGCGCCGCCAGGCAGATCTTCGTGGCCATATTCCTCCTACAATGAATCCCATCCATCATATGCCATCTGCCGGCTACGGCTCCCCGCTTCGGCGAGGGCCGGGTGTGTTACTCGATTTAAGGCACTCGCCTCGCGGGCCGCTAGTCAGTGCAATATCATACCTCCCAAACCCTCGCGCCGCCCCGTTTACATAATTTTTACAATCCAACGACCAGTAACTTTCCTAAGCTGTCGAACCTATGGAAATGAAAACTTTTCGTAGCTGTGTTATGGTCGCAATGTTAGCGGGCATTGCGCCGGTTGCTGGGTTCGCTCACAGTTTCGGTCCGGCTCCCCGTGTCACCGGCGGCCCCGGAGACAACTCCCGGGCATGCACCCAATGTCATGCCGGTACCCTCAATTCGGGCACCGGTAGCGTCAGAATCCTGCTCCAGGCGGGCGCCTTCTACGTCCCTGGTGTGAAACAGAGAATCACCGTGCAAGTCGCCGATCCCAATCAATCGCGCTGGGGGTTTGAATTATCGGCGCGGCTGAATAGCGACCCGGAGAAGGGACAGGCCGGCGATCTCATTCCCGTGGACGGCTTCACGCAGGTAATTTGCGAAGACAGTGCTCCCAAACCCTGCCAAACCGGCCCCCAATTCATCACGCACACCTCAATCGGCACGCACAACGGCACCACCGGCGGCGCATCTTTTCAGTTTGACTGGGTGCCCCCGGCAACCAATGCGGGTCCCTTGACCCTGTACGCCGCCGGCAATGCGGCCAACGGAAATGGCTTGCCGACCGGCGATTCGGTTTACACCACCAGCCTTCAGCTGACTCCCGTTGCCGCGGCCGCCCCCTCCGTTTCGTCCGGCAACGTGGTAAGTGCCGCGACCGGCGCTGCGGGTTCGGTAGCGGCGAACAGCTGGGTGACCATTTACGGCGACAAGTTGAGTGCCACCACGCGAGCCTGGAATGAGAGCGATTTCGCGAATGGCACCATGCCCTCGTCGCTCGATGGCGTCAGCGTACTCGTGGTTTCGAACAGTACACCGCGCGTCACGTATGTGGGCTACGTCAGCCCGACGCAAGTCAACTTTCTCCTTCCCACTAACCAGGGCAGCGGCAGCACCACGGTTCAAGTCAAGAATCCGGCTGGTATCAGTGCTCCCGTAACCATCACCGTCGCCGCGGGACAACCCCAGTTGTTCACGGCGGACAAACTCGTGCTGGCCTCTCACCTCAACGGGGCGCTGGTCACCAAGACCGCTCCGGCAGCGCCGGGAGAGACTATCCTGATCTATGGAACCGGCATGGGCGCGACCAGCCCCGCCCTGATTCCAGGCGTCGTACCAGCCGGAGGGGTTCCTCTCGCCTCGCTCCCGCAGGTGGCCATCGGTGGCGCGTCAGCCGCAGTGGCCTTCGCCGGGACTGTTGGCGGAAGCGCGGGCGTGTATCAGGTGAATGTGCAAGTGCCCCCTGGAGCCGCTAACGGCGATCTCCCGCTCGTCCTCCAGGCCGACAACGGCAGCTTCACCTCAGCCGTCTCCGTGCAGAAGTAGCCCGCCGCAACGGCTTCCCCAAGCACCCTCGCGCGGATGTAAAATCACAGGATGGCAAGAGGAACTCGTTCCTGGGCAGGCATTGCCATCCTGTGTTTCTCTCCGGGTGGGTTTGCGTGGCAGATTGCGGTGACGGGTCCCCTTGAGCCCATCCGCCCGCACACGTTACCCCAACCGGCGTCGCGCCCCACCCTGCGTGTGGATTCGTCCCTCGTGCTCATCCCCGTACACGTAACTGCTGCGAGCGGCAGTCCGGTGGTGGGCCTCAAGAAGGAAGATTTTGCGCTCTTTCAGGATGGTGTGCCGCAAACCATTACCCACTTCACGCAAGACGACGCCGCCGTTTCAGCGGGCGTTCTCCTGGACATCAGCGGCAGCATGAAGAACAAACTGGGCAGGGCGTCGGCCGCGGCCGAGGCGTTCTTCCAATCGGCCTCTCCGCAGGATGAATTCTTTTTGGTGGAATTCAACGGCCGCGCCAAACTGAAGATCCCCTTTACGCGCGACTGGTCTCGGATCACGGCCGAAATTGCTCACGCAAAAGCATCTGGCTTCACCGCCATGCTGGACGCGGTCCAGCTCGCTGCCGAGCAGATGAAGCACGCCCGCAATTCCCGCAAGGCCCTCATCATTCTGTCCGATGGCGGCGACAATTTTAGCCGCCGGAATCTTCGTCAACTGCGGTCCACCCTCATCGAATCCGATTTGCAGGTTTACGTGTTGGGAGTCTATGACCAGGATTATTCCGTCAGGCATTCCGCCGAAGAGCGCCGCGGACCCGGCTTGCTCGACGAAGTGGCGCTCGACACCGGCGGCCGGGAGTTTCCGGTCGCCAGCATCGATGCCTTGCCCGGAATCGGACGGCAGCTGTCGCGCGAATTGCGCAACCAATATGTTCTCGGCTACTCCCCGAATGCAATGGCCGCCGACGGAAAATACCACCACGTGAAACTCACCCTGATCCCTAAAGATCAGGGCCCCCTGCATACTTACTATCGGCGCGGCTATTATGCTCCCCAGGAGTAAGTCGCTCTACCAGCGGAAGCCGAACGTCACGGGCACATAGTCCGTATGCCGGTTTCTCAGGAAGATCCGGTTATAACGTGCTTCCGCAAAAAACTTCCCACCCCATTTGCTGCCGAACGCGATTCCCATCCCGCCGTCGACGCCCGGTTTCACCACCGAATAGGAACTTACTACCACATCTACCGGAGACGCATAGGGATAGTAGCCGAAGAACGGGTCAAAACCCACACCGCGCTCAACGCCTGGCTGCGTAAATTCGCGGCTTTGGCGATAAAGTCCGCCGCCGCCTGTCAGGTAAACGTCAACCGGACCTGTCGGCAGGATGTGAACCACGGGATTGAGCGTTGCCGAAAATACACTGAGGCTGCCGCCCCCGAAGCCCAGATTATTCAGAATCGGTGATCTTACGCCCATCGAGTCATATCCCACGTCCAGCATTAGCCCGACATGGGGATGAAAGTTAACACCGAGCCCCGCTCGCACATTCCATCCGGTGTCCACAATATCGGATGTCCTGCCCACGGGTGAGGTGAAGCCTGCGCCGGCTGTAACGGAAAATCGGTGCATTTCTTGAGCGCCCAGTATGCCAGTCAGGCCAATAAACAGCCCACATAGTGTAAGTTTTTGCATTGTTTTTGTTCCCCCAAAGGAGTTAGTCGTATTCTCGATTCAACTTATGCAATCCTCGTTCCATCGACGCTCCCCCGGGCCGCTCATCGGTATCTTAAGTCGCATCTTCTGCCGCACTTTGGTGATCCGGTTCGCGCTCGCTCTCTGGGGACCTCCCCGCAGCGTCTACGGCAGGGTGCACCAATTCGTCGTGCCCAGCCGGAGTGCGCCACGTGATGCGGAAGCCCAGCGCCAGCACAAAGTGACTCGCCGCGCAGCCAGGCGCGTCGTCACCAGGCCCGTGGTAGGCCGGGCAATCTACGCTTCCACTGTGTAGAGCGGATTGAATTCCGGCAGGTGTGCCTCGCGTTTCCCTGCCATCCAGCGCAGCGCGTAAACCTCGCGGACGTCCGTCTTCCCCTTGGTGAGCGCGTTCGGCAGGAACTCCAGCAACCCGTGCGCAACAGGGTCGCGGAAATAATCGATGTCGGGTTCGACCTTCACGCACTGCACGACGTTGTTGTTCTCGTCGCGCAATTGAGCCGTATCCCTCTCGTGAAAGGTCAACTGCATGTTGGCCACGTCGAATTGCGTTTGCTTGTAGCTCAAGGTCGCACCCGGGTGTCCCCATTTCTCCGGATTCGGTTCCTTGGAAAATGCTCCCAACTTCGCGGCGTTGCGAATGTCGGCCAGAATCGCCAGGTCCACATAGCCGAAGAAGCGGTCGACCTTCATGACCTTGTCGAAACTCTTCGCCCAGTCATCCGTGTTCGGGTCGCCCGCCGGCCAGCCGGCATTCCAGTAATAGTCCAGCGGATTCCTGCCCGACGGCAGTTGGATGTCCGCCATCGCTGTCACCAGATTGAGGAAGCAGGCAACCGACGTGCCGCGACCTTCGAATCCCGCCGTGTACATCGCGCCGGCCGCCTCGTTGCTCGCACAGCAGGCGCGGATCATGCGGGCAACATTCGGACGCTGTTGGCGCAGGATCTCCCAGGATGCTTCGGCGAAGTGCGGCCTGCCATTCTTCGGAAGCAGCATCAAATCCGCCACCACCGGCCCGCGGTCGGTCACCATGATCGGGCGCCAGGCGTTGGATCCCACGCCGTCGGCATTCACCATCACCGTGTAGGTGTCGCCGAAATTGTCGAAGAACGGCACGCTCAGCAGTTGACTGCCGCCTTTGAACGGGCCGAAAAGCAACTGCTTGCGCTCATTCAATCCGCGCCCGTCGTAGGTAGTGGCGGTCCAGGAAACCGACGGATCCAGCAGCCGCCGCCGTCCGTCGTACACGTTGAGTTGAATGTTCGCGTTGGCCATCGCCGCTACTCTAAGATACGCCTGATACCCTGTCCATCGGGTAAACCCTTGCCCTCACCACGGCGCAGGTTACACCGCAGGGAAACACCATCGCCTGGCACGGCATGGATTTCCATACCGGGCGAACGCGCAGACCGCAAGCCGGCCAGGAAGGCTCTTACCTCGTGCAAACTCGCTTTGGAATCGCTCAATCGGCTCGAGTTCTAGCATTTCCCGGCGTACATGAATTAGACTGTGTGCTTCATGCCCGCCGCTCTCCTGGAACGCCTCCTCATCCACCCTGCAGAACGTCGCGAGGCCATTCTGAGTGTGATCGGCAACGCTCGCCAACAACTCATCTTCTCCGTCTTCCGGTGTGACGATTTCCCGATTCTCGATGCCCTCGCCTCGGCCATCCGCCGTAAGGTCAGGGTCCGCGCCCTCATCACGAAGAAGGCGAAAGACTGGGGGAAGCGCCTGCGTGAATTGGAGGTCCTGCTCCAAACCATGGGCGCCGAGGTCTGCCGCTATGGCGGTGAGCAGCGCAAATACCACGCCAAATATATGGTGGCCGATGGCGGACCCGCGCTGGTTACCTCGCTCAACTTCACGCGCAAATGTTTCGAACGCACTTGCGATTTCGTCCTGGTCACCCATGACGCCAGTGTCGTCGCGGGCCTCACCCGCCTGTTCGAAGCCGATTGCTCGTCGCCCGACGCCCCCCTGCCGCGCACGATCAATGGCGACTTGATCGCCGGCCCCGATTTCGCGCGCCCCCGCCTCGTCAACCTGCTGCTCGGGGCCCGCCGTTCCATCCGCATCATCGACCACCGCGTCACCGACCCCGAATTCGTGAGCCTTCTCAAGTGGCGCCAGGCCCAAGGCATATCGGTGCAGGTGCTTGGCAGGCATGCGCTCGATGGACTTGATTCGCATGGCAAGATGATTCTGGTGGACGGCACCCTCGCCGCCATCGGCAGTGTCTCGCTGTCGCCGCCGTCGCTCAATCTGCGCCGCGAAGTGGCAGTCATGGTGCGCGATAGCGCCAGTATCGAGCGCCTCCGCGATTTCTTCGACCTGCACGCGTGCAACGCCCCTGTCCAATGGATCGCGGACGCCGATTCCGGCGAAGACGACGAATCAGATTGAGGCGGCGCCGCTTATTTCCGGCACGTCCGCCAGCTGTTCAATCCGTCGATGTAGGCACGCGCGAGGGCCGGCACGTCGCCGGAAACGCCGCGCCCCGTCACTTCCCCATCGCTTCCGTGCCGCTCGCGACACCGCCAATGTCGTACACCGCCGCAGCGTCGCCAAGACGCCGGCCACCCGAGCAAGCCCCGCTCACGCGCGCGGACCCCAGCCACCCTCATCAATTGAGCAGTTCGTAAGCCGGCAGGGTGAGAAACTCCGGGAAGTCCGCGGCCAGCATCATTTCCTCGTATAGCTCGCAGGCTTGAGCGAGTTCCTTGGCGGGCATTTGCGATGCCAGGCGTTCCCTTTGCGCCGCCACCACCTCCCGCACCAGGTCCGCCGTGACCTGCTGTCCGTCGGACATCTTGGCGCCGTATTTCAGCCACTGCCAAACCTGGGCGCGCGAGATCTCCGCCGTCGCGGCGTCTTCCATCAGATTGTAGATGGGCACGCAGCCATTGCCCGAGATCCAGATCGTCAGGTACTGCAGTCCGACGTCGATATTGCGCTCCAGTCCCTGGCGCGTGATCTCGCCCGTGGGAACCGCCAGCAGGTCCGATGCCCCAACTTCCGCCGCCACCTTTCGTTCGATCTGATTGGGGTGCGGCATGTACGTATCGAACACCTCGCGAGCCACCGCAACCAGCCCCGGATGCGCCACCCACGTGCCATCGTGTCCTGCCCAGGCCTCGCGCAGTTTGTCCTGACGTACCTTTTCCAGCGCCGCCTGGTTCGCCTCATTGTCGTTCTTGATCGGAATCTGCGCCGCCATGCCGCCCATCGCGTGCACGCAGCGGCGATGGCAGGTTTGGATCAGCAGGTTCACGTACGACTTCAGGAAGTGGCAGTCCATCGTCACCGTGGCGCGGTCCGGCAGCACGAAGCCGGGCCGATTGCGTAGCTTTTTGATGAAGCTGAAAATGTAATCCCAGCGCCCGCAGTTCAGCCCCGCGGAGTGCTCGCGCAATTCCCATAAAATCTCGTCCATCTCGAATGCCGCCAGAATGGTCTCGATCAGGACTGTGGCGCGGATGGTGCCCTGCGTAATCCCCAACTCCCGCTGCGCCAGTGTGAAAACGTCATTCCACAGGCGCGCTTCCAGATGGTTTTCCATCTTCGGCAAATAGAAGTAAGGACCGGTGCCATTGTCGATCAGCCGCCGTACGTTGTGGAAAAAATACAGCCCGAAATCGAACAACGATGCCGAGATCGGTTCGCCGTTCACCAGGCAATGTTTCTCCACCAGGTGCCAGCCTCGCGGCCGCACCATCAACACCGCCGGGCTCTCCACCACCTCGTAGCGCTTGCCCTCCGGACTGGTGTACGTAATCAAACCGTGAACCGCGTCGCGCAGATTCACTTGCCCATCCACCACGTTGGACCACGTGGGAGAGTTGGAATCTTCGAAGTCCGCCATGAAGATCTTGGCGCCCGAGTTGAGCGCGTTAATCACCATCTTGCGCTCCACGGGTCCGGTAATCTCGACGCGCCGGTCCAGCAGGTCCGCGGGAATCGGCGCTACCTGCCATTCGCTCGCGCGAATCTGGGCGGTGGATTCCAGGAAGCCAGGCATGACTCCTCGATCCAGCTCTTCCTGCCGGAAACGCCGGGCGGCCAGCAGTTCCCTCCGCCGGGTCTCGAATTCCCGGCTCAGCATGGCGAGAAAGCCAAGAGCTTCGTCCGTGAGGATCGCCTGCTGCGCCTCGTTGATGGGGGCTGTGATTTGTACGTCCTTAGCTTGTGTAGCGAACATGGCCAGTTTCCTTATCCAAGACATACTATCGCGCTCCTGAGAATTTCGCTTGCCCTCGAACCCGGATCGGACTACCCGACCGCTTCGCCTTAGTACGTTTGCGCTCCCTTCCATTCCGTCATCTACTTCAGAAATGCCGCGCCCACGCCAGTTATGAGAGGCGCAGTGATCGTAAGTCTCCCCGTCCGATGCGGTCGCCAGCCACCCCAACGCACGGCCGCATTCGCTGAACCTCGCGAGCCTTGTACTACACTCGGGAGAATGCACCGCTCGTGGTCATTCCGTTTCGCCGCCCTCGCGTTTCTCGCCCTTGGCGTCGCCCTTACGCAAACTACCGCGCCGGCGCCCGCTGCCGGCCGCTGGTACAAGGGGAATCTGCACACCCACACCTTGAACAGCGATGGGGATTCCGCGCCCTCCGACGTGGCTGTCTGGTACCGCGAGCACGGCTACAACTTCCTGCTCTTGAGCGACCACAATCACCTGACCGAGTCTGCACCGCTCAACGCCGCGCATCAGGATCCAGGGAAGTTCATCCTCCTCCAAGGCGAGGAGGTCACCGACGCCTGGCAGGACAAGCCGATTCACGTCAATGCCTACGACCTCGCCACCGAGCTCCAGCCCCGTCACGGCACCACCGTTGCCAACACCATCCAGAACAACGTCGACGCCATTCTCGCCGCCAAGGCCCTGCCCTCCATCAATCACCCCAACTACGGCTGGGCGGTGACGGCCGATGACCTGCTGCGCGTACAGAATCTCGGCCTGATGGAGGTCTACAACGGTCACCCGACGGTCAACAACGTGGGCGGCGGTGGCTTCCAGTCCCTGGACGAAATGTGGGATGTGCTGCTGAGTGCCGGCCGCCGCATCAAGGGAATCGCGGTCGACGACGCGCATCACTTTAAGCGGTTCGGCCGCGAATTCGCCAACCCCGGCCGCGGCTGGATCGAGGTCCGTGCCGAGGAACTCACCCCGGCCGCCCTTCGCCAAGCCATCGAACAGGGCCAGTTCTACGCCTCCACCGGAGTCAAACTCGCCGACGTGCAAATCACGCCCGCCACTTACACCCTGGTGATCGCGCCCCAGGGGACGGAAAAATTCACCACCTCCTTCATCGGGTCGAAGGGCAGGGTGCTCGCCAGGTCGTTCGACACCACGCCTTCCTACCGCTTCAAGGGCGGCGAAGGCTACGTCCGAGCCCGCGTGCAATCCTCCTACGGCTCCGCAGCCTGGACTCAGCCCGCCTTCCGCTAGCCAGTGATGCGCGCGATCCACCAATGCCTTGTGGGGCAGCCATTCCTGGCTGCCGCCGACTTCAGGCGGCGCGAAGTCACAGACGGCATCGCGCGCTCAAACCTCCAGCCGGTGCGAATGACGTCGACCTCTCACCAGGCAGTGTGGCTGCCGCGGGTGGGACGGACGAATCGTCTTTCTCGTCCGTCCATACCGCCTCGAAGCACGAGCCCGTTATGCACGCAACCACTGCCCCCCTCCCCTTACTTCTTCCGCACTTCCAACTGCACGGGCCGCGCCACCGAATTCACCTCAGGGTTGTAATACTCATACACCAGCGATTGGAACGTCCGAGCCTTAATCGGATACTTCGCCCTGAGGCGGAAGGGCAGGGAAATCGTCTCCCCGGCGCCCAGCGAATCGAAGTATAAAATCGCCTGCGTCGCCGTCAAGCTGAACTTCTCCAGCCGCCCGCTCTTCCGGCCCGCGCTCTTCTCCTGGTAACCCTGCAGATCTTCGCTTAACAGATCGAACCCCGGCGGGATTCCCAGGTCCACCATCACCATCTTCGCCACCTGATTCACATTATTCTTCACCGTTGCCGTCGCCGTGGCCACATCATCCTGCGCCAGCCGCGTCCGGTCATAGTTCACCGTGATGGAGAGCGCCTCCCGCGCCGGCTTTTCGTCCCACGGCAGGAAGTGACGGCCCACCACCTGGTACGCCAGTTGCCCCTTGCCGCGGAAACGCACCTCCACCGCATTCGCGCCCTGCGAGCTCACTCCTTTGAGCGCGAACTGATGCAGCAGATCGTTATTCTCCGCCGTCAACACCAGCGTCTCCACAGTCTGCCCGTTCAGCGATACCTCGACCGTCCCGCGCACGTCCGCCGCCCCCTTCTCCGTGGACAGCAGAATCGCGCGCAGCGCCATGATCGTCGCCTGCGTATTGCCCCACGTGCCTTGCGCGTCCTTCTTCGACGCCAGGTACGACAACGCCTTCGCCGCCGTTGCCGAAGCGCCGCCCCACTTCAGCAGCGCCTGCGTCGCGAGACCCGTGGTCTCCACCGCGGCGCTGGCTCCCGTGGAGTACACCGCGGTCTCCTCCGCGCTCCACCATGCCTGTTCGTCCTTCTCCGTCCGGGCGTCCAGCAGCATCTGCATCGCCCGTTCCGTGAAGCCGCGATCCTTCCCGTAGTCCGCCGCGAAGTTGGCGATTACCGCGGCCGTATACGCGTCCACCTTGCCGCCCATCTTCTGCTCGACGTACTGCCTGGCCTTCTCCACCGCCTGCCCCTGATGTCCGGTGTTCGCCAGCGCCCAACCGATGTAGGCGGTGATGCGCAGCACGTCCGTGTTGAAGCGGTTGGTCGCCCCCTCGTTGATGAAATTCGTGTCGGGCTTCCAACTGCCGTCTGCCTGCTGCTGTCCGGCAAGCCACTGCTGCGTGCGCTGAATCAACCGCGGGTCCACATCGTACACCTTCGCCATATCGCCAAACTCCATCAGGCCGTACGACGTCAAAATCTTATTCGCCGGCGGATTGCCGAACCACGAGAAGCCTCCGCCCGGCACTTCGAACGTCAGCAGCCGCTGATACCCGTTCGCAATGTAGCTCTCCGCCTTGGCATGCACTTCTGGCGTCAGCTTCTTCGTTCGCTTCATATAATCCAGCGCTAGCACATTGGGGTACGTGCTCGAGGACGTCTGCTCGAAACAGCCGCCCGGCATGCGCAGAATCGCGTCCATGCCTTCGATCACCTGGGAGAGCGGACCCGGATAGAGTCGGACGAAAATCTTCCCCGCGTCGGGCACAGAGTTCCCGGGGAACGTCACCTCGTGACGGACCGCGCTCTCCAACCGCCCGTTGAACACCAGGTTCTGCTCGCGTCCATTCGGCACCACTTCGATCTCGCGCACCACGATGTCCGCGCGCCGCGCCCCGCCCGACATACGCGCCGACAGCGTCAGCTTGAATTTGCCGATGCGCTTCGCCTCCAGCGTGTATTGCGTGCCTCCGACCTTGCCCGCCTCCACGGCCAGATTCTTGCTCGCCGCGTCTTCCACCAGCGTGAACCAATCGTCAGCCTTCAAGTCGAGCGCGACGTTGCCGGCCGACCCGGAGTAGTTATACGCCGCCACCGGAATCGACACGCGATCGCCCTGCGTCAGCGTCACCGGCATGTCCAGGTCCACGAAAAAGTCCTGGAACACTTTCAGCGACGCCGTCCCGCTGCCCAGCGCCCCGCGCGTGGTGGAGGCCATCATCGCCATGCGCCACGTGGTAATCGAATCCGCCATCGGAATCACCACGCTGGCCCGTCCATCGCCATCGGTCACAATTTCCGGATTGATGTACAGTGCCTCCGGGAAATAGGAGCGCACGCGCGCCTCGCCTCCCCCCGCCGCATCCTTCTCCTTCTTCACGGCAGTGAAGGTGTTGACCGACGCGTCTTCCCGAAGCATCTCCTTCGCAAGGAGCGCCTGCGGCACCATCAGCCTGCCCGCGTCAAACTGCCGCGCCATGATTCCGCCAAACACGCCCCCCGGTGCGCCGCCAGCCACGCCCCCTACTATTCCGCCGAGCACGCCGCCGACAACTCCAGCCGGACCGTCGAAGACTCGCGCTCCCCCGCCGCCGCCCATGCCCCCCTGCTGTCCGCGCAGCGCCTGTACCTGCAACTGCGACACCAGCAGCGTGTCCACCGCGGCGCCCGACTGCACCATCGAAGTCACCACCGCGCGGTCGCGCGCCTTCAACATCACCGTACGTGTGGCGCCCTGGAATCCCGGCGCGGCGATCTTCACCTGGTACTCGCCCGCCGGCAGCCCTGCGAAATTATATTGCCCCGACGAATTGGAAGTCGCCGTACGCGTCGCCCCCGTCGCTGTCTCCCGCACCGTCACCACCGCGCCCAATACCGGCCCGCTGGCGAATTTCACGGTCGCCAGGATCTCCGCCCGCCCATTGAACGGACCCCGCTCGTGCTCCACCTCCACCGCCACCGGCAACTGCGTCGATACCGGCGCTCCCGGCGCCTTCGTCCGGTTCACCTCCACGGCCTCCCACAGGTCGTCGGGCGTCCCGAAACGGCGATCCGGACCCGCGCTCTGCAGCGAGTACGTTTCCCGCCGCCAGGAGACACGCTCCACCTGAATGTCGTTATCCCAGGCATCGCGAAGCCCTTCCGCCCGTGCCAGGACCATCAGGTCCCCCGCGTTACGATTCTGCTGGTAAGTGCGCGTCAGCTTCTCCGCCATTTGTGCCGTGCGCTTGCTGAACGTCGCCTGATAGCGCGCGCCGTAGCCGGCGAATTTGGCTTGCGGCACCGCCGCGCCCGCTTCGGTTTCAAACCGGTTGCGGTTCACCACCTCGGTGGCGGCGAACAGGGCGCGTGCCGCCCGGTCGCGCTGCTCCACCTTCGCCAACTCCACCGGCTCCACGATATCCGGCATGCCGAACCCGTGAATCTCGTAGCGCGGCTTCAGCGCCTCCTGCTCCAGATAGAAAAATACCTTGGCGAAACCGGGCCTCTTCTCCGCCAGTGCGAACACCGCTTCGTCCACTACCTGGATTCCGAGCGCCGCCTGCACCCCTTCGCCCTTCGCATTCGTCACCCGGAAGCGCACCCGCGCCTCCTCGCCCGGCTTGTAGACCGGGGCATCGCTCGCGGCCTCGATCTTCAACTCGTCCGCCGGCTGCACGAACACCAGCCGGTGATCGCCCACCGGACGCGCATCCCGCCCCAGAAGATAGGCGTTGAAATCCAGCGTGCCCGCCATCTCCGGCGTGGCCGCGACGGAGAGTTCCGCCACTCCGTTCACCAGGTCCAGATCGCGCGTCAGCACCGTCTGCCCGTTCCTCACCACGTCCACATAAGCGGTCCCGCGCGCCTTGCTCGACAAAACCTTCAAAGCCATCCGCTCGCCCGCGCGATACACCGCGCGTTCCGTGCGCAGCAGAATCTGCTCGTCTCCCCCGCGCACTTCCAGGGGCACACTCCGTGTCACCCGATTGCCTTCCGCATCGCTCGCTTCCACCTCCATGGCCGTCAGGTCGGCGCCGGCGCGGATCTTCACCACCGCCACCCCGCCCGCATCCGCGGTCACCGACTGCTCCGCATTGCCCGCCGCGCGCACCTTCAACCGGGCCGCCGCCGGACTCCCGTCCGCGTACGACGCCAGCACGAACACCTGGTTATCCAGATTCGGTACCAGCGTGCCGCCCTCCGGAATCGCGGTCAGCAAAAGCGGGCTTTGGCTCACCGTGACCGGCTCCCCTTTGGTCTCCGGGTGTCCGGCTCCATCCTTCACCGTCGCCTCGATCAGCACGCGCGCCGCGCCCTGATTCAACGGCAGCCCCGCGAAATACTTGGGCAGTGTTAGGTCGAATTGGTACACGCCCTCGCCATCCGTCTTTCCTTTCGATAGCCCCGCCTCTACCACTCCCACATCCATCGCCGTCCCTTTCACGACGATTTCCGAATCGCTCACCGCCTTGCCGAAGAAGTAGTTCGCGCGCACCGTGCCCGTCACATGGTCGCCCGGACGATAGCCGTGCTTCGCCTTGCCCGTGAATTCGATCGCTACTTTGAACTTGGGCAGCACATACCTCTCCACGTTGAGTGCGATCTCCGACTTATTCGCTGCCTCGTCGCCGCCGCCGCCCATCAGCGCGCGCAGATGGTAAGTACCCAGATTGACCTCGTCCGCCAGCGCGAATTCCGCCGCAGCCACGCCGTAGGTGCTGGTCTTCGTCACTTTCTTGAAAACCTTATTGCCGCGCGAATCCTCCACTTCCAGCGTGACTTCGCGCCCCGCGGCAGCCGTCTGATTGGCGCGATCCAGCGCCAGTGCCCGCACGTGAATCGTCTGCCCCGGCTGATAGATCGGCTTCTCCGTGGTCAGCAGAATCGCCGCGCGGTTTTCCAGTTTCACCGGCTGCGTCAATTCAGTCGACCCGATCGGCGTGTCCACCACATACCGCAGCGTCTGTGCTCCAGCCAGCGCCGCCGGAAACCGGAACTGCGCTTCCGTCGTGCCGCGCCGGTTTACCTTGCCGGCGAATAGCACCCGCGGGCGTGTCCCGCCGGCCAGTTCCACCCGCACCGTGCTGTCGCCCGCAATCGGGTTGTTCTTGGAATCGGTCACGATCACCCGCACTGCTGCCGCCCCGCCCGCCAGATAAGTCTCCTGCCCCAGCACGTGTACCGTGGGCATGCGTAGAATCTCCGAAATCGATTCCGTGCCTTTCATCGACGGCGTCTTCGCGCCGGCATATTGGAAGCGATAGCGTACCCGATGCCACACAATCTCGTCCGTCGGCAGCGCTTTCGGCAGCGCGATGTCGCTGCTCCAACTGCCTGCCGCCTGCGTGATCGTGACCTGCCGCGCCGCCTGCGCCAGCACCACGTCCTCCGGATCCAGAACCTGCACGCTCCACTCGCCCGCGCCGGCCTCCAGTCCGCGGTAGGGAACTTCGACCCGCAGCACGCCGCCCACGTAGGTGGCCGCTACCGCATCTCCGGTCGCCGCCTGCGCGCCGTTCGATAAATACAGAATGAGAGAGCCGGCCAGCAGCAAAGCTGCGGTGGCATAGACACACTTCTTCGACGTTCCGGGCATAAGTAGACTCCTCGACACAGCGCGCAGACATAGCCGCTCTCGTCGCAACCAGCGCGGCATCAAATGCGCCGCGCTGCTCGTCGCGCGTCGTTTCGGTCTGCAGGATTGGACCGCGAAAGCCTCCGAAGAGTTCCCGCCTCTCGTCCGTGTCACTGAGGAATGTCACCGCCCGCGAGTTCCTTTCACCCACGCCGCCACAATCTGAGGTACTCCGATGTTCTGGCAACGGAAGACGGTGGGCCGCCGATGAACGCCGATGAACGCCGATGAAAACACCGCCGTTTTTATCTGCATTTTCTTATCGGCGTGCATCGACGTTCATCGGCGGCCAATCGTTTTGATTTCCGGGTTGTCGCCATAACACGTGCACCATATTTGATACTGGTACTCGATATGGTATTTTGAAGTAATGCAGCGAGCCCGGAAGATCACCGTCGAGGTTCCGCCGGACCTTCTCGAGAAAGCACAGCAGGCTAGTGGCACTGGAGTCACTCAGACTGTTCGCACAGGTCTACAACTGGTAGCCGCCTCGCACGCCTATGCGCGCCTGCGGCAACTGCGCGGCAAGGTCCGTTTTTCGCGAACGGCGGCTGAGCTGAAAGAAGACCGGTGATTGCCGTTGACACCAGCACTTGGATCGGGTTTTTGGAGGGTGATGGCGGCAAGGACAGCGACCTTCTCGACAGAGCCCTGCAGGATCGCCAGGTCCTGATGGTGCCTGCGGTTCTTGCGGAACTTCTGAGTGACCCAAAGCTGCCGTCAGACGTAGCTGGCGTCCTGGCCGAACTGCCGTTGCTGGACGTGGAGAGCGGTTATTGGCGCCGCGCGGGAGAACTCCGCGCCAAGGTGCTGGCCCGCCGCCGGAAGGCGCGACTGGGCGACGCATTGATCGCGCAAACTTGCATCGATCACGGAGTAGCGCTGCTGACCAGAGATGCCGATTTTCGCGCGTTTGCCGAGTCTGCCGCCCTACGCCTCGTGATCTCGCACGACCTTCCAGCGTGACCCGGACGAACCGCGAACCACCTCTTTGACTTCCGATCCGAATGCCTGTCCAACCATGCCGAAACCCGGGGGCATTCCGATATCCTGGCAACGGAAGACGGTGGGCCGCCGATGAACGCCGATGAAAACACCGCCGTTTTTATCTGCATTTTCTTATCGGC
>JBDTMZ010000137.1:0-17505 GCA_039934035.1 Candidatus Solibacter sp. | reverse complement strand
GTGGGCCAAATTAGATGATCGAAGTGGGCCAGGCCTGATGATCGAACTCAAATGCTGAAATCTTGAGCCTCGAAAAGGGGATCGAAGGGTTGAGGCCGCTGGTAACGAGCACGTGGGCCGGTCCCGACGCCGGCTTGACAGAGTCGGTTCGCATCGTGTTGCGCAGTGAGCCAGCTCGGTTGTTTTCACCGGTTGCGATGCGGCAGGAACTGATGGCGCGGGGTTTCACCCTGCAGCAACAGATTCCGATGGCGTCGATCCACCAGACCCTGGCTCGTTGTCACGGCGTCATGAAGTGCCGGATAGCCTACTCTTCCATAATCTGGGTTAATAGCCCGATAACTTTGGATAATGGAAGCATTGTGCGTGATCCAGGAGCAATCCGGACATTGCTAAACGCTGCGCGACAAGGCAGGAGTAGCGGTCAGAACGCCGTCGCTAAGCACCACGCCAGTTCAAACGCTTACGAAACACTGGAAATTCACGGAGTTGGTTTCGGTCCCGCGTCGCCGACGGCCCTGCCGCGAAGATCCCTGTAACAGTTTCGATTCGAATCGATGAGGGGATTTCGCGTGATCCATGGCACTCACTGCGACAACTGTTCAAGGCAAACTGCTGAGGAATGCTTTCATTTCGCGCAGCACGTCCTTTTCGTTCGATTTGAATACAAAATGGTTCGCGTGTCTCAGGCGAACAATCCGAGCGGTGGGCAAGCCCTTTCCAAACGCTGTCGCCTGCGCCCCCGTACTCGCTTCATCATGCGCATCGAAGACGGCGCGGCGTGCTGGGTCACTGCCCACTAATTTACCCATGTCATGCGGGACAGCAAAAATAGCCAGGATCGGCGCCCCGATCTTGGTGTATTTTTTTTCGCCGGCCAGGATCGCCTGAGATGCCGCCGTCATCGATAACGAGTCGCCGGTAATCATTGCAGGGTCAAGGGACCCAAGGTATTCATGCTCCTGCTTCAAGTCGTTGTCGAGCCGCGGAAGCATCGTATCGAGCAATTCCCGAATTGCCTGTCGCGTGTCATTTGGCCCTTTGCCCGCGCGCAGCAGGTCCAGCTCCTTTTGAACATCGACGACATCGATATCCAACCATCCCAGCGTTGCTTCGTAAAAGGCATATCCGTAACCTGCATCAAGGTAGATCAGACCCGCGACTTTTTCGGAATGCCGCGACCCCACGGAACTCAACTCTTCGCCCGCGATTGAATGCCCAACCAACACGGGCCGATCAAGGTGAAGCTGGTCGATCACAGAGAGCACATCATCCCCAAGCCGATCCGCCGAGTACGTTTTATCGTCCGTCGGGACGGGAGCACTTGAAGAACCGTACCCACGCCGCGTGATTCCATAAAGGTGACACTCTCCGGTAAGCTTTGGCGCGAACTCATCAAAGACATGCGCATCACTTCCCAAGCCTGCCAACAGCACCACCGGTCGCCCGGACCCGCCCCAGTCGAGCACCTCCAGTCTGACGTTCTTGTCCACGGTGACGAATTGGATTTTGTGCGGAGATGT
Source organism: Candidatus Solibacter sp. (assembly GCA_039934035.1). GTDB lineage: Bacteria > Acidobacteriota > Terriglobia > Bryobacterales > Bryobacteraceae > Solibacter. The sequence continues at coordinate 15,982 of JBDTMZ010000137.1, read as the reverse complement.
GTCGACATCCTGTGCGTATATTGTGTTGCTTAGGAGAATGGCCAGGAGCGAAGACGGGATGAGCGACAGCATGGGGCCATGCTACCAGAATCTGCGCTGGTTCCAGAGCCGCGAAGCTTACATCAGCAACGTTGCCCGCGATCAACGGCGTAGTAGGGAGTGTGGTTCATGCTGACGGAACCGGTCGGGGAGGCCGGGACCATGTCGCAATCACGCAAGAGGAAACGATCGCCGAAGCAAATCCTGGCGCTTCCGGATCTGGAGCAGTCTAAAGCAGCAGTTCTGAACAGTCTCACATCGAAAAGCGGCCAACGAACGTACGATCGCGCCATCACTGATTTTGTCGAGTGGTATTGCTCGGAGCCGAGGCTTTCTTTCAATAGAACTGTCGTACTCCGATACAGAATATTTCCCGAACAGAAGCGCTATGCCCCTACGACGATTAACTTGCGGCTCGCGGCCGTACGGCGAGTCGCCTTCGAGGCGGCGGATTCTGGTTTACTCAGTCCTGAACTGGCCGCCGGCATTCGAAGGGTGAAAGGCGTGCGCCGATCGGCGTTCGCCTTGGGAACTGGCTGACCGTCGAACAGGGAAAACGATTGCTGGCGAATGTGGAAAGAGATTCACTGCGCGGCATAAGAAACTACGCAATCCTCGCCATGCTGATCGGATGCGGCCTCCGACGTGGAGAACTGCTTGCCCTACGTGTCGATTCGATTCAGTCGCGCGAGGACGCTGGGTTGTCGCTGACCTGCTCGGCAAGGCCGGCCATATCCGAACCGTACCAATACCGGCATGGGTCAGAACCGGCGTTGAGAAATGGATGGAGGCGAGCGGAATCACCGACGGTGCACTCTTCCGTTCGATTGACAAAAGGGGCCGCGTATGGGGAACCGGTATGACGGCGAAGGTGCTTTGGGAAATTGTGAAAGCGGCCGCCGCACGAGCCGATATTCCAAAACTCGCCCCGCACGATCTGCGGCGCACCTGCGCTCGGCTGTGCCACCTTGCTGGCGGAGAGCTGGACCAGATTCAGTTCCTGCTCGGGCACGTCTCGATCCAGACGACCGAACATTATCTGGGTTGCAAACAGAAGCTACGTTATGCGGTCAACGACAAGATGGGAATCGAGCCCTGAACAACCAACGTTCTGGGAGGGGCGGCTTAACTCGCCCCTTGGCGACTACAGCGGATCTACCCTCAGATCATGTAAGCAGAAGCTAGCTATTCAGCCCGAAGGGTGCGAAGCGGATCAATGCGGGATGCCCGCAGCGCGGGAACGTACGCTGCCGCGATAGTCGTCAAAAGAAGAGTGATTGCCACCCCGGCATGCGTCAGTAAGTCCCGGCCGGTGATGCCAAACAGGAGGGACTCGACCAGACGTCCCGCGGCCCACGCTGCGCCGATGCCGGCAATAGTACCCGGCAGCACGGTCTTCAGCGCTTCCGCGATGATGTGCCGCATGATGGCACGCGGTTGCGCGCCGAGTGCCAGGCGGATGCCGAATTCGGCCGACCGCGCGGCCACGAAATAGGAGATCACACCGTAAATTCCGAAACAGGCGAGCAGAAGCGCAATAAAGCCGAATAAAGCGCTGGCACGGCTAAGGAGCATATCGCGGGAAAGGATCTGTTCCAGGACTCTTGAGAGCGGGTCCGGTCCCCTCAGGGATATTTTTGGTTCCACCTCGAGAATCGCCCGTCGGACGGGTGTCACCAACGCCTCGGGCGAGCCTTCGGTCCTTACCTGGACATAACCGATGCTACCGGGAGACTGCGAGCGTGAGAGGAATGCCATGCGGATCGGCGCATCCCGAGGGCTCACGAATTTGACGTCTCTCGCCACTCCCACGATCTCTACAGCCTCGCCTCCATCACGCTCTATGTATCGTTTGCCGAGAGCGTTCTGACCCGGAAAGTAAAACCGCGCCAGAGCATCCGTAACCACCGCCACGTGCGGCGATCCGGCATGATCCTGCGGTCCGAACCCGCGGCCCATGACCAGCGGAATTCCCACGGTCTCGAAATAGTTCGGCGAGACCGGATTGATCCAAATCGAGGGATCGTCCGGTCGCGAGGTGCGGCCTTCGAAATTCACCACGGACGCGCGCGAACAGCCCATCACCACCGCGCACAGACCCACGCTCGCAGACTTCACTCCCGGCACCCCGGACAGGCGTTCCACCAGTCGCTCGCCCAAAAGTGCTTGTGATGCGCCGTCGCGATAGCCAGCGGGCGCCGCGTCGACTATGGCGGAAAGGAGGTGCTCCCGGTCAAAGCCGGTGTCCATCGTATGCAAGCCGAGCAGGCTTCGCGTAAACAGAAACGAAGCGGCCACCAGAACTACTGAAAGGGCTACCTGAACCGCGATTACCGCGCGGATCAACTTCTGGCGGCCGATTTGACCGCCGGACGAACTTTTAAGGGCCGTTCCGATCTTTGCGGCGGAAGCGCGTAAGGCAGGCGCGACGCTGAAGGCGAGAGCCGTCAGCAGTGAGATCCCTAGGCCGAACAGCAGTGTGTTCTGTTCCAATGAAAGATCCAGATCGAGACGGCCGAAGCTGGGCTGCATTGCCAGCAAGGCCCTCGCGGCGTTTGGCGCCAGCACTATTCCGATCGCTCCACCCGCACCAGCCAGCAGCAGGCCTTCCAATAAGAGTTGGCGCATCAGGCGGAGCCGGCTGCAGCCCAGTGCCTGCCGCACCGCCATCTCGCGCTGTCTGGCCGCGCCGCGCGCCAGTAGCAGTGTGGCCACATTTGCCCACACCACCAGAAGCACGACAATTACCGTTCCCGCCAGAATCTGAATCGGGGTTGTCAGTTGACCGCGTATACCTCCCGATCCCCGGCTTGCAGGTTCCACTCGCACACGGCTTCTTCGATTTCCCTCCGGCTGTGTTGGCGGCGGAGCGATCTGGCTGTAGACCGCTTCGGATTCGGCCTGCGCCTGCATCACGGACACGCCCGGCTTTAGTCTCGCGATCGTGCTCAGCCAGGGATAGCTTCGCCTTCGGCGGGCGTCGCCCTCCGGGACGGTCACGAACAACGCATGCAGCGGCACCCAAAAGTCGCGTGCGACGCCGGGCGAAATTCCCGTAAAGGCCGCCGGCGCGATTCCGATGATCGAAAACGGCGTGCCGGCTAGAAGAATCCGTTGGCCGAGCGCATTGGGATCGCCGCCGAACTGTCGCCGCCAGAACGCGTGGCTGATCACAAGGACCGGCTGGGGATCGCCTGGGCTGTCATCGGCCTCGGTGAATACGCGCCCGAGCGCTGCCTGCACCCCGAGAACTTGAAAGTAGTTTCCGCTGACCGTGCCGCCGCTCACTCCAGCTAGCTGCTCGCCGGCCGGCGTTGAGAGCACGGTTGCCCCTACCGAGCCGTTTGCCAGGATTGAGCTGAACGAAGTCTGGGCGCGCCGGAAATCATCCAGAAGCGCCGTCGGCCAACCCGGGCTCACGGCCACCAGCCGTTCCGGCTCGTAAACCGGAAGCTCACGAATGAAAAGCGCGTTGACCAGGCTGAACATTGCAGCATTGGCCCCAATGCCAAGGGCCAGCAGCGTGATCACCGCGATCGAATGCCCGGGCGTGCGACGCAGTACCCGCGCGGCCTGACGAACCTCTCGAAACACGTCTTCAACCCGCGTGATGGTCCACATCGCAGCAAGCCTCCTATCTCAAAGTGTCTTTCCGACAACCAGTGTCCGTCTCTGAGACGGCGCAGAGCCGGGGACTGTTATCCAAGCATCGCTTCCAGACAGCCCGTTCCGGCTTGTGGTGCGTTTCCAAACGCACTTGACTCCTGGCGCCCATGGCCAGAAATTAGCTTTCGAAACGCCTTTGCGCGTCCCGCAGCGCCGCGGGAATCAATCGGCGGTCGCGAGGCCAGCGTCCCGAGTAACGGCGTAGCGGCGAGTTGGCAGTCGCGGGTGACCCGAAGAAGCGGCCCGGCCGGATAACTGGCACCTTTCCGACCAGGCAGGAGCAATCCGAGGAAGCGCGCTGATCATCACGAACCCTGGATTTCCGTATAGAATTTCAGAAGTGACCCCCATGAAAACCTCGCTGCTTCCTTCTCGCGCACGACGCTCTCTGTGCGCTTTGGCAGCTTTCGCCGTCGCCTGCTCCGTGAATTTGCTTTCGGCTGCGGAATCACGCACGGTGCCGGAGCTCGGGGTGAAGCTCATGCCCATCCCCGCCGGCACGTTCACGATGGGCGGCCCGGAGGCGTGGCGCGGGCGGCTGCAGACGCGCGTGACGATCGCACATCCATTCTGGCTCGGGCAGACTGAGGTGACGCAGGGCCAATGGAAGGCGCTGATGGGGACCGACGTCGTCGAACAGGTGCGCCGGCAACTGGCTGACGATACCCTTACCAGAAAGGCCGGGAAACCGCTAAGCGTTCGTGACGGGTTGGATCGGACAAACGTCAGCGACCCAAATGAGCTGGTCTTTAACCTCGCCGACGGTGCACCGGTGTATTGGGTGAGTTGGGAGGAAGCGGTGACGTTTTGCGGCCAACTGACGGAGCGCGAGCGTGCGGCTGGCCGCCTGCCCGTGGGCTATGAATACCGATTGCCGACTGAGGCGGAGTGGGAGTATGCGTTCCGCGCAGGCAGGACCAAGCCGACCTATGCGGGCGAGCTGGATGAGATCGCGTGGTATGGGGGTAACACCAGCGACGGGCCCCACGCCGTAGCCACCAAACGACCGAACAAATGGGGACTCTACGATATGCTCGGCAATGTCTGGGAGTGGTGCGGGGATTGGTTTGCGGCTACATACCCCGGCGGTAGCGTGCGCGATCCGATGGGCCCCGCTGCAGGGAGCTTTACTGCCGCGGGCGGCCCCGGGCGCGTCATCCGCGGTGGGTGTTGGGACTGCTCTTCGCCCAACGTCGTGGTCGCCCCCGGCCGCGTCTGGAATTTGCCGGGTCAGCGCGAAAGCCGCCTCGGTTTCCGTCTGGCCCTCGCGCCTGAGTTCAGCCGATAGCCGGCAAACGACTAGAGCGAAGCAGAGGTACCGTTGCAGTCATAAGGGAGTTGACTTGCTGCACCCGGAGAGAGCAACACTGTCTCTGATGCAAGTGGCGCAGTTCCCATCAATACCTGCCACTGCCGCCACCATGTTTATGATGCTGATCGTTTCCACTCAACACCGGCCGTGCGGGTTGGCACGAAGTCGGAGTCGTGTCCGGTGGGAGGGTCAGCCCTTGGGATTTACTAGACGATAAAGTATGTGATCTTCTGCAAACACCTGATGCGTTCCGCTGGTGCTACTTACGGCCGTTGCTGACACTTGCCGGGATGGATCCTCCCTAACGGTTTTGAACCGGCCAATCCTCCTTAGAGATCACTCGCGGCGCCGGTGCGGGTGCACTGTTTCTCTTCTTGTTCGACACTGGTTCGTACAGGAGGGTGAAGGCCGGTCGCCGGCTCGAACTTGGCGGTAAGACCAGCGGCAAGCCTTCACGCCAGCCGTGATTCTCTTTATCGCACTGCCTGAGGTGGATGACAAGGCCGAGCCGGGGTAGTCGGTATCAGTCTGGCACAGTTGCCGCGCCACTGTCCGTTCTGCGACCGCGAGACCATCATCGGGCACGGACGACGCCGCAAGCAGGCTCACGACGACAAGCACGACTGGATCTGGGTGCGGCGCGGCCGGTGTCCGCCGTGCAAGAAGACCTTCACCATTCTTCCGGTGTGGTCGTCGCCGTACGGTCACTACAGCTACGAGTGCCGCCGACAGGCGTGTGATGCTGTCGCGAAAGGCAACCCGGAGCCGCACTGCCGGGACTCGACGCGCTTGCCCGATGATTCCACGCTCCGGCGCTGGTCCTGGTGCAAGTTCACCAGCGTGCTGTTTTGGCTGGTCCTGTCGCGCTGGCCCGTGCGAGCAAATTTTTTCAGCACTCCTACCATCCTTGCCTGGGATTTTCCGGCGGCCAGTCGTATTCTGCGCCTGGAGGCCAACTCACCATGAGTGCCCACGTCGCCGCCGCGTTACTCAAGCAGCAGATTCCGTTGTTGGATTACCTCGTCAGTCAGCAGTGGAGGCCTGCCAGCCGCATCGCTCGCGGGCGTCTGATGGGACTGTGTCCGTTGCACGCTGACCGCCGGCCGAGTTTGCTGGTGGATCCCGGCAAAAGCCTGTTCTACTGCTATGGCTGTGGGCGCGGCGGCGACGTCATCCGTTTCGTCGAACTCTTTCACGGCGTGCCGTTCGGAGAAGCGCTCGCCATCCTCCGCCGCTGGTCAGGCCTAGGCTCGCTGCTGAGCGACGTCGTCCGTTTCTATCAGCTCCAACTGCAGCGACATCCAGAAGCCGCGGCCTACCTGGCACAACGCGGCGTGCACCAGCCAGAGTTGGTCGAACGAATGCGCATCGGCTATGCCCCCGGCCGGTGCCTGCGCGCTCACTTGATGGGTATGGGGTTCTCGCTGGGTGATTTGCAGCAAGCCGGCGTGGTCACACGGGAAGGCTTGGATACCATGGCCCATCGCCTTATCTTCCCGATTGAGGCCAACCTCTACGGGCGCAGCCTCGGCCAGGCCGCTCCTCATCGCTTCCTGCCGGGCGGCAAAGGTGGATTGTATGATTGGCAAAGCGTTCGCCAATGCCGCGAACTGCTGTTGGTGGAGGGCCTGCTCGACTGGGCGTCTCTCTGGCAGGCCGGCTTTCGCAACGTGACCTGTTCATTGGGCACGTGCCTGAACGCCACGCAGTTTCATCAGTTGTGCGACGGCGCCACACGCGCCGTTTACCTGGTCTTCGACTCCGATGCCAACGGTAGCGGGGCGCGAGCCGCTCGTCAGCTCGCGCAACACCTGTTAGACCGCGGCGTCGAAGCCTTTCCCGTGGTCTTGCCCGCGGGGCACGATCCGAACAGTTTCTTCGTCCACGGCGGTGGTGATGCCCATCAGTTTCAAACGCTCCTGGAGAGGGCACGCTTATGACCTACGAGTTGGTCTACCGGGTCGGCCTGGGTAACGCACAAAGCCCGTTTCGCGTGGTCACGCAGCCGGAAGGCCGCGAGGTGGCTTGGGTCAACCGTTTCTTGGACCAGTGCATGGTCCGCGGCTTAGCTTGGCACACGCTACGCGGTTACGCCTTCTCGTTGACTAACTTCATCCGCTGGTGGGTCGAGTGTCACGCCACCGAGGAAGTGACCGAGCAGGCTCTCGGCGATTCCTCTCTGCTCGATTACCTGCGCTATCTTTCCGGCCAAGATCCCCGCCCGGCCGCCAACACCATTAACAAATGCGTCTGGGTGGCCGATCGCGCCTTGCGCTGCCTCTTTCCTACCGCTGCCCCTCAACCGCTTCGCCCGCCTTTCACCACGTTCTTCTGGCGGAAGTCCCTACTCGGCATTGGCCGTCCACGCCCGGCGGTGACGGGCTTGCGCGTGAAGACTCCCAAGCGAGTCGTCGCGCCTCTGTCGGTAGACGAAATCTCTCGCTTTTGGAGCAGCTTTCGCACTGGCCGCGATTTGGCCATCGTCGGGCTGATGTTGCTCCAAGGGCTACGTTCCGGTGAAGTGCTCGCGCTGGACCAAGAAGATCTCATCCTGTCGGAAGCCCAGATTCGCGTGCGCGGCAAAGGAAACAAGGTGCGCATGCTGCCGCTGGCTCCCGAATCGGTTCGCCTGCTCGATCACTACCTCCGCCTGGAACGTCCTCCGCATTGCGGCAAGGCCGTGTTCGTTTGCCTGAAGGGGCGGGCACGGGGATCGCGCCTGACCGCCGCCGGACTCCGCTCGCTGTTCCGCCATCATCGCCAAACTACCGGCGTCACAAAAGCCAACCCGCATCGCTTCCGCCACACCTTTGCTTCGGACATGCTGCGCGCCGGCCTCAGCCTGCCCGCGCTCATGCAACTGATGGGGCACGCTGGCATCCAGACCACTCTGGTCTATTTGAGCGTCACTCCGCAGGATGTCTATCAGCAATATGTGCGCGCGATCGCTCAACTGATTCGGCCCGTTCCATCTCCTGTATGAATCGCATCCGCGTCCCCCTCGTGCATCCGTTGAAGGAGGTGTTCTTCACCGCCATCGAGTCGGTGACGTCTTCATTGGGCGCGTCCTCCAAAGGGCGTTATCGCACCACCGTCGCATACTTTCTCCGCTATCTGGGCCGGCATCATCCCAGCGTTCAGACGCTCGATCAACTCCGGCGAGACCCGCACTTTCTGGGCTGGTTTACTTGGCTCTCTTCCCAGAAACCGCCGCTGGTCAAAAGCACTCGCTGCCTTCATGTCGTTACCTTGCGCCGCGTCATCGAAGAACTCGCCTGGCTGCATGAAATGCCCGCCTTGGCCCGCTTGTTTCATCCCGACGACATTCCCCGTTTCGATCACCGCCTCCCGCGGCCTCTGACTCCCGAGCAGGATCGTCTCATTCAGGAAGAACTCATGCGACGCAACGATGTGGCCAGCAATGCCCTCCTGCTTGTTCGTCGCACCGGCATACGGATTGGTGAATGTGTCGATCTTCCTCTCGATTGCCTTCGCTCGCTTGCGCCCGGCCAATGGGCGCTGCACGTCCCGCTCGGCAAGTTGTACACAGAGCGCCTGGTGCCCATTGACGACTCCGTCCAGCAGATCGTCTATCGTCTGCGTTTCTTCCGATCTCTCCGTCCTGATCCTCCCGACGGCCTGCTGCTGGCTCGTCGCCGTGGCCGCAACGCTTTGATGCGGACGCTCCGCACGGAACTCCTTCATGTGAGAACCACGCTAGGAATCGAAAGACGCATCACGCCTCACATGTTCCGCCATACGTATGCGACTGAAATGCTCCGAGCCGGGGTCAGTTTTCCCGCGCTGATGAAGCTCCTGGGCCATGCCTCCCCGGAGATGACCATGAACTACGCCGAACTCACGCCCAATGACGTCTACCGCGAGTTTCACGCCCTCCGCTCTCCGGCCCGCCACGGTATCCCGTCACCCAAGGCCTCCTCGGCCTCGTTCCTCGCCGACCTGCCCAGCAGCCTTCACGCCATTCAGTCCGCCCAGCATGTCCTCGAGATGTTTCGCCGTACCCTTACCAAAGCTGACTCCGCATCCGCTGTCCTCGACCGCATGCTAAACCGCCTCACCAAAATCGCCGCTGAACTCCGCAAGCTTGCCTCAGAATAAGAGCGGGCAGAGATTGGCCGGATAAACGGCGTAGCGTTTACCGGAGAGGGCACACTGGTCCGAAAGGCAACTGGCTACGAACAGGAAAAAGCTGAAGCCGTGCTATCCCAAATCGGGTTCGCGGGCTGCGCGAGCCGAGCTTCCGGCGCGCCCCTTGGGGCGTATCGGTGACCCACAGATTTCTCCGACGAGGCGCGATAAAAGGGGAGTGAAGTAAACACCTCGGACAAGTTGGTTCCGCAGGAATCACTGCTCTGCTCTCTGGCGAGCAGGTGATTCTGCGTAAGGCCCAACGAGGGGTGACCCCCTTCGGTGGGGTTGCGGTTTTCATCACGTATTTGCGTAAGATTGGTCTGGCGGGAACAGGTTCGCCTCTACTGTCCGGTGCGGTGGAAGTCATCAAACCATATCGGGCCAACGACCACGTGGATAGCGTTCCTCATGACCGTGCTGGTAGGCGCAAAGCGCTTTGCTCACGCGGGCCCGCTGCGCGGCGACCAGGCGCTGCATGCGCTGCTGGGAATGAAACGTTTCCCCACCGACACGATCTGCAATCTGTTCCGGAAGTTTGGCATGGGCGATATCCAGCGCTTCTTCGAGCCGATCACTGAGTGGCAGATGCAACGGCTGCCTCTGCGGCCTGAGGGCTATACCTTGGACATGGATTCCACCGTGTTTGAGCGTTACGGCAAGCAGCAAGGATCACTGAAAGGGCACAACCCGCGCCGCCACGGGCGGCCCAGTCATCAGCCGCTACTGGCGGTGCTAGGGAAAGCACACTTCCTCCTCCACGGCTGGCTCCGCAGCGGCAACTGCGGAACCGCACGTGGGGCGGCGGAATTTCTCAAAGAAGCTCTAGTGTGGTGAATCATAAATTCGTTGAATAATAGATGCGATACCCTCATACTTGAGGCATGGGTATCGGACGCCCCACCAAACCGCTCGATCTGACATCGGAGGAGAGAGAAAAGCTTGCGATGTTGGCTCGTCGCCCGAAGACGTCTCAAGCCATGGCAATGCGTGCTCGCATCGTGCTCGGCTGCGACGAGGGTCTGAGTAACGGAGTGGTAGCCAAGCGGCTGAAAATCACCGGCGCGACAAATCACTGAATCAAAAGCGCTGAATCTTTCTTGCCAACAACAGCCCTCTGGTCAAAGGGTGGCCTTCTGCCCCTTAAAGGGAAGCGAGCCATGCTCACCACCGACCAGATCAACGATTTGCATCACCTGTATTGGGCGGAGCGCTGGCCCATTCGCAAGATCGAACAACATCTGCGCATGAGTTGGCACACCATCAAGAAATATTTGGAAGCGCCGGCGCAGACGCCGACGGCGCGGTCCCGCGTTAGTAAACTGGATCGCTTCAAGCCGACTATTGCCGAACTGCTGGGCAAGGACGCGCGGGCCAGCGCGGCGGTCATCGAGCAACGCTTGCGGCCCCTCGGCTATGACGGCGGCCACACCATCCTGCGTGAGTACATTCACAAGGTGCGCCCGCAGCCACAATCCAATCGTGCTTTCGTGCGGATGGAACCCGAGGCCGGCGAACGCTTCGAGGTGGACTGGGGTCACTTCGGCGCGCTCACCTACGAGGGCGACCAGCGCAAACTGTATGCCTTCGCGTTAGTCGATGGGCACAGCCGGATGTTGTATCTGGAGTTCACTCACAGCCAATGTTTCGAGACCTTCGTACGATGTCACATACATGCATTTGCGACATTCAACGGTGTGAGCCGGGAAATTTACTATGACAACCTGGCCACTGCCGTGGCTGAACATGATGGTCGCCTGGTGCGCTTCCATCCGCTTCCTGGGCTTCGCCCGCGAATACAACTTCGTCCCGCGGGCCTGCAATCCGGCCAGTGGCTGGGAAAAAGGAAAAGTGGAACGCGGCGGCGTCGGATACGTGCGCCAGAATTTCTGGCCGTTGCGCGAGTTCACCGACTTGCACGATGTGAACCGCCAGGCGCGACAGTGGCTGGCCGAGGTTGCCAATCAGCGCCTCCACCATGAAACCCGACAACGCCCCATCGATCGCTTCCGCGCCGACGCCTTACGCCCGCTGCCGGTGATCCCTTATGATTACCGCGACACCGTCGAGGCCCTGGTCCACAAGGATCTTCGTTTGCAGTTCGATGGCAATCGCTACTGCGTCCCGCATCGTTTTGTGGGACGCAGGCTCACGGTGAAAGCCGACGCCAGTTCCGTCACCGTCTACCATCGCTATCAGGAAATCGTCTCCTACGCACGCAGTTGGCGGCGCGGCAAAACGTTCGGCGCAGAACGCTTCGAGAGGGAGCTGGCCGAACAACGGCCGGCGGCCCGCCGTTCACAGGCGCAGCGACGCTTCCTCGATTTTCTCGATGGACTCTGCGCCCCCGACGTAGCCGAGGGCTACCTGCGTGGTGTGGCCGATAGCGACCGTGTGCTGTCGCGCCAACTCAACGAACTGCTGGAACTGATCCGGCAGTACGGAGCGGAAGCAGTGGCCGGTGCCGTCGCCAAAGCATATGCCGCTCACGCCTTCGGCGCCGACTACGTCGCCAACATCCTCCGTCAGCAGCAAGCGCCGCGGCGACCGCAGCCGCCGCTTCGTCTCCGCGATCCGCGATTGAACGAACTCGTCACCGATCCGTTGTCGCTGCTGGCCTACGATGCTTTCATTCTTGATTCCGGAAAGGAATGTGATGACTCTCCCCGAGAAACTGGATCAACTGAGCCTGTCCACGATGAGCCGCCAACTGGAGACGACGATCTCTGAGGCCGCCACCAGGAACCTTAGCGTGACCGCCACGCTGGAATGGCTTGCCGATATGGAACTGGAGGCCCGCAACCACCGCGCCATTGAACGCCGCTTCAAATGCTCGCGCTTGCAAGCGCAGCCCCGCATTGACGCCTTCCACTTTCACCACCACAAGACCCGGTCGCAAAACAAGAACCGCATCCTACGTCTACTCGACCTGGACTTTCTGCACAAGGGCACCAATCTTGTGTTCATCGGGAACCAGGCTCTCGATAGTTTCGAACATTTTCTTGACCTGAAGGGGCTTGGAAATGAAACTATCCATTCCGGCCTCCAGGCACCGCGTCTTGTAGGCGTCCGTTGCGTGAGCAGTGAGGGCAATGATCGGCAGGTGGGCCCCCGTCCTCTTTTCCTCCTCGCGTATGGCAATGGTGGCTTCAAAGCCATCCATTTCCGGCATCTGCAAATCCATCAGGATCACGTCGAACGTTGCACCCTTCAGAATGCTGAGGACCTCGTGGCCATTGTTCGCAATCGCCGTCGTGTGTCCCCTCTTCTTCAGGAGCATCAATGCCACCTTCTGGTTCACAAGATTGTCCTCAGCGATGAGAATACGCAGGGGTACGGCTGAGACTCCATCCAGCACTGCCTTGCTCAGGGCCGAAGCGCGGGAGGGCGACTCGATCGCCTTGACCGATTCCACCGCCGCGCCAAGACGAGCTGTGAAGTGGAATTCACTGCCATGGCCGTCCTCGCTCTTGACCGAGAGTTCACCACCCATCAGCCGCACCAGCCGGGAAGAGATGGTCAGGCCGAGCCCGGTTCCACCGAACCTCCTGGTGGTAGAGCGCTCTGCCTGGGAGAATGCTTCAAAAATCAGCTTCTGCTTTTCCAGCGGGATGCCAATCCCGGTATCGCGGACTTCGAAGTGCACCCAGACATCGCTGCCCTCCCTGCTTCCGCAATCGACGCGCAGGCATACTTCTCCATGCTCCGTGAATTTTACGGAGTTGTTCAGGAGATTCAGCAGGATTTGGCGAAGGCGGAATAGATCCCCCCGAACCGTTACTGGCACCTCGGGCCGGATATCGCAGCACAGCGCCAACCCTTTTTGTTGTGACTGACAGGCAACCATCTTCACGGTTGCCTGGAGGCTCTCGCGCAGGTTGAAGTCGATGGGATCCAGCTCCATTTTGCCGGCGGCTATTTTTGAGAAGTCCAGGAGGTCGTTGACCACCGTCAAAAGGGCGTCCGTGCAATCGCGGACGGTAATCAGATTCTCGCGCTGCTCGGCCGTCAGATCGGATCTAAGTGTGAGCTCGGTCATGCCCCGTATGCCGTTAATCGGGGTCCGGATTTCGTGGCTCATATTGGCCAGAAACTCGCTCTCGATGCGGCTGGCCTGTTCCGCTTCTCTCGCCTTCAGCAGATTTTTCTCTACGCACTCGCGTTCGGCAATCTCCTTCCGTAACTCCTCAGTGCGTTCCGCCACTCGCAGCGACAGCACCCTCTCGCGCGCATGCATTTGCCGAACCCGCAGGATTGGCAAGCCGGCAGCGACGCAAACTACCGCCAGGAAGCAGAGTCCATAGAACCAAATAGTCTGGAAGAAGTGCGGCTTCAGGCAAAAGCTCAGCGAAGTGGCTCCGGAACTCCAGACGCCGTCGCTGTTACGCGCCATCACTCGAAAGCGGTAGGACCCGGGCGATATGTTCGTATAGTAAGCGATGCGTCGCGCACCAGCGTCAATCCAATCCCCGTCAAAGCCCTCCAGCTTGTACTTGAAGATCGTCTTGTCAGGGTCGTGGAAGCTGATCGCCGCGTAGCGAAACTCCAGTTCACCAGCCCCCGGCCGCGCCTGAAAATAGGAAGCATTCGGGTCCACCTCGCGCCGGTCGATCTCAGCGTGTTCGATGAACACGGGAAGCGGCGCCCGCGCGGGCCCCAGGTGTTCCGGATCCACCGCTACCACGCCTTTCATCGTCGGGAACCAGAGTCTGCCGTCCCTGGCCTTCCACCCTGCCGGCTGAAACCCCCCGTTGCACTCCTTGCTCCTCATGCCATCCGCCGGTCCATAGGTCACCGGCGAGAGGCTGCGGATTCTCCCGTCGGCAAAGTCGTTGAGTTCCCGCTTGCTGACGCGGAAGATGCCGGCGTTGGAACCCATCCACAGGTGGTCACTGGCATCTTCCAGGATCTGAAACACCGCATCGTCGGGTAGGCCGCTTTTTGTGGTGTAGGCTGTGAAATTGCCGTCCTTCAGCCGGTTGAGCCCTGCCGCCGTCGTGCCCACCCACAGCACTCCCGAGGCATCCTCGTGAATGGATGTGACGAAGCCGCTCGAGAGACCTCGCTTGGAGTCGAAAACCTCGAATTTGCCATCCTTCAGCCGATTGAGACCTCCGCCCCCGGTTCCAACCCACAAACTGCCGGCATGGTCTTCCAGAATCGCCTGGACTGAGTTGTTAGACATCCCATCTTTCGTCGTGTACGTCTGAAACGTGCCATTCTTGAATTTGCTGAGGCCCCCGCGCGTTCCAATCCAGATATCCCCCCGCCGGTCCATGTAGGTGACCCGTGCACTATCGCCAGCTAAACCGTCCCGCGTCGTATATACCGTCAACTTTCCATTCTTGAGCCGGTTGACGCCCTTGCGGGTTCCAAACCAGATGGCACCCTCCCGGTCCTCACAGATCGAGAGCACCAGGTTATCCGCCAAGCCCTCTTTGGTGGTAATCGCCGTGAATTTGCCGTCCCGAAACCGGTTTACACCGCCACCGTTGGTGCCGATCCACAGATTGCCCTGGCGGTCCTCGAAGATCGGCAAGGTGACGTCGTTGGAGAGTCCTTCTTTCGCGCCCCAGGCGGTAAACTTGGCCTCCGTTAGCCGGTTGAGCCCGCCTCCGCCTCCGCCTCCGCCTCCGCCAGTCCCGATCCAGAGGCTTCCGTCGCGGTCCTGGTAGAGGGACCAGACATCATTGCCGGACAGGCCGTCCTTGTCGCTATACGTGGTGAAAGTGCCTCCGGCCATGCGGCTGACGCCGCCGCCGATAGTGCCGATCCAAAGGTTGCCGCTGCTGTCCTGCCGGATCGACCAGATTGCGTCGCTGGGCAGACCATCTTTGGTGGAGTAAATCTGAAATTTTCCATCCCTGAACCGGCTCAAGCCTCCGCCGTTGGTGCCGATCCAGAAACCGCCATCCCGGTCCGGGCACAAAGCCCTCACGTAGTCGTTCTGCAGGCCATCTTGGACTGTATAGTTGGCAAACCGGCCGTTCGTCAGCCGGCTCAAGCCGCCATGCGTGCCGGCCCAGAGGTTGCCCTTGCCATCCTCAATGATGGCGTACACGGCGTCGTTGGCTAGCCCGTTCTTCGTCGTGTAGACCGTGAACTCCCCGTTCCGGAGCCGGTTCAGCCCGCCCCCGTCGGTACCAATCCAAAGATCGCCCGCCGAGTCTTCATGGAGGGAGAGAACCATATCGTTGGACAGACCGTCCTTGGTGGTGAAGGTTGTGAAAACCCCATTCCGGAAGCGCGTCAGCCCTCCACCCGCACTGCCTATCCACAGACTTCCCTGCCTGTCCTCCAGAAGCACGTACACACTATTGCTTTTCAGCCCCGGTGTATTCTTCTGATCGAAGACGGTAAACCGTAGTCCGTCGAAACGAACCAGGCCCAACTCCGTGCCGAACCAGAGATACCCGTCCCGAGTCTGAACAATTGCCACAACCGAGTTCTGAGGCAGGCCTTGATCGGTTGTCCAGATATCGTGGCGATACTGCGTGATGGCTTTGCCCGGATCGAGAGCGGCGCGGACGGTTGGGGCGAAGACCAGGCAAGCAGCCAGAACCCACCACTCCCCTGTGCATTTTAGGCTCTTGCTTGGCATCTTCTAGGTCCCGATTCTTGAACTAAGTTAACTCATCGGCGTTTTTCGGTCCTTTTCTGCAAAATAACCGGTACAAAATCCCCGGCGAGCCGATAATGTTCCGCCCCAGATGGAAATGGAAAGGGCGCTATGCCGTAGACGGAGAGAACGCGTGAAAGCACTAACCTGTCTTTCGCAGTTGAAGGGGTTGGCGGCAGATAAGTCGTTCTGAATCA
>JBDTMZ010000136.1:0-74661 GCA_039934035.1 Candidatus Solibacter sp. | reverse complement strand
TTGGCGAGCCAGTTCGACGACCCTCGCCCGATGATCCGGAGGGATTCCGCGAGCGGTACCTTACGCAAGTGGCGATGGTAGCATGTAGCGCGTTATTCTCAAACCGTGGCCAGTGACAGGGAATTGATTCAAATAGTGGACCAGGCGATGGCGGAAGCGGCGCGGCTTTCCGGCGCCTGGCTGGTCTGCAAGCCCGGCTGCGCCGAATGCTGCCTGGGCCCTTTTCCGATCACGCAACTGGATGCCTGGCGGCTGCGCCAGGGCATGCAGCAGCTCGCCGGGCGTGACCCCGAGCGGGCCGCAAGAGTGCGCGAGCGTGCCCGGCAAGCGGTCGCGCGCCTGGCCGATTTTCCGGGCGATGTCACCACGGGAATTCTCGACGATGGCGATGAGGCAGAGGAACAGTTCGCCGCGCTTCCCGACGAGGGATACTGTCCGGCGCTCGACCCGGAGGCGCTGACTTGCGACTTGTACGAGGCGCGTCCCGTGACGTGCCGCGTCTTCGGTCCCGCGGTGCGCAGTTCCGGCGGCGAAGTGCTCGGCGTCTGCGAGTTGAACTATCAGGGCGCGAGCGACGAGCAGATCGCCGCCTGCCAGGTAGAGGTGGACCCGGGGGGCATGGAGGACGGTCTGCTGGAGGGGCAGCGCCAGCAGACGATTGTGGCGTTTGCGCTGCTGGGGTACGAGGGGCAGTAGGCGCCCGCTATGCCTGAGTTCATTTGGGTGCTTGGGTCCTTTGGGCTTGTTATCCCCGGCCGACGAACGGCATTTGCGTGGCCATCACCGTCATGAACAGGACGTTGGTTGCCAGCGGGAGTCCGGCCATATAGAGCACCGCGCCGGCGACGTGGCGGACGTCCATCCGCGCCTCCGGGGCCGTCGTGCCGTTGGCCTGCAGGACTCCTCCGGCCATACGGTCGGTCATCTCCGTGGCGGCGTTGCCGATATCGACCTGCCCGCAGGCGATGTCGAACGGGCGCCCGTCGAGGGCGATGCTCTTGGTCAGTCCCGTGATGGCATGTTTGGTGGCGGTGTATGGCGCTGAAAGCGGGCGCGGCGTGTGCGCGGAAATCGAGCCGTTGTTGATGATCCGCCCGCCGCGCGGGTCCTGCGACTTCATCCAGCGCATGGCATGCTGGGAACACAGGAACGCGCCCGTCAGGTTGACGGAAACCACCGCCGACCATTGCGCGAAGGTCAATTCCTCCATCGGGACGGCCGGAGTGCCGGAGCCCGCGTTATTGAACAGCACGTCGAGGCGGGAGAAGCGCTCCCGCGCCTTGGCGAACAGGGCGTCCACCGCGGCGGGGTCGCCGATATCGGTGGGCACGGCGAGCATTTCGCCTCCCTCGGACGAAGCCTCCGCCACGGTCTTTTCCAGCGCGTCCGCCCGCCGCCCCGCGAGCACCACCGAATACCCCGTGGATTGCAGCGCCAGGGCTACTGCCCGCCCGATGCCGCTTCCGGCGCCCGTGACCATCGCTACTTTGCCATTGGAAGACATAAGCTTCAGAGTATCGTGAAAAGCCGGCGCCGCCCGCTTCAAATCCCCCCAATCCCCCCATTCGCGCCAAGGGATTCCGTTTTCACCGCGATATACTGTAGTTTCAGACGATAACCGCCTTCGCCCATGGAAGAAATGAGCGTCATCTGGCTCCGCGTGGCCGCCGCGTTCTACTCGCTCGGCCTGCTGCATGCCATCCTCACCCTGGTGCGGCGCCGCGAACACCTGTTCCGGGTCGCACTTACCGCCTTTACCCTGGGCACCGTTTTTCATTTCGTTTCCATCATCGAAGAAGGCATCAGGAACAACCGCTGTCCCATCGCTAACTTCTACGAAACACTGGCGATGTGCGCTTTCCTGGTGGCCGCCGGCTATCTCGGCCTGCAACTCAAGTACAAAGTGGAGAGTCTGAGTGTCTTCATTTTTCCGCTTGTATTTGTGATGGCACTGGTTTCCACTCTCGGCAACCCGGTCAGCGCCTGGAGCAGTCCGATCGTGCGCACCACCTGGCTGACCGTGCACATTGTCCTGGTGCTGCTGGGCTACGCGGCGCTGCTCTTTACTTCCGTCGCCTCCGTGCTCTATCTTTTTCAGGAAAAGGAACTGAAGAGCAAGAAGCCGAGCAAATTCTACTACCGCCTGCCACCGCTCGGCACCCTCGACGAGCTGGTCTCGAAGTTCATGGCAGTTGGCTTCGTCCTGATTACGCTGGCTGTCATTGCCGGCAGTACCTGGGCTTTCATCGAATTGAAGGCCGATTGGATCCGCCAACCCAAGATCGCGATTTCGTTCTTCACCTGGGGCGTTTACCTGGCCATGGTCTGCCTGCGCGTAAGCGCCGGATGGCGGGGCCGGAAGGCCGCCATCATGACGCTCACCGTGGTGGGCTTCTCCGTGGTGACCTGGGCCGCGCATGCGCGCCTCGGCAGCCTGCTGCTCAAACAATGAAGCTTCTGATCACAGGCGTGAGTCACAAAACAGCACCCGTCGAGGTGCGTGAGTGCCTGGCCTTCCGGGAGGAAACCCTGCCGGCGGCGCTGGCAGACCTCAAGTCTCGCGCAGGGGTGTCGGAAGCGGTGATTCTCTCGACCTGCAACCGCGTGGAAATCACCCTCACCGCGGAAGATTCGGCGGATCCAAGGGTGATTGTCGATGCCTTCCTCGCCGACCACAAGTCCGTCACCTCCGCGACCATCGGACCTCACTTGTACCGGCACGAAGGCCGCGATGCCATTCACCACCTCTTTCGCGTGGCGGCCTCGCTCGATTCCATGGTGGTGGGCGAACCGCAGATTCTGGGGCAACTGAAGACTGCCTACGCGGCCGCCAAGAATTGCGGCGCCCTGTGCGGCTGGCTCGATGCGTTGATGGCGCGCTCCTTTAGCGTCGCCAAGCGCGTGCGCTCGGAAACGGGCATCGGACAGATGGCGGTGAGCGTGAGCTACGCCGCCGTGGAACTCGCCCGCAAGATTTTCGGATCGTTGAACAACCGCACGGTGATGCTGGCAGGCGCCGGCAAAATGAGCGAACTGGCGGCACGCCATCTGCGCCGCTGCGGGGCATCCCATGTCTTCGTCACCAACCGCACGCACGAGCGCGCCGTCGAGATGGCGAAACTCTTCCAGGGCACGCCCGTGGAATACTCGCGCTTTACCGCCATGCTGCCGGAAGTGGATATCCTGATCGCCAGTTCCGGCGCGCCGCACTACATCCTGCACAAGGACGAAATGCAGCGGGTGATTTCCAGCCGCCGCAATAAGCCGATGTTCCTGATCGATATCGCCGTGCCGCGCAACATCGAGCCTTCGGTGAACGATCTGGACAACGTCTTCCTGTACGATATCGACGACTTGCAGGAAGTGGTCAACTCGAATTTGCGCGAGCGCATGAAGGAAGCGGATCACGCCGAGAGCCTGGTCAGCGAGGAAGTGGAGCGCACCATTTCGCGCATGAAAGTGGCCGAGGTCACGCCGCTGATCGTGAGCCTGCAGGACCAGTTGGAACACATCCGCGCCGGGGAGATGGAAAAGGTCCGCCGCCGCCTGGGCGTGCTGACGCCGCAGCAGGAAGAGGCGATCGACGCCCTGACGCGCGGCATCATCAACAAGATCGCGCACGGCCCGATTTCCGAATTGCGCACCAACGCCGGCCAGCCCGAAGGCGCTCAGGTGATCGCCACCATTCGAAAGGCGTTTCATCTACAGGACTAATCGCCCATGCTTGTCATCGCTTCCCGTGGTTCCCAACTCGCGCTATGGCAGGCCCGCTGGGTGGAATCGCAGCTCACCGCCGCCGGGTACGAGTGCCGGATCGAGATCATCAAAACCACCGGCGATAAGATTACCGACGTCCCCCTCGCCCAGGTTGGCGGCAAGGGGCTTTTCACCAAGGAGATCGAAGAAGCGCTGCTCGATGGGCGCGCGCAGTTGGCGGTGCACAGCTTGAAAGACCTGCCGACGGAGTTGCCCGAGGGCTTGGTTCTGGCAGCGGTGCCGGAGCGGCAGGATCCGCGCGACGCCATCATCGGGTGCAAGCTGGCCGAGCTTCCGCAGGGAGCGAAGGTCGGCACCAGTTCACTGCGGCGGTCCGCCCAGTTGCGCCAGTTGCGGCCCGACCTGGCGATTGAATCGGTGCGCGGCAATCTAGATACGCGGCTGCGCAAGCTGGATGAAGGGCAGTACGCCGCGATTCTGCTGGCGGCGGCGGGGCTGAATCGCCTGGGGTGGGCGGATCGCATCGCCGAACTGATTCCGATGGAGCAGATGTGTCCCGCGGTGGGGCAGGGTGCGCTGGCGATCGAGACGGTGGCGGGTTTTGCGCTGCCTGCCGTGCTGGATCATACGGCCACGCATACGGCGGTGCTCGCCGAGCGCGCGGTGCTGCTTGCGCTGGGTGGCGGGTGCCAGGTGCCGATCGGCGCGAATGCCACGGTGGAAGGTGGGCGGCTGCGTTTGCAGGGAATCGTGGCGGCGCCGGACGGCTCGCGCATCATTCGCGCGGCAACGGAAGGCGAGGCGTCGAAAGCGGAGGAATTGGGTAAGGCGTTGGCGGCGGAGTTGCTGGGGCAGGGAGCGCGGGAGGTCCTGGAGTCGATTCCGCGATGACGGAACTTAGTAGGATGGGCCTCCCGGCCCGTCCATCGGAGCGAAGCTCGGACTGTGCATGGAACTCGACGTCTCAGCGTCGCGGGGAAGTGATGAGTTTAGCTGGGCAGGGTCGAAGGCCGGTCGCTCCCTCACGGTCGCGTCTGGGATTGGGGCGTCTCAGTGGAGATGGACAGGCCGGGAGGCCTGTCCTACCGGCATGAAGGTCTACCTGGTGGGCGCCGGGCCGGGCGACCCGGAACTGATCACCCTCAAAGGCCGCCGCGTTCTCGAACAGGCCGATTCCGTTCTCTACGATCATCTCGCCAATTCCGCCCTGCTCGCCTTGGCGCCCGCACACGCCGAGCGCCTGTACGTCGGTAAGAAGAAGGCGGACCACGAATTCTCGCAGCAGGAAATTTGCGATCTGCTGATCGAGCGCGTGCGCCGGGGGCAGACCGTCGTCCGCCTCAAGGGCGGCGATCCGTTCATTTTCGGCCGGGGCGGGGAAGAGGCGGAAGCGCTGGCCGATGCCGGCATCCCATTCGAGGTCGTGCCCGGCGTCACCACGCCGCTCGGCATTGCCGCCTACACCGGCGTGCCGCTGACCCATCGCGAGCACACCTCCGCCGTCACCTTCGTTACGGGACACGCCCCGAAAGCCATCGACTGGGCCAAGGTCGGCCACGCCGAAACCCTGGTGATCTTCATGGGGCTCACTACCTTTCCCGAGATCGCGCGCCAGTTGATTGCCAATGGGCGCGATCCCAACACCCCGGCGATGGCGGTCCGCTGGGCCACCCGGCCCGACCAACATACCATTGCGGGCACCCTCGGCACGCTGCCCGGGTTGCTTGCCGGCATGAAGCCCCCGGCGACTATCATCGTGGGTGAAGTCGTTCGACTGCGCGGCAAACTGGATTGGTACGAGCGGCTGCCCCTGTTCGGCAGACGGATCGTGGTGACGCGCGCTATCGAGCAGGCGGGGGCACTGGCGGCGCGCCTGAGCGCGCTGGGCGCGAATGTGTTGGAACTGCCGAGCATCGAAATCCGCCCGCCTGCGGACAGCGGTCCGCTGGACCGCGCCATCGCCCGCCTGGATTGGTACGACTGGCTGATCTTCACCTCGGCCAACACCGTGCGCCACTTCATAGCGCGCCTCGATGCCAGCCATTACGACCTGCGCCATCTGCGGGCGCGCCTTTGCGCCATCGGTCCGGCGACGCGCGCCGCCCTCGAAGCGCTCCACCTGAAGGTGGATTTGATGCCCAAGGAATACGTCGCCGAAAGCCTGGTGGAAGCATTCACCCATTTGGACCTGGCGGGCAAGCGCATCCTGTTGCCGCGCGCGGCAGTCGCCCGCGACGTGGTGCCTGATGAGTTGACGCGCCGCGGCGCGCACGTAGACGTGGTGGAGGCGTATCGCACGGTGACGCCCGGGAATCTGAACGCGCAGGTGCAGGGCATTCTCGCGCAGCATCCCGATTGCATCACCTTCACCAGTTCCTCCACCGTGCGCAATCTGGTGGAGGCTGCCGGGGTGGAGGCGCTGCGCGGCATTGCCACTGCCTCCATCGGTCCGGTCACCACCCGGACGGCGCAGGAACTGGGTCTGACGGTGACCACGCAGGCGGCCAATTTCACCGTTGAAGGTCTTGTTCACGCGGTGCTCGGGTTGTACACTGAAGTGACTCCCCCGGCCGAAAAAGCATGACATCCCACATCATCGGTATTGCGGGTCCGTCCAGTTCGGGGAAAAGCGAACTGGCCAGGCAGCTTGTGCAAAGACTGCCCGGGACCTCGATCGTCTCTCTCGATTCCTACTACCGCGGCATGGAGGAGATCCCTCTCGAAGAGCGCAAGAAGGTCAACTTCGACCATCCCGATTCGCTCGATTGGGAATTGCTGCACGAGCACCTGGTGGCCATTGCCAACGGGCGCGCCTTTGAGGAGCCGGTCTACTCGTTCGCCGATTACGCGCGGACCAGCGAGACGCGGCGCATCGAGCCGGCCGAATTTCTGATTGTCGAAGGGCTGTTCACGCTCTACTGGCCCGAACTCCGCGGCATGCTCGAGACCAAGGTGTATGTGCAGACCGAGCCCGAGGTCTGCTTCCAGCGGCGTCTCTCGCGCGACGTGGCGGAGCGCGGGCGGACCCCGGAATCGGTGCGCGAGCAGTACGAGCGAACGGTGCGCCCGAGTGCGGAGTGGTTCGTTCACCCCACGCGGAAATTCGCCGACCTGGTGGTGAGTGGCGAAGAACCGTTCGACCGTTCCACCAGCGCCGTGATTGCCGCACTGCATCGCGCCAAGGCTGCCGGCGCGGTCTAGCTAGTTCTAGCGCGCCGGGCAAGAGTGGAGCCCGCGGGGACTCTTGGCGCGCTCCTCCACGGTGAATTTGGATGGACCGGGTCGAAAGGACGGTCGGCCCCTCACGGTCGCGGCTCGGATTGGGGCTTTTCCGCGAGGACTCTTGGCGCGGGTTGCCCCGTCTTTCCTACCGTCCTGACGGTGTCAGCGTCACGTAAGGTTTGCCGACTTCCTGCGCGTCCACCACCGCAATCGCGGCCACGTGCACGATGTCGTTGACTTCGCTGCCGCGCTGCAACACATGCACAGGACGGCTCAGACCCGTCAGCAGCGGTCCAATCAACTCGGCGCCGCCGATCCGTTGTAGCAGCTTATAAGCGATGTTGCCCGATTCCAGGTTGGGGAAGATCAGCACGTTCGCGCCGCCCTTCAGCGTGCTGAACGGGTAGGTGGAATCGATAATCTGCGGGACCACCGCGGTATCCGCCTGCACTTCGCCATCGATCATCAGTTCCGGCGCCAGGCGGCGCACAATCTCGGTCGCGCGCCGTACCTTGTCGGTGAGCGGATGGCGCGTGCTGCCGAAATTGGAGAAGCTCAGCATCGCCACGCGCGGCTCCTGATTAAACCGGCGCGCCTTCTCCGCCGCCATGATGGCGATCTCGGCCAGGTCTTCGGCAGTAGGCTCGATATTCACCGTGGCATCGGCCAGGAAGTACAGATCGCCCTTCGGCGTGATCAGCAGGTAGACGCCGGCGACGCGCCGCAATTCGGGCCGCACGTCGATCACTTGCAGCGCCGGGCGTATGGTGTCCGGATAATGCGTAGTGAGTCCGCCGATCAGCGCGTCGGCATCGCCGAGACGCACCATCATGCTGCCGAACGTGGTGGGATTGCGCATCGCCTGTTCGGCCTCGGTGCGGGTGATGCCCTTGCGCTGGCGCAGGCTGTAGAACTCCTCGATGTACTCCTCGAGGCGATCGAATTTTGCGGGATCGACAATCGTGATGCCGTCGAGATTGAGGTGCAGTTCCTCGATGCGCGCCAGAATGGATTTCTCGCGGCCCAACAGAATCGGCGTCGCGATCTTCTCGTCGAGCAGAATCTGGCAGGCGCGCAGGATCTTGCCTTCCTCGCCTTCGGTGAAGACCACGCGTTTGGGCGCGCTCTGCGCCTTGTTGATCATCACGCGCATGACTTCGACGGCCTTGCCCAGGCGGCTTTCGAGCTCTTCGCGGTAGACCTTCAGGTCCACCGGATTCTGCGCGACACCGGTGTCCATCGCCGCTTTGGCCACGGCGGAGGCTTCCCAGATCAGGACGCGCGGATCGAAGGGCTTCGGGATGATGTATTCGCGGCCGAATTCCATGCGGTCCACCGAGTAGGCGCGCAGCACGCTATCCGGCACGTCTTCTTTCGCCAGCGCGGCCAGCGCCAGGGTAGCGGCGAGTTTCATCTCGTCGTTGATGGTGGTGGCGCGAACATCCAGCGCTCCGCGGAAAATGAACGGGAAACCCAGGACGTTGTTCACCTGGTTGGGATAATCGCTACGTCCCGTGGCGACGATCGCGTCCGGACGCGCGGCCAGCGCATCTTCGTACGAGATTTCCGGGTCGGGATTCGCCATCGCGAAAATGATCGGGTTGGGCGCCATGCCACGCACCATGTCCTGGGTCACGCAGCCCGCGCTTGAAAGACCGAAGAATACGTCCGCTCCCACAAACGCTTCTTCCAGCGTGCGCGCCGTAGTCTGCGAGGCGTAACGCTGCTTGTATTCGTTCATGTGCTCTGTGCGGCCCTGGTAGATCACGCCCTTGGTATCGCACATGACAATGTTTTCGACGCGCACGCCGAGGCGCACGTAGTGTGCCGCGCAGGAAATGGCCGCCGCTCCCGCACCATTGAAAACCACTTTGATCTCGCCGATGTTCTTGCCGCCGATTTCGAGTGCGTTGATCAAGCCCGCGCCGCTGATGATCGCGGTGCCGTGCTGATCGTCGTGGAAGACCGGAATCTTCATGGTCCTCTTCAGCTCTTCTTCGATGTAGAAACACTCCGGTGCCTTGATGTCTTCGAGATTGATGCCGCCGAAGGTGGGCTCCAGAATCTGGCAGGTGCGAATGACTTCGTCTGCGTTCAGGGTGTCCAACTCGATATCGAAAACGTCGATATCGGCAAAACGCTTGAACAGAACCGCTTTGCCTTCCATCACCGGCTTGCCCGCCAAAGCGCCGATATTGCCCAGTCCCAGCACCGCGGTGCCGTTAGACACCACGCCGACGAGGTTGCCCTTGGCGGTGTAGCGGTACGCGAGGCTCGGGTCGCGCTCGATTTCCAGGCAGGGAACGGCGACCCCGGGAGTGTAGGCGAGGCTGAGGTCGCGCTGTGTGCGGCAGGGCTTGGTGGGGGTGACCGACACCTTGCCGGCCGGAGATTGGGAGTGGTACTCCAGCGCATCTTCAGGACGAATCTTCATGAGGTTGCGGACCTTTCATGAATATTGTACCTTGATGTCTTATTCAACAGATAGACGATTCGCCCCGGTGTGGATTATTTCGGCAGTTGCGTAACCTTTTGCGCCGCGCGCAGTATAAGGATGCGTGGCAAACCTGTGGAACGACCTTCGCTATGGATTGCGCCTGCTGCGCCATTCGCCGGGCTTTACCGCGGTTGCGGTAGGCGCGCTCGCCCTGGGAATCGGCGCCAACACCGCCATCTTCTCCACGGTGGATGCGGTGCTGCTGCGCCCGCTGCCGTTCGCCGACCCGGATCGCGTGGTGATGGTGTGGGAAGACTGGAGTGTGGGCAGCTTTCCGCGCAATACGCCGGCGCCCGCGAACTTTTTCGATTGGAAGGCGCGCAATCACGTTTTCAGCGACATGGCCGCCACGCGAGGCAACTCGGCGAATCTGACCGCCGATGGCCCGCCCGAAATGGTGACAGGGCGCGCCACCACCGCCAATTTCTTCGATGTGCTGGGCGTGAAGCCGCTGATTGGCCGCACCTTCACCGAGGCTGAGGATCGCGAGGGTGCGCCGGTCATTGTGATCAGCTACGATTTGTGGCAGCGGCGCTACGCGGGAGAGGCCGGCGCGGTCAACCGCGACATCCTGATGAGCGGGGCCAAATATTCCATCATCGGCGTGATGCCGCGCGATTTCGCGTTCCGCGATCGCAAATTGGATTATTGGATTCCTGTCCACTTCTCCCCGACCGACCGGTCCAACCGGGGCTCTCACTACCTGAATGTGGTGGCCCGCCTGAAGCCCGGCGTGGCGATGGCGCGCGCTGCCGCGGACATGAACGAGATCGCGCGCCGGCTTGCGGCCGAGTTCCCGGAGGCCAATAAGGACGTCGGCGCGGCCCTGGTGCCGGCTCGGGAAGATTCGGTGGGCAACATGCGAATCGAATTGCTGGTGTTGATGGGCGCGGCGGGCTGCGTGTTGCTAATCGCCTGCGCGAATCTGGCGGGACTCCTGCTGGCCCGGGGACTGGGACGGCAGCGCGAACTGGCGGTGCGTTCCGCTCTTGGCGCCAGCCGCGGCCGCCTGGTGACGCAGATGATTGCCGAAGGGGGCCTGATTGCGCTCGCCGGCGGCCTGCTTGGCGTCTTGCTGGCGCCGGCTGGAATCAAGGTGCTGGCCGCGCTGGTGCCCACGGCGCTGCCCATGACCTCCGCGCCCGCGCTCGATTGGCGGGTGATGCTTTTTGCGCTCGGGATATCCGTGTTGACCGGGGTGGGCTTCAGCGTCATGCCCGCCTGGCAGGCGTCGCGGGTGACGATGAACGACGCGTTGAAGCAGGGCGGACGGGGCGGTATCGGCGGCGTCGGCGCAAAAGCGCGCGACGTCCTGGTGGTGCTCGAAGTGGCGCTGGCCCTGATTCTGATGGTGGGGGCCGGCCTGATGCTGCAGACGGTAGCGAGCCTGCGTGCCATCGATATCGGTTTCCGCCCGGATCATCTGCTCACCTTGCGCACCGTGTTGCCGCGTGTGAAATATCAGGATCCGGCGAAGCGCGCCGGCTTCTACCACCGTGTGCTCGATGGCGTGCGCATGTTACCCGGCGTGCAGACCGCGGCGTACACCTCCAACCCGCCCTTCCGCGCGCAGGGGAATACGCAGGGGTTCCGCATTGAGGGCCGCGAGCGCGTGGCCGGCGACCCCGGGGATGCGCTGCTTCGCGTCTTCAGTGGAGACTACCTGCAAACCCTCGGCGTGCGCATGCAGGAAGGCCGCATGCCGCAAGCCGGCGACGGCGAGGGGGCGCCGTCTGTAGTGGTGATCAATGAGACGATGGCCCGACTCTATTTCCCTCGGGAAAGCGCGCTGGGGCATCGCCTGACGCTGAACGGCCGCGAGCCGGCATGGCGGACGATTGTGGGCGTGGTGCACGACGTCCATGAGCGCGGCTACGAATTGGCCATGAAGCCCGGTGTCTACATCCCCTTCGAGCAGGCCAAGGATACCTGGGCGCTGCCCGATTCGCTGGTCATCCGGACGCTCGGCGAGCCCGCCGCGCTGACCTCCTCCGTGCGGCGCATCGTCGCGCAGGCGGACGCGGAGCAACCCATCGTTGCGGTCCTCACCATGGATGAGGTGCTGGCGAAAGATGTGGAGGACCGGCACCAGCAAATGACTCTGCTTACCGCCTTTGCGGCGCTGGCCCTGCTGCTGGCCGCTCTTGGACTTTACGGAATCCTGTCGTACGCGGTGACGCAGCGCAGCCGGGAAATCGGGCTGCGCATGGCGTTGGGCGCCAGCGCCTCGCGGGTGGTGGCAGCGATCATGGCGCGCGGAGTGGCGCTGACGGCGGCGGGTCTGTTGGTGGGGCTCGCCGGCGCGCGCTCTCTCACCAGCCTGATGGCGAAGATACTCTATGGAGTCAAAGCGACCGATGGCGGCACTTACGCCGCGGTGGCGCTGCTGCTCTGTCTGATCGCCGCCTGCGCGAGTTTCATCCCCGCGCGGCGCGCGGTCCGCATCGACCCGATCGTCGTGCTGCGTGAGGAGTAGGCCAGCCGTTCCCCGCCCTTTCCCAGTTCCTGGTAAATGTGCCAGCACGCGCTCCGAGGGAATTCCGGCTAAATCGGGACAGTAACCGCTTGACAGGAGCTTAACCGTTCAGTTAATATTTTTGCATGTCGGAAATGATTAACCCAGGGCGGCAGCGCATCTTCCCCATGCTGTTCTACGACGACGCGCCCGCCGCCATCGATTTCCTGTGCACGGCGTTCGGCTTCACCGAGCGCTCCCGCATGGCAATGGCGGACGGCACCGTCGGACATGCCGAGCTGTTGCTGCACGACAGTCTGCTGATGCTCGCCACCACCTGGAAGGCCGCCGGACTCGCCAGTCCCAAAGACCTTCCCGCCATGCCCAGTCAGCTCTACTGCGAAGTGGACGATGTGGACGCCCACTATGCCGTAGCGCTGGCGGCGGGAGCGATTGTGATTGGCGAGCCGCAGGACCAGCCGTACGGCATGCGCAGTTACCGCGCGCTGGATCCTGAAGGGCATCGCTGGATCTTCGCCACGCCCCTGGAGGCAGCACAGTGACGGCGATCGATCGTACGCTGACAGCCCTCGCCGAGCCCACGCGCCGCGGCGTGGTCGAGCTGTTGCGCACGCGTCCGTACCGGGCGGGAGAACTGGCGGAAGCCATGTCGGTGAGTGCGCCCCTCATGAGCCGCCATTTGCGTACCCTGCGCACTCATGGCCTGATCGAAGAGACGCACGCCGATCCGGCGGACATGCGCCTGCGGACGTATCGCCTGCGGCACGAACCCTTTGATGAATTGCACAACTGGGTACAGCACGTGGAATCGCTGTGGGGCGATCAGCTGGCCGCATTTCGAGATCACGTGGAGCGTAAAAGGAGGCGGAAATGAGGCAGGACGAACGGATCACCATCACCACCGTGGTGCGCGCCGCGCCAGATGCAGCGTTTCGCCTCTTCACGGAGGAAATCGACGCGTGGTGGCGGCGCGGCAAGGGGTATCGCCTCGACGACGGCGTTATGCGCTTCGATGGCGGCCAACTGTTGCAGGGCGAAGCGCTGGTGGGCCGCGTGCTTGCCTGGGAGCCCGGCGTCCGCCTGCTCATAGAATGGCACCTGTGGAACTTCCGCGCCGGAGAGCGGACGGAAGTGGAAGTGCGCTTTCAAGCCGTGGGTGACGGCACGCGCGTCACCGTGGAACATCGCGGCTGGGAAGGCCGCGGCGAAGCCTTCCAGGCCGTAGTGGGACTGTGGTGGGGGCCTCTGCTGGCGGCCCTGCGAGCGGTGTAGCCCCGCTCGCCTCTACCTTCCCATCCAGCCGCCGTCGATGCTGAGCAGTGTGCCGCTGATATAGTCCGACGCGGTAGACGCCAGGAAGACCACCGCGCCCGAAATGTCGTCGGCCTCGCCCCAGCGTGCCGCGGGAATGCGCGCCAGAATCGCCGGATTGCGCACCGGGTCGGCTCGCAGCGCGGCGGTATTGTCCGTCGCGATGTAGCCGGGCGCGATGGCATTCACCTGCACATTGCGGCCGGCCCATTCGTTGGACAGCGCCTTGGTCAACTGGGCCACGCCGCCCTTGGACGCGGCATAACCGGGCACGGTAATGCCTCCCTGAAAGCTGAGCACCGACGCGGTGAAGATGATCTTGCCGCCGCCGCGCGCCACCATATCGCGGCCGAATTCGCGCGACAGAATAAATTGAGCGCTGAGATTGATCTCCATGATGGTGTCCCAATATTCATCGGGATGCTCTGCCGCCGGCTTGCGCAGGATGGCGCCGCCGTTGTTGAAGAGAATGTCGACGGGCGGGCATTCGGATTTCACCCGGGCGATGAATTCGTAGACTGCGGCGCGGTCGGCGAGGTCACAGGCATAGGTCCAGCAGCGGCGCCCGCGGGCCGCCACCTGACGCGCGATTTCACTGCCCTCGGTCTCCATGGTGGCACTGGTCGCCACGATATCCGCGCCGGCTTCGGCGAGTGCCGAGGCGACAGCCAGCCCGATGCCGCGCCGCGCGCCGGTAACCAGGGCGGTCTTCCCGCTAAGACTGAACTTTTGGAGAATGCTCACTGGGTTTGCTCCGTGCAGCGAATCAAAACCTTCATGCAATTGCCGCCCGCCTCCATGCGGTGCATCGCGTCCTCCAGCCCCGCCAGCGGCAGCTCGTCGGTAATCAGCCGGTCGAGCGGCAGGCGCCCGGCGGTAGCGAGTTCGATAGCGAATTCGAAATCCTCCGGCTCGTAAACACGGGCGCCGGAAAGCTGCAATTCGCGCCAGAAGAAGCGGAAGAGATCCACCTTGGGAGCCTCGCCGTAAATCGCCACCACGACGATGCGGCCGCGGGTGCGCGGCAGTTTCGTCATCATGTCCGCGCCCGCCTGCGTGCCGGAAACTTCGAACACCACGTCGGCTCCCGCGCCGCCGGTGCGCTGGTTGACCAGGGCCGGCAGGTCGATCTCCAAAGGGTTGACGGCTTCAATTCCGAGCTCGTGCGCCAGTTGCAAACGGAACGGATTGACTTCGGAAACGATCACCCGCGCGCCGTGCGCCGCCGCCACCAGCGCCACCAGCATGCCGATGGGTCCGCCACCGATCACCGCGGCGAACTCGCCCTCGCGCAAGCCGCTGCGCCGTACGTCATGGCAGGCCACCGCGATGGGTTCCACCATGGCGCCTTCGCGCATCCCGAGCGTGTCCGGCAGTCGGTGGAGCGTGTGCGCCGGAACGGTCCATAGCCCTTGCAGCGCCCCTGGCGTATCGATGCCGATGAATTTCAAGTTGTGGCAGATGTGGCTGTGGCCCGCCGCGCACGCGGGACATTGTCCGCAGGGGTCGAGCGGACGCACGGTGACGCGGTCGCCCGCCTGCCACTCGCCGGCGCTGTCGCCGGTGCGCAGAATGGTGCCCGACATTTCGTGCCCCATGACATGCGGAAACGTGAGGCGATGCGCCATCGCGCCGTGGAAAAGGTGCAGGTCCGTGCCGCAGATGCCGCAGTATGCCACCTGTATTTGAACCTGCCCCGGAGCGGGTTCCACCCCCACGCTGGTTCCCACCCGGAGGGTACGATTGCCTTCGAAAAATGCTGCTTGCATGAGTCTCCTATTTGATGAGGTGTGCCGCAATGGCCAGGTAAAAGACGGAACTGACGGCGATCACCGCACCGTGTGGCAGGCCCACTGCCTTTTTGTTCCGCACATCGAGTTCTTCATTCTGCAGATACGCGGGACGCCCGCTCTTCATCTCGCTCAGGATGAAGCCCACGTTGAACATTGTCTTCTTCAGGCGGCCGCTGGTCACCACCAGAATCAGCGCCATGACGCCGCCGATCAGCGCGGTGATAAAGAAGATGCCGAACCACCGCTCCCACCCTACCAATGCGCCGATGGCGGCCATCAGTTTGACGTCGCCCGCTCCCATGGCGCGCAGCGCGTACAGCACGGCGTATACCGTGAACGCCACCAGCAGCCCCACCAGCGAGAAAACAATGCCGGCCTCCGGCGTTCCGATGATGGCATTCATGGCGAGCCCCAACACCACGCCCGCTACCGTGATCCAGTTGGGAATGCGGCGGTACATCACGTCGAACAGCGCAGCCGCCAGCAGCATCACGAGCAGCACCATCACTACCTTCTGCGGAGGAAGCGTGAACAGGTTCATCGACCGCTCATTGTACCGCGCCACCCGGCGCGCATTTGCGTCGGTTGAAGGTTAATACGCGGCTACTGCGACCCGCCGCTTACCTGCAGCGCTCGCGTGGCGGGCAACTGGATGCCTTCGCCGTACGCCGCCTGGCCGGGAATGGTGACGGGCAGGTGTCCGCCGATCGGAATCTCGCCCAGCACCGCGCGCGCCGCCGCAATCTCACTGGGCGCCACGTTGCTGAAGGTTGCCAGGTATGCCGTCACGCCCGCGAAATTACGCAGCACATAGGGATTCCCGAGAGCGATCATAGCCACCGGTTTGCCGGTCGCGATCAGGGCTTCCACGGCATGCGGCAACTCGCCGCCGAGCATGCCCACCGTACCGCGATACGCACCCACCGAGGTAAACGCCGCGAGGATGTAGCTGTCGCAAGCCGATAGCTTTCCCACCGCCTCATCCAACTGGTCGCGCGAGTAGGTCGGGTCCCAGGTGTTGAGCGTGGCGCGGGTCGCGATCTTGCGCACTTCCTGAATAAACGCCTGGCCTTCGCTGGAGGTGCGGCTCTCCGGCATCGCGATATAACAGGCCTTGTCGGGCGCGGCCAGCGGAATCATCGACTGTCCGTTGCGCACCAGCGTGACCGCGTGGTCGGCAATCTCCTGCGCCTTGTCGTTACTCTCCGGCGCGTCCACGACGTCGCTGATGTTCTCCAGGTCCACGAACCGCTTGCGGTCGAGACCCACCTTTTCCTTGGCGGCGAGAATCTTGATCACGCTCTCCTGAATCCGACGCCGGGTCAGGCGACCGCTCTGCACGGCGGCGGTCACCGCTTTGACTACGGCTTCCGGATCGGTTGGCATCAGCAGAATGTCGGCGCCGGCCTCGATTGCGCGCACCGCGGCATCGCCCGTCGAAAACGTCTTGACGATGCCGGCCATTTCCAGCGCGTCGGTAACGATGATGCCTTTGAAACCGAGGTCTTTCTTCAGCAGGTCTGTCAGGATGGCGGAGGAGAGCGTGGAGGGAATGCCCGGCGGCGAGAGCGCCGGCACCGCGATGTGCGCAGTCATGACCGCGTCCACCCCGGCATCCACCGCGGCCTTGAACGGCACCAGTTCCACCCTGTCGAGCCGCTCCCGGTCCACCAGGATGGTGGGCATGTTCAGGTGGCTGTCGACGGCCGTATCGCCGTGGCCGGGGAAATGCTTCACCGTGGTGAGCGTGTAGTTCTTCTTGTCGGAGTGCGCGCCCTCGGTAAATGCCATCACCTGTTCGGCCACTGCCTGAGGGTTTTCCCCGTAGGAACGGATGTTGATGATGGGATTATCCGGATTATTGTTGACGTCGGCCACTGGATAATAAACCCAGTGCACGCCCAAGGCGCGCGCCTCGCGTGCCGTGACTTCGCCTTCGTAGCGCGAATAGGCTGGGTTGCCGGCCGCTCCGAATGCCATGGCATGCGGAAATACCGTAGTGCCATCGACGCGCATCGAGGCGCCGCGTTCGAAATCGCCACTCACCATCAGAGGTGTCTTGGCAACGCGCTGCATGCGATTGAGAAAAGCGGCAACCGCGTACGGTTCGGCCTTCTGAATCACCCGCCCGTTGGACCAGTTCACCAGAATCAGCCCGCCCACTTTCAGGTCGCGGATTTGCGAGAGGAATCGCCGGTACTCCCTGGACCGAGAGTTGGGCGCCGCTCCGTGGAACGCCACAAACACGAGTTGCGCCACCTCGTCGCGCAGGGTCATCCCTTTCATCCAGCGGCGTACCACGGCGGAAGCCTTCAGGGTCGAGGTACCGCCCGGTTTGGCAGGAGTTTTGCGCGGCGAGGCAGGGGGCGCGCCCAGCGCCAGGGTCACGGCAAGACTGCAGGAAAGTATACGGGACAGCGAGAACGCCACAGCTATAGTGTGACAGATTTTGCTGCTCAGCCGACAACGTTTAAGCGCTGTCGCGCTGCCCGTTGGGACCCCGGGGGTTTGCGCAGTCCGCGGTTGATCAGCCGCTTCACAGAGCGTGTCAGGTGCGCGGGTTCGTGCGCACTCTTGGAGATCACGGCATCGGCCCCGGTGTTCTGCTCGGTGAGCCCCAGCGGCTCCACGAAGCCCGACAGCAGGATGATGCGCGCGTTCGGGTCCAGCAGGCGAATTCGCTGGATCAGTTCAGCGCCGTTCATCCGCGGCATGCGGTAATCGGTCACGACGACATCGAACTTCGTGGCCTGATAAAGGCTGAGGCCTTCTTCGGCGCTCAGTGCGATTTGTACACAACACCCGATCTCTTCCAGTAAGGAGCGACGCACCAGCAGTCCGTCGCGATTGTCATCGACAAGGAGAATGTTCGGGGTTGAAGAGGCGGCTGTCTTCATTGGCGGAACGAGTAGGAGATTAACAGACCCGTCAACGCAATGTCAACGGATTTTGCATCATCTTGTAAAGTAGCGAGATTCACTTCTTGACAATCGCGAGGACAGCGGCAGGCGGACCTTCCCGGCTATCGGCCGACCGCGATCGGCTCGAACCTGACGGCCGTTCCCGCAACGAAAAAGAGTGTGCGCGGCGAGTGAACGCCCGGCAAGCGAGGGCAGTTGCCGAAAGTTGATGCCGATGCGCCGAAACCGTTTATTCCACGGCCCGCGGCGCTTTGTAGCCCGACTTGGCGATGATCTGGTACTTGATGGGCTTGCCTTTTTCGTCTTTCACCGGCAGCGGTTCATTGGTGGCGGGGTTGATCAG
The DNA here is from genome assembly GCA_039934035.1 of Candidatus Solibacter sp. Taxonomy (GTDB): domain Bacteria; phylum Acidobacteriota; class Terriglobia; order Bryobacterales; family Bryobacteraceae; genus Solibacter. Next base: position 56,381 of record JBDTMZ010000136.1, on the reverse strand, counting down.
TTCCACTTTGAGCTTGCGGAAAGCCCCGTCGTGTTTGGTGTTGCTGGGCTGGTACGTTAGGACGTACTGATTGCGCAGTGCCTGATGCAGCATCTGGAAAATCGTCCCGTATTCGCCCTGGAAGCGGGGGAAATACGACGCGCCGCCCGTCTCCTTGGCGAACGTCCTCAACATGTTGTCCGCCTGCAGGAAATCCATGCGGGCCGAACCGCTCATGTAAGGTTCCGCGTAGGTGCGCTCCATCTGCATCAGTCCGATGGAATAGATGGGAACGCCTGATTCCTGCAACTTTTTGCGGGTCTGGTCGTAGGTGAGTTTACTGAAGGTGTCGATGCCGCTGGTGATCAGGAGAATCGCTTTGCGCCCTTCGATTTCGCTCATCCGGTCCGCGGTATCCGTCACGGCGTCGAACATGTTGGCTTCGGAGAACGCCGCAATCTTCAGACGGTCCAAGCCTTCGCGCACCTTATTCTTGTCGGTCGTGAAGTCGGTCAGAATCTCGGTCTTCATGTCGTAGGCAACCACCGCCGCGTAATCCTCGGGCTTCAGGCTCTCGGCAAAACCCCAGGCGAGCTGCAGGGTCTGGTACCATGCCGAACTCCAGTACTTCTGGAAGAGATTGCTGAACTCGATCACCAGTGCGATGGTCATCGGCGCTTCGCCCATTTCCACCTTGCGGATCTGCTGCGGAACGTTGTCCTCCAGCACGCGGAAGTTGCCGGGCGGAATGCCGGGAATGAAGTGCCCCTTGTTATCCACCACCGCCACATCCAGCGTCACCACGTCCACATCGAGTTTGAAGCGTGCCACATCCTCGCCGGTCTTGGGCGCCTGCGGATCGCGTTTCAGCTTGGAAGGGATCTTCGGGAGTTCCTCTTCGGCCGGCTTGCCATCCGGCGCCGTCTTGCGGGGTCTTGCGACCGTGGAGCCGGGCTCTTTATTGAGGGGTCCCTGCGTCTGGCCGACGAGTAAACTCGCCACCACCAGAGACATGGCCGCGCATGGCAGAACGACTTTTATGGATCGCATAGGCGTACTTCTAGCGTAACTATATCAAAGGACGCGGCGGAAGGACGGTCAGTTTCGAGTAAACAGTTCGCGGGGAAGGGGACGTTCAATTCACCCAGGGGCCGCGATCGTGCTTCTTCATGTACACCTGGAATTTCTTTTTCGCCCGGCGCAATTTCCACTGGCGATAGGCCCCCTGATAATCGGGCAGCGCGAAATGCAGATTCGGCATGCGCGATTTCAGGTATAAGAAACCCACAACCATGCCGCCCAGGTGCGCAATGTTGCTGACGCCGCTGTTGACGCCCGTTGACATCAGCAGTTCCACGCCCGCGTAGATCATCACCATGTATTTGGCTTTGATCGGGAACAGGAAGCTCATCAGCACGGTCTGCTCGGGATAGCAGACGCCGAAGCCCACCAGCAGCCCGTAAATCGCCCCCGATGCGCCAATGGTGGTGCTGTTCCAGCGGCCCAGCGCGATATTCAGCGCGAGATCGAACAGTCCGGCGCCGATTCCGCAGATGAAGTAGTATTTCAGAAAGCGGCGCGTGCCCCAATCCTGCTCCAGGGGCGAGCCGAACATCCACAGCGTCAGCATATTGAAAATCAGGTGCCAGGTGCCGCCGTGCAGGAAGAGGTACGTGACGATCTGCCACACCATGAAGTTGCGAATCGTCAGTTCGGGCGTCAGGGCGAACAGCGTTAGCAGATGGCTCTGAATGGCCCGCCCGCCTACCACCCACAGCAGAAAGACCACCGTGTTGATGATTAGGAGCCACTTCACCCCGGTGGTGAAATATCCGAAGAAGTTTCTCCGATGAGTAAAGCTGCGCAGGGCCATGGCGGGTCTCTAAGCCTAGAATATCAGAAGCCAATGCGCCGCCCGCAACGAACCCGAAGGGATGTGTCCTCGGCCTAACCTGCCGCCGCCTTACTGGCCGCCGGATCGCTGCTCTTGCCGTAGCGTGTCAGTGCGCGGGCGCACAGTTGCAACGCCACTGCGGCGGCAAGCCAGACCTGCCAGTGGGAGAATACGCCCGAAGAGATGGCGAAACTGCTCGTCCAGTTGAGGTCGGCCGCGACGCGCCAAAGCGCCAGAATGGCCGCGGCCAGCGCCGTAGAAGGGAGCAGAGCCGCTAACAGGAGGGCGAGACGTTTTTCTTTTTGCCGCTTCCGGCCTAGCTTGGAACTCTTCCCGAAACGGATCCTTACCACCATTGACGTGATACCAATTTAGCAAGTTTTTGCGATAGATTATACGTTCGTACTCTTGCTTCGATATCAACCGAGGATTCATGCACAAATTCAATACAGCGTTGTTCGGAACGGGCTTCGTCGGCCGCGTTCACCTGGAAGCCATTCGCCGCCTGGGCTACGTGAAGCTCTATGCCATCGGCGAACGCGAAATCGACAAGGCCAACCGGCTTGCCGCTGAATTCGGCGCTTTGAAGGTCGAAGCGGATTATCACCGCCTCCTGGAAGATCCGGAAATTCACGCCGTGCACATCTGCACCCCCAATGTGTTTCATTTCCCGATGGCCAAGGCCGCCCTCGAGGCAGGCAAGCACGTCATCTGCGAAAAGCCCCTCGCCACCAGCATTGCCGATGCGCAGGTGCTGGTCGACCTCGCCAAAAAGACGGGACTGCGCAATTGCACCGCGCACAACCTGCGGTACTACCCGATGGTGCAGCACATGCGCCGCATGATCGCCGATGGCGACATCGGCGAGGTTCAGGTGGTGCAGGGGACCTATTCGCAAGACTGGCTGCTCTATGAAACCGATTGGAACTGGCGCCTCGACAGCAAGGCCAACGGCCGCTCCCGCTGCCTGGCGGACATCGGTTCGCACTGGTGCGATATGGCGGAACACATCACCGGCCAGCGCATCACCAGCGTCTGCTGCGACATGGCCACCTTCCACAAAACCCGCAAGTCCCCCAAGGGACCCATCGAAACCTTCGCGGGCAAAACCCTCACCCCCGACGACTACGTCGAAGTGCCCATCGACACCGAGGACATGGGCGCGGTCGTGTTCCGCATGGGCAATGGCGCGCGCGGAGCCTACACCGCCAGCCAAGTCAACACCGGCTGCAAGAATCGCCTGGAAATGGAAGTCTACGGCACCAAAGGCGGCCTGCGCTGGAATCAGGAGCGTCCCGACGAATTGTGGATCGGCAATCGCAATACGCCCAACCAGATCATCATCAAGGATCCCTCGCTGCTCAAGCCAGACGCCAGAAGCTTCGCCGACCTTCCGGGCGGCCACAGCGAAGGCTACGACGACAGCTTCAAGCAGTTGTTCCGCCGCTTCTATCAGTCCATTGATGAGCCTTCGGTCATCCCGGATTATCCGCAGTTCGCCGATGGACTCCGCCAGTTGACCATTCTCGAAAGCGAGATGGACAGCAACGCGAAGCACGGTTGGACCGACGTCCCGGAGTTCAAAGCGTAGGAGAGGCCTCCCGGCCTGTCCACCTCAATCTACGGGGCAGTGCGCAGCCATTCCGGCCCGTCTACTGAATCGTCTTCGTCTTCCGATTCATGTAGTCCATCAGCAGGTATTGTCCGAGGGTGTAGGGCGTGGTGAAGTACGCCTTGCCCTTACACATCTCGGTAATCTTCTGCACGAAATTCACCAGCCCGTAATCGCTCGCCAGCATGAACGTATTAATCAGAATCCCCTGCTTGCGGCAGCGATTCACTTCCTCCAGCGTCTTGCTGATCACCAGCGGATCCAGGCCGAAGGCGTTCTTGTACACCCGGCCGTCCTCCAACGTCAGGCAGCTCGGCTTGCCATCGGTGATCATCACAATCTGCCGCATGTCCTTGCGCTCTTGATTGAGCAGGCGCTGCGCCAGAATCAGGCCGTCGCGCGTATTGGTGTAATACGGTCCCACCTGCACGCGCGCCAGTTGACTGATGGCCAGCTCCTCGGCGCCGTCGTGGAACAGCACGCAGCGCAGGGAATCGCCCGGGTACTGCGTCTTAATCAGATGCGCCAGCGCCATCGCCACCTTCTTGGCGGGCGTGAACCGGTCCTCCCCGTACAGAATCATGCTGTGGCTGCAATCCAGCATCAGCACCGTCGCGCAAGAGCTCTGATACTCGCACTGGTTGACGTGCAGGTCCTCATACTCCAGATTGAGCGGCACCCCCGCGCCCTCGCGGCGAATCGCCGAAAACAGCGTCGAGCTGACATCCAGATTCAGCGTGTCGCCGAACTCGTACGCCTTCGTAGTCCCGTTCGCCTCGATCCCCGTGGAGAGATCGCGCGTATCGTGACGCCCGAAACTGCTCCGCCCCAGCGACCCCAACAGGTCCTTGAGCGTCTTGAAGCCGAGGAAGTCGAGCGATTTATCCGTCACCTCGAACTTCACTTTCGTCTCCGGACCGCTGCCCGCGCTGCCTGCCTGCGGGGTCGCCGGATCTTCAATGCTGATCTGCCCCTCGTTCATCATCTTTTGAATGAGGTTCCCAATCAGCTGCTCCATCTGTTCCGGCGAAAGATTGCGCAATCGCTCCAGCATCTCTTGCGCGGCGTCCTCCGGGAACAGCTTGCCGCTTTCCAGCGCCTGCCGGATCGCCTCCTTCAAGTTCTCCAGCGTGTGCTCATCGATCTGCCCGGGCTCGTAGGGATTGTTGAAGCCGCTCTGCAGCAGGAAATCCGACAGCGCCTGCAACAGGTCCGACGCATCCACTCCGAAATCTTCACCCGTGTACCGCGAGTATTTAATCCACTTCATATGCAGTGTTGGACACGCCTGCCGGCCCGTCCATCCCCACCTAGTTGTAGCCCCGCCGGAAATTGGGCCGCTCGCCCTTGCCTTCCTTCTCCTCGCGTTCCCGCGGCTGGGGTCGCGGCGGACGCTCCTCGCCCTGGAACCCGCGCTCTTCGTTGCGGCTGATTCTGCGATGCGCGTGCAGCCCCTCGAGGATAAACTCCGCGGCGGCGGCGCGCACCGAATCGGGTTCGTTTTCCGTCAGGCCCAGCGCTTTGGTCTTCTCCATCAGGCCCTGGATCGAATCCAACTGCCGCACCATCCCGGCGGAATCCACCGATTCGTCCAACTTCAGTGAGCCGCCCAAGTCGAACCACTTGATCACCTGCGAAAGGTTCACGCCCTCGAAAAACTCGTTGTACACCTTGCCGACGGCACTGCGAATCAGGTCGCGCGCCACCGTATCGCCGCCCTTCAGTTCGCCCTCGTATTCCAGTTCGAGTTTGCCCGTGATGGCCGGCATCGCCGAGTAAATATCCGTCACCCGCGGCACCGCGACGTCGTCCTTACAGCGCAGCGCGCGCCGTTCGGCGTTCGACACCACGTTCTCCAGCACCGAGATGGGCAGTCGCTGGCTGACGCCGCTGCGCTTGTCGACGCGTTTGTCTTCCCGCGCCAGGAACGCCAACTGCTCCACCACCCGGCGCATGTAAGCCGGCACCCGGACCTCGATGGGCGACGGCCGGTCGAGCCACGCTTCCTGCGTCGTAATCGCGATTCCCTGTTCCAGCACTGCCGGATAATGGGTGCGGATTTCGCTGCCGATGCGGTCTTTCAGCGGCGTGATGATCTTGCCGCGCGCCGTGTAATCTTCTGGATTGGCGGTGAAGATCAGCAGCAGGTCCAGCGGCAGGCGCACCGGATAGCCCTTAATCTGTACATCGCCTTCCTGCATGATATTGAAGAGCCCCACCTGGATTTTCCCAGCCAGGTCGGGCAGTTCGTTGATCGCGAAAATGCCGCGATTGGCGCGCGGCAGCAGTCCGTAATGCACCGTCAGTTCGTCGGAGATATCGTGCCCGCGCCGCGCCGCCTTAATCGGGTCGATGTCGCCGATCATGTCGGCGATGGTGACGTCCGGCGTCGCCAGTTTTTCCACGTAGCGGTTATCGCGATGCAGCCACGCAATCGGCGCGTCGGTGGGTTCGGCCGCTACCAGGTCGCGGCATCGCTTGCAGATGGGCGCGTAGGGATTGTCGTGAATCTCGCACCCTTCGATGTAAGGCGTCCACTCGTCCAGCAGAGTGGTCAGTTGCCGGATCAGGCGCGTCTTCGCCTGCCCGCGCAGTCCGAGAAGAATGAAGTTGTGCCGCGACAGGATGGCGTTCACCACCTGCGGGACAACGGTATCCTCGTAGCCGATGATGCCGGGAAAGAGGTCGTCTCCGCTCTGGATCCGGCAGATCAAATTCTGCCGCAATTCGTCTTTGACGCTGCGCTCGGTATAGCGCAACTCGGAAAAATTGCTGGAGCGAAGAGAGCCGAGGGTACGGGGTAGATTCTGCATTGCCTGGGACAAGTAATTCCCCCCTTTGTCGCTATGGTAGCAGACGCGTCACGCCCGCCCCCCGGTTTCACTTGGTTCGCGTTTAGTTTCGCTTCCGCCGCGTTTAGAAAGATACTTTCAACGCCAGCTGAATCACCCGCCAGCTTTCGCCGTTCTGATTCGTGGTGGCGGAACTGGCGGTGGACAGCGTGACGCAGCACGCCTGTCCGAAGACGCTGGAGGTCACCACCGGACTCCCCACGCTGGCATCGCGCGGATTGCGGAAGTTCGGGTGGTTGAACGCGTTGAACATCTCCGTGCGGAATACGGCGCGGGCCCGCTCGGAAATGCGGAAGCCCTTGGTGATGCCCAGATCGACGTTCCAGTAGTGCGGGCCCTGGAAGAGATTGCGGCCGAAGCCCACCTGCCCCGGCGCCGGAATCGCAAACGCGTCGGCATTCTGATAGAACACCGGGCCGATCACTCCGGCTTTGTCCTGCAACTTCGGTTGCGGCAGCGCCACGCCGGGCTTCAACACGCCGCGCGACTGCGCGGAGAAGTTGGCGGTCAGCACGCCGGAGCGAATCGTGAACGGTTCGCCCGACTGATACGTGAAGATGCCGTTCGTGCTCCACCCGCCCACAATGGCGTTCAGCCAGGGGTTGGTCCTGTCGAGCAGCTTCTTGCCCTTGCCGAACGGCAGTTCGAAGATGGCCGACCAGTTGAGCACGTGCCGCTGATCGAAATCGCTGCGCGCCCGCTCGTTGTCGTAATTGCGGGAATCGGCTGGTGTGCGCGAATTCGTCGAGGTGAGTCCGCCGCTCGTGGTCGATCCCACCGGGTCCAGCGACAGATTGTCGATCGATTTGCCCAGCGTGTACGCTCCGTTCATCAGGAAGCCCTGCCTGTCGAACCGCTTCCGGAAGGTCAGCTGGAACGCGTGATAGACGGAGTCGCCGCCGTTATCGAAGTAGAGAATCTGCGCGAACTGCTGATTGGCGCGCAACTTCAGCGCCAGCGTGGTCTGCTCGATTCGACCGGCCATGTTGCCGGCGCCGTTCTGGCTCAGATCCGTAATCGACGTCGCGGAATTCACGAAGGCGCTGGTCACCAGTCCCTGCTGCACGATCGGTACGGTGGTTGCACCCGCGCACGCGCTGCCGCTGGCCAGCGTGCCGTCGGGCCGGCACCCGCTGATCGCGACATTCTTCTGCATGGCCAGAAACGAGGGCAGAATCGGCGCGGAATCGATCTGGTTCGCGTCCCACGTGCGGTACAGGCGTTCGCCGCGCCGCCCCACGTAGCCCGCCGAAACCAGGTACCCGCCCGGCAATTCCCGCTGTAGCGTCAGGTTCCACATATGCACCGTGGGCAGCTTCAGATTCTGATCGAAGACACGCGCCGCGGGCGCATTGTTCTGCGTCTGTAGCGGCGGCGTCAGGAAGCTGGAAGGCTTGGCGTTCGGCACGCTCAGTTCATTCGGGAAGCCATCCGCCAGGCGAATGTTCGGCACGCTGGAGCAGCCCGGCGTGGTCGTGGCCGCGCCCGTCGCACCCAGCGTCGAAGTGCAGGTATAGATCTGGCCGGGCACGGCGGTAGCAATCGACGTCACCTGGAAAGTCGAAATCGGATCGAACGCGATGCCGTACCCCGCGCGCACCACCATCTTCTGCGAACCGCCGGGCGACCACGTCACCCCCAGTCGCGGAGCCAGCGCGCCCATGTTCCAGTTCTGATACCAGCGGTCGGCGTGCACAAAGCTCACCAGGCCCTGGCTGCCATCGATGTTCTTGTTCGGCACATACACGCGGTCCCCGGCTTCGGTCGGCGGACCGTTCAGTTCCCAGCGCACGCCGTAGCTCAGGCTGACATTCTTGCGCAGCTTCCACTCGTCCTGCGCGAAGAAGTTGTATTGCTTGGTGCGCTGCCCCTGCGCCCACAACGTCACCGCCTTGTCGCCATTCTTGAAGGGCAGGAACGCGTCGTTGCGGAGATCGCCCATGAACACCTGCGTCAATGACGCGGGAATTCCCAGCAGGTCGTTGATCGTGCCCTGCAGGCGATTCAAATCCGTGGCGCTGATTCCAGGCGTCGTGCCGGACGCCACGGGCGGCAGCGTGAAGCCCGCCGGCGGCCGCGTGGTGCGCGAAAGCGAAATCGCCGGAACCAGGCTGGTGCCGCCGACATCGCCGCGCTGATCGTTGTGCTGGTACATGCGGATATTCGCGCCCACGCGGATGACGTGCGCGCCCGTCACGTAGCTCACGTTTTCGATAATCTGCGGCACGTTCACGGCGCGCGAGGTGCGCGGGTTCGACGTGTAGTCCACCGACGAATTATTGAACGTGAAGCGCGGCGTATTGGGGAACAGCGGGTTGGCCTCGCCCTGCGTGAACAGGAATGTGAACCGCGAGTACCCCACCGTGAATTCGTTCACCAGGCGCGGCGTCAGAATGCTGCGCAGCCCGGCCGCGATATTGTGCGCCGGACGGAATACTTCTCCGCGCGCCGGATAGCCCGGCAGCACCTGCGGACGGCCGTTCAACGGGTCGCCGCCAAAGGTATTCTGTTCCGCGCCCAGCCAGCGGCCCCACAGCGTGTGCCGCGAATTGAGATTGTGATCCAGCCGGACCATGTACTGCGGCCCGCGCACTTTCACCGGCGAATTCCACTGATAAGCGCCCGTATTCAGCCCGTCGCCAGCCGAGAACGAGTTCGGCGCCGGATACCCGCCTAGCACCGATTTCACCTTCGCATCGATACCGCGGCCCAGTGGATCGTTGCCAAAAATATTGTAGGAAGCGACGCAGTTGGCGTCCGTGGGACTCGCGCAAGTGCGCACGCCGGGGGCCAGCGCGCCCGTCCGCGGATCGATCAGCACCGGCGTATTCTGCGTGATCCGCTGCCCGTTTACCGAATAGGCATTCGCCGGGTCCACCACAAAATAACGATAGACGCCGGTCAGCGCGGCCGAAGTGTAAAGGTTCACCGTGCCGAAAGTCTTATCGATGGGATCGGCGAAATTTACCTTCTGCCCCTGCCAGCTGCCGAAAATGAACGTCTTGTTCTTGCGAATCGGTCCGCCCACTTCGAAGCCATACTGGTTCAGCTGAATCAGCGGCTTCGGAGTGCCCTGCGCATTGGCGTAGAATTCGTTCGCGTTGAGCGCGGTGTTGCGGAAAAATTCGAACATCGTGCCGTGAAATTCATTGGTGCCGGAACGCGTCGCGATCGAAACGTTCGCGCCCGAATTGCGCCCTTCCTCGGGCGACGGGTTCGACGTCGTGACTTTGAATTCCTGCACGTTGTCCGGATTGAGGCGGAAGATGTTGTTGGTGGGATTCGGATTCGTGCTCTCGTTCGCTTCTATGCCGTCGATCGTCACGTTGACCGCCATGCTGCGTGCGCCGTTGACATTCACGGAGTTGCCGGAGCGCTGTACCACACCCGGCTCGTACATCAGCAGGTTGAGCGGATTGCGGCCGTTCAACGGCAGTTCCGTCACTGCCTTCTGGGTGACCACGTTGCCCAGTACGGCGTTGGCGGTCTGCACGGTCTCGGCGCCCGCTACTACTTCCACCGTATCGCCCAGGGCGCCCACTTCCAGTGTGATGCTGAGCGCCAGCGGCGTATTGATCTGCACGTTGTTGCCTTTGCTTTGATACGTGCGGAAGCCTTTGGCCTCGATTCGCACCGAATACGCGCCGGCCGGAATCGATGGAAAGGCGAACAGGCCTGCATCGGTCGTGGTCTGCCTCTGCGTGACGCCGGTCGATTCGTTAGTCAGAGTGGCAGCGGCATTCGGCACAGATCCACCGCTGGCGTCGCTCACCGTTCCCGAAATCTGTGTAGTGGATGTTTGGGCACCGGCACAGTGTGACAGCAGGATCAAGACACCGGTAGCCGTGAGAAGGTTCTTCATGGTGGGTTAATCGCCTAACTCCGAAAGTTGCGGATTAAGTGCATTATACCGAACGATGGCCCTCCGCCATGCGAAAATGGAGGGGTTGAGAATCGTATCCACTGGTATCTACTACGCGCTGGCCCTGCTCGCCGCCGGCGCGCTCGTCGCCTGGCTCACCATGCCGGTTTTGGCGGCGCCCATGGTCATCCTGGCGATCTTCTGTCTGTATTTCTTTCGCGATCCGGATCGGGAAATTCCCCAAGGTCCAGTAGCCGTTTCCCCCGCGGACGGCAAGGTCATCGAACTTCGCCCCGAAGGCGGCTTGCAGCGCGTGACCATCTTCCTCAATGTCTTCGACGTCCACGTCAATCGCACGCCCATCGGCGGCACCATCGATCGCGTACAGTACCAGACCGGGAAATTCCTGGTGGCCAGCAAGCCCGAATGTTCGGCCGATAACGAGCAGAACATCGTCACCGTGACCGGCGATGGCAGCACCGTGATCTTCAAACAGATCGCCGGCTTGATCGCGCGCCGCATTGTCTTCGACAAAAAGCCCGGCGATCGTGTCGCCACCGGCCAGCGTATCGGGTTGATCAAGTTCGGTTCCCGCTGCGATGTGCTGTTCGGGCCCGAATGGGAAATCACCGTGCGCCCCGGCCAGCGCGTGGCGGCCGGCAGCAGCGTGATTGCCCGCCGCTTGGATCGGAAGTCCTGATGACCCTGAGAGACCGGTTAGTCGACCCTAATTCTCCGGAACGCCGGCCTCGCAAGGCCGCCTATGTTCTGCCGACGATGTTCACCGCCGGCAACATTTACCTGGGCTATATCGCCATTCTCCACTGCTTCGAGGGTGTCATGCGGGCCGGCAGCGGCGGCGCTGGCGGCAGCGAACGCTTCGCCCAAGCCGCCATCGCCATCATCGCCGCCGTTTTCCTCGATGGCCTCGATGGCCGCATCGCGCGCATGACCAACACCACCAGCGACTTCGGTCGCGAAATGGATTCCCTCGCTGACGTGATCAGCTTCGGCCTGGCGCCCGCCGTCCTCGCCTTTGCCTGGGGCGTGCAGTTTATCGAGCCGGTACTCAGTGAAAAGGTCCGCGGACAGATCTTCAACGCCGCCTATTTCGTCGCCTTCCTGTTCCTGCTCTGCGGAGCCTGTCGCCTGGCGCGCTTCAATGTCCAGGTCAATCCCATCCCGAAAAACCCGGGCCGGCCCGACCGCAAATATTTCGTCGGCTTGCCGATTCCGGCGGGCGCCGCCCTGATCGCGGCCGTCGTCTGGGCGTGCGACGGACAGCCGCTCAACTGGTGGCCGCTCTCCATCGCCTGGCTCTGCCTGCTCGCCCTGTTGGGTTTCCTCATGGTCAGCACCTGGCGCTACTACAGCTTCAAGGGCATCAGCTTCAGCAAAGCCTACTCCCCGCTGATCGTCATTCTGGTCGGCGCTTTCATCTTCGTCGTTCGCAATTACGCCGAACACGTATTCCTCGCCCTGTCCGCGGCGTACGTGCTCAGCGGCATAGTGATCCGGCTTGCCGGCCTCTTGCGGCGCCGCCTCAGACCCGCTCCCCCTACCCCGGAGATTAAGATTGCCTAATTCATCGACCGTTGCCCTGGTGGGCAGCGAAACTCTGCTGTCCCGCGAAATCCGCGATATCGTCGCCACCCAGGCCACCGAACTGTCGCTGCGCCTCGTCGCCTCCGTCGACGAGGAGTCCGGCGCGCTCACCCGCCTCGGCGACGAACCCAGTGTGGTCAATCTGCTGAGCGCCGAAACCCTCTCCGAGGCGCGCGCGATCATTCTCGCCGGCAATCTGGAATCCAGCCGCCGCGCCCTCGAACTGGCGGGCGACCCGCCGGACGCCGCCATCATCGATCTCACCTTCGCCGCCGAGGAGCGGCCCGATGCGCGTCTCCGCGCGCCTCAGATCGAAACCGAGTTCGACGAAGATCCGGCGGACATTGCCGTGCATGTGATCGCTCATCCGGCGGCCATCGCACTGGCCCTCTTCCTGCGCCGCCTGCATACCAACGATGCCATTCGCAGCGCCGTCATTCAGGTCTTCGTGCCGGCCAGCGAGCACGGCACCGTCGCCGTGCACGAACTGCAACAGCAAACCGTCAGCCTGCTTTCTTTCAAGGGCATGCCCAAGGCCGTCTTCGACGCGCAGTTGAGCTTCAACATGCTGCCCCGCTACGGCGAGGAAGCGCCGGTCTCGCTCGAAGAATCCGAACTACGCATCGAGCGCCACCTCGCCACCCTGCTGGCGCTGCCCGGCGAAGGCGAAGGCGCGCCCATGCCGTCGCTACGCGTCATCCAGGCGCCGGTGTTCCACGGCTACAGCTTCTCCGCCTGGGTGGAGTTCGAAAATCTGCCCGACATCGGCGCCCTCGAAAGCTCGCTGTCCATCGACGCCATCGACGTGCGTGGCGCCGATCTGGAACCGCCCACTAACGTGGGCCAGGCCGGCATGGGCGGGATTGCCGTCGGCGCGATTGCGCCGGACCGTAACCATCCCGACGCGATGTGGCTCTGGTTCGTGGCCGACAACATCCGCCTCGCGGCGGAAAACGCCGTCGCGGTGGCGCGGCAATTGGTGTGACGGTGAGAAGCTACAGTCGCAGCGGCAACGCAGGCGTATTCTTCGCGTCACCGGGCATCGTCCGCTGCTGGCTTCTGCTGCTGCTGGCCGCCTGCCTCTCCGGGTGCGGCTATCACGTTTCCGGACACGGCGATTTGATGCCCACCAGTGTGAAGACCATCGCGATTCCCGCCTTCGGCAATCTCACCAGCCGCTACAAACTCGCCCGCCTGCTACCCACCGATATCGACCGCGAACTGCTCTCGCGCACGCGCTATAAAGTGGTGGCCGACCCCGAGCAGGCCGACGCCGTCCTCAACGGGACGCTCAACAACTTCGTCGCCTATCCCACCGTCTCGGCCGGCGGCCGTTCTACCACCATCGAGGCGGTCGTCACCCTGCAAATTACTCTGACCGATCGTAAGACCGGCGCCGTCCTCTACTCCCGCACGGCAGGGGAGTTTCGCGAGCGCTACGAAATTTCGATCGATCCCAAAGCTTACTTCGACGAAAGCGGCACCGCCATCGAGCGCCTCAGCAAAAGCGTGGCTCGCTCCGTGGTGTCCGGTATTCTGGAGAACTTCTGATGACCCCGGCCCAATTCCAGTCGCGCATCAAGAAAGGCGCCGTTCCTCCGGTGACGCTGCTGCTCGGGCCCGAGGCCTATGAACGCCGCCGCATCAAGGAAGCCCTGATGGCCGGTCTGCCGCCCGACGGGTTTTCCCAGCACGATCTGTCGGAACTCACCCTGGCAGAGGTCCTCGATGACGCGCGTGCGCTCTCGCTGTTCGCCTCCGAGCGCCTCATCTGGGTGGGCAATGCCGAACTCGCACTGCCCCGCGGGAAGGCTGCCGCCGCCGAAGAGGATGACAGCGACGCGCCCGCCTCGGCCGGGAGCGGCGACGCGGCGCCCCTGGCGTCTTACGTCAAAGATCCCACGCCCGGCGTCACCATCGTCTTCGAGGCCATCCGCTTCGATTTCGAAGGTGACGACAAACGCAAGCAGGAACGCGTCCGCAAATTCTATGCGGCCATCCCGGACGTGGTAGAACTCCAGAAATACTCCCCGCAGGAAGCCCGCCAGGAGGCCGAAGGCCTCATCCGCAAGGCCGGCTTCCGCATCGATCCCGCCGCTTTAGACCTGCTGATCGAAGCCTTGGGCGCGGAGATTGCGCGCGTAGCTGTGGAGATCGAAAAGCTTTCACTCTTCGCCGGAGATCGCGCGATCGGCGTGGACGATATTACCGCCATGGTGCCCGACGCGCGGGCCACCACCATCTTCGCCCTGGTCAACGCCCTCGGCCGCCGCGACCGTGGCCGCGCGCTCGGCATTCTGGATACGCTGACCCGCGAAGGGGAATACCTTCCGCTCGCCCTCGCATTCCTCAGCACCCAGTTCCGCATGGCGCTGGTCGCGCGTGAGGCGGGGCTCAAGAATGCCGGCATGATTCAAAGTCATTTTTCCCGGCAGGGAGTTCCAATGTGGGGATCGCGTGCGGAGCAGGTTTACCAGACCGTCAGCAAATTCAGTAAACCGCAGTTGGAAAAGGCTTTAAAACTGATCTATCAGGCAGACAAAGGTCTCCGCGATGCGCGACCGGACGACCGCATCGTCATGGAGACCTTTATTATGGAGCTTGTCCAATAGGACAGGATGGCCGCGAACGGCCGGAGTCAGGTGGCCAGCGCTAGGCGGCCATAGCTTTCACTCTCAAGTTCAGCTTGCTCTTATAACGCGCCGCGGTGTTCTTCTTGATAATCCCGCTCTTGGCGGAACGATCGATGATCGAGAACGTGGTGGGCAAAAGCGCCGTGGCCGCCTTAGCGTCCTTCGCCGTGATCGCGCGTCGCATCGTACGAATCTGGTGCCGCAGGCGCGACTTGTTCCTACGATTGATTTCGGTACGCCGTTCGGTCTGTCGCACTCGCTTGAGCGCGGAATATGTATTCGCCATCTTCGGTTAAATCTAATCCTTACAGAGTGATCGAGATTTAAGAATAGCGCAATCCCGTCCCTGGCGGCAACCTCGTAGGTACGGCACCCCTCCCGGCTTGTCGAACTTGACGCTCCAAACGAAGGCCTGCCCACTGAAGCCTGGAATTTCTCCCATTTTGTGGGTAGTCATTCTTGCCCTGTCCGTCGCCAACGCCACCCCTCGGCCCGCTTCGCACGTCCACCACAATTCTCACCCAAAGCGCTCCGCAATCCGCCAGCCACACCCGGCCGCCGGCCCGTCATCCGGACCGCACCACCGTTGTGTCCTGCACCTCAATCAACCCGTCGCCCACCATCTCGCTGAGCGCCGGCAGAATCTGGTCCACCTTCTCCGCCGTATCGACGAATTCGATGCGCACCGGCAAATGCTCCGCCAGTAGTTCGATCTTCGAAGTGTGCATCACGTGGTGTTCGCCGAAGCCCGAATAGGCTCGCGTCGCGGTCGCCCCCGCAACGCCCTTTTCCAGCAGAAACTGCATCACCGCATCGTGCAGCGGCGTCCTGTGGTGGCGCGCGTCCTCGTTCAGGAAGATGGTCACGCGCTTGGCCGGACCCTTGGTCAGCATGGGAGGAGACCCCCTACTCCGTAGGATAGAGCTCTGGTGGCGCAGTGGGAAGGGCCGCACCGCACTCCCCTGCCATCGCCTACGCTTCCTTCATCCACACAATTGACGTCACCGGACCGCGCTGGCGCGGACCGCCTCCCGGCGGAGGTGCGGCAGGCGCCGGCGGCGGCGCCGGACCCCGATTCATTCGTGCATAATTCGGAATCGCCACCAGAGGGCTGCCATCGCTGAACTTGCCCTTGATCACCATCACGCCGCCCAGCAGATCCCCGCGCCACTCCGTGGTCAGCGGCGCATCTTTCGCCAGCGACTTGCTAATGTCCTGATCCACCACTTCGATGTTGTACAGCAGCGGGCCGTAGCGCAGCGCGACCTTGCCGCGCGTCGCCTCGATCTTCTCGCTCCCGTGGATGCGCTGCACACTCAGCGGCACCGTCAATTCCAACTTATCGCCCGCCTTCCAGGCGCGCTTCACCACCGCGTAGCCATTTTCCATCACCGGCTTTATCGCCGCTCCGTTCACTGACAGCGCCGTGATGCCCGCCACCTCGGGCGTGCCGCGGTACAGGCTGCTGACATTGCGCTGCGGTGCGCGAATCCGCAGGCTGAAATTCTTCGCCGCCTTGGGATTCACCGTGATCGTGACCTTGCCGTCCCACGGATAGTTCGTCGCTTGCACCATCTGTACGTCCGTGCCGCCCACGTTCTCCAGATTGATGGTGCTGCCGATGAACATGTTCACGTACACGCCATCGTCGCTCTTGGCATATGCCCAGGTGGGCACCATCAGCAGCGTGCGCGCGATATTGCCCACGCAGCAGGGGCACTGGTGCCATGCCGCGCGATGCTCGTTGGCGTCCAACGGGTTGGTGTAATAGAAGTTTCTGCCCTCCAGGTCCGTGCTGCCCAACAGCGCGTTGTACATGGTCTCTTCATAAAGATCCACATACCTGGCGTCGTGGTACGCCAGGTTCATTTTCCACTGGAAAAAGATCTGCCCGCAGCTCGAGCACGATTCGCAATACGCGCCGTTGCGCAGCGAATAGTTCGGACCGAAGCCTTCCGACGTTTCGCCGCTGCCCACGCCGCCCGTCACATAATACTTCTTGTTGACGATGTTGTCCCAGATCGATTTCACCGCGCTCTGGTAATCCGGATCGTGCGTCTCCACGGCGACATCGGCCATTCCCGAATACGTATAGACCGCCCGCACCGCGTGCCCCACCGCTTCGTACTGCTGGGTCACCGGCAAATGGCTCTGGTCGTACTCGGAACGGTCGCGTTCCGTCACCGCTCCGCTATAACGCGCGTCCAGTAGAAATTTCGCCAGTTCGATGTAGTGCTGCCCCTTGCCCCCGCCTTCCATATCGTTGACGAAGCGCCCGAACCGGACCAGCGCCTGCTCCATCTGCTGATGCCCGTCGTACCACATCTTCTTCGGCGCCGGACCCAGGTTGTTGTACCAGCAATCCGCCAGCTTCTTGGCCGCGTTATACATCCGCGCGTCCTGCTTGCCGGTCATCAGATAGTGATTGATCGCCGATTCGATGAAGTACCCGGCCGTATACCCCTCATGATCCCCGCGCCGTTCCCAGTGCGGGAATGGACCCGGGTCGATCTTGCCGCGCCCGTCGATGCGGGGCAGTGTGAAGGCGGTCTGCAAATATCCGTCCGTCTCCTGCGCCGCCAGAATTTTGGGAATCCAATCGTCCAGCGTGGCGCGCATCTTCTCGTGCGCCTTGACGATCTCCGCGTCGCCCTTGGGGTCGATCATCAGCGCGATGCTCATGGCTTCCACCGTCTGGTGCACCCAGGCGTTGGAGAACACATACCCCTTGTGCTGCCCGTGCGCTTCGCCGCGCAGCGCCTTGCCGGCTTCCACGAAATTGTCGATGCCACCCGGTCCCAACGTCAGGTCGATGCGATTGATGTAGTCGATGCAGTGCGGAATCCAGCCCACCATCAGCGCTTTGGCGCGCGCGTTCCACAGCGGGCTGTCGATCTTGAAATTCTTGGTATAGACCGCGTCCAACTGCTTCAGCGGCGGCGCCGTCTCTACCACTACGTCCAACGTCGAGCTCGCGGCGGCCTGCCCGCTAGTGGCCGTCAGCTTCAGAACATATGCGCCAGGAGTTTTGAAGTTGGCCGTCGTAATCAGCGCCTTGGGGTCGGCGAACGTTACCTCGCCAGGCCCTGATACTTTATTCCAGGACACCACCGGCGTGGGACCCTGCGGTGCTGGTGCGTCCGCCGCCACCTGCTGCCTCGGTGCGCCAAAGCTGCCTCGCGGCCGCGGGGGATCCCCATAACCGGCCCACCCCCGCAGGTAGGTCTTGCCCGGCAGAATCGTCACCCGGTCGATCCCGGCCACACCATGCAGCGCAGGCTCCTCGGCCATGGCGCAGGAAACAATCGCACTCTGCAAAGCGGGAGCCAGCACAACCGATTTCAGGATGTGCCGCCGGCTGATGGACTCGCGGTTCATGTGTCTACCTCGTTGAGATTGTCGAATTTTGGCGCCTTCATTCTCGCGCAAGCACCCTTGAACTGCAAACGCTAGCACCTTTTGCCGGCGGACGTCGCCCGGTCGATTCGCGCTACCCTTCTGCTTCACATCGCCAACCAGGAAGAACGGCGTCGGACCTGGCCGGCAAGATGCCCGTCGTCTCCAACTCCGCAACCTTTATACTTGTGATTAATGGCTGTTTTGATCGATGCGATTAACGTGAAGAAGCGGACCCTGTTTGAGGCCGATAACGTCCCCTTCGTTTGCCTGGATTCCGAAATCAGCACTCCGACCGCGCGCGGCGGGCAGACCCTGGTCCGTCTCAAGATGCGCAACCTGCTGACCGGCGCCGTCTTCGAGAAGACCTACAAGGCAGGCGATAAGTTCAAGGAGCCCGATCTCGTCAAGGTCCCTGCCTCGTACCTCTATAGCGACGCCCAAGGCTCGCACTTCCTCGACCAGGAGAGCTTCGAGACGCTGACACTTTCCGAAGCGGTCATGGGCAGCGCTATGGAATGCATCACCGAGGGCACCATCGTGGAATTGCAGAAGTACAACGGCAATCCCATCGGGCTCGACCTGCCGGCTTTCGTCGAACTGGCGGTGGCCTTCACCGAACCCGGCGTGCGCGGCGATTCCTCCAGCGGCAGCGTCACCAAGCCGGCGCGCCTGGAAACCGGCCTCGAAATCAAAGTCCCGCTCTTCATCAAGGAAGGCGAGAAAGTCAAAGTCTCCACCGAGACCCGCACCTTCGCGGGCCGAGCCTGATAACTCCTACGTCCGGCAAACGGCCACAGATCGGAGTTAGCCCCGCGCTGCGGCGATCACGCCGAACTGCGTGACCAGCTCCGGCAGATGTTCCGCAACAATCGCCCAGACAAGGTCGAGGTCGATGCCAAAATACTCGTGAATGACTACGTTGCGGAAGGCGATGATCTGCTGCCACGGAATTTCGGGGTGAGCCTCGCGCAGTTCATCGGAAACGCCGCGGCACGCTTCACCGAATAGGGAAGCCGGTGCAGGATCGCGCTCTGTACCACCAGATCGCGTAGGAATGTCTCGCGGCCGGCTGCCGCGAATTCCTGAATGAGCTGAAGCTGATCCAGCGCATCCAGAATGCGCAGCCGGTCATCCCTCATAACGCGACAGCGTCCCGCAGGACCTCTGCGGCGAGGCGCGGCTTGAGTCCGCGTGAGGAAACCACATCCACTTTGCAGGGCAGCACCGATTCCAGATCGAGCCGCAGTCCCGTCAGATCGAGCAGCGACCTGCCGGTTTCAAAATCCACCAGGAAATCAATGTCGGAATTGCTGCGCTGCTCTCCCCGGGCGACAGATCCGAATACACGAATATTGTGCGCCCCCCGCCGGCCGGCGGCGGCGAGAATCTGCTCGCGGTATCGAGAACGAATTTCTTCTAGATTCACAGGCTTCCTCCTGCATGATAATCGATCTCATCCCCGCCACGTCACCAGCAGTTGCGCGAGCACAATCTTCGCCACCGTACACACCGGAAACACGCGCGCGTAGGACGCGTTGGGCGCGTCCGAATTCGAAATCAAACTGGCGAACGCCAGACTCGCCGGCTCCGTATGGATCGCGCACGTCAACCCCATCACCTTCTCGAAGGGCTGCCCCATTATGCGGTGTCCAATGAACAAACTTGCCAGCGCCACCGTGGCCGTCACCACCGCTCCGGAAACAATCATCTCCAGCCCCGACCCGCGCACCGTCTGCAGGAACCCGTACCCGGCGCGCGTCCCCACCCCCGCCTGAAACAGCACCAACCCGATCTGCCGCAGCGTGAGGTTCGCCGCCAACGGAATGGTCCACGAGATCGGACCCGTACGCTGCAATCGCCCCAGCACCAGGCCGGCGATCAACGGGCCGCCCGCCAGTCCCAGGCGCAGCAGCGCGCCGCCCGGCAGCGGCACCGGAATCAGCCCCAAGATCACCCCCATCGCCATCCCCAGGCCCACCGAAGCGAAATCCGTCTCCGCCGTCCCGCGAATCGAATCGCCAAAGAAGCGCGCGACCGCGTCGAAGTTGGCCGGCGCCGTCAGTACCCGCACCCGGTCGCCCGATTCCAGCCGCGTCTCTCCCGTCGGCACAATATCGATGTCGCCGCGCCGCAACCTGGTGATGGTGGCTGATAAATTCGCCTGCAGGTTGAGTTCGCGCACCGGCTTCCCGATGACCGCCGGGTTGGAGACGAACACGCGCCGGTAATCGAGCACGCCGCGGTCGCGCTCGATGCGCAGTTCCGAAGGTTCTCCGAACAACTGCAGCGCCCGCGCGAATGAGGCCGCGCTGCCCACTACCGCTACTATGTCCCCCAGCGACAACCGTGATTCCGGGGTCGCCAGCACCGTCTGCCCGCCGCTGCGTATGCGCGAAATAACGAAGCCAAGATCCTTATGCACGCGCAGCAATTCGGCCAGCGGCTGACCCGTCACCCCGGGATTCTGCACCACGAAATCGCGCACCTCGATCGCTTCCGCCGGGTCCTGCCGCGTTTGTTTCACGTGAAACAACGTGCGGTAAAGCTGGAACGACAGCATCACTCCCAATACGCCGAAAGGGTACGCGATCCCGAACGAAATCACCGGACCGTCGATCAGTTGCTGCAACGCCGCCGCCGGCAGGCCCCGGCTATTGTCCCGCAATACCTCCTGTGCCGCCGCCAGGGCAGGGGCGTTTGTCAGGGCGCCGGAAAACAGTCCCGCCAGCGCCGGACCCGCCAGATGCCGCCAGCTCGCCACCCCAATCGCCGCGAGCGCGCCCAAAACCAGCATCGCCATGCAGAAGACGCTGTCCCCTAACGCCGCGCGCCGGAAGGGATTGCTGAACGTGGGGCCGAATTGGATCCCGATCGAGTAGATGAACAGAATCAACCCGATGGTCGAAACAATCGACGGCAGGGCGACGTCCGGTCCCAACGCTCCCGCTGCCAGCCCGGCAAACAAGACCCCCGCTACCCCCAGCCGGAAGCCGAAGATCCGGACCTGTCCCAGCAGGTAGCCGATCCCAATCACGCCAAATAGCGTGACGACGGGAAATTGCGTGAGGAATGTAGTGACGGCGTCGCGCATGAGCGGCTTTTTCAAGAGTACCAGGGAGGGGGAAAACGCCCTAGGCTTCAGGCGGAAGTGTGGAGAAATGCAACAGGCTGTGGACGAATGTTGTTGTGCATGTGTGCGCTTGTACGTAATTGAGAAAAAAAGGGTTTAAACGCTTGAATATCTCGTCGGCGTGCGGTAAGTTGGAATCGAGAAAAGATTCTCGATAAGAGTTTCTCGAATGAAGACCGCGATTCCAGAAGCCAGCCTCCGTCGCCTCCCGGTGTACTACCGCAGCCTTCAGGCCATGATGGCGAACGGAGTCGCTCAGGTCTCCTGCGCCGACCTCGCCCGTGTCCTGGGTCTCGACCCTACCCAGGTCCGCAAGGATATCGAAATGACCGGCATTGTCGGTAAACCGCGCGTGGGCTACGAATTGAACGAACTGGTGCGCTGGATCGAAAATTTCCTCGGCTGGAACCGGCCCAAAGAAGCCGTTTTGGCCGGCGCCGGCAGCCTGGGCAGCGCCCTTCTCGGATATGAGAAATTCCGGCGGCACGGCATGCTGATCGTCGCCGCCTTCGATATCGACCCGCAAAAGATCGGTCAGCAGATTCACGGGCGCGAAGTGCAGCCCCTCATGTTCCTGCCCGATTTCGTACGGCAGTCGCACACCCAAGTCGGTGTTATCGCGACTCCCGCCGCCGCGGCCCAGTCCGTGGCAGACCTTATGGTGGCCGGTGGAATCGGCGCCATCTGGAATTTTGCACCGGCCCACCTGAGGGTGCCGCCGGGAGTCATTATGCAGAACGAAGACCTTTACCATTCCCTGGCCTCGCTGTCTTTTAAGCTGGAGAGCCGCAGGGAAATGGCCATCGCGTAATCGCGATAGAAGAACGGAACTCGATATGGCGAAAACAATTGACATCACCGAACTCGTACTGCGCGACGCGCATCAGAGCCTTATGGCCACGCGCATGGCCATGGAAGATATGGTCCCCGCGTGCGCCGACCTCGACCAGGCGGGCTACTGGTCGGTCGAATGCTGGGGTGGCGCGACCTTCGATTCCTGCATACGCTTCCTCAATGAAGATCCCTGGGAGCGCCTGCGCCAGTTCCGCAAGCTCCTGCCCAATACCCGCCTCCAGATGCTGCTGCGCGGGCAAAACCTGCTGGGCTACCGCCACTACGAAGACACCGTGGTCGATCGCTTCGTGGAAAAGGCCGCCGAAAACGGCATGGACGTCTTCCGCGTTTTCGACGCCCTGAATGACATTCGCAATCTGCGCCGCGCCGTCGCCGCCGTCCGCCGCACCGGAAAACACGCCCAGGGCACCATCTGCTACACCGTGAGCCCCCTACATACCCCCGGCGATTTCGTCGATATGGCCGAAAAGCTCCTCGAACTCGGCTGCGATTCCATCTGCATCAAGGACATGGCCGCGCTCCTCAAACCGCAACCCGCCTACGACATCGTCAAAGGCATCAAGGAAGCCTGCGGGCAGGATACCCGCGTGCACGTCCACGTGCATGCCACCACCGGCGTCACCATGGTCAGCCTCATGAAGGCCATCGAAGCGGGCGCCGATTGCGTAGATACCGCCATCAGTTCGCTCAGCCTCGGACCCGGCCACAACCCCACCGAAAGCCTGGTCGAAATGCTTGAGGGCACCGGCTTTGAAACCAACCTCGACAAGTCCAGGCTGATTTCGCTCAAGAAATACTTCGCCGGCATCCGTCCCCGCTATCAGGAATTTCTCTCCAACATCACCGGCGTCGAAACCGAAATCTTCGACAGCCAGATTCCCGGTGGCATGCTTTCCAACATGGAAAGCCAGCTCAAACAGCAGGGCGCCGGCGACCGCATGGAAGAAGTGCTGGCCGAGGTGCCCAAAGTGCGCGCCGAAGCCGGCTTCCCCCCGCTGGTCACCCCCTCCAGCCAGATTGTCGGCACACAGGCCGTGTTCAACGTCATGATGGGCCGCTACAAGGTGATGACCGGTGAGTTCGCCGATCTCATGCTCGGCTACTATGGCGAGACCATCGGACCCCGCGACCACGCCGTGGTCGAGCTGGCCTACAAACAGACCGGGAAGGACCGCATCAACGGACGCCCGGCCGATCTTTTGAAACCCGAATGGCACCTGCTGCGCGATGCGGCGGTGGCCATTGAAGGCTGCAACGGCAGTGACGAAGACGTACTCACGTACGCCATGTTCCCCAAAGTAGCGCCGAAGTTCTTCACGGAACGCGAAAAAGGACCCAAAAATCTCGGCAAAGATCCCGCCGCGGCGCCGGCGGCCGCGACACCCAAGCCCGCCGCCGCCGAAAACGGCAAGGGCAGCGTGCGCACCACCATCACTTACGACGTCAAGTGCAACGGCAAAACCCACAAAGTGACGGTGGCGCCCGCCAAATAAGCGGCCCGAAAAATCAGGGCCAAAGGACGAACCGATATGGCAACAGTAACCATGCAGGAGAAGATCGCCGATCTGCGTACACGCAGCAGCCAGGCCATGCTGGGCGGCGGCGAAGAGCGGCTGGAAAAACAGCGGCACAGCGGGAAGTTGACCGCGCGCGAGCGCGTTGACGTACTGGTGGACGCCGGCAGCTTCGAAGAGACCGGCCTGTTTGCCGAGCACCGCGCCACGTTGTTCGGTATGGCAGGGAAGAGCTTCCCCGCCGATGGCGTGGTCACTGGCGCAGGCTGCGTCAATGGCCGCCTGATCCATCTGGCGAGCCAGGACTTCACCGTCTCGGGCGGTTCCGCCGGCGAAGTCCACTCGGTCAAAGTCGCCGAGATCATGCAGCAGAGCCTCAAGACCGGCTCGCCCTTCGTCTTCGTGAACGATTCGGGCGGGGCGCGCGTGCAGGAAGGCATCGATTCGCTGTCCGGCTACGGCAAGGTGTTCTACACCAACGTCATGCTCTCCGGCGCCGTGCCCCAGATCTCGCTGATCTGCGGACCTTGTGCCGGCGGCGCGGCCTATAGCCCGGCGCTCACCGATTTCATCATTCAGACCCGCCAGGCGCAGATGTTCATCACTGGGCCGCAGGTCATCAAGAGCGTCACCGGTGAGACCGTTACCGCCGAAGAGCTCGGCGGACCGGAATCGCACATGGCCAAATCCGGCGTTATTCACTTCGTCGCCGAAGACGACCGCCACGCCATCCTGCTCGCCCAAAAGCTGCTCAGCTTCCTGCCCAACAACAACCTGGAAGACCCGCCGCGCATCGAAGGCGATCCCAATGTCGATCCCAACCCGGCGCTCGACAACATCGTGCCCGTCGATGGCAAGAAGGGCTACGACGTGCGCGACGTGATCCTCAGCGTGGTGGATTTCGCCGATTTCCTGGAAGTGCAGTCCGGCTACGCCGCCAATATCGTGGTCGGCTTCGCGCGCATCGCCGGCCGCACGGTCGGTATCATCGCCAACCAGCCCTGCGTGCAGGCCGGTGTGCTTGATATCAACGCCGCCAACAAGTCGTCGCGCTTCATCCGCTTCTGCAACGCCTTTAATATTTCCCTGGTGACGTTTGTCGATGTGCCGGGCTTCCTCCCCGGCGTGCAGCAGGAACACGGCGGCATCATCCGCCACGGCGCCAAAATGCTCTTCGCTTACTCTGCCGCCACCGTCCCCAAAGTCACCGTGATTCTCCGGAAGAGTTACGGCGGCGCCTATCTCGCCATGTGCGGGAAGGATCTGGGAGCCGACCGTGTCTTCGCCTGGCCCACCGCCGAAGTCGCCGTAATGGGCGCCGAGGGCGCGGCCGAAATCGTCTTCCGCAAGGAAATTCAGGACGCCGCGGATAAGAAGGCCAAGCGCACGGAACTGATCGACAGTTATCGCGACGCCTTCTCCAATCCTTATGTGGCCGCCGGACGGCGCCTGGTCGACGCCATCATCGAGCCTGCCGATACCCGCCGTCATCTGGCGCAGGTGCTCGAATACCTGCATACCAAGCGGGAATTGCGTCCGCCCAAGAAACACGGCCTGATGCCGCTCTGAGGTGCTTATGGTGCGATCTACCGAACTCGAACAACTGCGTGCGCAAATCGCCGAACTCCTGCAACGCGTCGGAACGCTGGAAGGCGTGCCGGCGCAAACCGAAGTCACCGAAATCGCGCGTTCGGAAATGACCGAAGAGGAGATGATCGCTGTCTCCGCGGCCATCGCCGCATACCTCGGCGTGCGCGCCCATATCAAGCAGGTGCGCCTGGTCTCTACCAGCGCCTGGGCCCAACAGGGCCGCGTCTCCATACAGGCCTCCCACGTGTTGGCCGGGTAACTGAGGAGTCACACCGAATGACGAAGACCGGTGAGGGCGTACCCAGTGAGGCAGCCATTCGTGGCTGCCGCCGGAGCGTCCCTTACCGCGACTGAGCGCCCGGGCGAGGCCCGGAGTTGAGGAATCTATGAGACTGAATATCACGATTGACGAACGGACTTTTGAAGTGGATGTAGAAGCGGCGGAGCCGGAATCTCCGGTGCTGCCCTACAGCGTGAGCGGGCTCAGTCTGGGGTCCGCCCCGTTGCGCGTGCCCGCTGCCGCCGCTCCCGCCCCCGCTCCCAGCGGCGGCGCCCCCGTGAATGAAGACAAAGTCTGCCGCAGCCCCGTCTCGGGAATCGTCGTCCGCGTGGCGGCCCAGGTCGGTCAGAGCCTGCAGACCGGCGACATCCTCGTGGTGCTCGAAGCCATGAAGATGGAAACCAACATCACCGCTCCCGCACCCGGCAAAGTCGCGGCCATCCACGTCCACCAGGGCGACGGCGTACAGGCGGGACAACTCGTCGTGGAGTTCGAATAATGCAACAGATTCCTGGATTCCTGTTTTTCGATCACGTAGCCATCTCGGTGCGACCCGGCGAACTCGACGCGCAGGTCAAAGCCTACGAAGCCATGGGCTTTCGCGAAATCCATCGCGAGGAAGTGCTGGGCGGCGACCAGGTGCGCG
This sequence comes from Candidatus Solibacter sp., assembly GCA_039934035.1. GTDB lineage: Bacteria > Acidobacteriota > Terriglobia > Bryobacterales > Bryobacteraceae > Solibacter. Next base: position 30,530 of record JBDTMZ010000136.1, on the reverse strand, counting down.
AAGCACTCCTGCAGGTGGGCGACGGTCCCAACCTCATCCAACTGCTGGAGCCGCTCACCCCGGAATCGCCCGTCGCCAAACAGATCGAGAAGAACGGCGGACGCGGCGGCCTCGCCCACGTCGCCCTGCGTGTAGCCGATATCCAGCAGGCTTTTGACTACCTGCAAACTCACGGTTTCAAGATCATCGATAAAGCACCCCGCAAGGGCTCGCGCGGCACCACCGTTTTCTTCGTCCACCCCAAGACCACGGAAACCGCCGCCTTCGGCTACTTGCTGGAGGTTGTCCAGGAGGGTTCCCATGCCTGAACTGCTTAGCCTGGCGGCCGACTTCCCACCCGTCACCACCGAGGCCTGGGAAGCCGCCATTGCCAAAGATCTGAAGGGCGCGGATTACGCCCGCAAACTGGTCTGGCAGACCGAAGAGGGACTCGCCGTCCGCCCCTACTATCGCCGCGAGGCGCTCGCCGGGTTGGAAGCGCAGACCGCCGCCACGCCCGGCATGCCGCCCTTCGCGCGCGGTACCGGGAAAAGCTGGGAGATCGCGCAGGATGCCGCCATCGATCCCGACGCCATCCGCGGCGACCTACTGCACGAAGCCGGCGCCCACGCGGTTCAGGAACTGGGCTACGCCATCGCCGCCGGCGTGCAGCGCCTCGCCGAGTTGACCGATTCGCAGCCCGTCGATAGCGCCGTGCGCGACGTGCAATTCGTCTTCGCCGCCGGACCCGCGACTTTCGTCGAAATTGCCAAATTCCGCGCGGCGCGCCTCCTCTGGTCGCAAGCCGTCGAGGCCTTCGGCTGGGTCTCCGAGCGTTCCTGCCGCATGCGCCTTCACGTGCGCACCCCGCGCCGCAATAAGAGCATCTACGACCGTTACACCAATCTCCTCCGCGTCACCACCGAAGCCTTCGCCGCCGCAGTGGGCGGTTGCGATACCCTCGACGTCGAGCCCTTCGGCTTCGATGCCCACCTCGCGCTCAACGTCCAGCGCATCCTCAAGGAAGAAACTCATCTCGACGCGGTAGCCGATCCCGCCGGCGGCTCCTACTATGTGGAAGCCCTCACCGATCAACTGGCGCGCGCCGCCTGGCAGCTCTTCCAGGAAGTGGAAGCTCAGGGCGGTTACGCCGTGGTCTTGCAGGCGGGTCTCATCGAACAGGCTCTGGCCGAAACCCGTGAGGCTCGCGCCAAATCCTATTCCTCCCGCAAGCGCGCTCTCGTCGGTGTCAATCACTATCCCAATACCGCCGAAACCACGCCCGGCGTCGCCCCACCCGCCGCCGCGCACGCCGCAGGATTGCCGCAGGTGCGCATCGCCGAACCTTATGAAGCCATCCGCCGGCGCACGCTCGAGCACACCGCGGAAACCGGGCGCTGCCCCAAAGTGCTGCTGCTCAAGCGGGGCGACGTCAAAATGAAGGGCGCCCGCGCCAACTTCTGCATCAACTTCGTCGGTTGCGCCGGATTCGATATCGCGGAGTCCGAAGACTTTCAGGGCACCGATGCGGACCTCGTGATCCTCTGCAGTTCCGATCCCGAGTATCCCGCCCTGGCCCGCCAAGTCTGCGCCGCCGTCAAAGTCCCCGTGCTGGTCGCGGGCAACCCCAAGGAACTGATTCCCGAATTGAATGCCGCCGGCGTGCAGGGCTATATTCACATCTTCAGCGACACCCTGCAAACCCTGACCGAATGGCAAAATCGGCTTGGCATGAGGAGCGCGTTATGAGGCCCGATTTCACCAAAATCGCATACCACCCGAAAGGGCAGGGGACTGGGCCCGCCGCTCCCCCGGCGGATGCGCCGCTCTGGCAAACCGCCGAGCACATCGCCGTCAAACCCTGGTACACCCCAGACGACCTGTACGCGATGGAGCACCTCGATTTCGCGGCCGGCGTTGCGCCCTTCCTGCGCGGCCCCTACTCCACCATGTACGCCATGCAGCCCTGGACCATCCGGCAGTACGCCGGCTTCTCCACCGCGGAAGAATCCAATGCCTTTTATCGCCGCAATCTCGCGGCCGGACAAAAGGGACTCTCCGTCGCCTTCGACCTCGCCACCCACCGCGGCTACGATTCCGATAACGACCGCGTCTCCGGCGACGTCGGCAAAGCTGGAGTAGCCATCGATTCCGTGGAGGATATGAAAATCCTCTTCGACCAGATCCCCCTCGGCCAGATGTCCGTCTCCATGACCATGAACGGCGCCGTACTCCCGGTCATGGCCTTCTACATCGTGGCCGCCGAAGAGCAGGGCGTCGCGGCTAAAGACCTCAGCGGCACCATTCAGAACGACATTCTCAAAGAGTTCATGGTGCGCAATACCTACATCTATCCGCCCACCCCCTCCATGCGCATCATCGGCGATATTTTCCGCTACTGCTCGGAGAGAATGCCGAAGTTCAACTGCATTTCCATCAGCGGCTATCACATGCAGGAAGCCGGCGCCTCCGCCGACCTCGAACTCGGCTACACCCTCGCAGACGGCCTCGAATACATCCGCACCGGCATCGCCGCCGGGCTCGATATCGATACCTTCGCGCCTCGCCTCAGCTTCTTCTGGGGCATAGGCATGAACCACTTCATGGAAGTCGCCAAGATGCGCGCCGCGCGCGTCCTGTGGGCCAAAATCATCAAGAGCTTCAACCCCAAGAACCCGAAGAGCATGGCGCTGCGTACCCACTCGCAGACCTCCGGTTGGAGCCTGGCCGCGCAGGACGTATTCAATAACGTGCCGCGCACTTGTGTTGAAGCTTTGGCCGCGGCGCTCGGGCACACGCAGAGTTTGCACACGAATGCGCTGGACGAAGCCATCGCGCTGCCCACCGATTTTTCGGCGCGCATTGCCCGCAACACGCAGATCTTCCTCCAGGAGGAGACGGGCATCACCAAGGTGGTGGATCCCTGGGCCGGCAGCTATTACGTCGAAGCACTGACGCACGAAATGATGCACAACGCGTGGCATCACATTCAGGAGATCGAAGCCCTCGGCGGCATGGCCAAGGCCATCGAAACCGGACTGCCGAAGATGCGCATCGAAGAGGCGGCCGCCCGCCGTCAGGCGCAGATCGATTCCGGCCGCGAAACCATTGTCGGCGTCAATAAATACCGCCTCGAAAACGAAGAGCAGCTGGACGTGCGCATCGTCGATAACCGCGCCGTGCGCGATTCGCAGGTGCGCCGTCTGGAGACGATTCGCGCCAGCCGGGATCAGGACGCGGTGGACGCGGCGCTGGCGGCGCTGACACAGGCCGCGGAACTGGGCGTGGGCAACCTGCTGGAACTCGCGGTCGAAGCGGCGCGCCTGCGCGCCACGCTGGGCGAAATTTCCACTGCCCTGGAGAAGTCTTATGGAAGGTACCAGGCCGTGAGCCGCACCATTTCCGGCGTCTATTCGGCGGAAGCGCAAAGCAATCCAGAATTTCAGGCGGCCGTCGCCATGGCTGGCGAATTCGCCACCCTAGAAGGGCGTCGTCCGCGCATCCTGCTCGCAAAAATGGGGCAGGACGGGCATGATCGCGGCGCCAAAGTCATCGCCACCGCCTTCGCCGACATGGGCTTCGACGTCGATGTCGGGCCGCTTTTCCAGACCCCCGGCGAAGCCGCCCGGATGGCCTCCGAAAATGATGTCCACGTCCTGGGCGTATCGAGTCTCGCCGGCGGACACTCCACCCTGGTGCCGGAAGTCATCACGGAACTCAAGAAACTGGGCTGCGAAGACATTCTGGTCGTAGTCGGCGGCGTGATTCCGCCGCAGGATTACGACGCCCTGTATGCCGCCGGTGTGGCCGAGGTCTTCGGCCCCGGTTCCGTGATTCCCCGGTGCGCGCAGAAAATTCTCCGCGCCCTGATCGGGAGAGCGAGCGCGGTCTAGTGACGGCCGAGGTCCAAGCCGGTAGGACAGGTCTCCCGGCCTGTCCCCCTCCCAAGTGGGGTGGCCCCCAACGTGGCCGCAACCGTAAGAGGAACACACCGTGAAGCGCCAGCCCCTCCCCTGGTACCTCGACGGAGTCCTCGCCGGACAGCGCCGCGTCCTCGCCCGCGCCATCACCCTCATAGAAAGCCAGCTCCCCGCCGACGCCGAACTGGCCGCGCGCCTGCTCGATGGCGTGCTGCCGCATACCGGACACGGCCGCCGTGTCGGCATCACCGGAGTCCCCGGCGTCGGCAAGAGCACCTTCATCGACGCCCTCGGCATGCACCTCATCCGGGAGCGCGGCGAGAGCGTCGCCGTCCTCAGCGTGGACCCCTCCAGCGCCATTTCCGGCGGCAGCATTCTCGGCGACAAGACCCGCATGGAGCATCTGGCCGTCGCCGAACAGGCCTTCATCAGGCCTTCTCCTTCTCAGGGACATCTCGGCGGTGTGGCCCGCCGCACGCGTGAAACCATGCTGCTCTGCGAGGCCGCCGGCTACCGCAACATCCTGGTGGAAACCGTCGGCGTCGGCCAGAGCGAAACCGCCGTCCGCTCCATGACCGATTTCTTCCTGCTCCTCATGCTCGCCGGTGCGGGCGACGAGTTGCAGGGGATGAAGCGCGGCATCATCGAAATGCTGGACGGCATGGCCATCAACAAAGCCGATGGCGATAACCGCCTGAAAGCCGAGCGCGCGCGCGTCGAGTACGCCGGCGCCCTACACCTCTTCCCGGCCTCCGGCGATGGCTGGACGCCCCGTGTCCTCACCTGTTCCGCCATCGCCCGCGAAGGCATCGCCGAAGTCTGGGACATGGTGCTCGCGCATCGCGAACTGCTCGAAGCCAACGGCAGCCTGGCCGCCCGTCGCCACGCCCAGGCCGTCGAATGGATGCACGAATTACTCAGTTTGGGTTTGGCGGAGCTTTTCCGCAATGACCAAATGGTGGCCCGGCGCCTGCCGGCTGTGCAGCGGAAAGTGCGTGACGGCCGGATGACGCCCTTTGCCGCCAGCCGCGAACTGCTGGCGCAATTCCAACTCCAGAAAGAGACTTTATGATCGCTTCATTTCCTGTGCTTACCGCGGCGGAAGCCGCTTCGATGATCCAAAACGGACAGAATGTGGGCTTCAGTGGATTCACCCCGGCCGGCGCGCCCAAGGCCATTCCGCTGGCGATTGCCGACCGCGCCATCGCCGCCCACGAAGCTGGACGGGAGTTCCAGATCGGCGTGCTCACCGGCGCCTCCACCGGGCCCTCGCTCGATGGCGCGCTGTCCAAGGCCAAGGCCATGAAGTTCCGCACGCCCTACCAGACCGATTCCAACCTCCGCGACCGCATCAACGAAGGCAAAACCCGCTTCTTCGATCTTCACCTGTCGCTGATGCCGCAGGTCACGCGCTACGGTTTCCTCGGACCGGTGGACGTCGCCGTGGTCGAAGCCGCGGACATTACCGCCGGCGGCGGCATCGTCCTCACTTCCGGCGTGGGCGCGGCGCCCACCTTCTGCAACCTCGCCTCCAAAGTCATCGTCGAATTGAACCGCCATCATCCTGCCGCCATCCTCGGCATGCACGATATTTACGAACCCGCGGATCCTCCCTACCGCAAACAGATCCCCATCTACAGCCCGAGCGACCGCATCGGCTCGCCCATCATCAAAATCGACCCCGCCAAGATCGTCGGCATCGTCGAGACCGATCTCCCCGATGAAGCCCGCGGCTTCAGTGAAAGCAGCCCCCTCACCGAACGCATCGGCAACAACGTCGCCGAATTCCTGGCCCACCAGTTGGCCATCGGCATGATCCCCAAGCCCTTCCTGCCCATCCAATCCGGCGTCGGCGATATCGCCAATTCCGTGCTCGGCGCGCTCGGCTCGCACCCCGGCATCCCGCCCTTTGAGATGTACACCGAAGTGCTGCAGGATTCTGTGATCGACCTGCTGGAGCGCGAACGCGTCACCTTCGCCAGCAGCTGCTCCTTCACCGTGACCCCGGCCGCGCTGCAGCGCGTCTACGCCAATCTCGAATTCTTCCGCAAGCGCGTCGTGCTGCGCCCCCAGGAGATCTCCAACAGCCCCGAAGTCATCCGAAGGCTCGGCCTGATCTCGATCAATACCGCCATCGAAGTCGATATCTTCGGCAACGTCAACAGTACCCACGTCATGGGGCGGAAGATGATGAACGGCATCGGCGGCTCGGGCGATTTCACGCGCAACGCCTACCTCTCGATCTTCACGTGCCCGTCGGTCGCCAAGGGCGGCAAGATCTCCACCATCGTGCCCCTGGTTTCGCACGTCGATCACAGCGAGCATTCCGTGCAGATCATTGCCACCGAATACGGCGTGGCGGACCTGCGCGGCAAATCGCCCTTCGAGCGCGCCTACGAAATCATCGAGAAGTGCGCGCACCCCGAATACCGCGAGCTGCTGCGCAGCTACCTCACCATCGTCGAAGGCGGACACACGCCGCATACCTTGTCGGCCGCTTTCCGCATGCACGAGCAATTCCAGAAGACCGGCGACATGCGCGGCTGCAGTTGGCTCGAACCCGCCCTGGTATAGCGCTGAGATTCAGCCAGGGATTCACACGGATTGACACGGAGCAAGACGAAGGTCGTTTTTATCCACGTGAATCCGTGTGAATCCGTGGCCAAAGATTGCGCGATCCCTTTCACTGGTGGGATGGGCCATCGTTGTCCGTGGCCCGTCCACGTGAATCCGTCTATGCCTCGCTACACCCCGCGGGACATTTCCAATATCCGGCGGGGAGTTTCCCGCCGGAGTCGAGCATCGGCTCCCACGTCTCCTCACAATGCAAGCACTGTAGGATCAACTCGTCGTGATTTACCAGGCGTACGCCCAGCCGGGAGAGTTCCTCCTCCGACATGTGGCGCACATCCACTTTGTCCAGACAAACGCGGTCGAGGACTTTCATGGTGGCTGCCTTTCCGGGGACTTTCCCCGCGTCTCTGGTGTAGCGCCGCCCCGCGCCGGTGTCAATAACCCCCTCCGGAAACCCGTACGATTTCGGCTAAAATAGAAAAAACCGCCGGATTCTCATTTGTGAAGCGATTTCCTTTTTTGGATTGGATGCGTGGGCTCGCCGTAGTCATCATGATCCAGTGCCACACTTTCAATTCCCTGACGCGGCTCGATCTGCGCGAGGGCGGTCCGTATATTCTCACCCAGTTCATCGGCGGCATGGCCGCGCCCCTCTTCCTCCTCATGGCCGGCATGACCTCCGCCTTTCAGATGGAGAGCCTGGAGCGCAAAATCCCCAGCCCGCGCCGCCGCTGGCTGATCTCGCTCAAACGCGCTGCCTACATCCTGGGCATCGCCTTCACCTTCCGCTTCACCAATTGGGTCTTCACCATCCCCCACGGGAATACGTCCGAATTGACCAAAGTGGACATTCTGAACTGTATGGGAGTCGGCATGGCGGTGCTCTCCGTGGCCGCTGTTTTCCCGTCGGGATCGCGCATCCGTTTTACTGCGGGCGCGGGACTCGCCATCGCCGCCCTGTCCCCCCTCGTCAGCCGGCTCCCCTGGGACGGCGTCCCCACAATCCTCCAGGAATACGTGCTGCCCGGCGGGATCCGCGGCCACTTTGGCTTCTTCCCCTGGGTCTCCTACATCGCTTTCGGGCTCGCCATCGGCACCATCGTCAAACGCGCCGCCGCGGAGCGCTTCGAACGGCTCATGCAGTGGAGCACCCTCCTCGGCTTCGGCATGATCTTCAGCGGCCAGTACTTCTCCAACATGCCCTACTCCGTCTATACCAACGCCAACTTCTGGACCGATAGCCCGGCGCTCATCGTGATCCGCACCGGCATCTGCCTCCTCGTGATGGCGGGCGCCTACCTGTGGACCCAGTACGGCGCCAGCGCCCGCTGGAGTTGGATGCAGGCCATGGGGAAGAATTCGCTCCAGGTCTATTGGGTGCACGTCATGATCGTTTACGGGTCGCTCATCCGGCCCATCAAGCGTCGACTCGATATTCCGCAGGCCGTACTCGCCAGCGTCCTGGTCACCGCCCTGATGGTCCTGATGTCCTCACTGTGGTTGGAATGGAAACGCCGCAGAGCCGCCGCGAACCTCGCCTCCGCCGCCGCCGCAGCCTGAGCAACCGGTGGTAAGCCCTGCGTTTTCAGATCTCTGCCCCTCCCGGCGCCTCCCTTTTCGCCTCTGCCCATGGGGGGTGCGGCGCGCAACACCTGTGGATCGAATTCACGGATTGACCGCGCCAAATCATTCGAACTAAAATGGATGCAGCACAAACCAGTCCTTGTCCCAGGAAGCGGTGAGTCGTATGAACGCTACACGCCTGTCCATCTCCGTCCTTACTCTGTCTTCTTTCCTCGGCGTGTACGCCGTGGCACAACAACAGAAGAAGGCCGTTACCCAGCGCGAAACCGTTGCCCGGCCCATGACCGAGAAAGAACGCAAGCGCAAGGAAGACAAGCTCCGCAAAGAGCTCGAAACTCCTTACCGCAAATGGTTGAACGAGGACGTAGCCTACATCATCACCGACGAAGAGCGTACCGCCTTCAAGCGCCTGCAAACCGACGAGGAACGCGAACAGTTCATCGAGCAGTTCTGGCTGCGCCGCGACCCCACGCCGGATTCCATCGAAAACGAGTTTAAGGAAGAGCATTACCGCCGCATCGCCTACGCCAACGAAAACTTCGCCTCCGGTATCCCCGGCTGGAAGACCGACCGCGGCCGCATCTACATCACCTACGGCCCGCCCGACGAAAAGGAAACTCATCCTTCGGGCGGCACCTATCAGCGTCCTAATGAAGAGGGCGGCGGCACCACGTCCACCTATCCGTTCGAACTGTGGCGCTACCGCTACATCGACGATATCGGCACCGACATCAATATTGAATTCGTCGACCCCACCATGTCGGGCGAGTATCGCATGACCATGGACCCGTCGGAGAAGGACGCCCTGCTCTACGTTCCCGGCGCGGGCCTCACCATGATGGAACAGATGGGCATGGCCGACAAGTCCGACCGCTTCAGCCGCACCGACGGCACGCACCTCGGCGTGCCCGCCAACATGATGTCGTCCAAAATGAACCAGTTCAACCGGCTGGAGCAGTTCTCCAAATTGCAGCGCCCGCCTTCCGTCAAGTTCAAAGATCTGGAAGCTGCGGTCAATTCGCGCATCAGCTACAACGTTCTGCCCATGAAGGTGCGCACGGATTTCTTCCCGCTCACCGAAGCCAGCGTGCTCAGTTTCGTCACCCTCCAGTTCGACAATAAAGATCTTCAGTTCCACGCCAAGGACGGCGTGCAGAAGGCGGCCGTCAACATTTTCGGCAAGGTCAGCACCCTCACCCGCCGTATGGTGACCAACTTCGAAGACACCGTCGAAGTCACCAGCCCGCCCGAATACCTGCAACAGACCGCCCAGCGCAAGTCGATCTACAACAAGAGCATTCCGCTCGCGCCCGGCACCTATCGCCTGAACGTGGTTGCCAAAGACGTGATTGGTGGCAATCTGAACAGTTATGAAATCGCCCTGGTCGTGCCCAAAATGGACGGCGAGAAGCTGTCGGCCAGCAACATCGTGCTGGCGGACCTGATCGAGCATGTGCCTACCAAGAGCATCGGCATGGGCCAGTTCGTAATCGGCACCTCCAAGGTCCGGCCGCGCGTGGACGATGTCTTCAAGCGCGACGAGAAGATGGGGATCTACTTTAAAATCTATAATTTCGGGACCGATGGCGAGAACCGGATACCGGAAGGCGAAGTCTCTTACGAGGTAACCAAGAACGGCACCAACGAGAGAATTTTCGATTTTGCCGAGGATGTTGCCAAGATTCCCGGGGCCTCCGCCCAGATCGTTACAGTTGAAAAACTTTTGCCCCTTAAAGACCTGGCGCCGGGCCAATATACGTTGCGAGTGAAAATTACTGACAAATACCGTAAACAGGTACTCACCCCCTCGGCCCAATTTACGGTAACCTAGGGTTGAAGCGGGGAGGGGCTCCCCGCACATTGAGCGTCGTTTGATGCTAGCTGCACGGACGCACAGAACGGTAGCTTCGCTGGTGCTCGCGGGCGCGGTGTGCCTGGGCAGCGTCACATTCGTCAAAGCCGCCACCCCAGTCCCCATGGCCGGCGCTATCACGGGCTTCGTGACAGATCCCGCGGGCATCCCGCAAATGGGCGCGGCCGTGATCCTCTTTAATAAGCAGGAGCGCCAGTTCGAACGCGTGCTCACCGATGGCCGCGGCGCCTTCCGCTTTATCGGCCTGGTTCCCGATCTCTATTCCATTAAGGTCACTCTGGCGAGCTTCGTGCCGGCGCTCAAGAAGGGCATTTTGGTGCAACCGGGCACCTCCAGCGTTTTGAACGTCAGCCTCAGCACCTTGTTCAGTTCCGTTCAGTTCGCCTACCCCGCCATGGAAAATGGCGGCATCATGAGCGACGAATGGAAATGGGTGCTGCGCAGTTCCTCGCCCTCCCGGCCCGTGCTGCGTTTCAATGATGCACTCGCCACCGCCGCGCCGGCTTCCTCGCGCCGCTCAGCCGTCTTCAGCGATACCCGCGGCGTAGTCAAACTCTCGGCGGGCGAAGGCTCGCTGGCGTCCAACACCAACAACGAAGCCGATCTCGGCACCGCCTTCGCGCTCGCAACCTCGCTCTACGGCAACAATATGCTCCAGGTCAGCGGCAACCTGGGCTACGGTTCCCAAACTGGCGTGCCCACTGCCGCCTTCCGCACCACCTACAGCCGCACCATCGGCGCGGCCAGCCCCGAAGTTTCCCTCACCATGCGGCAGCTGTTCCTGCCCGGACGCATCGGCGCGGCGCTGGCCGGCAATGAAGCCGCCATGCCCATGCTGCGCTCCATGGCGGCCAGTTTCGACGATCGCACTCAGTTGACTGACGAACTCGCCGTGCAGTATGGCTTTACCCTCAACTCCGTCTCCTTCCTCGATCATTTGAATTACGCCAGCCCCTACGTCCGCGTCACCTACTCGCTGGGCGACCAGGGCGAACTCGCCTTGGCCTACACCTCCGGCGATGCGCGTCCCGACCTGGCGGGCAGTGGAGGGGAGCAAGACCTGCAGCGCGGCCTCAACACCCTGGGCCTCTTCCCGCGGATTAGCCTGCGCGAAGGACGCGCCAAAATCCAACGTGGCGAGAATTTTGAACTGACTTACACCCGTAAGGTCGGTTCGCGGACCTATCAGGCTTCGGCCTATCGCGAACTCATCCGCAATGCCGCCCTTTCCCTGGTGGCCCCCGCCGGAATGTACGGGGACGGCGACGTTCTCCCAGACCTCTTCTCCGGCGCCGCAACCTTCAACGCGGGCGATTACCGGACCGGCGGCTATACCGCGGGCGTGACCCAGAACTTCGGCGATCACCTCAACGCCACCATCACGGTCGGTTCCAGCGGTGCCCTCACTGCCGAAAATCGCGAAATCGTCAGCGACAGTCCCGACGAATTGCGCAGCATGCTCCACGCCGGACGCCGCCACGCCGCCACTCTCCGCGTCGGCGCCACCGCCCCCTGGACCGGCACCCATATGGTCGCCAGCTACCAGTTCTCCTCCGACCATCGGTGGGCCTCGCCCGGCTATAGCTACAGCACGTCCTCCATGCGGCAGATGCCCGGCTTGAACCTTCTCGTCCGCCAAACCATTCCCGGACTCGGCATGCTGCCGTGGCGCATGGAAGCCACCGCCGACCTGCGCAACCTGCTCGCCCAGGGCTATCTCACGCTCGGCACCGCCAGCGGCCAGCAACTCGTCCTGGTGGAAAATCCGCGCTCCGTACGCGGCGGCCTGAGCTTCATCTTCTAGCTTGCGCCTCGACGCTCAGCAGCACTTCACCCCCGAATTTCTCCCTTCGCTGCTCCATCCCATCCTCAAACGCAATCGCTTTGATGGCTCCGTCGCCGTCGTGCCCGTCCCCAGCGTCGACCAGACCCGCTGGCTGCTGGCCCACGCGCTCGAATACGACTTCATCCAGGGCGTGGTCGGCTGGGCCGACCTGCACGACCCACACCTCCCGGCCGTGCTCGACGAATACCAGCGCCACCCCAAATTCCGCGGCGTTCGCTGGTGGTTCGATGGCGGACTGCCGCCCGCGCTCGACGAAGTCGCGCGCCGCCATCTCACCCTCGATGTGGCAGCCGGCTTCTCACCCGCGATTCCCGAAGCCTTTCCCCACCTCCCCATCGTCGCCGGCGATTGGAGCACCGTGCCCCTGGACTGCGCACGCTACCCCAATCTCTACGTGAAAGTGGCCGGCCTGATCACGTCCTCGCCGGGACGTTGGAAAGCGGCCGATTTCGCCGCCGGCGTGCGTGCCCTCCTCGCCGCTTTCGGGCCGGAGCGCATCATGTACGGCAGCGACTGGCCCGCCTATCTCCCCGAAGGCACCTGGAAAGAAGCGCTGGCCGCCTTCACTCAGTCAATCGGAGCGCAGACCCTGGAAACCCGCGAACTCCTCCTCGGCGCCACCGCCCGCCGCTTCTACGGTCTGGAGACCTAGGGCGAACTCTTCTCCGCGCCTCCGCGGCAAACACGCATCCACGAATGCCCACAAAACCGCACCGCGCAGAAGGGGCGCTCTCAGCCGTTCGGTGATCTTCCCACTGCGCTCTTCTCTCTGCACTTCTCTCTGCGCTGCCTCTGCGTTTTCTGCGCCTCTGAGTTGATTCAAAGGTCTCGATATCCCGCGCCACGCCGGCCCTCCAATCTCCGAGTTCCTCTTCTCTGCGCTTCCTCTGCGATCTCTGCGCCTCCGCGGTGATCTCTGGAATCTCGCCGCACATGCCCGCTGGCCTTCCAATCTCCGATTCTCTCGTCTCTGTAAACCCGGGACCTCCCAGCCTCCCCTCTCCAGTACAATAAAAGGCAGCATGTTTCGAGCCATATCGCTCTGCCTACTGGGTGTGCTTTTGCTTGGCGCCGCCGAGACCCAAAAGTCCGCCTTCGACAAACCAACCCTCGAGGCCTACGTTCGCCACCTCTACCTGCTGCAACCGCAGCTCACGGTGACCGTCGGCGATCCCAAACCGAGCGACCTGCCGGGCTTCAAGGAAGTCCGTCTGCGCATCGCCCAAGGCGCGCAGTCGCAGGAACTCACCCTCTATGTCTCCAACGACGGGAAGAAGATCGTCCAGGGCTCTGCCTATGACGTCACCACCAACCCGTTCAAGAAGGACATCGATAAACTGAAAACGCAGTTCCAACCCGCGCTCGGCACCGCCGGCGCCCCCGTGGCCATCGTCGCCTTCAGCGATATGCAGTGCCCGCACTGCAAAGGCGAGGCCGAAATGCTGCGCCAGAATTTGATCCAGAATTTCCCCACGCAGGTGCGCTTCTATTTCAAGGACTTTCCGCTCGAGGGGCTGCATCCGTGGGCGAAGGCCGCCGCCATGACCGGCCGCTGCGTCTTCCAGCAGAACAACGACGCCTTCTGGTCCTACCACGACTACGTCTTCGCCCACCAGGAATCGCTCACCCCGGAAAACCTGAAGGACCAGATTCTCGGTTGGGCCAAGGACGCCAAAGGCGTGGACTCCATCAAACTTGGCGCCTGCATCGACAGCAAGTCGACACAGGCCGAAGTTGAGAAGGAGATGGACGAGGGCCGCGCCCTGGAAATCTCCGGCACCCCGACCCTGTTCATCAACGGCCGCCGCATATCGCAAACCATTGAGTGGCCCAGTCTCAAAGCCATCATCGAGACCGAGATCGAGTATCAGAAGACCGCGCACAACGCGGGGGACGATTGCGGCTGCGAATTGAAACTCGACGTCCCGGGATTGCCGCAAACCAAGGCGCCCGCCTTCTCCCCGGTTCCCAAGAAGAAGTAGCGCCATGAGGAAGTGCCGATGTGGGGCCGGCCTTCGTGCCGGCCACCGGCTTCAGGCGCCGCGAAGTCACCCGATGGCTTCGCTCGCCAGAGATCCGCAATTCCCACGTACGAGTTTTCCAGGGTGCCCGCCGCCGGCTTTCCAGGCGCGGACCTGTCATGACGTTCCTCACCACTCGCCGACGATCCACGCATTCACCAAACTCCCATGACCTACCGAAATCAACGCCGCGCCGCACTCTTCGCCTTCGCGCCCCTCGCTGCCGTCGCCTTCGCCGCGACCGCCGTAATCGATCCCACGCTTTATCTGAATGACGTGAAGTACCTCGCGTCGCCCGAACTGCGCGGCCGCAATACCGGCAGTCCCGAACTGGCCAAGGCGGCGGGGTGGATCGAAAGCCACTACCGCAAGCTGAAGATCAGGCCGGCGGGCAAGAGCTATCTGCAATCGTTCCCCGTGACCACCGACGCCGCGCTCGGCAAAGAGAACCGCTTTGCCTTTACGGAGAACGGCCGCTCCACCACCTTGCGCAACGACGAGTTCGTGCCGTTCAACTTCTCCGAGAGCGGTGCGCTCTCCGGACCTGTGGTATTTGCGGGCTACGGCATCACCGCGCCTGAGTACAGCTACGACGATTACGCCGGCCTCGACGTCAAAGGCAAAGTCGTCATGCTGCTGCGCCATGAGCCGCAGGAGAACGATGCGAAGAGCGTGTTCGAAGGCAAAACGTTCACCCAGCATGCGCAGTTCGCCGCGAAAGCCACCAACGCGAAACTGCACGGCGCCACCGGCGTGATCCTGGTGGCCGACCGCGCCAACCATAAGGACGCGACCGACGAACTGGAGAAATTCGGCGTCACCGTCGGCCCCACCAACGCGCGCATCGGTTTCGTGCAGGTGAAGGAAGCGCGCGTTGAGAAGTGGTTCGGCGACGCGGGCAAAAGCCTCGAAGCCATTCAGGCGGCTATCGATCACGACCTCAAGCCACAATCCTTCGCCTTCCCCGACGCCATCCGCGTCAACGCCAACCTCGACGTGCAGCGCGCCGTGAAGAACGTCGACAACGTCGCCGCCTACATTCCCGGCGAAACCGACGAGTATGTGATCGTCGGCGCGCACTACGACCACCTGGGACTCGGCGGCCAGCATTCGCTCGCGCCCAGCATGACCGGCACCATCCATCCGGGCGCCGACGATAATGCCAGCGGCACCGCCGGAGTCATGGAGTTGGCACGCTATTTCGCCAAACAGCCGCGTCACAAGCGCGGCATTCTCTTCCTGCACTTCGCCGGCGAAGAGCAGGGCCTGCTGGGGTCCGCGTGGTATGCCGATCATCCCATTCTGCCGCTGGAGAAGGCCGTCACCATGCTCAACCTCGACATGATCGGCCGCATGCGCGATAACAAGCTGTACCTCGGCGGCTCGGCTTCCGGTTCCACGCTGAAAGAGATGCTGGAGAAGATCATTCCCACCTCCGGCCTTAAGGTGGAAAATTCCGCGGGCGTCAGCGAAGGTTCGAGCGACCACACTTCGTTCACCTCGCACCAGGTGCCCGCGCTCTTCTTCTTCTCCGGGCTGCACTCCGACTACCACAAGCCGGGCGACACCTGGGACAAGATCGATGCGCCCGCCGCGGCGAAACTGCTGGCACTGGTGGCGGAAGTGGCCGAGAAACTGCGCGACGACATCGACCGTCCGGCGTTCGTCAAAGCGGCGCCCGCCGCGCACGGCGGCTCTTCCAGCGCCGGACCCGTCTCCGGCTACGGCCCCTATTTCGGCAGCGTGCCCGATTTCGCCGAAGGCATCAAGGGCGTGAAGTTCAGCGATGTGCGCGAAGGCTCGCCGGCCGCGAAGGCAGGGCTCAAGGGCGGCGACATCATGATCGAATTCGACGGCAAGGCGGTACAGGACCTCAACGACTTCACCTACGTGCTGCGCGGGAAGAAGCCCGGCGACGAGGTCAAAGTCAAGGTGCTGCGCGAGGGCAAGCCGCTGGAAGTAACCTGCACGCTTTCGCGCCGGGAGTAAACTCGAAGTATGCGCGTCCTTCTATTCAGCGGCAAGGGAGGCGTAGGGAAAACCAGTCTTGCCGCAGCCACGGGTTTGCAGCTTTCGCGCCTGGGCTATCGCACCCTCGTGATGAGCGTCGACCCGGCGCACAGCCTGGCCGACGCTTTCGATATCGAGACCACACTCTTCCACCAAAAGACGGGCGACCCTTACCCGATCAACGAGAAGCTCGACATCCACGAAGTCAATATTCAGAAGGAGATCAAACGCCACTGGCGCGAGATCTCTTCGTACGTGATCAGCGTGCTGCGTACCACGGGCATCAACGACGTGGAGGCCGAGGAGCTCGCCATCCTGCCCGGCATGGAAGAGCTGAGCGCGTTGATGTACGTAAATCAGTTTCGCCGCGAAGACCGCTATGACGTGATCGTGCTGGATTGCGCGCCCACCGCGGAATCCATGCGCTTCGTCAGCATGCCGACCACGCTCGATTGGTACATGAAGCACATCTTCCCCTTTCAGCGCGGCCTGCTCAAAGCGGTGCGCCCGCTGGCCAATCGCGTCTCTCCGGTGCAACTGCCCACGGACAATTACTTCGCCAATATTAAGGACCTCTTCGGCCGCCTAGACGGGATCGGCGAACTGCTGGAAGATCCGCGCGTCACCAGCGTGCGGCTGGTCACCAATCCGGAGCGCATGGTGCTGCGCGAAACGCAGCGCGCCTTCGTCTACTTCTCGCTGCACGGCCTGGCGGTGGACGGCGTGATTGTCAATCGCGTGCTGCCGGCCGAGGTGACCGACCGCTATTTCCAGGAGTGGCTGGTCTCGCAGCGGCAGGTGCTGGAGGAGATCGACCGTTACTTCGCTCCGGTCCCGGTGAAGCGGGTTCCGCTGTTCACACACGAGGTGATGGGCAGCGAGCGCCTGGAAGAACTGGCGCGTAGCCTGTACGCAGGGAGCGAAGATCCGGCCGCGGTGACGCGCACCGAGGCGCCCTTCACGTTCACCAAGTCCGAAAGCGGGAACTACGAAGTACGCCTGCAACTGCCCTTCGCCGTCAAAGGGGAGATCGGACTCTTCAAGAAGGGCGACGAACTGGTGGTGGAGATTGGAACGCTGCGCCGCCACGTCGGCCTGCCCCTGTCCATGGCGGCCCTTTCGCCCGGCCGCGCCAAGTTGGAAAATAATATTCTGACCGTCGAAATGAAGGAGGCCTGATATGGAAGAGAAGACTCAAAACGGAACCCACACTCACGCACACGCCGGAGGCTGCTTCTTTTGCGACACCGCCATGCCGATGCTGGAGAATCTGGTCAGCGAATCCACGCGCGACCACTTTCGCAACTCGCGCGTGGAATTTCTCAAAGGACTGCGCGGTCTGCTCGACGAACGCATCGCGCACATGAGCCGGGACCAGGCCAAAGGCACCAAGGTCGAAGTGGAGTAGCGGCGGCAGGCAGGAATGCCTGGCCCCACAGACCACATCCGGGGGCGAGTGTGGCTCCCTGAAACTTAGGTATTTCTTGCAGACATGTGCGCGGCTGAGGTGGGACGGACGATCGTCTTTCGTCGTCCGTCCGCAATGCTTCGCAGCGCGAACAGGCCACGCAAAACGATGGCCTGTTCCACCCGCACTTACTGAAGCTGGGTCAGCTTCATATTGCGGAAGGCGATTTCGTGGCCCTCGGCCTCGAAGCCGACGTACCCTTGCTTCAGCACGATGCCTTGCGCTTCGCTGACTACCGCGCCGTTCACCGAGAGCGTAGCCTTGTCGCCCTGCACGCGGATCTCGTAGTGGTTCCATTCGCCCGCCGGCTTCATCCGGTTCTCTTTCATCTGGCGCGAGTAATTAAAGCGTTCCATCGCGCCTTCCACCAGATTCATGCCGAACAGATACCCGCCCGAGGGACCGGTCTGCGCCTGCGTCCACAACTCGGCCCACGGCGAGAGGCGTATGCCGATGCCGCTATTGTACTTCACCTCCGCTCCCTTGGGCGCGAAACGGAAGTCCACTTCCAGGATGTAATCGCCGTACAGCTTATCGGAACGGAGCCACTCGTGCTGCCCGTCGCCGGTGCAGATCAGCGTCTTCTCGGCGGTGTCCACGCGCCACTGCAATTTGGGCTGCACCCCGTCCGTGGCCGGCACCGGAATGCGCGTCCAGCCTTTCAGGGTTTCGGCGGGCAGAAGGTCAATGGCTTGGGCCGGTAGCAGGGCGGTCGCCAATAAACTCAATAATAGGAAGCGTACCAACAGCATGCCGACATAGTAGCGCCCGGCGCGTCCGAAATTAAGCCACCGGCGGACGGGCGTGGCGCGGTTGGTAGACGCCAAGCTTGCCGCCCCCCGGCAGCGTGATCTGGACCAGCGTTCCCCAGCCCATCTGCTGGACGTCGCTGCACTCCGTACCGCGCGCTTTCATTTCCGCGGCGAACGCCTCGATGTCGTCGCACATCAGGTAGAATTCCTGACGGCCGTTGTGCTCGTCGGGGTGGACGGCGACCTCTGCGGGAGGCAGTCCGAAAATCAGCCAGCCGTGTCCTACGTCCACGAACGGAAACTTGAGGACGTAGCGCAGAAAGGCGCGATCGGCCACCGCGTCCTTGCTGTAAATGATCGAGTGCGCGCCGGTTATCATGGTGCGGTCTCCCCCTACACATCGTGACACAATCCGTTATTCTGGGGACGTTATGAAACTGTCCCGAACCCTTCGTCCGGCCCTGTTCGCGGGTGCGATTGCCGCCGGGTGGCTGTGCTGGGCCGCCCGTCCTACGCAGTTAACCAGACGAGTTTGGGGTAAATCAATCGTAAACTAACGGCGAGCTGGACGGGATTCGTTGACTCCAGGTTAATAACCAGTGAGAATCGGGGAAACCCTGTCTCCCTCCATGTCCTTCCCTAGACGGGCACTTCGATTCCTGATGCTGTTGACCGCGACTGGGTGCGGCGCCCTGGCGCAGCAATCGGCAGCCATCGTCACGGGTACCGTGCTGGACAGCTCCGGCGGCCACATCCCCGAAGTGGTGATTACGGCGTTTAACGTCAGCACCGGAATCAGCAGCGCGCAGCGATCGAACGAAGCGGGCGTGTACACGTTCGTCAGCCTGTCTCCGGGCGAGTACCGGTTCACGGCCGAGAAACCGGGATTCCGCCGGCGCGTGATCGAAGGCGCCCTGCTGCGGGTGGGCGACCATTTCGACCAGAACCTGCTGCTCGAAGTAGGCGCCCTTACCGAAAGCGTGGAAGTCTCGGGCGGCGGCGACGCCATTACGTACCTCACTTCGACCACGAGTTCGGTGCTGCCGGCATCGCGGATCGCGACCCTTCCTACCTTCGGACGCAACGTCATGGATTTCGTCACGCTCGCGCCTGGGGTAATCGCGACGGCGAACGGTGTGAACGTCAACGGCTCTCGCACCGATGCGGTGAATGTGGCGCTGGACGGCACTAACATTCTGGATAACTTCATCAACGAGGCGATCACCGACTTACAGATCAGCCTGAGCACGGACCGGATCGAGGAATTACGCATCGTAACCTCCTCCGCCGATGCCGAGTTCGGGCGCGGCGCGGCGCAAGTGCTGGCGTCCTCGCGCACCGGGACCAACCGCTTGCACGGCGCGGCTTACAACTACCTGCGCAACGACGCGCTGAATGCCAACGGGTGGACCAACAATCGCAGCGGGATTGCCCGTCCGGTGACGCGGGCAAACAACAGTGGGGGCAGGCTGGATGGCCCGATCGTGCGCAACCGGACGTTCTTCTTCGGGCTGTTCGAATCTGCCATTGTGCGCGAACAGCGGACGGCCACGGCGACGGTGCTGACCGAAACGGCTCGCCGCGGCCTCTTCCGTTTCTATCCCGGGGTGACGAGCGCCAACACGTTGGGGGCGAACCCGGTGGTGGATTCCGCGGGCAATCCCATGCCCCCGAAAGGGGCCAACGGACCGCTGCAGGCCGTGAACCTGTTTGGCCGCGATCCGAACCGGATGCAGCCGGACGCCAGCGGCGCGCTGGCCCGGCAACTGGCGCTGCTGCCCTTGCCGAATACGTTCGCGGCGGGCGACGGACTGAATACGGCGGGCTATCGCTTTCGCGTGGACTACCCGACCGAGATGTACTCCCTGAACGCGCGCCTGGACCACAACTTGAACGGGAGCGAGCGATTTTATGTCAGCTACGCGCGCGACGCGATCAACTCGGCCAACGGCGCAAATGCTCCGGCGCTGCCGGCCTCGCAGGGCGGACTCTACGATCAATACGGCATGGTGGCCTCGGCGGGACTGATTTCCACGCTGCGGCCTAACCTGGTGAGCGAAGCGCGCGCGGGGGTGACGCGCACCACCATCGATTTCCTGCCGGCATGGGCGCTGCACGGCCCGTCGATATTGCCTTCGAGCGGCGGGCAGCCCTACCTGCTGGGCTCGGGTCTGGTAACGAACCCTTACAGCACGGCGAGCAGTTCCGACCCGCAGGCGCGGCTGGCGCCCTTGTATCAGGCGAGCGAGAAGCTCTCGTGGCTGCGGGGCATACACAACGTGAAGGCGGGCTTTGCGGCGCGCTTCGTTTCGGTGCACGAATACCTGGCGTTCAACGTGATGCCGCGCGTGCAACTGGGGACGGGCAACGTGGCGACGCAGAATATCCGCACGATCGATGGCGTGGGCGCGAACGGGGCGACAGCGGACAGTCTGCTGGCCATGCTGTCGGGCTCCGTGGCGTCGGTGACGCAGATGTTCTACGCGCCGCCGTCGGCGAATCCACAGTTCACGGCTGGGGCGTACAACCGGCGCACGTACCGGCAGAGGGAGTTTGCGGGGTTCGTGCAGGACGACGTTCGCGTGCGGCGCAACCTGACGCTGAATTTCGGAGTGCGTTGGGAATACTATGGTGTGCCGAATGAAAGCCACGGCGGACTGCTGGGGCTGACGGGCGGCGCGGACGGCATCTTCGGCATCTCGAGCGGCGCGGGCGGCGGCGGTTTCGGCAGCCTGTTCCACCCCGGCGAGATGCCCGGGGAGTTGACGGAACTGCGGATGATCGGGCGCAATTCGCCGAACCCCGGGGTGCAGCCATGGCGGGCGAGCGGGCGCAATTTCGGACCGGTGGCGGGGCTGGCATGGAACCTGCCGTGGCACGCGCTGGGCATGCAGAAGATGGTGCTGCGCGCGGGGTACGGCATCAATTTCGAGCGGCTGCCGCTGGTGGTGCTCGACAACGTGGCGGGCTCGAACCAGCCGGGGCTGGCGCACCAGGTGCAGGTGGCGCCCTCGGCATTCACGGCGGTGAGCGGAATTGCGCTGCCGCTGAAGCCCACGCAGACGCCGCTGCAGATGGTGCCGGTGAACGACGCCAACAATTCGCCGGTGAACGTGTACGGAGTGGAGAATTTGAAGACGCCGTACATACAGAACTGGAACGTGTCACTGGCGCGGGAGGTGGCGCGCGGGCTGGTGATTGACGCGCGCTACGCGGGGACGAAGGGGACGAAGCTGTATCGCGGTACGAATATCAACGAGATCAACATTTTCGAAAACGGCATTCTGGACGCGGTGCGAGTGACGGACGCGGGCGGGAATGCGGCGCTGTTCGACCGCATTTTCCGCGGGCTGAACGTGCCGGGCGTGGGGCTGGTGGACGGCACACAGATCACGGGCAGCGACGCGGTGCGCGGCAACGGCACGTTGAACGCGTTTCTGCTGGCCAATAATGCGGGAGGGTTGGCGCAGTTCCTGGGCTACAACACCTTTCTGACCGGCATGCGCGGGGGGCTGTTGCAGCGTGCGGGACTGCCGGCGAATTTCGTGGCGGCGAATCCGCAATTCGGCGCGGCGCGGCTGCTGGGCAATCCGGGGAACTCCACGTTTCATTCGCTGCAGGTGGAAGTGAACAAGAGTTTCAGCCACGGCGTCCAGGTGCAGGCGAGCTATGTACGCAGTAAGTCGCTGGGCGATTATGACGGCACCGGGCAGGACCTCACGCAGAATTACCAGACGCTGCGCAACCGGCGGCTGGACAAGCATGCGCTGAATTTCGATTTTCCGAATGTCTGGCGGATGAGCGGTAGTTGGGAGCTGCCGTTCGGTCCGGGGCGGCGGTATTTGAGCTGCTGCCTGAGTCCGCTGGGGCGGCTGGTGGAGGGCTGGCAGACAGCGGTGATTTTCGACCGCATGCCGGGGGCGCCGACGACGTTCACGGACAGCGCGGGGGGCACGTTCAACAATCAGGTGGTGGCGACGCCGGCGGTGCTGGGCCCGCTGCCGAAGGGGGACGTGCGGGTGCGGGGGAATCAGGTGACGTACTTCAGCGGGTTGACGCAGGTGACGGATCCGTCGGTACAGAGTTTGCCGGCGGAGCTGCGGGCGAATGCGGCGCTGCTGGCGATTGCGGGCGCGGACGGAAAGATCGTGCTACAGAATCCGGCGCTGGGAACGCTGGGCGGCGGGTACGCTATGGTGCGCGAACCGGGGAGTTTCACGTTGAACGCACAGGTCTCGAAGACGTTCCACCTGAAGCGCGACGGCGCTCTGGCGGTGCGACTGCGTGCGGACGCGGTGAACCTGTTGAACCGCCCGATCTGGAACGCGCCGAATCTGAACATCGACAGCGTGAATTTCGGACTGATTCAAGCGGCGGGCGGGACGCGCAATGTCCAACTGGGCGCACGGGTGGAGTGGTAGGCTCGCCGGGTGCGCGGCTGGACGTGGATAGCGACGAATGAGCGCCTGCGGACGAGATAGAAAATCATTTTAAAGGCGGAATCTGGCATTCGGGGGGTCGCGCCTGGTCAACTTGGTCGTTAAGGCGTGAAACCGTTGATCTGACGTCCCGTCGTCTCAGCGGGGGCATAGGCCACCGGGTTGCCCATGTGCGTTAATAGACAGGGAGGCTCTTCCGAATGTTGACCCGCCTTAAGGTAGACGGTTTCAAGAACTTGGATCGGGTCGACGTCCGCCTCGGGCCCTTTACGTGCGTAGCCGGGCCTAATGGCGTCGGAAAGTCCAACCTGTTCGATGCCATAGCCTTCCTTGCAGCGTTGGCAGACAAACCTCTTGTTGAAGCAGCGCTAGCCGTGCGGGGTGGTGATGCACGTCACGGTGACGTGCGAACTCTCTTCCGGCGAACCGGTGGCCAGATCGCTGAGAGGATGAAATTCGTTGCGGAGTTGGTGATCCCAGGGGAAGGAGAGGACGCGCTCGGCCAGACAGCTACCGCCTCAATGACCTTCCTCCAATACGAGCTGGAATTGCGCTATCGACCTGACAAAGCCATCACGACCATGGGCACGCTCGAAGTCGTCAGCGAGAGAATGTCGCATATTAATCGATCTGGAGCCAAGGCACGTCTCGGATTTCCACACAAGAAGGCGTGGCGAGATTCGGCTATTCGCGGCCGCCGCACTAGTCCATACATCTCGACTGAGATTGAAGGGGAGGCGGTCGTTTCGCTTCACGCCGATAGCGTTGGGGGTCTGGGTGGTGGGCGTCCTCGACGTGTTCCTGCGTCGAGCTTGCCACGGACGATGCTGTCATCGGTAAATAACGCAGCCGAACACCGAACGCTTGTGCTCGCGCGACAGGAGATGTTGAGTTGGACGCAACTGCAACTTGAGCCGTCGGCGTTGCGTGCACCTGACGGATTCACCGCCCCACGTAGCATCGGACCCAATGGAGCCCATCTGCCAGCCACGCTCTATGAGCTTGCCCAGACTGCTGAACGAGAGCACCCTGGAGGATCGGACGATGTTTACGCGCGTGTCGCCAATAGACTCTCGCAACTTGTCGAGAACGTGCGTCGAGTCTCCGTTGATGTGGACGAAAAGCGCCAACTCCTGAACATTGCCATGACCGACCGTCATAACACCGAGCACATCGCGAGTGCCTTGTCCGACGGCACCCTTCGTTTTCTCGCGCTGACTGTAATGGAAGCTGATCCGAAGAGCCGACGCTTGCTCTGCCTGGAAGAGCCAGAGAACGGGATGCATCCCCTTAGAATTGCCGCCGTGATTGAATTGCTCGGCGATCTTGCTGTTGATGTGCAGGAGCCAACTGATACTGACAATCCTCTCAGGCAGGTGATCATCAATACCCACTCCCCATCCGTCGTTGCTTGTGTTGGCGATGACGCGCTGCTCTTGGCTCAGCCAGGACCCGGCATGTGGAACGGGGCGGAATCGTCTCGGTTCTCTGTGCGCCATCTGCCGGGAACATGGCGTGACGGCGAGGAGTCTCGGGAACCGACCGTCACGCGTGGAGATCTTCTGGCGTATTTGAACCCCATAACGAGCATCATAGGTGAGGAACAGGAAGGGCGCGTCGGTGCCACCCGGGTGATGGAACGTAAAGACATGCAACTTGAATTGCCCTTTATTCGCTCGGATGAGGCAGCGATAGTGAAATGACATTCCATGCCACGCTTGTCACTGACGGTACCTCCGATGTTGTTCTCGTGCGGATTTTGGAGTGGCTGATTGCCCAGATCACGACGGCGGAAATAGAAATACGGTGGGCTGATCTTAGGGGGCTTCGAGAAAGACCTAAGGGGCTCAGGGAACGGCTGGCTGTCGCGACGAGATTGTATCCGTGCCAAATTCTCTTCATACACCGCGATGCCGAGAAGCAAGACCCGGAGGTTCGCTACAACGAGGTTCAGGCTGCCAACACGACCGGACTGCGCCACGTCTGCGTTGTGCCCGTCCGGATGCAAGAAGCTTGGCTGCTTCTCGACGAGGCTGCTCTGCGTGAGGCGGCAGGTCGCCCCTCCGGAAAAGATGCGCTTGATCTACCCCCTGTCGCCAAATGGGAGCGTTTACAAGACCCCAAGACGACGCTTCATAACGCTTTGCGCGTTGCGAGCGGTGCTACCGGTCGCCGCGCAAAGAGCTTCAACCCGGCGAGGGCCGCCCAGCGCCTAGCGGAATTGGTCACCGACTGGTCCTCGTTGCGGCCCCTAAAAGGATTCGCAAGGCTTGAGATGGATACAAGGACCGCCCTCAAGAACCTCGGCGTTGTCATGAGCGACTGAGGCCCGACGCTGTGCGATTCAAGGTCCGGACCCGTCTGGACCGAACGTCAATCGCTTGATGCTCGCTCGACCGTCATAGAAATTGTACCGGCGGCGTGCCCGTCACAGCATATCCGGTGGTGCCTCCGAGGCGCGTGCAAAAAGCGACTTCCGCCTTTCCGCGCGATGGATCAGGTCATACCGGTATCGGATTTCGTCGACGGAGACATGCCCTCGTCGGCACTCGTTCATGGCTGTTGGAGTATGCACGCCCGCGTGTGGTCACCCGGATCGAGGAGGATAATCTTGGTCCAGCCGTCCCGCTTCACATTGATCACATCTTCCCTTCCGGAACTTATCTGGTCGATCAGTACCAGCCACCATTCTGGATATATCGAGCGAATCGCCGAGATCTTTTCCGATTTCTCGTTAATGCAGATCTGGACGTTTCTTTCCAACTCCGGGATGACCCAGCCGCCCGCATCCCGGTCGGTTGCGCCCCCCATCACGAAGAGGTCCGCACACGAATGGCCGACAGGGGACAGCTTAATAGTGAAGTTGTCGAATACCCGCAGCGTGGCCCCAGTTTGGTGTGAACATTCTCGGAATCTCGTCAGGTGCTGACGAACTGCACCAACGAGATCACGCTTACTCGGAACGGGACGACCATACCTGATGAAGACATACCAACTCTGTGCTGTTGGACCGCCGAACGATGGCAGGAGATCTTCGATGGTATTGCAGAGTGGAATTGCGATCTCCTCCAATCCGCGAGGCTTCCCCGTGGCCTGCAACTGGGTTTCGATCTGATTCAGCCGCCGGACCTCCACGGCAATTCTGCCGTCAAGGAGGAAATCTGGCGGTTTGCTGCGTCCCTGAGGCTCGTACTCGATTCTGTCGAATCCAAGGTGGACAAAATAGTCGCGGGCAAGTGTCTCCGAGCGATCCATCTCTGTTCCAGTATGGCCCAATGGACATGCCTATGGTATGGTCTGGCCGGTTACTTGTGAATCCTGGCACCGAGCAAGTTTTGTACCGCTAAGGCGGCGTCTGTTCAGTGAAGAAATCTCGCACGGCGAAATCTTGATTAAGAGCTCGCGAAGCGAAACGCGATCTCGTTCTCCGCAGCCGGTATTTCACCTCATGCTGTCGCGGAGGTCCCGCAGGAGTTGGTCTACGTAATCGACTCGCACGAACCCGACACGGGGGAACTCGATGTCCAGGATCACGTACACAGAAATCGCCATGATCGAGGCGTAGCCAAGCATATGGAGCCAGCTAGGACTTATTCCGCCGGAGGAGCCGTAACCTGCCAGCAAGGAAGAGGTGAAGAGCAGAGTTAATAACATCAGGTAAACGACCAACGGCGGGTGCGTCTGGCTGGCTGCGGTTCGCATGGTTGTGACGTCGATCATCTCGTTCAGCGAGGACAGCACCAGAGAGGTAACGGCGGGGGAATTCGCCTCTTTGCAGGCAGCCACCGCTTGTTTCCAGATTTGGCCTTGGAAAGCGGTCGCAGCAGACATTTCTGTTTTGGCGACCCCTTCGAGGCGAGTGCGGTTGAGTGAGAGTCGGGCGTCCACGTAATTGCGGAAGTCGTCCCGGAGTTTTGCCGGGTAGTCCGGCGGCAGCAGGTCCAGCCGGAGATAGGCTGTGCCGATCGCATTGGTTTCCCGCACGATCAATTGCCGCCGCACATCGAAACGGGCAGCCGCGCCGGAGAAGGTGAACGCGAGCAGCAGTCCCATAACTCCGTATACAGCGCCTTCGATGGCGCCCAGCCCTACGGCTCCTTCCGGGTCGGAAGCCCGTTTACGGATACCGATGCGCCTGCCCACTCGGAGCAGGGCCAGGGTGGCGGCAAAAGTAGTGGCGAAGATGAAAAGTGCGGCAAGAATGAATTCGTAAGGCGTCACCATTTGACTCCCGGGTCACTCACCGGTTCGATGCTCGGTACCGGCAGGCAGTGTCTGAAAGTTGGCCAATCTGCCCCGGAGATTTTCAAAGCAGACGGCGGAGCGGTCTTCCGGCAGGGGATTGGTTATGCTGATGAGGCGTTTGGTTCGGTGAGAAGAATCTTGAGGGCCCGGAAGCGAATTGCGGTCAGCTGGCATGCTTCCATGTTGGGGTGAGGGCAAGCGGTCGTTTTTCCTTCCAGCGCACAATTCAGACACTACCGAAGATCCGCAGACAACTCATCAAAGACGGCGGGGACGGCGATAATAAATCGGCGCTTCCGTCCCCCGCATCACTTTCACGGGGTTTACCGTGCAACAGATTGCTCATGGGGAATTGGCTGATGTCCATACTGCGCCACGGTTTAAGACAATCGGAACCTTACTGATCGTTGGGTTAGCGGGCTTACTGCTGGTGAGTTGCTCCAAGGGGGGCGGTTCGGATACGGTCAAATCGGATGCGAAGAACGGGGAGGCGCAAACTGCATCTGCCCCGGCAGCGGCCGACGCGGCGATGGCGGATGACCTCCCGCCCAGGCTCCGCACGCCCTGGAAGGGCGATCTGGACGAGATCGTCAAACGGCGGGTGGTGCGTGTGCTGCTGCCGTTCCGGCGGCCGGAATTCTTCTATGTGGACGGCCGGCCCGTGGGGATCTTGCAGGAGGCGTTCCAGGACCTGGAACGTGCGCTGAACAAGAAGTTCAAGACCGACGCGGCCAACCACATTATCGTCGCGTTGTTGCCGGTTCCGGCGGACAAACTGCGCGAACGAATGACCGGCGGATATGGAGACGTGACCGCCTATGGCATTTCGATCACCGACGAGAATTCGAAGTTTGCGGATTTCACCATCCCGACGTTGAGCGGGTTGAAGATGATCGTGGTGACGGGCCCGGGCGCGCCGGAGTTAAAGACCATCGAGGACCTCAGCGGGAAAGAGGTTTGGATTCTGGCGCAGACCCGGATGAAACAAGACCTGGAGAGCCTGAACGCCCGGCTTCGGTCGCAGGGCAAGGCGCCGGCCGTCGCGAAAGAAATCGATCCTTTGCTGGGAGATCCGGGCGACGTAATGGAGATGGTAAACGTCGGTACCTACCCGATCACGCTGATGCAGAGTAAGTCCGCCGAGTTCTGGGCGCGGACCTTCGACCAGGCGAAGATACGCCCCGATCTTGCGGTCGCCGAAGATGTGAATCTCGCCTGGGCGATCCAAAAAGGAACGCCGAAATGGAAGGCTTTCCTCGACGACTTTGTCGCGACGCACGCCGCGGGAACATCGTTTGGCAACACGGTTCTCAATCGCTATCTGAAGGAAGCGAAATACATCAAGAATGCGACCAGTCAAGCCGAGTTGAAAAAACTCATGGCGACAGCTCCCGTCTTCCGTCGCTACGCCGGCGACTACAAGCTCGACTATCTGTTGCTGGTCGCGCAAGGGTTCCAGGAATCGGGGCTCGATCAAAACGTCAAGAGCCCTGTCGGTGCAGTGGGCATCATGCAGGTGATGCCGGCCACAGCGGCGTCCGCGCCGGTCAAGATTCCCAACATCGGTACGGAGAGCAACAACATCCACGCCGGTGTGCGGATGATCCATTTCCTGGTGACCGACTATTTCAATGAGGAAGGCCTCGACCCGTTCAACCGGACACTCTTCGCGATTGCGGCGTACAACGCGGGTCCTGCCAAGATCGCGCAGTGCCGGAAGTTGGCCAAGGAAATGGGCTATGACCCGAACCTGTGGTTCGGAAACGTCGAGGTGGCGGTAGCGAAAAAGGTGGGTCGCGAGACCACGCAATACGTCGCCAACATCTATAAATACTACGTCACCTACCGGTTGTCCGCGGCGATGATCGAACGTCGCGCCGGAATGAAGCGCAAGTAGCGACGGACTCCGGATATGTGTGACGGCGAGCCCTGCTCGCCTCGGGCGACTTTCTGTCACCTCCAACAGACCACGCTACGTGACGGTCGGTTCCACCGGGCTGTGGTGGGACAGGCCATCGTTTTTTGTGGCCGGTCCTGGCCGCCTGAAGGCGGCGGCACGAAAGCCGGCAGTCGCCCGCTACCGGTTGTCGATTTCGAGGAAGTGGCCCATCTTCTCGCTCTTGGTGCGGAGGTAGGCGAGGCGGGTGTCCACGAGGTCGGCCAGGCAGGGGACGCGCTCGGTCACTTCGACTCCGGCGTTTTCGACGGCCGCCACCTTTTCCGGATTGTTGGAAAGGAGGCGGACGGCTTTGAGGCCGAAGAACTGGAGGATAGCGCCGGGGAGCTGGTAGCTGCGGAGATCGCTATCGAAGCCCAACTGCTCGTTGGCTTCGATGGTGTCGGCGCCCTGGTCCTGGAGCTGGTAGGCGCGGAGCTTATTGAGCAGTCCGATGCCGCGGCCTTCCTGCAATTCGTAGATGAGCAGGCCGCAGCCCTCGCGGGAGATCTGGTCGAGGGCGATCTCCAATTGGGCGCGGCAATCGCAGCGCAGGCTATGGAACACGTCGCCGGTGAGGCACTGGGAATGGATGCGCACCAGAGGCGGTACGCCGGGGGCAAACTCTCCCATTTTGAGGACGACGGCCTCTTCGGTCTGATCACCGGCAGGAGCTTCGAAGCCGAAGATTCGAAAGGAGCCGAACTCCGTGGGAAAGTCCGCTTCGGCCACTTTCGTGAGCGTAGGCGAAGGGGATGTACTCATGCTGACTATGGGGAACCTTACTGCTTTTATTATAATGGCTTCCGGCACTGAATGCTGGAATCCTACTTCCCTTTGCTGGTGAAACTGGCTGCCATGGCGTCGATCGCGAGCGTGCTGGCCCGTTCGAATAGTTTCAAAAGTCTGCTGATGGGGGAGAACCGCACGCTGCGGCAGCGCGTGTCTCTCTCCTTGTGGCTGGCCAGCGCCTTCGGGGTGAGCGTGGCTATCCGTGTGTTCAGTAACAAGAGTTATCCGGCCGCCGATTTGGGGCTGGAGGGCAGCCTGATCGCGGGAATTCTGGGCGGGTACGTGACCGGCCTGGCGTCGGGGGTCCTGATTTCGCTACCGGCGATGCTGAGTCCCACGGGCGCCGAACAGATGACGATGCCGTTGTTGGCGGCGGTGGGCGTCCTGGGAGGCGTGGTGCGCGATCTGGCGCCGGACACGGGAGAGATCTGGCGGTTCACGCCGTTTTTCGATTTGAACATTTACCGTTTTTTCAAGGAAAGCCGGAATCACCGGCGGACGGCGTTCCACTTGGAATTCACCGCGGGGATTCTGGCGGCGGAGTTTCTGCGCCAGATTTTGGACGGGTGGAAGATCTTCTCGATGAATCCGTCGGGCGCGGGCCGTCCGGCGCACGTGATGGCGGCGATTTATGCGACGACGCTGTTCGCGGTGGCGATTCCGTTGAAGATCTGGAACAACACGCGCAATGAGAAGAAGCTGGAGGAGCAGGAGCGGCTGCTGGTGGAGGCGCGACTGGCGGCGCTGACCAGCCAGATCAATCCGCACTTCCTGTTCAACACCTTGAATTCGGTATCTTCGCTGATTCGCACGGACCCGAACCAGGCGCGTGTGATGGTGCTCCGTCTGAGCAAAGTGTTGCGGCGCCTGTTGCGCAAGCACGAGACGTTCAGTACGCTGCGCGACGAATTGAGTTTCATCGAGGACTATCTGGCCATTGAGGTGGTGCGCTTTGGCGACAAGCTGCGCTTCGAGCGGGACGTTGCCGAGGACACATTGGATATGCTGGTTCCGAGCATGATTTTGCAGCCGCTGGTGGAGAATTCGATCAAACACGGTTTAAGAAGTAAGGTGGAGGGCGGTACAATCCG
>JBDTMZ010000135.1:0-25238 GCA_039934035.1 Candidatus Solibacter sp. | reverse complement strand
TGGATCAGCTCAACGCTTTCGCCGGCGAAGTCACGCGCGTGGCCCGCGAAGTGGGTACCGAAGGCAAACTCGGCGGTCAAGCGGATGTGAAGGGCGTGGGCGGCACCTGGAAAGACTTGACGGACTCTGTCAATTCCATGGCCGGCAACCTCACCGCCCAGGTCCGAAACATCGCCGAAGTGACCACCGCCGTGGCCCGCGGCGACTTACGTTCCAAGATCACGGTGGACGTGCGCGGCGAAATTCTGGAACTGAAGAACACCATCAACACCATGGTGGATCAGCTCAATGCTTTCGCCGGCGAAGTCACGCGCGTGGCCCGCGAAGTGGGCACGGAAGGCAAACTCGGCGGTCAGGCCGATGTGCGCGGAGTGGCCGGCACCTGGAAAGATCTCACCGATTCGGTGAACTCCATGGCCAGTAACCTCACCAATCAGGTGCGTAACATCGCGGGCGTGACCACCGCCGTCGCCAAGGGCGATTTAACCACCAAGATCACGGTGGACGCGCGCGGCGAAATTCTGGAGCTCAAGAACACCATCAACATCATGGTGGACCAGCTCAGCTCGTTTGCGTCGGAAGTGACGCGTGTGGCACGCGAGGTGGGCACGGAAGGCAAACTCGGCGGACAGGCGGATGTGCGCGGCGTCGCCGGCACCTGGAAAGATCTCACCGACAGCGTGAATTCCATGGCGGCGAACCTCACCACGCAGGTCCGCAACATCGCCGAAGTAACCACCGCCGTGGCCAAGGGCGACCTTTCGCGCAAGATCACGGTGGACGTGCGCGGCGAAATTCTGGAAGTGAAAAACACCGTGAACACCATGGTGGATCAGCTCAGCTCTTTCGCTGCCGAGGTAACGCGCGTGGCGCGCGAAGTGGGCACCGAAGGCAAGCTCGGCGGTCAGGCCGAAGTGCGTGGCGTCGCCGGCACCTGGAAAGATCTCACCGACAGCGTGAACTCCATGGCCGGCAACCTCACCGCGCAGGTCCGCAACATCGCGCAGGTGACCACCGCCGTGGCCAACGGCAACCTGAGCCGCAAAATCACGGTGGACGTGCAGGGCGAAATTCTGGAGCTCAAAGACACCATCAACACCATGGTGGACCAGCTCAACTCGTTCGCCAGCGAAGTGACGCGCGTGGCCCGCGAAGTGGGCACGGAAGGCAAACTCGGCGGTCAGGCCGAAGTGCGCGGCGTGGGCGGAACCTGGAAAGATCTCACCGACAACGTGAACTCCATGGCCGCCAACCTCACTACCCAGGTTCGCGGTATCGCCAAGGTGGTGACCGACGTCGCCAACGGCAACCTGAAGCGCAAACTGGTGCTCGAGACCAAAGGCGAAATCGCCGAGCTGGCCGAAACCATCAATGGCATGATCGATACGCTGGCGGTGTTTGCCGACCAGGTCAGCAACGTGGCCCGCGAAGTCGGTATCGAAGGCAAACTGGGCGGCCAGGCGCTGGTGCCCGGCGCTGCCGGCATCTGGCGCGACCTTACGGACAACGTCAATCAGTTGGCCGCCAACCTCACCACCCAGGTCCGCGCCATCGCCGACGTGGCGACGGCCGTGACCAAGGGCGATCTCACGCGGTCCATCGCGGTGGAGGCGTTGGGCGAAGTGGCCGCGCTCAAAGACAACATCAACGAAATGATTGTCAACCTGGCGGAGACCACGCGCAAGAATACCGACCAGGACTGGCTGAAGACGAACATTGCCAAATTCACCGGCATGATGCAGGGCGAACGCGACCTGCTCACCGTCACCCGTCTGCTGCTCTCCGAACTCACCCCGCTGGTGGGCGCGCAGTTGGGCACCTTCTATGTGGCGGACAGCGGCGATGGCGGAGAACAGCTCAAACTGCTGGCCTCCTACGGCGCCAACGACAGCGTCCCGCCGACCTTCGCCATGGGGCAGGGCCTGGTGGGACAGTGCGGCCACGAGAAGCGCCGCATCCTGGTGACCGATGTGCCGAAGGAGTACGTGAAGATCTCCTCCAGCCTCGGAGAAGGTTCGCCGTTGAGCATTGTGGTGCTGCCGGTGCTGTTCGAAGGCGAAGCGCGCGCCGTGATTGAACTCGCCAGCTTCCGTCATTTCAACGACGTCAACCTGGCGTTCCTCGACCAGCTTACGCAAGGCATCGGTATCGTGCTGAACACCATCGCGGCCACCATGCGTACCGAGCAACTGCTGAAGCAGAGTCAGGCGCTGGCCGAGCAGTTGCAGAAGACCAACGCCGAACTCGAAGAGAAGGCGCACCTGCTGGCCGAGCAGAAGAACGAAGTGGAAACCAAGAATCGCGAGGTCGAACAGGCCAAGGCGGCGCTGGAAGAGAAGGCCGAGCAGTTGTCGCTCACGTCCAAATACAAGAGCGAATTCCTGGCCAACATGAGCCACGAACTGCGCACGCCGCTCAATAACCTCCTGATCCTGGCGCAGATGCTGTCCGAAAATTCGGAGAGCACCATGACCCAGAAGCAGGTGAAATACGCCGAGACCATTCACTCTTCCGGTACGGACCTGCTGGCGCTGATCAACGACATTCTCGATCTCAGCAAGATCGAATCCGGCAAGATGGACGTGGAAGTGGGCAGCATCCGATTCGTGGAATTGCGCGATCTCTGCCTGCGCACTTTCCGCCATGTGGCCGATGGAAAGAACCTGGAGTTCTCCATCGACATGGGCGAGAATCTGCCGGCCGATTCGATCCTTACGGACTCCAAGCGCTTGCAGCAGGTGTTGAAGAATCTGCTTTCCAACGCGCTGAAATTCACCGAACACGGCACGGTTCGCCTGCGCATGGACCGCGCCACCTCCGGCTGGAGTTCCAATCATCCCGTACTGAACCGCGTCAAGAGCGTGATTGCGTTCTCCGTGACGGACACCGGAATCGGCATCCCGCAGGAGAAGCAACGCATCATCTTCGAAGCGTTCCAGCAGGCGGACGGGACCACCAGCCGCAAATACGGCGGCACCGGCCTCGGCCTTTCCATCAGCCGCGAACTGACGCGCCTGCTGGGCGGCGAAATCCGGTTGCAGAGTTCGCCGGGCGCGGGCAGCACGTTCACTCTGTACCTGCCGCAGGCCTACGTGGCGCAGGTATCCACGGGCAAGAACGAGTCCCCGCAGGTGATGCCGTCCGGGGATTCCGGCCGCGGCGTTTTGGTCAGCGATAACGGGATCAGCGTCCCCGCCGACGAGTTAGTGGACATGATTCTGCCACTGCCGAGCAGCACGCCGGTGGTGGTGGTGCACGATATCGAAATCGACGACGACCGCAATCTGATTCATCCCGGCGACGCGGTGCTGCTGATCATCGAAGACGACGTGACCTTCGCGCGTATTCTGATCGACATGGCGCACGATCGCGGCCTTCGTGCGCTGGTGGCGCTGCGCGGTGTGACGGCGCTCACCCTCGCCCGCGAGTTCAACCCAGGCGCCATCACGCTCGACATCAACCTGCCCGATATGGCGGGCTGGACGATTCTGGATCGCCTCAAGCACGATCCGATGACTCGCCACATTCCCGTGCACGTGATTAGCGGCGATGAAGACCGCCGCCGCGGCCTGGCCCTCGGCGCCATGACTTATCTGGAAAAATCACTGACCAAGGAAAACCTGAACGCCGCCTTCGATAACATTCACCACTCCCTGCAGCCGCGCACCAAGAAACTGATGCTGGTGGCCAGCGACGCCATCCGCCGCAGCCACTGGCACGCCGCCCTGGGAGGTAGCGACGTGGAAGTGCTGCCTGTCGAGTCGGGAGGCGAGGCGCTTGCCGTGCTTTCGCAGCAGTATCTCGACGCCCTGGTGATCGACGTTCGCCTGGCCGATCTTCCGGCCGCTCAACTGGCGGAGGAAATCCAGGCCGTGACCGGACCGCAGACACCGCCCATCGTTTTCTGCGGCACTGCGCAGCCGGGTCCCGACCTCGAAGCTGAAATCCGGCGCCTCGGACGATCCAGCGTGGTTCGCTTTGCGGGCTCCAACGAACAAATGCTCGAGGAGACCGTACTACTACTGCATCGCGCCGACTCCGCCCTGGACGAGCGCCAGCGCGAAACCCTGGCGGCCTTACGCAAGAGCGATCTTACGCTCGTCGGCAAGAAAGTACTAGTAGTGGACGATGACGTTCGTAACATTTTCGCTTTGACAAGTGTCCTGGAACAACATAATCTGCAAGTAGTTCACGCCGAAAACGGCCGAACGGGGATTGAGATGCTACTCAAGACCCCAGGCATCGACGGCGTGCTCATGGATATCATGATGCCGGAGATGGACGGCTACGAAACCATGCGCGCCATCCGCCAAATCGCGGAGTTCCGTACGCTGCCGATCATCGCGGTAACCGCGAAAGCCATGAAGGGCGACCGCGCCAAATGCATCGAGGCGGGAGCGTCCGATTACATCACCAAGCCTGTAGACCTCGATCAGCTTTTTTCCATGTTGCGCGTCTGGCTGGCGCGATATCAGGAATCGGCGCAGTCCACGTTGACAGCCAGCAGGTAAAATGTGATACCCGTGACAGGCAACGGAACTCAAACAGCAAAAGAGCTCATCGAGCCGAAAATCAAGATTCTCCTGGTGGACGATACGCCGGAGAACCTGGTCTCGCTGGAGGCCGCATTGTCGGGCCTCGGCGAGGAACTGGTGATGGCCCGGTCCGGCAAGGAGGCGCTGCGCTACCTTCTCGAAGAGGATTACGCGGCCATCCTGCTGGACGTGCGCATGCCGGAGATGGATGGTTTCGAAACCGCGGAACTGATTCGCAGCCGTCCCCGTTCGCGCCAGATTCCCATTCTGTTCCTCACCGGCTATCGCAATGAAGAGCATCTGTTCCGCGGCTACGATCTGGGCGCGGTGGATTTCCTCTTCAAGCCTATCGTCCCCGAGGTGCTGCGCTCGAAGGTGGCCGCGTTCGTCGAATTGAGCCGCAGCAACGCGAAATTGCAGGTGCAGGCG
Organism: Candidatus Solibacter sp.; assembly: GCA_039934035.1. GTDB lineage: Bacteria > Acidobacteriota > Terriglobia > Bryobacterales > Bryobacteraceae > Solibacter. The sequence continues at coordinate 20,274 of JBDTMZ010000135.1, read as the reverse complement.
GATGCCTTGCGACGCCAGGCCGAAGTGCTGCAAAAGGCCGAACAACGCTTCCGCTCTGTGCTGGCAGCGGCGCCGGATGCCATGGCGGTCTGCCGCGAAGACGGCGAGATTGTCATGGTCAACTCGCAAACCGAAGTGCTCTTCAACCTGAAGCGCGACAAGTTGATCGGCGGCAACATCCGCGCCCTCGTGCCCGGGTGGGAATACCAACTGCGCCCCGATTGGGAAGACGATCTTGGCCAGTCCGTGCTGCGCGGCATCGAACTGCATGCTTTTCCCCAGGACCGCCCGCCCTTTCAGGCGGAATTCAGCTTCAGCCCAGTGCACACCGACGAAGGGATCGTCGTCACCTGCGCGATTCGCGACATCAGCGAGCGCAAACGGACGGAGGAGCGGATTCGCGAATTGAACAGCACGCTGGAACAGCGCGTCCTCGAACGCACCGAGGCGTTGGTGCGTTCCAACGAAGAGTTACAGCAATTCGCTTACGTGGCGAGCCACGATTTGCAGGAGCCGCTCCGCACGGTTTCGATTTATGCGCAGTTGCTGCGCAAACGTTACGAAGGACAACTGGCGGGGGATGCCGATCAATTCATTAGGTTCATCGTGGAAGGCTCCGAGCGCATGGAGAAGTTGATTCACGATCTGCTGGATTTTTCGCGGGTCGACGCCCGCGGCGCGGATTTTTTCACGCGCATGAATTGCGATGAAGCGCTCGACGACGCCATTCGCAACCTGCACTCGCTGATTGAACAGAGCGGGGCGAAGATCACGCGCGGCCTACTGCCCGGGGTCACGGGCGATCCGGTACAAATCACTCGTTTGTTCCAGAACCTCCTGGTCAACTCCATCAAATACCGGTCGGAAGAATCGCCGCGCATTCATGTGACTTCTCATCCAATGAAGGGCGAGTGGCTGGTCTCGGTGCGTGACAATGGAATCGGCATCGAGCCGCAATACTCCGAAAAAATCTTCGGCATCTTCAAGTGCCTGCAGCCGCGCGCCGATAATTCCGGCAGCGGGATGGGGCTCGCCATCTGCCGCAAGATTGTGACGCGCCACGAGGGCCGCATTTGGGTGGAGTCCGCCCTCGCTGAGGGCTCCACCTTCTACTTCACGCTTCCCCGTAAAGAGTAGCCTTTCCTTTTTACCGGGCAAGTTGCACCCAATCGCGTATTTCTTCCGCACCATCCACGGCGTGCGCAGGGACGGAATCCCCGCAAGCTGTTGCAGGCGCGAGGATGGAACACCGAGTGCAAAACCAAGAGCAAAACGCTCTGGACCCCTGGTCCTTTTAGGAGTAACAGAACTATGCGAAGAATCGTATGCTTATTCGGTATTTTGACCGCGTCTTCCGTGCTGGCCTTTGCCGATGACTTTCAAGGCAGGCTGGTGGATGCGTCGTGTTATTCGCAGCAGAAAAGCTCCACCGCCTGCGATCCCTCGAGCGCCAGTACTTCGTTCATCCTCTACGTCGGCGACACTGCCTATAGCCTCGACGCGCCGGGCAACCAGAAAGCAGCCCAAGCTCTGAAGACACGCGCGGACCGCACTGCCAATCCGGCCGCTCCCGCCTCCAGTCAGGTGATGGCCAAGGTGAAAGCCACGAAGGATGCGGGCGACACCCTGAAAGTGGAGGCCATCGACATTCAGTAACAGGCTTGCTGAACAGCAAGGTAGCAAGGGACAGGGGCCGCTGCTCACATCCGGAGCGGCCCTTGTACGTTTTCATTCAATGCGGTAAGTGGCCATCTTTACCTTTTTCAGAATACTGGTACGATGGATCACATGTTGGGTTGTGGTCCGGCATGTTTTCTGTTTGTCCCCGCGGTGCTCCTTTGCATCACCCCTGGTTTCGCACAGGCGGAACGGGCGCAGGCACCGCCAGCCAATGAACGCACTGCGATCGCGGAGCGGTACGCGAACGAAAAACTGTTCGCCTGGCAGCGCCGCCTCAATCTGGCGGACTGGTCCATCAGTATCGTGGTGGCGCGTTCCACCGACCTCAAGAAGAATACGGTCGGCAACATCAAATGGGATCGCGACAAGAAGACCGCGTTGATTCGCGTTCTGGATCCTGTGGATTACAAGCTACCCTTCGAAGACGTTCTACGCGATATCGAATTCACGGTGGTTCACGAGCTGATTCACCTGGAGATGTCGCCGGTGCTGGCGGACCTGAATCGCACGGACGCCAATCGCATGGAAGAAGAGTACGCCGTCAATCACATGACGGAAGCGTTCTTGAAGCTGGATCGCGGAACGAAATAGCGGGCGCGAAAGACGGTCGCTCCCTCACGGTGGCGGCTCTGCCTGGGGCCGCTAATTCATCCCGCACATGCCGGGGTTGCCGCAGCGCCCCCCGGGGCACGAAGGCATCTCCGGACTCTTGGACATCCCATTGGCGGGCGCCGAAAACGTGGAGTGTTCCCGTTGCAGATGCTTCTGCCCGCACGACGGGCATTCCAGCGCGTCGGTATCTTCGGTGCGGCGAATCAGTTTCTCGAACTTGTTTCCGCAATCGGCACAAAGGTATTCGTAAATCGGCATCGGATAGTTTCCCTATTCCAATAATAGATTACAAATGCGGTCCATCACACCGCGGACTTCCGTGGCGCTTCTGCCGGCGTAGTTGTTCACGAACAGGGAAAACGCGAGCCACGTACCATCGGCGCGCTGCAGATAACCCGAAAGCGCACTCACGTGGGAGAGCGACCCGGTCTTCGCGAAGACCCTGCCGGCTGCCGGCGTAGACCCGAAGCGAGCGCTGAGCGTGCCATCCTGTCCGCCCACCGGCAAGATGGAAATCCACTTATCGCGCAGCGGGGACTCGTACATGAAACGCAGGAGTTTCATCACGGTCCCGGGAGTCAACAGGTCCAAACGGCTGAGACCGCTGCCGTCGTACAAGTTGTAGCCCGCGGGCTCGATTCCAATTTCGCCCAGGAACGTTTTCATCTCCGCCATGCCGGCTTCGAAACTCCCGGTATTGCGCCGCGCGCGGCCCACCGCGCGCAGCAGCAATTCGGCATGCAGATTCTGGCTGACCTTGGCCGTGATCTTGAGATCTTCCAGGAGAGGCGCTGACACGCGCCGCGCCAATTCCGTACCCGAAACCGCCGGTATTTCGGGGGACAGCGCCAGATCGTTGACCTCGTCCGGATGACGATGCTCGGCCACCGCACGGCCCGACACCGCGACTCCGCGCCGTTCCAGCGCGCCGCGCAGCGCCTGGGCCGCGAACTGCGCCGGATCTTCCACGCCGATCAACATTTCCTGTCCGCGATCGCGCAGCGGCATCGTGCCCCAAAGCTGCGCGTCGTGGCTGCCCGGAATGCGCTGGAAGTGAAGGCTGCGCTCGCCCCCCACCGCAATGGTCCGCACGCGATTCTCGATGCGGTAATACTCCATCGGGGGCGAAAGGGTCAGCGCCGCAAGGCTGCCCACCGTGGCGCCGGGTTTCACCATCAGCGTCAGCACATTGTCGTTGAGTGTCAGCGCGGAGATGGGCGGCCCGTCGTCGGACATCGGATCGTCCAGCCCCCAACCCGTGGCGTAGGGCTGCCAGACATAGTAGGTGTCATCGCCGATAATGCCGCCATCGACGCGCTTGACCCCGCGCGCCACCAGTTGGTCGGCCAGATCCTGTATGGCGGCCAGCGGATCGCCCGTCGCGGATCCCATGCGATAGGGAATAGGACGTCCGCTTAAATTGGGATCGCCTCCACCCGTCAGGCGGAGTGCGCCGCGCACGCGGCCCGCTGCATCGGGAGGCGCATCGGCCAGCACGCGCGTCTGAAACGTGTAGTCCGGCCCGAGTCGCGTCAGCGCCAGCGCCGTGCTGAACAGTTTGGCGTTCGATGCCGGCACGAAGTAGTGGTCCGGATTCAGTTCGTAGACGATTTTGCCGCTGGCAAGGTCCACTACCTGCATTCCCCAAAAAGCGGTGCGTGCCCCCGGAGAAGCATCAATCGCCTTCAGAATGCTTTCCGGCAGAGTGGCCGCGAACACCTGCGTGCCCGCCAGGACGAATGCCACCAATGATTTCATCGCCCGGTCACCTTCGATTCCAGCCAGATTAGCAGGAGCAGTGCCACCACCAGAAACGTGCCGATCAACGGAATCCCCATCACCACGCCGACGCCCCATTGGGCCGCAGCGTACCCTGCCGTGGCCGGCGCGAGAAAACCACCCACGAGTGCGAAGGAAAAGATGCCGTTGAAGAAGCCGGGATGGTAGTACGGAAAGCGCCTGCCGATGGCTTCGGCCACCAGCGGATAGATGCTGGCGAACCCCGCGCCGATAAAGAAGACCGCGGCGGATGCCCCGAAGGCGTTCTTGGTGGACACCAGCATCACGCAGCCGAAGATCGCCGAGAGCATGCTGCCCATCAGCAGGCGCCCGTGCCGGACCCTCGGCAGCATCGCCGCAGCCACCAACCGGCCGCAAATCAGAAATAGCCAGTACAGCGCCAGAATGGAAAGCGAACTCGAAGTACTCAGCCCCACCTGGCGGTTCAGAAAGATCGGCAGCCATCCAGCGATGGACCATTCGTTCCCAAATTGAAAGAAGAGCAGGAGCGCGAACATCACGGCGCCCGGACTGCGGAAATCCTGCAGCGCCTGGCGCATCGTCGGGTGTGTCCCCGCCGGAGGCGTGGGGTAGGAGCGCCGGGCGAAGATACCGGCAAAAAAGCCGGGCACCAGCGCCATAAAGACGAGGATGCTCGGCACCGTATAAACGTAGTAGGTCCCGGCGACCAGGAGCGTGGCGGCCAGACAGCCGAAGCCGTAGAGAATCCCGCCCTGATTCACGGTGCCGGCGGCGTTCGCCTGGTACGCGCCCGAGATGGCGTGGAAGAGCGCCAGATTGAGCAACCCCGCACCACCCCCCAACACCATCATTCCCGCGACCCGAAACCAGTTCGATAGCGGTGGAGGGACCAGCGCCAGATAGAGCAGCGCCACGCACGAGAGTGCGCAGGAGAAGACCAGCAGAAACGAGATGCCGCGCCGCTGCATAATGGGCACGGCAAAGCGCGCCGCCACCACAATGCCAATCGCCAGCGCCAGAAAGAGCGTCCCCGCCTCCGCGTAGCTGGATTCGTTACGGTGATATTCCCAGGCGGGAAGCAGGATCCCGGGCAGCGCCAGCAAAAAGCCGGACACCAGGAAGCCGGCGAGCGCACCGCCGCTTCCAGACACACGTGTAGCTTCCGTCTTGCTCGCGATGACCACTGTTTCGATTGTATTAAACCCGCGTTTTTGGTGGTGCAACAAAACGCGAGCCTTCGGGATTCTGTAGATCGACCTTCCGAAAACGGGAGTTTCCAGCAGGCGCCGCCTTTCCTTACAGTAGTTTACGCTTGGCCCTCGGCGTGCACTTCTATGGTAGCAATGTAAGTTTAGAGGAATTGTCATCTTTGGTGAGTTGCCTCCTGACTGAGCAATTTGCCCCCCCGCTTCGGACTTCATCTCCCCGTAAGCGGGGATTTTTTTGCCTTTTGCTAAACTAGTCTTTCCACCACATGATGGGACTTTACGCTCGATACATGGACCAGTGGGAGCGTCAGCTCGCCACCCGCGATACCAATCGCGTGGTACGTCCATTTGAATGGGGTACCGACTGGCTGAACAGTCTTGGCTACCCGGAATGCCCCGCCGACGCCAACGGCAGCTCGCGGGATTACGTAGCTCGTTTCGTCCAGGAAGCCGTGGCCAATTCCGAGCGCTTCTTTGCCTACCGGCCGGTGAACGATTACCGGCTCGCCGAGAACCACCTGACCTTCACCAGTCCGGTAGAGACTCCCTACCCGGAGAACAATACCGTCCACGCGCAGTGGTTCCCTGCCCCGAATGACCGCGGGCGGGTGGTCATCGTCCTGCCCCAATGGAATTCCGGACCGGACGGGCACGTCGGCCTCGCGAAGCTCCTCAACCGGTTTGGAATCAGCGCGCTGCGGATGACCATGGCCTACCACGCCCAGCGCAAGCCAGCGGAAACCGCGCGCGCGGATTACCACGTCTCGAGCAATGTCGGCCGTACAATTCACGCCGGCCGCCAGTCCGCCGTGGATGTCCGCGCCTGCATCGACTGGCTGGAATCGATGGGCTATGCCCGCCTCGGGATCCTCGGCACCAGCCTGGGGAGTTGTGTCGCCTTTCTGGCCACGGCGCACGACCCCCGGATTCGCATGGGCATCTTCAATCACGTGTCGATGCACTTCGCCGATGTGGTCTGGACCGGTCTCTCCACCCAGAATGTCAGCCAGGCATTCGCCGGCAACGTCAGCCAGGACGAACTGCGCAAATTCTGGAGCCCGATCAGTCCGGCCAGCTATCTCCAGCGTTTTCATGGGCGCGATCTGAAAACGCTGCTCATTTGGGCCAGCCATGACAGCACCTTCCTGCCCGTCTACTCAAAGCAGGTGCTGGACAGTTTTAAACAGCTCAGCCTGCCGCACAAGGTGTTCAACCTGCCGTGTGGACATTACACCACAGGACAGTTCCCTTTCAATCTCATGGACGGCCTGGTGATGTGCCGTTTCGCCGCCCGCAGCCTGTAACTTAAACTCTGCATTGTTCGACAGTTACGGGAAAATCGCCGGCGTTTTCGGACTCCAAATTGCGTGTTGACAGGTGCGGGCTGGCATGCCAGGATATGGGTATCACTGAAGAAGGAGGTGGTCCAGTAAATGGAAAGTCGCAAGCAACCGCAAGAGGTGGCCGACTGTTGAAGTCGGACCTCGAAAGTAGCCGATTCCGCTTCAGTGGCGGGATCACGTTCCTGTGGACCGGCTGCCTCTTGCGTCGGTAAAAGCCTCAGGCATCTTCAAGGCTAAACGAACCCCCGCGGACTCCCGCCTCATCGAGGAGTAGCGCGGGGGTTTGTGTTTTCTGCTATACTAAAATTCTCGAAAGGAATCCCCTGGTCATCATGAAGGTTGGAATTCACCCCGCTTACACCGAAATCAACGTAGCCTGCGCGTGCGGCAGCACCTTCAAGACGCGTTCCACACACAAGGGCGACATGCGAGTGGAAATTTGCTCGGCGTGCCACCCGTTCTTCACAGGACGCCAGAAGTTGATGGACACCGCCGGGCGTATCGACCGCTTCGAAAAGAAGTACGCCGTTTCGCGTGCCGCCAAGAAAACTGCTTAGCTGTCCGCCGCGACTCGAAATGGAAAAAGGCAGGCCCTCGGGCCTGCCTTTTTGTATTTTCTGCTGATTCTGTAGGGACTTACTGTTTTTTGTTCTGTTGCTGGTGCATTTTACGAAGGCGTTCCCGCTCCGTGCGGAAAGCCTCGTACAGCGGCCGCTGCTCAGGACGCAGCAGAGCATTAATATCGTCCACCTGGCGGGATTGAATCGCCTCTCGTTCGGGACGGAATTTGGTATCCAGGGCTTTCTGCTCCGGCTGAACTTTCTGGGCGAGCCGTTCAAACTCTTCCCGCGTGCGATCCAGGATCTGATTCATGTCGGCGACCTGTTTCTCGTCCATCTTGACGGCGGTCGACAGATCCGAGACATACTTCTTGCGCCATTCTTCCGGCGAGAGCTTACGCGGCGGCGCGCCGGGTTCCTTGACCATCTGCACAGAAGGTAAGGAATAAAGTCGGTAGGTGAAGGCGCCGAGGACTGCCCCGCTGAAAAACACAAGGAGCACCGAGATCGCGGCGGAGAGTCTGGATTTGGGCATGACTCCTCTGGTTTAGCGATCCGGCTGGATAGGAAGTTCGAAGTTGGGACTGACCAGTTCCAGCAAATCCGGAGCATTGGATTCCGCCAACGCTTCGACATAGGTCTGGTTATAATCCGTGGCGTTCGAACTGGGAATCGCCATGTAAATACCTAGTGCGAGGGATAGGGCCATGGCTGCCGTGGTCAGGGCATTCGCCATGCGACTGAACGAAAAAGTGAATCGTTGGCGTGATTCGATTCGAGCCCAGAGATTGGGCATGAAGTTCACGCTGGGGTCCGGCGCCCCACACGCGTCGCGATAGGCCCGGAACAGGGCATCGAGCTCTTGATCGTCGCTGCCGTGCATTGCATTCATAATAGCGCTACTCCGCCGGATTTTATCCGGCCCCCTCTTTCTTTCCCGATCCAAAAGCCTTCAGAACTCGCTGCCGGGCCCGAAACAGACGGACCTTAAGAGCATTCTCGTTGACTTTGTAAACCTTTTCAAGTTCTTTCAACGAAAGCCCTTCCACTTCTTTCAACATCAGAAGAATCCGATCCGCTTCGGATACTGCTCCCAGAAGCGAATCCACCGATTCGCGAACCTTCTTCTGATGGGTCTCGTCCTTCTCCACCTTCCCGCCCGCCATCGCATCGGCCAGCATAACCTGCTGCTCGCTCAGATCCGACATGCGGAATTCCTGACGGCGACGCTGCTTGCGCAGATAATCGTACGCCGCATTTACGGTCAGACGGTGCAACCAAGGCTCAAAAACCTCCGGAGTCCGCAGTTGATCGAGGGAAAAATAAAGCCGAACAAAAACTTCCTGTGCAACGTCCTCGACATCCTCCGGACGGGCGATCAACCGGGTGATCGTCCCCAAAATGCGCTTCCGGTAAGCCAGAACCATTTCGTTGAATGCCGCGGCGTCGCCTTTTTGCGCGCGCCGGATCACTTCGAAATCAACCAGCATGCCGCACCGCGCATTGGCCCGGCATCCGGAAATTGCACTGCTTCCGATTTGTAAGGCGTACCAGCAAAGAGACAGGTTACAAGGCTTTAAGGGGAAACGCAAAACGGCGTTTTGCCCAGCAATGGCGAACCAAGCTTGTCCATCCGGACCATGCCACAGCTGCGCGCTCCACAACAGGTCAGTTCATGTTGCTGATACCATTATTCCAGATGTCTTCGAAACGTGCGCTAGTCTCTGGGATCACCGGTCAGGACGGCTCGTACCTGGCGGAGTGGCTGCTCGAAAAGGGCTACGAGGTCCATGGCATCGTGCGCCGGGTCGCCTTGGAAGATCCCGAGCACCGGCTATTACGAATCAAGGACTTCCGCGAGCGGCTCACGCTCCACCCCGCTTCGCTCGGCAGCTACTCCAGCCTGCATCGCGTGATTGCCAACGTGCGTCCGGACGAGTTCTACCACCTGGCCTCCCAAAGCTTCGTAAGCTATTCATTCGACGACGAATTCGACACTATCACGACGAACGTCAATGGTACCCATTTTCTGCTGGCGGCAGTCCGCGACCTGATTCCCACCTGCCGCTTTTACAACGCCAGTTCGAGCGAAATGTTCGGCTTGGCAGCCAGTTCTCCCCAAAACGAACTCACCGGCTTTCACCCCCGCGCCTCCTACGGCATCAGCAAAGTCGCCGGGTTCGAGCTGACGCGCAATTACCGGGAAGCCTACGGACTGTTTGCCTGTAGCGGCATTCTCTTCAACCACGAATCGCCGCGCCGAGGCTTCGAATTCGTCACCCGCAAGATCACCGCGGCGGCGGCCGCCATCAAAGCCGGCAAACGCGATTCGCTCCGGCTGGGCAATCTGGAAGCGAAACGCGACTGGGGCCACGCCCGGGAATACGTGGTCGCCATGTGGATGATGCTGCAACAGCCCGAAGCAGACGATTTCGTGGTGGCCACCGGGGAGTGCCATTCCGTCCGTGAATTCGTGGAAACCGCCTTCTCTCACGCCGGGCTGGACTATACGAAGTACGTCGTGACCGACCCGGAGACCTACCGCCCCGCAGAAACCATCCTTTTGCGCGGCGATGCCAGCAAGGCGAAGCGCGTGCTCGGATGGGAGCCGCGCACGAGGTTTCAGGACTTGGCCCGCGAGATGGTGGACGCGGACTGCCGCCTGCTCGGAGTCTGATGAAAGTAATCCTCTTCGGCGCGACCGGTATGGTGGGACAGGGCGTCCTGCTGGAATGCCTGGATAGCTCGGCCGTGGAAAGCGTGCTGGCGGTGGGCCGGCACGCTACCGGCCGGCAACATCCCAAGCTCAAGGAAATCCAGCACGCGGATTTCACCGATTTTCGTGCCATCGAGAGTGAATTTGCCGGCGGTGACGCCTGCTTCTACTGCATGGGCGTTTCCTCTTTGGGCGTGGCCGAAGCCGACTACCGCCGCCTGACTTACGATTTCGCACTCGCTGCGGCGCGCAGCATGGCACGGGTGGCGCCGGCCATCACCTTCATCTACGTCTCGGGCAGCGGCACCGACAGCTCGGAGAAGGGCTCCCTCATGTGGGCGCGCGTCAAAGGCAAGACCGAGAACGAGATCCTCGCCCTGCTGCCGAACGCTTACGCGTTTCGCCCTGCCTACATACAGCCACTGCGCGGCGTGGTGGCCGCGACGGGATGGCTGCGGACTCTTTATTCGGTGGTTGGTCCATTGTTCCCGGTGTGGAAGCTGCTGTTTGGCAAATACGTAACGACCACCGTACAGGTAGGCCGCGCGATGCTCCACGTCGCCCGGCACGGCGCCCCGAAACGCGTGCTGGAAAATGCCGATATCAGCGGGCTGGGCTCCGCGTAACGATATTCCTTGACGGGTGTCCCGCCGCGCTATATAGTGCGAGTGTCAAACAAGCTTTGCCCCCCGTGGCGTCGTGTCACCAGCAAGGGCAAATCCCTTGGAGGAATTCGTAATGGCAAAAACCTTTACTCGATGGCCAGCAGCGCTCCTGTTGGCCGGCTTGCTGGGCGTTCCCGCCGGCACCCTGCTCTTCCGGTCCGCCCGCGCGGCCGAAAAACTGGCGCCTCCGGTCAAAATGACCAAAGAGGAAGACCGTCAGAAGATGATGGATGCCCTCGGCATCAAAGAATTGCGGCGAGGCAAGGCAGGCCGGGACAAGACCGACCCCAATTTCGCCAATTACGACGAATCGAAGGCTAATCCCTATCCTAAGCTGCCCGATCCCCTGACCTTGAAAAATGGCAAAAAGGTCACCAAGGCTGCGGACTGGTGGAGCAAGCGCCGTCCCGAAATCGTTGAAGATTTCGATCGCGAAGTCTATGGCCGCATGCCCAAGAACACGCCGAAGGTCAAATGGGAAGTGGTCAATACCACCACCGGCAAGAATGGCGACGTCGATATCGTTACCAAGCAATTGCTGGGCGTGGTGGACAACTCCAGCTATCCCGACATCGAGGTGAAGATTCAGTTGAGCCTCACCACGCCGGCCAATGCCAAAGGCCCTGTGCCGGTGATCATGCAGTTCGGCGGCGGCTTCGGCGCGCCCGGCGGGGCCGCCACCGCCCCGCGAGAAGGTCCGCCGTACGGCCCCAATGCGTTTTCCGCCGCGCGTGGGGGCTTTGGAGCCGCCGGCGCACCCGGAGCGGCTCGCGGAGCAATCCCTGGCGCTCCCGGAGCCCCCGGCTCCGCAATCCCTGGTGCAGCAGTGCCTGGTGCAGCGGCCGCGGGAGCAGAGAGAGGCCTCGCCGGCCCTGGCGGACGCGGTCCGCAGGGACCGACCTGGCAGCAACAGGTGCTCGCCAAAGGCTGGGGCTACGCATCGCTCAACCCCGGCAGCATCCAGGCCGATAACGGCGACAACCTGACGCTGGGCATTATCGGACTGGTGAACAAGGGCCAGCCGCGCAAGCCCGACGATTGGGGTAGCCTGCGCGCCTGGGCCTGGGGCGCCAGCCGCGCGATTGACTACTTCGAAACCGACAAGGCCGTGGACGTCAAACACGTCGCCATCGAAGGCCACTCGCGCTACGGCAAGGCCGCCGTGGTCGCCCTGGCCTATGAGCCGCGCATGTGGACCGCTTACGTCAGTTCCTCGGGCGAAGGCGGCGCCAAGCTCCATCGCCGCAATTGGGGCGAGATCATCGAGAACGTGGCTGCGACCAGCGAATACCACTGGATGGCCGGCAACTTCCTGAAGTACGCCGGGCCCAAAACCTGGGACGACCTGCCGGTCGATTCTCACGAACTGATCGCCATGTGCGCTCCCCGCCCGGTCTACCTTAGCGCGGGAAAAGGCGGCTATGACGACGAGCCGAACGGCGATAGCTGGGTGGATGCCAAGGGCACCTTCCTCGCCGGCGCCGGCGCAGGACCGGTTTATCGCCTGCTCGGCGCCAAAGATATCGGAGTCACCGAGTTCCCAGCGCGGGAAACGGAAGTGGGGGCGGACGCAGACGTCGCGTTCCGGCAACATGCCAGCGGCCATACCGACGGACCCAATTGGCCGTATTTCCTGGATTTCGCCGCCAAGCACCTGACGCAGAAGTAAGGCGCGACGGTCCGGCTTGCCGCGTCTGCTAGCCTGAGAGTATGCAGTTCTCAGAGTCTATTTTTGCGGCGCGTTTCGCGATCACGCGGCAGGATCTGGAGAGTTACCTGGGCGAGGCACTCTCGCAAGGTGGCGATTACGCGGACCTGTATTTCGAGTACCTCGCCACCAGCTCGATCGGCATCGACGAATCGATGGTGAAGAGCGCGGCGCAGGGCGTCTCCATGGGCGTCGGTGTGCGCGTCATCTCGGGCGAACGCACCGGGTACGCCTACAGCGACGACCTCTCCCCCGAGAAGATTCGCAAGGCCGCCAACGTGGCCGCGCATATCGCCTCCGCGCCGGCGAAAATCGAAAAGTTCGACCTCAGCGAAGGCCGCAAACACAACCTTTATCCGGTGCTGATCGCGCCCACCGAGACCGCCTTCGCCGACCGCGTGGACCTGGTGAAGCGCGCCGACCGCGCCGCCCGCGCCTACGACCCGCGCATTTTCCAGGTGCAGGCCGTCTACGCCGACAATCTGCGCCAGGTGCTGGTGGCGACCAGCGACGGGAAACTCTCGGTCGACCGCCAACCACTCTCCCGCCTCAGCGTCTCCGCGTTGGCGCGCCAGAACAGTGAACCGCCGCAACGCGGCCATTCCGGCGGCGGCGGACGCCTTGAACTGAGCTATTTCCTCAATGAGAAAACGCCGGAGCACTTCGCGCGCGAGGCCGCCCGCGAGGCCATCGCTATGCTCGATGCCGTGGAAGCGCCCGCCGGCGAAATGACGGTGGTGCTGGGCCCCGGCTGGCCCGGCATTCTTCTGCACGAAGCCGTGGGCCACGGGCTGGAAGCCGACTTCAACCGCAAAGGCGTCTCCGCCTTCAGCGGACGCATGGGACAGAAGGTGGCCAGCGAACTCTGCACCGTGATCGACGACGGCACCATCGGCGACCGCCGCGGCTCGCTCAATGTCGATGACGAAGGGGAGCCCACCAAACGCAATGTGCTGATCGAAAACGGGATCCTGCGCGGCTACCTGCAGGACAAACTCTCCAGCACCTTGCTGGGCGCCGAATCCACCGGCAGCGGACGGCGCGAAAGCTACGCGCACATCCCCATGCCGCGCATGACCAACACGTTCATGCTGGCCGGCGAGAGCGACCCCGAAGAGATCATCCGCTCTGTGCCCAAAGGCCTCTATTGCGCCAATTTCGGCGGCGGGCAGGTGGATATCACCAGCGGCAACTTCGTCTTCTCCGCTTCGGAGAGCTACTTCATTGAAAACGGGAAGCTGACCCGTCCCGTGCGCAACGCCACGCTGATCGGCAACGGGCCGGAAGCTCTGAAATACGTCAGCATGGTGGGCAACGACCTGCGCCTCGACGAAGGCATCGGCACCTGCGGCAAAGACGGGCAGAGCGTCCCGGTGGGCGTGGGCATCCCGACCATCAAGATCGACAAAATGACTGTGGGAGGCACGGCTTGAGCGGGAATCACCTCTTGGACCTCGCGCAGGACATCGTCAAACGGGCGTTGTCCGCGGGAGCCACCGACGCGGAGTGCACGATCGCCGAAGGCGACGAGTTCTCCGCCAACGTGCGCATGCGCGAGATCGAAAATCTGAAGGAAGCCGGATCGCGCGGCGCCGGACTGCGCATCCTGCGGGGGCGGCACACCGGCGCCTCCTACACCAGCGATCTATCCGCGGAGGGCATCGCGCATCTGTTGAGATCGGCCATTGAACTGGCCGACATCACCACGGAAGATCCCCACGCGGGGCTCCCCGACCCGGACGAGTTCGGCACCCTCACGGGCGACCTCGAACTGTATTCGGGCGACATCGCAGGCCTCGATACCGCCGCGAAAATCGAAATGGCCAAGCGCGCCGAGGAAGCCGCGCTCTCCAGCGATCCGCGCATTTCCAACTCGGAAGGCGCTTCTTTCGACAACCACGTCGGGCGCCACATCTTTGCCAACTCGCGCGACTTCTGCGGCGAATACCGCAACAGTTATTGTTCGCTCAGTACCTCGCCGGTAGCCCGTGACGGGGAGAGCATGGAGCGCGACTACTGGTATACGCTGGCGCGCGGCGTCGCCGGTCTGGAGGCTCCGGAACAGGTGGGCCGCATGGCGGCGCAACGGGCCCTGCGCCGGCTTAACGCCGTCAAAGTGGAAACGCAGAAGGTGCCGGTGGTGTTCGAACCGCGCACCGCGCGCAGCCTGCTGGACAACATATTCGAAGCGGTCCACGGCATGTCCGTCTACCGGCACGAATCTTTCCTGGCCGGCAAGCTGGGCGAAGCGGTGGCCGGCGAGAACGTGACCATCATCGACGACGGCACCATCCCGGGCCTGTTCGGGACTTCGCCGTTCGACGATGAAGGCGTGGCCTCTCGGCGCACCGTAGTGATTGAGCGCGGCGTGCTCAAGAATTACCTGCTGAATACCTACGCGGCGCGCAAACTGGGCATGAAGACCACGGGCAACGCCTCGCGCGGGCTCACGGGCAATGCCGGAATCGGCCACGGGAACTTTTTCCTGGAGAAGGGCGTCCAAACGCCGGAGCAGATTATCGCCGGAATCCCAAATGGCTTCTATGTGACCGAACTGATGGGCTTCGGCGTCAACGTGGTGACGGGCGACTATTCGCGCGGCGCCGCCGGCTTGTGGATTCGTAACGGCGAACTGGCCTTCGCGGTCAGTGAGGTAACCATCGCAGGCAACCTGAACGACATGCTCCGCAATATCGAGGCGATTGGCAACGACCTGGAGTTCCGCGGGTCAGTGGCGGCGCCTACAATCAAATTGGGAGAAATGACAGTTGGTGGTAAGTAAACCAGTAGCTGCGAAAAAATCCATCCCGCCGATGGCGATCGTCATCGCCCTCGTGCTGCTCGCGGGACTTGGCGGTTTTTTCTACCTCGACCGCCAATCTAAAAAGGCTGCGCCGGAACCTCCGCCGCTCACCGGAGAGGCGCGCGCCTACGCCAACAAACTCAAGTTGTCGGAAGTGGAAATGAAAGCCCACGAAAGCTACCTCAAGCAGAGCGTGGTAGAGATCACCGGCAATATCCAGAACGCGGGGGAACGCGTGGTCAAGCTGGTGGAAATCAAGTGCGTTTTCTACGACGCTTACGGTCAGGTGATTCTGCGCGAACGCGTGCCCATCGTGAGCCCGAAGATCGGCGCGGCGGCGCCGGGACAGATCAAACCGTTCCGTCTGCCGTTCGATAATGTGCCCGAATCGTGGAATCAGGTGATGCCGCAATTGGTGATGGCCGGCATTGAGTTTCAGTAGGCGGCAGTCGCCCCGCTATACGCCCTAGATCCGCTGGGTGCCGTCGAGCTTGGCCAGTTTTCGGTCGAAGGTTCCGAGCGGCAGATGCCCTGCCTGACGGGCGATTTCAACCATCAGACAATCGGAGAAGCCAAGCGCGGGATGGGCGCGAAAACTCTCCACCGCCCGGCGAACCATGTCTTCCTCTTGAATTACAAGGTCCACATGGCTCAGGAGTACCTCCAGGCCGGACACCTGCTGGCTTACATTGAGCCCATATATGTCTGCGAGTACCCAGATTGCCTCAGCCAAGGCCAACACAGACACCCACGCGCCACCGCGAATAAACTCCTCGGCAGCTGCGACCTGGGAAGCACTATCCCACGTCACCAGGCGCACGAGAAGGTTAGTATCTACCGCTTTCATGCATTTTTCGAATATAGCCGCGGATGCCTTGCTTCAACTCTTCCAATGTGTGCGGTTTGGGAGGGTGGTCGCCGAAAACCGCTCGATGGAGATCCAGCGAAGTGTACCGGCCGGCCCGACGCACCGTGACACGGTCTCCCTCCGCCTCCCATTCGAGAACCGAGCCCGGTCCAATACCTAGCATGCGCCGAATGTCAGCAGGAACGGATACCTGCCCCTGTGACGTGACTCGCGATCGCAGTGCACCCATGTCAATATATTACCACGGTAATATCTACTTGAATCGCACGCGAATCTGATTCTGCCGCGGGCCGTAGACCAGTTCCAGATCCTTCAGCTTCTGATTTTCCATCGGGAAGTAGAGGAAGCCCGACACCGGCTCTTCCACCTTCTTCTCCGGCAGCACCTTCTCGTCCAGCAGTTTCTTGAGCGGGTTGTCCTTCTCGGCATCTTCCATCTTGGCGGTGACATTGGCCGGGTCGGGCGCCGCACCGTTTCCGCCGCCCACGCCCATGCCGCCGATACTCCACCCGCGGCTGCGTTCCGCCCCCAGTCCGCCGGGTCCCTGCACCCCGGTCAGCACCAGCGAACCGCCGCCGGCGATCTGGCTGGGCGCCATCGGTTTGGTACGGTCGCCATCCTTATCGGTACGCAGCGCGAAGGCATCCCGGTCGATGCTGATTTCCTTGGTGTATTTGGGCGACACCTTAACCTGCGCCACGATGTAGTGCCCGCCCAGGTCGTCGCCGAGCGCTTCCTTGATGCTCGCGGAATCGGCGTAAATCGTGACGTTGAGAATCACGTCGTCGTTCTCACCGCGTCCCGAACCTGTGATCTTTTTGGCCGCGGCATGGAGGCCCATCGCGGCGAAAACGGAGAGTACGATCAGACGCGAAGACTTCGCGGAAAACCTTGCCGGAAACATCGCCAAAACCCTCTGGTCCGATTATAGCGGCTGGTACAATATTGCTTTACCCCCTATTTCAGGAGTCTTACCCAACATGGATGAAAAGGAGCGCTCGCGCGCTTTAGAACTCGCCCTCGGCCAAATTGAAAAGCAATTTGGCAAGGGCTCGATCCTGCGTCTTGGGTCGAAAGACGCCATCGTGCCAGTCTCGGTGATTTCGACGGGGTCGATTTCGCTGGATGCCGCGTTGGGTGTGGGCGGTTTGCCCAGGGGCCGTATCAGCGAGATTTTCGGACCGGAGTCTTCCGGCAAAACCACCATCGCCCTGCAGGTCATAGCCGAAGCTCAGAAGGCCGGCGGCATCGCGGCGTTCATTGACGTGGAACATGCACTCGATCCGGCCTACGCGCGCCGCCTCGGCGTCGACGTGGACAATCTGCTGGTGTCGCAGCCCGATTACGGCGAGCAGGCGCTGGAGATTACCGCGCACCTCATCGCGTCCAGCCAGATCGACGTTCTGGTTGTCGATTCGGTGGCTGCCTTGGTTCCCAAGTCGGAACTGGACGGCGAAATGGGCGATAGCCACATGGGCCTGCAGGCGCGGCTGATGTCGCAGGCTTTGCGTAAGCTTACCGGGTCTGTCAGCAAGTCGCGGACCTGCCTGGTGTTCATCAATCAGATTCGCGAAAAGATCGGCGTCATGTTCGGCAATCCCGAAACCACCACCGGCGGACGCGCGCTGAAGTTTTACGCCAGCGTGCGACTCGACATACGCCGAATCGCTGCCATCAAAGACGGCGACGTCGTGGTCGGCAACCGCACCAAGGTCAAGGTGGTGAAGAACAAAGTGGCTTCGCCGTTCCGCGAAGCCGAGTTCGATATCATCTATGGCGAAGGCGTGTCCCGCGAAGGCGACCTGATCGATTTGGGCGTGGCGCAGAACATCGTCGAGAAGAGCGGTTCCTGGTACAGCTATAAGGGCGATCGCATCGGCCAGGGGCGCGAAAATGCGCGCCAGTTCCTGAAAGACAATCCGGACATCCGTACCAACGTGGACAGTGAACTCCGCAAAGCGCTGGGCCTGATCAAGGACGCACCGGCGGCGGCCGCCGCGGAGAGCGCTCCTGCTCCTCCTCCCGCCGCAAAACCCGCCCCCGCGCGGCGCTAGCCTCGCGTCAACCGCAATGCCTGCTCCCTCGCGCGTCTCCGTCCCCTGCGATGGAGCCGCGCTCTGTCGGCTCAGGCGCCCATGAGTAAGGAAGACGATCGCCAGCGCGCCATTCTGCAGCGTTTGGCGCGCATGCAGGCGTCCGGCGTCAACCCGGGCGGGTTCGTGTCTACCGGCTTCAAGGCGTTCGACGAGGTCCTGGGCGGCGGCTTCCCCCGCGGCGAAATTGTGGAATTGTTCGGGCCCTCGGGTTGCGGCAAATCCACCCTGGCCATACAGTGCGTGGCCGCCCTTCAGCGCCAGGGGATGACCGCCGCCTGGATCGATGCCGACCACACCTTCGATGCCGCGTATGCGCGGCAGCTCGGCGTCGATGTGGAGCGCGTGCCGTTCGCGCAGCCGGCCTCCGCCGAACAGGGGCTGGAAATCGCTCGAACGCTGTGCGCGTCAGGTGCGGTGGACCTGTTGGTGATTGATTCCGCGGCAGCGCTGGTCCCGCAATTGGAACTTGATGTCGGAATTGGCACCGAATCTCCCGGCTTGCACGCCAGAGTGCTGGCTTCCGGCCTGCGCAAACTGCGTCCCGCGCTCAGGCGCTCGGGAGCCTGCATGCTGGTCCTCAACCAAATGCGCAATCGCACGGGCGCCTCGGGGGGCGAAGGGGAGACCAGCGCGGGCGGCGCGCCGCTCAAACTTTTTGCTGCCGCGCGGATCGCCATGGCGCCCGTGCCGGGCGCGCGAATTGTTCTGCGAAGCCGTAAAAATAAGGTCGCGGAAGGCATCGCGGAACGAATGATCGAGCGCCGCCGGGACCTCGGATTCCTCGAAAGGCCCTAAAAGTGGGGCTTTCAACGCCCTCGCTGCAAAAAACCTGCGGAAAATCAGGGGTTTTACGTGCTTTTACCCTTTACAACCCCATGCCCTTCCCTTATGATTAATTACGTTCAAGGCTTGGACTCGTTCGAGTTCCAATCCATAATTCGTTCGATGGAAGCGTGGCGCGCAGCGCTGCGACGAGAATCAAAGGAGACATAATGGCGAATGTGAGAATGACCCAGACGCAGCTGGTACGAACGCTCGCGGAGAGCTGCGAAGTCAGCAACAAAGTTGCTCGCGCGATGCTCGATCAACTGACCACCACTGCGATCGCAGAGACCAAGAAGCATGGCGTCTTCGTCGTACCCGGCATCGGCCGCCTGGTCCGCGTGGACCGCAAGGCTCGCATGGGACGCAACCCGGCGACGGGCGAAGCCATCAAGATCGCAGCCAAGAAGGTTGTGAAGTTCCGCGTGGCGAAGAGCGCGAAAGACGCGATCGTTCCGCCCAAGAAAGCCAAGTAGTCCAACTCGTATTTGGGAAAATCAAAACCCCCGCGGTACCCGGTTTCGCAAACCTGGGCCTCGCGGGGGTTGTTTTTTGCCTATAAATTCTTGTGAAGCCGAGACGAACTCAGCCCAACTTGCGGGCTGATCCTCGAAGCCTACGCCTGCTTCTTTTCTTCGACCTTCTCTTCGTCACCCTTCAAGGCAGTCTTGAAGTTGCGGATCCCTTCGCCTAAACCTTTCGCGACTTCGGGAATTTTCTTGCCGCCGAACAATAATACGGCAACTCCGAGGATTACGAGAAGCTCAGGTAAGCCGAGTGCTCTCATGCGGCCTCCTTTTTTGCCAATTTACCAAATCGGGTGGCCGTCTACCGGCGTCACCTACAGCTATGGTAGCAGAGTGCGCAGGTTTCTTATGTCCGCGCGCACCGGGGCGGAATAGGGCGCCATTAGCACGTTTGCCGCAAACCAGAGCACCGTTGCCGAGATCAAGACGCGAGTCAGCCTGCTGCTGCCCATCACCACGCGCATGAATACGGCTACCGCAAACGGCAGCACCGCGGTGATGACGCGCACGGAGGGACTCAGGTCAGGCACGAGATTCCCCGCTCATGCTTGCAGTGTGTGGCGCAGCGCCGGCGCAATCAATACGCCGTCGGTTAAGGCCGATTTGTTACCTGTGAGCTTTCAAACGGCTGGCGGAGCGCGTTGCCTGCGGATTCTATTTTGCGCGTCGGTTTCGTAACGAAAAGGGGCTTTGGCTGCCCGGGGGCTGGCGCGATCATGATCGCGCGGATCATCATCATCGCGGGGATCATCATCATCGCGCGGATCGCCATCGCGCGGGTCGCCTTATGAGCGCAGCAGGAGCAAGCGTGTGGATCGGTGGCATAGCGACGCGGCCCTCCGGGAGTGCGACGGGTGCACGTCAGATTTATGAGTTGACGTCACGCGGCAGCCTCGACGGAAGTA
>JBDTMZ010000134.1:0-37920 GCA_039934035.1 Candidatus Solibacter sp. | reverse complement strand
CAAGGGGACATTTCTACTTTGCTCAAAGGGGACATTATCACTTTGCTGCCACACCCATACATATTTAGATTGGTTCGACTCACTCCGGTGTCTCGCCTACAAATACGCGCTCGCCAGGGGCGGGCAGGACGCGCAGCGGCCTCGGCTGCAATTCGCAATCGGGCAGCGGTTCCACGGAATAGTAATTCAATCCGTACTCCCAATCCCGCTTGACGTTGCCGATGCAGACCTGCGAACGGCGATCGCTGATCTGCCGCCAGACTCCGCGCGCCGAGACGCTGCGGTCGAGTTCGGGAGTGGCGGAAGCCTTGAGCCACGCGATGCCGAAGGCGGCTCCGGCGGTGACGGCGAGCACGGCGGCGACGCGTTTGCCGCGCGCTTCCAGCAGCCACGCGGCGATGGCGATGGCCAGCACCAGGAGCCAGAGCGGCTCGAAATGGGGTCGGGGCGCGCGGGTGAGTCCCGTGAGCACGGCGGAGGGCAGCAGTTGCGCCGTGATGGGGAATGCCACCAACAGGAGGGCACAGGCGGCCAGCCAGCGGCGCGCGTCAGCCAGTTCGTCGAGGGCGAGTCCGATGAGGGCGGCCACGGCGGGCATGAGCGGCAGGATATAGCCGGGCAGTTTATTCAAGGAGATGGAAAACAGCACGAGCACGGCAACGGCCCAGAGCAGCAGGAAGAGGCGCGAGCGATCGCGGTACAGGGCGGGACGTCCGAGCAGGGGGAGGAGCGGCGTCCACGGCGCCAGACCGAGCACCAGCACCGGCAGGTAGAACCAGAACGGGCGCACGTGTTGCAGCGCGTCGGAAGTGACGCGCGAGAAATGGTGAACCACGAAAAACTCGTGCCAGAAAGGCCAGCCGTTGCGCAGGTAGCAAAGCGCATACCAGGGGACCGCGACCAAAAGGAAGGGGAGGACGACGCGCCAGCGCAGCCAGTCGCGAATGTGGCGGCCCAGCAGGAGCGGCGCCGCCAGCGGCAGCGGCACGAGGCCCTTGGCAAGCACGGCGAAGCCGAAGAGGGCGGCGGCGGCGGGGAGTCCGGCGGTGTCGCGCCGCGCCACCCAGGGCAGCGCCAGCAGCATGGCGGCGGAATACGTGGTGGTGAGCGGGATATCGGTGACGCCGTTCTGGCTGTAGGCCACCCACATGCCGCTAGTACCGAGAATGAGGGTGGCGAGCCAGGCGGCGCGGCAACTGAATTCACGTTGCAGCGTGCGGAAGTAGAAGACCAGGAAAGCCACGGCGAGGATCGCACCCGGCAAGCGCGGGGCGAGTTCGGTATTCAGGCCGAGACGGAAGCCGATACCGGACAGCCAGTAGAGCAAAGCGGGTTTTTCGAACCACGGCGCACCCCACAGGCGGGGAGTGATCCAATCGCCGCTGCGCGCCATTTCCCGCGCGATCGACGCATACCGCGGCTCGTCCGGCCCGAGCAGTCCCGCAGCGCTCAGATCGAAAAAGTATACGAGGTATGCCAGCGGGAGGACCACCCAAAGAAGGCGCGGGATTTTCCGGGGCACCTCTTCAGTATGAGGGACAACGGCTGGCGAATTGAAACGCTGTGTGGTGGAATGAGGGGCGAATATGAAGGCGCTCGTTACCTACCTGATTCTATTGACGAGTGTTGCATGGGGCGCAGATCTGGCGGAACTGCGTGGCCGCATCTGTGATCCGGCCGGCGCGGCCCTTCCCCACGCGACGATTAAGCTGATTCGCGAGGGAGCGGGGTTTTCTGCGTTTCGAGTGAGTTCCGACGATGCGGGCCGCTTTCACATCGAGAACATGCCGGTGGGGCAATATTTCGTGCGTGCCGGTGCGATTGGCTTTCTGGAGCGCGCGTTACCTGGATTCGAATTACGCGCCGACGAATTCCGGGACGCCGGCGAGATCAGGCTGAAGTTGGCAGGGTGTGACGCGCCCGGCATGATCTGCGATTCTTTCGGTGCGGCCCGTGCTCCAGACGATACGGTGGCGAGAATGTTTGCTACCGTGGAGCCCGGTTTCGGGCTGAATCTCGAAACCGTCCGGGTCATCCATGCCGGGGGGAGCAGTAAAGATGCAGATGTGGTGGTTTCGCGTGAATCCGGGTCCAGGGTAATCGCACCGGTAAACGGCGCATTGTTGAGCGCCTGCGCTTCGCCTCCCGCGAAGCTCGCGCTGCGACTGGACGGGTGGGGACGCGAAAACCGCGTTTGTGTGCAGACTGCCCGGCGCTATCAGTCGGTGGTCTTCCTTACTGACGAAGTGCTGCCGGATTCGATGTCGCTCCGCCTGTGGGTGGTGACCCGGAAATAGGGGAGAGATTAGCGCGTTGCTTCCGGGCGCCGCTTGTGAGTACAATGTAATTACTATGAGAGTGGAACTCGTGCGTATCGGCAACTCGCGGGGTATCCGGCTTCCGAAGCCCGTGATCGAGCAATGCGGACTCGGTGATGCAGCCGAACTGCACGTGGAGCAGGGTCGGATCGTGATCACTCCGGAGCACACGCCGCGGCAGGGCTGGAGAGCTGCTTTTGCCGCTGCCGGCCCGCCGCGTAACCAACCCGAGTTGCTGCCTGTTCCTCCCAATGAGTTCGACGAGCAGGAGTGGGCCTGGTGAGTCCGCGTCAGGATGAGGTCTGGCTGGTCTCGCTGGACCCAACGCAAGGCGCTGAGATACAGAAGACGCGCCCAGCTTTGGTCGTCTCTCCGAATGAGGCAAACGAGTTCTTGCAGACGGTCATTATTGCCCCGATGACCACTACCTTGCGGCGGTACCCCACTCGCGTCAACATCACGTTCGGCGGGAAGCCTGGACAGGTTGCGCTCGACCAGCTCCGCGCCATCGACAAGCACCGTCTGGTTCGGAAACTCGGTGTGGTGCGGCCTAAGAGCGCCGAAGCCGTTGCCCTTGTGCTGGTCGAGATGTTTACCAGGAATTGAAGCCGGGCACGCTACATTCTCGCGACAGCTTTCGGTGACGATCCGCTCTCTGCGAGACCGCCGGCCTTCTACACTTGGGGGTCGCCCGCCTCGCCGGAGTCGGCCGCTGTGTTCGCATGAACTCGGATCCGCCCAGTTTCGACGATCCAGAGCCGCCCTGCGGAGTCTCCGTCTGGAGCATGAGCACGAGGCTTCGAACGAACTGTTCCAGAGTGCGCAGCGTGGCGCCTCTCGGCAACCGCAGGACGGCGAGGCCCGCGCTGGTGTGAGGTGGATAGCGCGTCACGTCCGCGAAATCGAGGTCGAGAGTCAGCAGGCAACGACTCTCTCGTACGCACGCCTCGAAGATGATCTCGTCGCGTGCACCGCTGAGGTGCTCCTGAAATACCGTTTCCACATCGTGTCCGGCCAAACGCAACACGTCCACCGCCCGCGAACCGAAGTTCTCATCGAGCTTGAATCTCATGCGGCGCTGCTGCCGGGCAGGTCGACAAACCGCTCGCGGCTCATTTCGGCGCCATAGGCGACGGCGGCCAATACGTCTTCCTTGCGCAGTTGGGGATAGTCCGCCAGGATCTCTTCAATCGGTGTGCCCGACGCCAGAAAATCCAATAGCAATGAAACCCAGATGCGCGTTCCGCGGATGCAAGGCTTGCCGAAGCAGATCTGGGGATCTATCGAAATCCTGGACAATAGCTCGTTCATCACGGAGGCTCCTCCCGCTAGGTTAGCAGGACCGTATGTATATACCTCAACCGTCCCGGCTCCCCGAAATGGACAGTCCCAAAGGACCGTCCTACATATCCCGCCGCCCTTCCATAGCCTTCGACATCGTCACTTCATCCGCGAATTCCAGATCGCTGCCCACCGGGACTCCCATGGCAATCCGGCTGACGCGCACCCCGAGCGGCTTCAACAACCGCGCCAAATAAACCGCCGTCGCTTCGCCTTCCACCGTGGGATTGGTGGCCACAATCACTTCCTCAATTTCGCCCTGCCCGATGCGCTCTACCAGTCCTTTGATCTTGAGCGAATCCGGACCCAGCCCGCGCAACGGCGAGAGCGCGCCGTGCAGCACGTGGTAGCGGCCTTCGAAGCCGCGCGTGGTCTCGATGCCGACAATGTTGTGCGGTTCTTCCACCACGCACACCACTTTCGGATCGCGACTGCTGTCGCGGCAAAACTGGCACAGTTCGCTATCGGCGATGTTGTTGCAGACCGCGCACAGTCCGAGCTTGTCCTTCACGTCCAGCAGGGCCTGCGCGAAGTGCTCGGCATCTTCGCGCGAGGCGCGCAGCACGTGGAAGGCGAGGCGCTGCGCGGACTTCTGCCCGATGCCGGGCAGGCGTTTGAATTCCGTGATCAGCCGCGCCAGCGGTTCGGCGAAATCGGGCATAGTTTAGAAAAGGCCGGGGGGCAGTCCCATGCCGCCAAGCATGCCGCCCATCTTTTGCTGGATCTGCGCTTCTACCTGTTTCACGGCTTCGCCGCAGGCGGCCAGCACCATATCCTGCAACATCTCGACATCGCCCGCTACCTCCGGGTCGATCTTGACGCTGAGCAGATTCTTCTGGCCGTCCATCGACACGGTGACCATTCCGCCGCCGGCCGTGGCCGTGACCTTGATCTGCGCGATGTCCTGCTGCATCTTGTCCTGCATCTGCTTCGCTTGCTGCATCATCTGCTGCATGTTGCCCGGTAGTTTCACTGGTCTACTCCTTGAGATTGCGAACTTTGCGTACTTCGCCGCCGAACACTTCGCGGAAGCGCTGGACTTCAGGATTGGCCAGCGCGCGTCCCGTCGCGTCTTCTTCCGCCGCGGCAGGCTTCGGCGCGGCCAGGCTGATCGGCGCCGGCGCCGCGGCATCGCCCGGCGTGAACTTCACCCGCAGCGGCTTGCCGAAGACCTCGCGCAGGGCCTCTTCGAAAGCGCGGTCTTTGAAATAAAGACCGTACGATTTCGGTGCCACCACGCTCAACTCGCCGGCCGCGATCGTCAGGGAGGCGTTCTCCACGGCGTCGGCCAGGTGCGTGTGCTTGTTTTCGTGCAGCCAGGCGTGCAGGCGCTCCCTGGGGTCGCCCGCCATCACCGGCGGCGGAGCTTGCGGCCCCGGCGAGAATTGCGGCGCGGACTCCGCCTGCGGAGCCAGCGCATTGGCGCCGGAAGATTGCGGCTCCGGCGGGCGCGGCGTGGCTTTCCTGGCGCGGTCCTGCTCGAACGGCGATGGCCCGCTGCGCACCGGCGGCGGCATCTCCCGCGGAGGCGCCGGAGCGGGCGGTGCCAGGCGCGGCGCGCCGGCCGCCGGCGGGGCGGCGCTGCGCGGCGCCGGACCCATTCCCGCCAGCGCCTGCTCGATAGGCAGCAGCCGCCCGGCCTGCACCAGCCGAACCAGTCCGATTTCGAGGTGGAAGCGCGGCTGTAGCGAGAATTGCAGGTCGCGGAAAATGTCCAGCGAAAGTTGCAGGTACCTCGTCAGGTCTTCTTCGGAAAACGCGCCCGCGATCTCCGCCATCCTTGCCCGCTGGGCCGCACTGGCGGAGATCAGCCGCGGGTCGTCGCCCGCCACCCGCGACACCAGCAGATTGCGGAAATAGCGCGACAGTTCCCGGCTGAAATGCTGCAGGTTTTGCCCGTTGCGCTCCAGCTCGTCCACCACTTCCAACATGGCGCGCGAATCGCTCGCCGCCAGCGCCTGCGTCACTTTTTCGAGCGATTCCAGCGAGAACGCGCCCAGCAGCGCGCGGACTTCGCCCGCCGTCAGTTTCTGCCCGCAGCAGGCGATTGCCTGGTCCAGCGCGGACAGCGAATCGCGCACGCTCCCTTCGCCGGCGGCGGCGATGATGGCCAGCGCCTCAGGTTCGGCCTCGATGCCTTCCTGCCCGCAAATCCACTCCATCCGCCGCGTCAGATCTTCGAAATCCACGCTGCGGAAACTGAAGTGCTGGCAGCGCGACGCAATGGTGGCCGGAATCTTGTGCGATTCCGTGGTGCACAACACGAAGACTGCCCATGGCGGAGGCTCTTCGATGGTCTTCAGCAGCGCGTTGAAGGCCTCGTTCGTGATCTGGTGCGCTTCGTCGATGATGAAAATCTTGTAGCGGTCGCGGGCCGGCTGATAGCGCACGTTCTCGCGCAATTCGCGCATTTCATTGATGCCGCGATTGCTGGCGGCGTCGATTTCAATCACGTCCACCGTGCCCCCGGCGGTGATTTCCTTGCAACTGGCGCATTCGCCGCACGGCGTCGACGTGGGCCCTTGGATGCAATTCAGGCAGCGCGCCATGATGCGCGCGATGGTGGTCTTGCCCGTCCCTCGCTGGCCCGAAAAAATGTAGCCGTGCGCGACGCGGTGTTGCGCAATGGCGTTTTCCAGCGTGTTCTTGACGTGTTCCTGGTTGACCACGTCGGCGAAAGATTGTGGGCGGTACTTTCTGGCGATGACCTGGTACATGGGGTTGGCGGCTATGGACGCGAAAGGCGTTTCTGCCGCCCGGATTGCTCGCTCAGCGGCATTGACGATTATTGTACCAATTGCTCATCCGCCGGGCTCTTCGTTCCGGCCCCCAGGCATGCGACGGACGTACATGGCTGTAACCAAATCCGAGACGCTGCGGTGCCGGTGCGTGGCCGCCCATCGCGAATCCCCACTTTGATGTCGCCCGCCCCCGGGCCCCTCTCCGGCGCCGCCGGCCGCCGGTTTCCCGCACTGTACAATCAGTTAGAAACCGTGGGACCTTTCTATTTATTCGAATTCATGGATCTGCCGTGGCTGCCCGAATCGCTGCGCACCACCGTCCGCGAAGTCCTGGAAATCTGCCTGGGGGAGCCCCCTCGCCAGTATTACGACTGGGTGGTGCGGGAACTGCTCGAGAGAGCGCAACGCGAAGGCATAAGGACCATCGTGGAACTCGGCGCCGGCACCGCGCCCTTGTCCCACCGCCTCGGCGCCATTCAGAAACAGACCGGCGGCGGAATCACCATCGAGGTGAGCGATCTGTACCCCGACGTGCCGCTCTACCAAAGCCTGGAAAAGCAGTTCCCGGGAGTGATTCGCGGGCGCATACAGCCGCTGGATTTTTCCCGTCCGCTGGAATTCCAGCCCGCTACGCTGTTGGCGCTTTCTGGCTCCTTCCACCACATCCCCCCCGGCCGGCGCGGCGCCGTTCTGGAATCGCTGTCCGGCCACCGGGTGGCGATCTTCGAACCGCTGCAGCGCAATCTCCCCTCGCTCTTGACCGCGCTGGGAGGCGTGATTCCCGGGCTGATGACGCCATTCTTCTACCTTCGCAAAAGGTCCACCGGACATGCGCGGCGCATGTTCTGGTGTTGGCTCGTGCCCCTCGCTCCGCTGATCATTGTGTGGGATGGCCTGGTCTCGTGCCTGCGCTGCTGGACGGAAGCGGAATGGCGGCATGCCTTTGGCGAGACCAACCTAAGAGAGCCGAAGACACTGGCGTTTCGAACCGAAGCCCTGTCCCACTGGATTTTCTGGTGACGCTCAGCAGGGAAGACGGGGAAGCCTGAAAGGGTAATGTCAGGCCCCGGGTAATCCGCGGCACACGAACCGCACCACTACCGTTGCTTCCTTCCGGACCTGGCGGGGTTTGCAGCCGTCCGTTGCACGAAGCCCGAGACCTGACAAGAACCTATCGTAGCATGCCGGTTTCGCCATGCGCGTTTCATTCGAGGCGCGAATCAAAAACTCCGCGAATAGCCAACCAGGATCAGACCATCGGCGAATGCCGCGTCGCCGTGCGTCCCATTCTTAACATCGGAAACGCTGCGCGTGCGGTCGCGATGCACCGCGATCGCGTAGCCGACCGACCAGAGATTGCGGCCCCGTCCATACTGAATGCCGGGCTCCACCGAGACCGCATATCCCGGACGCCGGAAGCCATCCTCGCGGCCGATCAGGTCGCGCGCCGGCACGCCTTCATCGCGTGCGCCGAAACTCACCGCCATCCCCCGCACCCACGGCAGCGCATACCCGACGCCGCCGCGGAAGAGATACTGGTCAGAGACCGATAGAACGCGCGCCGCCGGTGTCGTGGCGGTATAGGTGTTCTTCGGGTTGAATAAGTAGACTCCGGTGGAATACAGCGTGAATCCCTTGGGCAGCGACTTATACGCCAGGTAATCCAGCGCGAAGCCGGTTCCCGAGTCGCCCAACTGGATCGACTGGTCCACCGTGACGGGCGTGGTCGAAGGATTCGCCAAACCGGTGATCAGGCTGGTAACATCCGGTTTGCCGGTGGGTAACTTGACCGCAAAACCCAGGCGGATATTCTGATGTGACTCGGTGGGCGGCCGGAACAGCCAGAACTTCGCGCCCACGGCCATGTCGCCGATTCCGGTGCTCTGCGTCAATCCCTTGGTGCGGTGGTTGATCCGGTCGGCATCGGTGATCGGAGCATCAAGAGTAAGTGTCCAGCGGCGGTTGACTCGGTAGCTGAGCGCGACGTCAAACAGGTGTTCGCGGTTCTCCTGCTGCGTGTCCTGTTCCATACGCTGCGGCTGTTCCACGTCTCCGACAAAATGACGGTTGGAATTCAGCCAGCGATAGCCGAAGCTGACTTCCCAGCGACCTGGGGAGCCCGGACTGGTGGCCCCCGAGGAGCCTTCACAAAGGGAAGTCATCATCGGGCCGCCCTGCCGCGCCGCGACGCAACCCTGTCCCAGGGCCAGGGGCGCCGTACTGTTAAGTACGACCACCGCAGCCAGCAACGGCAAACTTCCAAACAGCGCCCTCATGATTTTCTCCTCCGGTAGACCCAGGATTTGTTGAAGTGTACGGCATCCGCGCTGGCGAGGCAATAATGGATTCCTACTAGCCCTTAACTCTTGCGGGACTCGCGGCGCCGGTGCTAGCATCCTCCCAGTGCCCAATCCACGCGTAAGCCGGTTTTCGATACTGACTCTGTTCGCCCTGATGGTCCCGGCCATTCTCGGCGGCAACGACACGCGCGCGGTCGATCTGCCATTCAAGGACTTAAAGGGGCAAAAGGTACGCTTGCGCGACTACCGCGGCAAGGTGGTGGTACTGAATTTCTGGGCCACCTGGTGCCTGCCCTGCCGGGCGGAAATGCCCATGCTCGCGGAAGTGGAGCGGGAATATGCAAAACGTGGCGTCGTGTTCCTCGCCGCCTCCATTGACGAGCGCCAGGACCGGCCGCAGATTCCCGACTTCGTGACCCGCTTCAACATCGCCTTTCCGGTTGTCGTTGGCGCCAGCGTGCTGGATCTGGAGGATCTCAAACTCGGGCAGGCCATCCCCGCGACGGCCTTTCTAGACAAGCAGGGACGGGTGGTTGCGCGCGTCCTCGGCCAGATGTCCCGCGAACAATTGGCGGAGCGGCTCGACTGGCTGACGGGCGAAGCGAAAGGGCCGGCGCCCAATCCCCTGCTACGGAATCTGGGCGAAAAGTGACGCGGTAGGCGCGCCACCATCAGACTCGCGACTCACTCGCAGCACCGCACGCCGCGAACCATCTCGGGGGTCCGCTCGCCATGCAACGCGCTCCAGGCGTGATTGCTGCGCGGCCGTGGGCCGCGCCATCCAGCATGGGCGCACCCTTCAGGCAGCGCACCCTTCAGGGCAGCGCACCCTTCAGTGCGGGGCAGCGAAAATCAGGGCAGGGTAGCGAAAACCAATTCCAGCGAAAACGTATACTTTGTGCTGGAGGGTTGGGTCTGGATCAGGCCGCTGAAGTCGCCGCCGATGATGGCGCCAACGCGCGAGGCGTTGGCGTACACGGCGCCCCCTTCATTCGTAGCGCGGATCGCACCTAGTTTGACGCCGGAGGCAGCGGCCAACATTTGCGCCGTGGCGTGGGAGGCTTCCACCAGTTGGGGCAGCATGGCTTGCCTCGCCGCTTCCACCGTGGCCGCGGCAGCGCCGTAGCTGACTCCGAAATTCAGCGACACCAAGGGCGCCGCAAGATGCCCACGCAGGTCCACGAGCGACTTCACCAACGTGGTGGACGCGCCGGCGGCGATCGTGAAAGTGGCTGAAAAAGTGGCCAACGGCGGCCCGGAGACTCGCTCGAAACTGGGCCCGAGCGCGATCAGCACCACCGTGGGGTCCGGCGCTCCGGCCTCCTGCAAGGACCGCTTCACCTGCTGCGCCGTGGTCTCCAGCGAGGCGGAAATCATGACCTGGAATTTCGCCTCTTCCACCGGCAGCGTGATGCTGCGGCTGGCCGGAGCGTGAATGCCCTCCGCCCCCTGCGCGTGCAGGATCCCGGGAACCACCGCGAGTATGAGAGACAGAAACGTCTTCATCCGAGGCTCCTATTGCCCCAGTCCGTAGCTGATATTCGTATAGTAGGTGTACTGCGTGCCCGCTGTATTCGACGTGGAACTGGTCGAGCCGCTGGAATTTCCAATTGTGGCGCTAATGTAATTCACCCACGTGTTCCCCGTGGCGTAGAACGACTCGCTCACACCCTTGACAGGCCCCAGTTTCAAACCGGCGGCGGCGGCCAGGGATTGCGCCTTCTTTTGTGCTTCCGCGAAGAGTTGCGGCAGCAAGGTCTGGCGCATGGCCTCTACCGTTGCCGGACTAGCGCTGAGGCCCGCGGCGTACTGGAACAGCAGGAAGAGCGCTGGCGGCTTGGCGCGCAGTTTTTCGAGGACCTTGGTGGTGGCTCCCAGTTGCGCGGCCGGTACGCTGAAGGCGAATTGATAGATGACGAGGGTCTGCGTGGCCGGCGGCTGCGTGGAGTAGTCATAGACCTGCGTCAGCGAAGTGCCCGTGGCGGTGAGGTCCGAAAGCCCGCCTTCCTGCAGCGCCTGAATCACTTCCTGTTGAGTGGTGCCGATGGGGGCGCCGCTGACCAGCGAGAAATCCGCCTGGTCCGCGGTAAGTGTAACTGTGCGGGTAACTGAGGTGGCAACGCCATCCGTGAATTGCGCGAACACGGCGGCAGTGCTTAGTAATATCAGACTCAAGAGTCATGGCTCCGATTGTCTCACTTTCCGCAGCTGGCGTGAAGGTACAGAGCGCACGACGGGACGCGCAGACAAACCGAGTCGCCTTCGACCACTGAAACGCCGACATCTGACGTCCGCAGCCCTGCGATTCAAGGATTTACGGAGCCGCGACCGTGAGGGGCGATTCTTACCACAGGCTGGTCTGGCACGCCGTGGCAACGGTCCCAAAACCCCGCTTACTGTGCGTAGACGAGCGTTCCTACTCGGGTACCTGAACCAGCACACGCTCGGCCATCGCGAACGTCAACTCCTCGATGCCCTGGCCGGTGGCGCTCGATATCGCGAAGAAGGCGAGTCCGCGCTCCCGGGCGAGTTTACGCAGCGCTTCCACCCGCTCCGCATCCTGTGCGACGTCGAGCTTCGTCGCCACCACAATCATGGGTTTCCCAGCCAGCGTATCGCTATAGCTGTGTAACTCGCGGAGGATGATTTCGAAATCTTCCACCGGGTCGCGTCCGCTTTCCTCGGAGACGTCCACTAAGTGCGCCAGCAGGCGCGTCCGTTCGATATGGCGCAGAAACTGTATGCCCAGTCCGTGGCCTTCGTGCGCGCCTTCGATTAACCCCGGGATATCGGCGACCACAAAGCTGCGGAACTGCGGCAACTGCACCACGCCCAGGTTCGGTTCCAGCGTCGTGAAAGGATAGGCCGCGATCTTTGGCCGCGCCGCCGAAATGCGCGAAATGAGCGTGCTCTTGCCGGCGTTCGGAAAGCCCACCAGGCCGACATCGGCCAGCAGTTTCAACTCCAGGCGGAAGCGCTTTTCCTCGCCCGCCTTGCCGGGTTCGTGCTCGGTCGGAGCCTGGTGCGTCGGCGTGGCGAAATGCTGATTGCCGCGACCGCCGCGTCCGCCCTTGGCCACCACCACGCGCTCGCCGGGAACCGTGAAATCGTAGACCTTTTCGCCCGTCTCCTGGTCGTAAACGATCGTGCCGATCGGCACCTTCACTTCGAGCGTGCTGCCTTCCCTGCCGGTGCGCTGACTGCCCATCCCGTGCTGTCCGCGTTCGGCCTTGTGCTCGGGATTGAAGCGGAATTGGAGCAGCGTATTGGCGTGCTGGCTGGCCACCATCACGACGTCGCCGCCATTGCCGCCATCGCCGCCGCTGGGGCCGCCACGCGGGACAAACTTCTCCCTGCGGAAGGCCAGGCAACCATTGCCGCCATCGCCTGCCTTTACGAGTATTCTGACTTCGTCGATGAACATAGAAAAGCCGCCGGCGTGCGTTCGTGCCGGCGGCCCTTTCAAACTTGGAGAGATTTAGGCGCTTGCCACGATATTGACGAACTTGCCCATGCGGCCCCGGTCGCGGAATTCCACCGTGCCCGTAATCTTCGCAAACAAAGTGTCGTCCTTACCCCAGCCGACATTGACGCCCGGCTTCAGCTTGGTGCCCCGCTGGCGCACGATGATGCTGCCACCCGGAACCAACTGCCCACCGAATACCTTCACACCCAGCCGCTGCGCTTTGGAATCGCGCCCGTTCTTAGAACTGCCTAATCCTTTTTTGTGTGCCATAGCTACCTACGCCCTTACTTAGGCGACCACCTCGCCGATCTTCACTTCCGTGTAAGACTGACGGTGTCCGATGGTCTTCTTGTACTGTTTCTTGCGCTTGAATTTGAACACCAGAATCTTGGCCGCACGATCCGCGCCCACGATGGTGCCAGTTACTTTCCCGCCGGAAACCAACTCCCCGCCTTCTTTGAAAGATGCCTTCACAGGCAGCTCTACTTCGGAGCCGATCTCACCGGCCAGTTTCTCTACGCGGATGACATCACCCGGGGCGACCCGGTACTGCTTTCCGCCTGTTTCGATAATCGCGTGCATGCAAACCTCAGTTTGGGAGCCGGACGCACGAAGTGCGTAGGAACCACAGGAGTAAAATAAAGTGTACTACATTTTGGGCAGAGGTTCAAACTCGCGCGCCTATCTGCCGCACTTTCTCCAGTTTACCCGCCCGCGCCGTCAGGTCGTTCGCCAGTAGATCGCGTAGCGCTGCTTCGTGATCCGCGAGAACGGCGCCAGGGTAAGGTTGCCGGGTTGGCCCGTCATCCGGAACCTCGCCCGCGGGCCGTCCTCCCGCCGGATCCAACTCCCCGGCTCTCCCTTGGGCGTTAATTCCGGCACCGCGACCGCTTCGCCCCGCAGGAAGTGATTCTTCACCTTCTCGGTGGGCGTGCCGTGGTACGACTCCGCCGTCAGCCCCTCGCTGCCCAAATCCGCTGCCAGCACCGACGGCCCGTACAGGTAAGCCTGCACCCGGGGGTCATCCGGCGTCGCCTGCGCGCGCACCGTCATCGGCATTTCGATTTCCACCCGGTCCCCCGTCTTCCAGGTGCGCTTCACCGTGAAATACGACGAGGGTTCCGCGCGCCCTTCCACCGCCTTGCCGTTCACCTTCACCCGGTAACCGGCCGTCGCCCAGGAGGGCACCCGTAGCCGCATCTCGCACTCCACCGGTTTAGCGGCCGTGACCTCGAGCGTCGCGCTGCCTTCATCCGGCACCTTCGTCTGCTGCCGCAGTTTCAAGCCCTTCTCCGCCCAATCCAATTCCGAGGGCACGAACAAATTCACCCACACCCCGGCATTGTCGTGGAAGTAAATGGAATCGGCCAGCTTCGAAAAAGTCTCCACACCCGACCCCGTACAGCACCAGAACGATTCGTTCGGCCGCGCGAAAACCCGCCAGTAGCCCGAGGCCATCGGGATGTAGTACATCGTGGTGCCGATCTCCGGCGAGATCGTCCCCAGAATGCCATTGAACAGGGCGCGTTCGTAGTAATCGGCGTAATTCGCTTGCGGCGACCACGAGAACAGGTGCCGCGTCAATTTCAGCATGTTGTAAGTGCAGCAGCACTCGTGAGTCGTATTGCTCAACTCGGTCGCCAACTCATCGGGTCCGCGCCGCCATCGCTCCTGATTGGAGGTGCCGCCGGTGCAGTAGGCGCGATGGTTGGCCACCTGGTTCCACGAGTACTCCGCGATCTGCCGGTAGCGCGCTTCGCCAGTGGCTTCGAACGCATTGGCGGCCCCGATCATTTTCGGAATCTGCGTGTTCACGTGCAGGCCGCGCAGTTCGTCCCGCCCCGCCGCCAGCGGGTCCATCACCCGCCGGTGCTCGAACCGCCTGGCCGCCGCCAGATAATCCGCATTGCCGGTGATCCGGTACAGGTCCACCAGGGAATCGGCCATACCGCCGAACTCCGTCTGCAGGATGCGCTGCAACTGGTCGTCGGGAATCGGATCCAGCCAGCGCTTGGTCCACTGCGCCATGCCTTCGGCTGCCGCCAGCGCATCCTTGCTGCCGGCGATGCGGTGCATGTCCACCAGGCCCGCCAGAATCTTATGGACGGTGTACCACGGCACCCAGACTTCCTTGCCGTTCTTGAGGCGGTCGAAAAGTTCCGGCGGGAACGCGCTCAAGTAGCCATCGCCAGACTTCTTCTGGCAGCGCAGCATCTCCGACACCATCTCTTCGCCGCGCGTCTTCATCTCGCGGTCGCCCGCCGAGCTTCCGATCAACGCGCACGCCGAGAGGTAATGCCCTTCAAAATGTCCGCGAATTTCAATCTCCGGCGACTCCCAGCCGCCCAGCGGCTGAGCCGAACTGGCAAAGCCCGCATTGAGCCGCAGCGTATGCAAAAGACGGTCCAACTCGAGCCGTCGCAGGTACGCCCGGTTCTGTTCCATCGCATCGAGGAACGGCCCGCTCAGCAGTTTCACCGCACCCAGCGGAAACGGCGATGCGGCGGCGGGCGGCGCACCAGCGCCCCGGCCCAGGGGAGCTGCCACGGCGACGGCTGCGGCCGACGCCAGGAACCTCCTCCGCGTCACGTCGCCTGCTCCCTCAGTATTTTTCGGGTTCGTCGGATTGGACATTGGCTGTCTCCTTGGCAATCTTGTGGTTCGCCCAAAATTGTAGCTTGAGTGCGCCGTACCCTGCACGCACTGCCGCGCGCACTGCCCCGCGAGGGCCGCGCCACGATCGCAAAAAAAGTCAAGCGCACGCGATCAGAATTCGACAGCACTATCTTGGTCTTCTTGCTTGGTCTTCTTGGCGACTTGGCGAGCTTGGCGTGAAAAAGCCTGCGATCTCGCCCAGCCGCAAAGCCGCAAAGAACACCCGCACACGTAAGCGGAACTTGGTCTCCCCCGTCTTGGTCTTCTTGGCGTTTACCGAGCTTGGCGTGAAAAAGCCTTCGATCTCGCCAAGCCGCAAAGCCGCCAAGAAAGTGACGTTTAATCGATATAGCGTCATCTCGCACCACGGTTTTCCCCGGCTCCGGGTGCTTGGTACAGTTGTCTTATGCCAGGATTCCTAGCGCTTGCTTTTTTCGCCGGGGCCCTTCCCACCGCTGTAGTATTGCAGCCGGTGGCCAACATGTATTCCCGGCCCAGCGCCGATGCCGACGTCGTCTCGCAGGCCATCTACGGCGCCAACGTGGGGATTGTCGAGCAGAAGGACGGCTGGGCGCACATACGCACCGCCGACGATTACCTGGGCTGGACCCCGCTTCCCGCCCTCCTGCCTGGCAAGCCCTACGCCGCCGGTCCCCGCGCCGCCGAAGTGCAAAACCTGTTCGCCCACATCTACCGCGAGGCCAGCGTCACCAAACACGCGCCCCTCATCACCCTTCCCTTCGAAAGCCGCTTGGAAGTGGTGGCAGACCCCACCGATCCCGACCACCGCTGGTATCAGGTGCGCCTGCCCGACGACCGCGCGGGCTGGGTGCAGGCCGGCGACATCACGCTCGCCCCGAAGCGCATGACCATCCCGGAAATGCTCGAGTTTTCCAAGCGCTTTCTGGGGCTGCCCTACACCTGGGGCGGAACCTCCAGTTATGGCTACGATTGCTCCGGCTTCTCGCAAATGCTGGGACGGCGTCGCGGCGTCAGCATGCCGCGCGATGCCCAACCGCAGGCCGATTGGAGCGGTATGGCCGCCGTGGAGCGGAGAGATCTGCGGCCCGGTGATCTGCTCTACTTCGGTGCGTCCGACAAGAAAATTTCGCACACCGGAATCTACCTGGGCGAGGGAAAATTTATCAACGCCACCACTCACGTCACCCCCATGGTCCGCATCGACGATCTGAACGAGCCGTCGTGGACCGCCAGCCTGGTGGCGTGCCGGAGGATCAAATGAAGCGCCGCAGTTTTCTCGCCGCCGCCGCCGCGGCCCCTGCCGCCGGAGCCTTTGCCCAGGCGCCGCCCGCCGCCAAATCCGCCCCTGCCAAAACCACGCTCACCACCAGGATCGTCCGCCTCAATCTGCAGCACACCTGGACCACCACCATGTCGTCCAGCCAGTACCGCGATACGCTCCATACCACCTTCACGCACGCCGGCATTACCGGACACGGCGAAGGCGCGCCCATCGTGCGCTACAAAGAGGACGCTGCCAGCGCGCAGAAGGCCGTCGAAAGCGTCCGCGATCTGCTGACTTCCACCGACCCCATGCAGTTCAACAAGATCATGGCCGAGGTGTTCCGCCGCGTGCTCGGCGAATGGGCCGCCAAAAGCGCCCTCGATATCGCCCTCATGGACTGGGTGGGCAAAAAGCTCGGCATTCCCCTCTACAGCTATTTCGGACTCGACCCCAAAGACGCGCCCGTCACCACCTTTTCCATCGGCATCGATACGCCGGAGATCACCAAACAAAAAACGCGCGAAGCCGACCCCTACCCCGTGCTCAAGGTCAAGGTCGGCTTGGCCACCGATGAGGCCACCATCGAAGCCGTCCGCTCCGTCACCAAAAAGCCCCTTCGCGTGGACGCCAATGAAGGCTGGAAAGACAAGGAAGAAGCCGTCCGCAAAATCAACTGGCTGGAAAAGATGGGTGTCGAATTTATCGAGCAGCCCATGCCCGCCGAAATGCTGGAAGAGACGCGCTGGGTGCGCTCCAAAGTCCACATCCCGATCATCGCCGACGAGGCCTGCCAGCATGCCACCGATATCCCGAAACTGGCCGAGTGCTTCGACGGAGTCAACGTCAAGCTCGACAAAAGCGGCGGCGTACTCGAAGCCTATCGCATGCTCAGCCTGGCCAAGTCGCTGAAGATGAAAACCATGCTCGGCTGCATGATTTCCAGTTCGGTCACCGTGACCGCCGCCGCGCACCTTTCGCCCTTCGTGGACTATGCCGATCTCGACGGCAATCTGCTGATCTCGAACGATCCCTATCACGGCGTGCGCGTCGTAAACGGCAAGCTGATTCTGCCCAAAACTCCCGGACTCGGACTCACTCCCGCAGCCCCCAAATAGGCGCTCCATGAGCCATTACCTGGCGATCGATCTGGGCGCAGAGAGCGGTCGCGCTCTCCTCGGCAGCCTCTCCGGCGGCGAGTTGAGCGTCGAGGAATTGCACCGCTTCCCCAATACGCCGGTGCGCGTGCGCAATGCCCTGTATTGGGACATCCTGCGTCTGTGGCACGAGATTCAACATGGCATCGGCGTGGCGGCGCATGAGCGCGGTCTCACGCTCGACGGCATCGGCGTGGATACCTGGGGTATCGATTTCGCGCTGCTGGGCTCCGACGGACTGCTGGCGGACATGCCGCGCCACTATCGCGACGGGCGCACCAACGGCGTGATGGAGGCGCTGTTTCAGGTGGTGCCCCGTGGCGAGGTTTTTAGCCGCACGGGCGTACAGTTCATGCAGATCAACTCCCTCTTCCAGTTGTATGCCATGAAGCTGCATGCGTCGCCCGCGCTGGGCATTGCGCGGCAGTTGCTTAATATTCCGGATCTGCTCAACTACTGGCTGACCGGTGTGGCGCGCTCGGAGATGACCATCGCCAGCACCACCCAATTCTTCAATCCCGAAACCATGGCCTGGGCGACCGAACTGTTGGAGCGCCTGCAACTGCCCACCTCCATCCTCTGCCCGCTGATTGCGCCGGGCACACGCCTGGGGAACATGCTGGATCCGCCCTACGCCCCGGTCTTCGCCACCGCCGGGCACGATACCGCCGCCGCGGTGGTCGCCGTTCCCGCCGCAACGCCCGATGACTGGTGCTACATCAGTTCCGGCACCTGGTCCCTCATGGGGCTGGAATTGGACAAGCCGGTGATTCACAAGCTGTCGCTGGCCGCCAACTTCACCAATGAGGTAGGCGTCTCGGGCACGGTCCGGTTCCTCAAAAACATCGCAGGATTGTGGCTGCTCCAGGAATGCCGCAGGGCGTGGCGGGAGGAGGGCAGGGAATACAGCTATCAGGAGTTGACCCGCCTGGCCGCCGAAGCCCGCCCGTTCTGCACCACCATCAACCCCGACGCGTTTCTCGAACCCGGCGGCATGCCGGCCCAGATCGCGGCCTATTGCGAGCATAGGGGCCTCTACGTTCCCGCGACTCCGGGCGAGTTCGCGCGCGCCATTCTGGAAAGCCTGGCCCTGCGCTACCGCAATGTGGCGGAGGCCCTCGAAGGCCTCTCCGGCCGCTCCATCAAAGTGATTCACATCGTGGGCGGCGGCTCGCGCAATTCGCTCCTCAATCAGTTCGTGGCCGATTGCACCGGCCGCTGCGTGGTAGCCGGTCCCGCCGAGGCCACCGCAATCGGCAACATTCTGGTGCAGGCGATGGGCAACGGAGAACTCGCCGATCTCGCAGCCGCGCGCGAAGTGGTGCGCCGCTCCTTCGAGCCCGTCACCTTCGAACCCCACCCCAGCCCCGAATGGGAAGCGGCCTACCAGCGCTATTTCAGCTAGCCCCCAGTGCTTTGTGGGGCAGCCATTCCTGGCTGCCGCCGCCTTCAGGCGGCGTCTGGCACCGTCTGTCATTGGCAGCCCGCAGTTGTTTTCTAGGCCGCGTGGGATGGACGATCGTCTTTCGTCGTCCGTCCTCCCCGCTTCGAAGCGCGATCAGACAGAGTGGGATATGGCTCCGCCTTGTCCATCCGAGCAACGCTCGGACATCGCAGCCTTCCGCGATGCACCGAACTATGCCACCCCGCGTACCGGTCGAGCACGCCGACCTGCCGCAGCAAAAACTCGTCGCCGCGTTCCCGCGGAGCCATCAATGTCCTAACGCGAGCAGCATAGCTGGCTGGAAATCAGACTCGCCGGCGTCATCGCCTGCGCCGTGCGGAAGTAGTTCCTCTCGCCCAGCTTGCGATAAACATCGCCCGCGATTCCCGCGGCCAGCGGACCGATCGCCGGCTTCCCGCCGGTCAACAGGACCACCACCACCAGCTTCCGGTCGCCCACATCATTGAAACTACCAAACCACCCAAGGTGGGTATGATTCTCGCTGCAGGTGCCCGTTTTGCCGGCAATCGCGCCGTCTTCGCGGGCACGATGCGCAGTCCCGAATTCCACCGCGCCCCGCATCCCGGGCTTCATCATCGGAATCAGGCCGCCGATATCCAGACGCCGCTTCACGCGAGGTACGAAACTCTGCACCTCCGCCTGGGTGCGCGGGTACTGCAGGTAGTTCAGCGTGCCGCCATTGGCAATCGCCGACATCAGCGCCGCCAGTTGCAGCGGAGTCTGCTGAATCTCCTCCCCGAAGCTGGTCAACATGCCGACACCGCCATTCTTCGGCACGGCGCTGGGATAATGTCCGGGCTGTTCACCGGCGATGTTCAGCCCCGCCTTCTCCCCGTATCCAAAAAGGCGCGAATAATAGCTCACCCGCTCGAAGCCGAGTTTTTCGCCCAGAGTCGCGAAATAGTAGTTATTCGAGTGCGCCAGCGCATAGGTCAAATCCATGCGCAGTCCGCCCAGCCGGTACTTCGTGGCCGGCTGGATCACCTTTTCGCTCAGCCCCGCCAGCGCTACCGAAACCTTCACGGTGGAGCACGGCTGGAACCCCGAGCTCAACGCCAGCTTTTGATTCACCATGCTGAGCACCCGGCCCGTCGCCGGATCCACCACCACCACGCTGCCGTTGTATTGCCCCAGCGCGTCCACGGCGGCGCGGCGTATATCCATGTCCTCGCCATCCACGTTGTCGCCGTCCGTCGAATCGGCATAAGTCGGGCTTGTCCACGGACCGCCCGCAATCACGACGGGCGCCGGAGGCGCGGGCTTCGGTCCCGCCGTCACTTTCTGCGTCCGCACGCGAACCACGCGCGCTGCCGGTCCCTGTGCCACGGCTTTCTGCACCGGAGCTTTCGCCGCCGGCTTGACCCCGCGCCTGGCCGCCGCCTTATGATGCGCGGTTTGTGTCTTGCGCACCCGTCGCTTAGGCGTCGTACCTGCAAAGCCCACGGACACTAGTAGTTGGATGGTGATAATGAATGTAAAAGTACGAGTTAAGGCAGATGAAAAAGTCTTGATCATAAACCACAGTTCACCGTAGCGGTGAAAACGGAAGGATTGTTGGCCAGAGCGAAAACTTGCAAACATTCAGCCGGAGCAGCCGAATACTCAATTCTGTACACTGGAGCCTCGCTCAGTCAAGGGAATTCTACCTTATTCTAACAACGGGACCACTTTTTGCTGGAAATTCTCAACCAACACATCATCTCCTGTACCCTCTGCGACCGCCTGCGCCGCCATTCTGCCGAAATCGCGCAAATTAAGCGCCGCGCCTATCGCGACCAAACCTACTGGGGACTCCCCGTGCCCTCCTTCGGCGACCCCGCCGCCCGCGTGCTGATTCTCGGACTCGCGCCCGGCGCCCACGGCTCCAACCGCACCGGACGCATGTTCACCGGCGACAAATCCGGCGAAATCCTTTACCGGGTCCTCCACAAGACCGGCTTCGCCTCCCACCCGCTCAGCCTTTCCCGCGAGGACGGCATGCAACTTCACGACCTGTACATCACGGCCGCCGCCCATTGCGCGCCGCCGGGGAACAAACCCACCCCCCAGGAATTGCGCAACTGCCGCCCCTTTTTCGAGCGCGAACTCGAACTGCTCCCCCATTTGAAAGTGGTCGTGGCGCTCGGCAAAATCGCCTTCGATATCTACCTCGATGTGCTCAAGGCGCGCGCAGTCATCGCCACCCGCTCCGCCTTCGTGTTCGGCCACGACCTGCATTACCGCATAGCCCCCGGGGAGCCTGTACTGCTCGCGTCCTACCATCCCAGCCAGCAGAATACCTCCACCGGCAAACTCACCGAGAAGATGCTCACCGATGTCTTCCGCCGCGCCCGCCGCCTGGCAGACATTTAGCTCTCAATCCTCCAGCGGAAACGCGCGGCGCACCATTTCCAGCGCCTCCGCCTGGCTCGACAACGTGCCTTCCAACTGCGCGTCTTCGATCATGTGCAGAATCTGCGAAAATTGCGGGCCGGGCACGTAGCCCATCCCGATCAGGTCGGCGCCCGTGAGCAGCGGGTCGGGACGCAGATGTTCCACGCTGTACTCCTCGAACTTCTCCCGGGCGTGCCGGTAGTTCTCCAGCCGGCGATTGCTACTCATCACGTCCAGCCGGTGAAGTTCCAGATGTTCTTCAAAACCAGGTAGTCGGAGAAAGCGCTTTAAGGTGCTTTCTTTCATCCGGGTTACGTCCTTGAACTTCATGTGATTGTCCACCAGTGCGGCCACCTGCTCCGTCTCCTCGCGCGAGAAGCGCAGCCGCGTCATGATGGCGTTCGCCAGCCGGACCCCCTCCTCCACATGACCGTCGAAGCGGATGCGGTCTGCCACCCGGAACGTTGCCGGTTTCCCGACATCGTGGAGCAGCGCACCCAGCGCCAGCGTGGCCGTGGGCTCGTGCAACTGCTCCAGCAGCAGCAGGGTGTGCTGCCAGACGTCGCCTTCCGGGTGGAATTCCGGGGGCTGCGCGACGCCCTTCATCGCGGCCACTTCCGGCAGGATGTCTTCCAACAAACCGGTGCCATCCAGAATCTCGAACCCGCGGCGCGCCCCGCCTTCGGTCAGGATGCGTACCAGTTCCTCGCGCACCCGTTCCATCGCGACCCGCAGAATCAGGGCGTGATCGCGCCGCATCGCGGCGAAGGTCTCCACCTCGATTTCAAATTTCAAACGGGCGGCGAAGCGCACCGCGCGCAGCAGACGCAGATGATCCTCCCGAAACCTCTCGTATGGGTCGCCGATGGCGCGCACGATGCCGCGCGCCAGGTCGGCCTGGCCGTCTACAAAATCCAGCACGCGTTCGCTGTCGGGGTCCATCAGCAGGCCGTTGATGGTGAAGTCGCGCCGCTGTACGTCCTCGCGCGGGTCGCTTTCGAAGCGGACATGTTCGGGATGCCGGCCGTCCATGTACTCGTGGTCGCTGCGGAAGGTGGCCACTTCCACCTGGTCGAACACCTCGCGCACCAGCACCACGCCGAAGTGCGCACCCACCCGCCCCGAGTTGGGAAACAGATCCATGATGCGGTCGGGGCGCGCATCGGTGGCGATATCGTAGTCCTTCGGCCGGACGCCCAGCAGGAGATCGCGCACGCAACCCCCAACCAGATAGGCCTGGTGACCGGAGCTTCGCAGCCGGGCTATGACCTGGTGGGCCAGTACTTCAGAATCCACACACCCATGCTAATATGAACCGCCGTGGCCCGAAAATAGCGCCATTTCACTTTTTCAAAAACTATATTTGCCCTAAAAGCAACTACTTACAAATTTCACGGCCAGTAGCCCAAACGCCGGGGTGCTATTTCTGTAAGTGAAAAGAGTTGCTCGCTCGCCAAGAAGCAACCCGATCGGTACTCTATGCGGGAGCCCACACACCTCGAGGGGGCCTTCGATAATCCCGAGCCCATAGTTTAAGCGTCGAATAGGCGGCCAACAGCGGCAGCTGTATCCTTCCTTAAAGAGAAGGAAAAAGGGATCGATTCCTTTTGCTGTCCCGGCTCACCCCGGGCAGCATTTAGCAGGGCACAGTTCTTTGAAAATCTGGTCACCACGGCGCATCAGCGGCGATCCAACGCGCGGCCGTCGAATCCAGCGAAGATCACCCGCCTTCTTATGAGCGGCGTAACTCTCGCAAAGCATCAGCGGCGATCCAACGCGCGGCCGTCGAATCCAGCGCGCGAATTTCCTCTGCCGTGGCGATTGCCGCCTCTCGCAAGCCCGTATTCCGTTTGCCAATCTGCCGCAGCGCCCAGTTCACGGCCTTCTTCACCATCTTGCGATCGTCGGTCGCGGCAGCCGCGATCAACGGCAGCAGCGCGACGAACTCGGCATCCGTGGCGCGCTTGTCCTTCACCGCCAGCCCTGCCATCATCGAAAAACCCGCGCGCCGGACAAACTCCTGCCGCGCACCCGCCCACTTTCTGGCCATCTCCCAGGCGAACGGCGAGTAGCGGAACAGATTCTGGCACGCCTGATCGCACACATCCCAAGAATCGAAATCGCCGGCCCACGAGTCCATCTGTCCGCGTGTCATCCTCTTTGGATCACCAATCATGGTCGCCAGAATGCGCGCCTCGTGCACGCCTGTATCCCAGAGTTCCGCCGCCAGTTGCGGGTCGCGGCCTGCCCGTTTCGCCAGCGCGCGAATCACCGGCACCGCCACGCCCAGCGTGCCCGTGCTGGAAATTCCGAAGCGCGCCATGCCCGCCACATTCTCGGCATTGGCATGCCCGCGTAATTCCGCCAACACCTCACTCACAGTCATCGGGATACTCCACCTGAATCAGGAACAGCCCCTTCGCCGGAGCCGTAGCTCCCGAGCGCGAGGGCAGCCTCGTCAGGTCCGCCAGATTGCCCCGGCCCGCCTCAATCAGCGTGCCCACCATGTTGCGCACCATGTGTTTCAGGAATCCGCTGCCGCGCACCCGGTAGACCACGCGTCCGCCGCCGTATTCGAGCACCGAGGAAAAAATCCGCCGCACTTTGCTTTTGCCCTTCCCATCTTGCTCGTCCTTCGCGGCGAATGCCGTGAAATCGTGCTCGCCTGCGAACACCCCGGCCAGCTCCGCCATCCGCGCCTCGTCGAGAATGTAAGGGTGATGATACACATAAGGCCACTCGAAAGGGCTACAGACTTCGTCGCGAACCATGCGGTACTCGTATGTTTTGGAAATGGCATCGAATCGCGGATGAAAACCGGCATGCACTTCCTCGGTCGAAATCACACGGATCGCCGGCGGCAGCAGGCGATTCATCGCGCGCCGCAAATTGATCAGCGGGATGGGATTTTCGATGCTGAACGCGGCCACCTGCGCCAGCGCGTGCACCCCGGAATCGGTGCGCC
Organism: Candidatus Solibacter sp.; assembly: GCA_039934035.1. Lineage (GTDB taxonomy): Bacteria > Acidobacteriota > Terriglobia > Bryobacterales > Bryobacteraceae > Solibacter. The sequence continues at coordinate 13,896 of JBDTMZ010000134.1, read as the reverse complement.
CGCTGCCCGCCACGTGCACCGCCTTGCCTTCCATGCCGGACACAATCCCTTCCAGCAGTCCCTGAATGGTGGCCATCCCGGGCTGTACCTGCCAGCCGTGAAAAGGGCCGCCGTCGTAAGCCAGGTGGATGCGGATGCGGCGCATTACGCCGGACGCGAGCCGGGTTTCACTACCGGGAGTCCCTGCCGGCACAACGGGCAATCCTCGGGAGTATGAGTTTGCACCTGCAATGTGGCCAGCGCCACACGCGGCACGCCCACCTCGGCGGAACCACCGCTCCGGTCGATAATCGAACCGGCCGCCAGCACGCGCGTGCCCGCCGCCTGCAGGCAGTCCACCACGTCACGCGTGCTGCCGCCGGTGGTGATCACGTCTTCCACCACTACGGCAGTCTCGCCGGGCCGGATGGAAAAGCCGCGGCGCAGCACCATTTTGCGGGTTTCGGGATCGCGCTCCGAGAACAGAAACGGAGTGCCCAGTGCGCGCGCCGCCTCGTGTCCGATGATCAGGCCCCCCAGCGCCGGCGAGACTACCACGGCGGGCGCTTCGGTCAGCAGGGTGCGCAGTTCGGCCGCCAGGCGGCGTCCCAACTCCTCCGCCACCTTGGGATGGCGCAGTACCAGCGCGCATTGCAGGTAGTTCGGACTGTGCAGTCCGCTGGTCAGGCGAAAATGGCCTTCGAGGTATGCGCCGGCGGCGCGGAACAAATCAAGAACGGAATCGGCTTGCGGCGTCACAAAGGCCTACTATACCATTGAAGTTAAACGCTACAAGCCTGCGGGCTCTACAGGTGGCCGGTAGTTTGATCAGGTTGGCGATGAGAGGGTTTTCCATGACGGATATGAGATCGAATCTTGCGGTGCTCTGCGCGGTGATGGTCGCCGTGCCTTCCTACGGTTTCGCGGCCGATCCGCCACCCCAGCAGCCGGACCCGCCGCAGCAGGCGGTATCGCACCCGAAGATATTCGACCCCATCACGGCGCCCTATCGTGCGCCGCACGCGGCCCCCAACAATCTGTCCAACACCACCCGCATCGACAGCCTTCTGCGGGCCGGCAATCTCTACCTCTCCCTGCAGGATTGCATTGCGCTCGCTCTGGAGAATAATCTCGATATCGCCATTCAGCGCTACGGCCCGCAACTGGCCGATGCTGCCTTGCGTTCGGCCCTGGCCGGCGGGAACGCGCGCGGCGTTTCCACCAGCGTCACCGCGGGACCCGCCAGTGCCTCGGTCAACGCCGCAGGCACCACGCCCGGCGCCAACGTCAGCGCCACCGGACTGGCCAGCAACGCCAGTTCCAGCGCCATCGGCCAGAGCGTCATCTCCGCCGGCGGCCCCGCCATTCCCTCGCTCGATCCGGTGATTACCGGCAATTTGAACTGGGGCCACATCACCTCTCCCCAATCCAGCGCGTTCCTCACCGGCACCAACGCCCTCATTTCTACTCAGAAGATCGGCAACGTTGCTGTCACCAAAGGCTGGCTGACCGGTGCCAACCTCAGCCTCGGCCTGAATAACACCTCGACGCTCAGCAATAATCCCCGCAACGATTTCAACCCCGCCACCAACTCGTCGCTCTACCTGAGCTTCAGCCAGCACCTCTTACAGGGCTTCGGCACGGGACTCAATTCGCGCCAGATCCGCATCGCGCGCAACAATCGCGAAGTCAGCGACCTCACCTTCAAACTACAGGTGGAAACCACCGTCGCCGCCGTGATGGAGCTCTATTGGGATCTGGTCTCTTTCACCCAGACGGTGCAGGTGGCGCGCGATGCGCTCGCCGCTTCGCAGCAATTATTAGAGAACAATCGCAAGCAGGTGGAAGTGGGCACGCTCGCGCAAATCGAAGTGGTGCGCGCGGACGCGGAAATCGCCACCCGCGAACAGGCGCTGGTGGTCGCGCAGACCCGCCTGCTGCAGCAGGAAACCATCCTCAAAAGCGCACTCAGCCGCACCGGCGTGGCCAACCCAGCCATCGCCTCCGCCCACATCGTCCCCACGGACCGTATCCAGGTGCCCACGGTCGAGCCGGTGACGCCCATTCAGGACATGGTATCGCTGGCCATTTCGGCCCGCCCCGAACTGGCGCAGAGCCGGATTCAGCTTGCCAACCAGCAGCTCACCATGAAGGGATCGCGCAACGGCCTGCTCCCCACTCTCGACGTCGTAGCCAACCTGAGCAACGGCGCGCTCGCCGGCGACCCTAACCCGCTGCCTGCGCCGCCCGGCAGCGCGCACTCCAACACCGCATTTTTCATCGGCGGCTACAGCACCGTACTGGCGCAGTTGTTTGCGCGCAACTTCCCGAACTACTCCGTCGGGTTGAGCCTGAACGTCCCCATTCGCAATCGCGCGGCGCAGGCGCAGGTGGCGTCCGACGAAATCACCTACCGCCAGCAGCAACTGGTGCTGCAGCGTCTGGAAAATCAGGTGCGCGTCGACGTGCAGAACGCCATGATCGGCGTTTCGCAGGCACGTGCCCAATATCAATCGGCACAGAAGGCGCAGGTGCTGCAGGCGCAAACCCTGGACGCGGAGACCAAGAAACTGTCTCTCGGCGCTTCCACCATTTACAACCAGATTCTCGCCGAGCGCGATCTGGTGACCGCACAATCCAGCCAGGTCACGGCGGAAGCGGCCTATGCCCGCGCCAAAGTGGAACTGGATCGCGCCACCGGTCAGATCCTTTACAACCACAACGTGTCGCTCGACGAAGCGGTCAAGGGTTCGGTCTCTCGTCCGCCGAGTGCCATTCCGGAGACCCCGCAGCGTCCCTAATGAGGCACAGCAACGACGGTCCGCTACGAAGTTGACACAGCCGGTGCCTATTTTGCATACAGTGTGGGTTGCAGATAGACCCTTTAGTTGAAAAAACAGGCCAATTTGCGCGGCATTGCGGTAGAACGGAGTTTGGCGCGGAAATTGCTCTCATCCAGGCGTGACTAAATTTGACCAGGCCTTCGGAGAGACGATTGACCCCCGATATCTACCCCTCGCCTACGAGTCACCTCGCCTGACAACCCTCTAGATTTCCTCGAAAATCCTCACAATCGTCTCTTCAAGGCCTGAACCCCTTCCCGGGGCTCGGGCCTCGCTCATTTCTCGTCTACGATAGAGAGATGGCGCAACCGATGTTCGAAGTGGCATGTCCCTGCTGCGACGCAATCCTGAAGATCGACCCGGAGACGCGTGCAATTATTGCGCACACCGTTCCCGTGAAGCCGCTGCCGATTGAGGATCTTGCCGCCGAAGTGGCCAAACTGAAGGGCGCGGGGGACCGGCGTGAGCTGTTGTTCCAAAAACAGTTCGAAGCCGAGAAGTCACACGGCAAGGTGTTGGAAAAAAAGTTCGACGAACTCTTCAAGCGCGCTAAGGAAGACCCCGATCTCAAGCCGCCATTGCGCGACATCGATCTGTAGCGCGCGCCGCGCGCGCGGCGCGCAGCGATCAGCGCGCAGCTGTCAGCGCTCAGCTGTCAGCGCTCAGCCCGCCTCCGGCGTCGTCGGCGCGCCACGCGCGCGCAGCTGTCAGCGATCAACTGTCAGCGATCAGCTGTCAGCTTTCAGCCCGCCTCCGGCGCCGCCGGCGCGCCCAAAAAAGCCCACCAGCTGACAACTCCGCGCACCCGTTGTCGTGCGACCATACGCAGCTCAACGACGGCAGCGCACTTTAGTCTTAGCTGAAAGCTGACAGCTGAGAGCTGACAGCTAGATAGCTTCGCGCTCCGCGCGCGCGGAGCTATCTACACACCATCAAATTCTCCGCGAAGCCCCACTCCTCGTCCACCCACTGTTCGGTGAGCTCGAAACCCGACGCCTCCGCCATAGTCTCCACCTGCTCCAGGTAAAACTTATGACACGCTTCGGTGCAAATCGTTTCCCCGGCGGCGAAATCCACAATCAGATCCGCCTTCCGGATGCTGACAATCTGGTACACCCGGGAACGTAAATGCATCTCGATGCGCTGCGCCTCTTCGTGATACCGGATCACGTGCGCGAACTGCCGTAAATCGAAATCGCCCTGCAACTCCCGATTGATGCGGCCCAGGATATTCAGGTTGAATGCCGAAGTCACGCCGGTGGGATCATCGTACGCGTCCAACAACGTCCCCGTCGGCTTGACCAGGTCGGTGCCCAGCAGGAAGGCGTCGCCCGGCGATAAAGTCTGGCGCACCTGCGACACGAATTGCAGTGCATCGTCCGGCTCGAAGTTGCCGATGGTGCTTCCCAGGAACAGCACCAGCATGCGCTGACCCGGATTCCGGCGGGCCGCTACCGCGCGCAGACCGTCCAGATAATTCATCTCCAGGGGATTTACCTTGGCAACGGCGCTCAGATCCAGCACGCACTTTTCCAGCGCGGTGGCGGAAACATCGATCGGGTAATACACCGCCGGCTGGCGGCGCCGGACCTTCTCCAAAATCGTGCGGGTCTTGGTGCCGGTCCCGCTGCCAAGTTCGGCAATCACCACGTCCGCCGCCAGGTAGTCCAGCAGGTCGTCGGTATGCGCCTCGATCACGCGCGCGTCGGCACGCGTCAGTCCGTACTCGGGCAGGAACGTGATGGCTTCGAACAGAGCCGAACCGACACTGTCATAAAGATACTGGCAGGACAGGGTCTTCTGGTCCGGCCTGGTCAGGCCGCTACGAACGTCACGCGCGAATTGAGTGTCCAGCGCATTGGCAAACATTTACCCAGCCACCAGGCGGAAGGTCGCGTAGATGTAAGGATACGACGGCCGGAACCAATTGCGAAAGCTTGGCCGCAAAAAACATTCCGCCGTCAAGGGTGAACCGCCCTTCAACACGTAATGCTGGCCATCGAAGAACGGCTCCGAATAATTGCGGTAGAACGGAAAAGGCTCGAAGCCCGGGAAGGGAGCGAACAGGGTGGACGTCCACTCCCAACCATTACCGGGAAGCTGCATGGGGCGATGGGAGCCGTCGTCATCGGCCGTCACCGGAATCGGGTCCCAGTAGCGGAAGTTCAGGTTGCTGGAACGCGCGGCGCCACAGGCCGCACGATGATATTCGTCTTCGCCCGGCAGGCGCATGCCGCGCCAGTTGGCGTACGCCGTGGCCTGATCGTGAGTGACGTAAACCGGCGCATCCAGGGGCAGCGGATACTCGGAAAACATGCCGCGCAGCGCCCAGCCGTCCTCACGCCGCACCCAGAAAAACGGCGTCTCGGCGCCCTGCTCCACAAACTCCAGATAATCGCCGTTGGTGACTTTGTACTTGCCCACGGCAAATCCCGGGACATCCACGGTGCAGGCTTCGAACTCGTTGTCCCAACCAAAGCCGCCGTTGCGCTCCAGCCCCAGCCACGCCTGCCCGGCGGGGATTGCAACCATTTCGTCAACGGTCGAACCCGTTCTCTGCCTACGCGCCGGCGGGCGCCCCTGATCGGGAGCGATCTTATTCGAATATTCCAATTGATGCAGGATGTAAGCGAAAGTTTCCGCGTGCATCAGGCGGTGCTCAATGGCGACGTTTACCAACTCTTCCGGAAACTCGGCGATCAGGTCGTCAAGCTTAGCGCGAGTACGCTCCTGGTAGTGCCGCACTTCGGCCAGTCCGGGCCAGTCGGTAGGCTGATCGTCCGGCAGTTGCCCGGGGGGAGGATCGATGCCGAAGGCGAACAGCCGGTCGAATTCCTCGTGGAAGGCCGGCATGCCGAGTTCGTAGCGCGCCAGCAGATTCCAGTCGAACGCATCCACATGGCCAAGATAGAAGATGATGCGGTGGCGTTCCGCGATGGGGCGTTTGTAGAGCGAGCCGGGCCGCACCAGCCGGAACAGGGAATCCATCCGTTCGCGGGCCTGCAGCAGCGCGCGGCCTGATTCGATTGGGGTCCGCATAAACCGCTCCTTCAGTTTACAGAAGCCTTATCGCCGGTGCTGTGACATTCCTCCCATTTACCCGGTTGGCCCGCCTGCCGGCGCACCAGCAGGGCTGCCACATCCCTACGGGTTTATCCGCGCAGGTTTTTCGGCAGGCTGTAATGAAGAGTACCGTATGAGGATTTACACGTCGAAACTCCGCACGCCGTTTACGCACTATCGTTGAGACCAGAAATTGGAGGGCCCCAAGTGACAAAGTTCCGCTTTCGGAAATCGTTTATTTGCCTCGCGCTGCTTCTTGCCGGAATCGCTTCCCGCACTCAGCAGACGCTCGAGGCCCAATCCAACTCCCAGTTACCCAACCTGCTTCACATTCCCAACTCGTCCGGCTTCGTCGCCACGTTCAGCGACACCCCCATCGATTTGGGCAGTCCTTTCTTCCGGAGCCTCGGCACCAACGGGCGTTCTTGCGGCACCTGCCACCAGCCGTCCGACGGCTGGAGCATCACTCCCCGGAGCATCCGTCAACGCTTCAATGTCTCCGGCGGCGCAGACCCCCTGTTTCGCACCAATGACGGCTCCAACTGCAATACTTCCGACGTATCTTCGTTGAACGCGATGAAGCAGTCGTACAGCCTGCTGCTGGATAAAGGGCTGATTCGCGTGGAACTGTCCGTGCCTCCGACGGCCGAGTTCGCCGTATCGACCGTCGTCAATCCATATGGATGCTCAAACACGGCCAACGTTTCGGTGTATCGCCGCCCGCTGCCTTCCGCCAACCTGCGTTTTCTCAGCGCCGTGATGTGGGACGGGCGTGAAACGCACAGCGGCAATACGCTGCGTCAAAACCTGCTCCAGCAGTCGCTCGATGCCACTACCGGACACGCGCAGGGAGTGGGTTTGAGCGCGGACAACCAGCAGGCGATTGTGAATTTCGAAATGCAGCTCTACACCGCGCAGATCTCAGACTTTCAGGCGGGCATGCTCAATTCGGGCGGCGCCACGGGGGGTCCGCAGGGCCTCAGCCAGCAGGAATTCTTCATCGGCATCAACGACCCGCTCGGTCAGAATCCCACAGGCGCTCCGTTCGATTCGAAGGCGATGAACCTGTTCAACGGGTGGACGGATGCGGCGTATGGACAGCAGTATGCGCGCCGCAGCATCGCGCGCGGTCAGGCGCTGTTCAACACCAAGCCCATCAACATCACGGGCGTCGGCGGTCTCAATGACGATTTGAACCTGGCAGTGATTCCGGGTACCTGCACCACCTGTCACGATTCGCCGAACGCGGGCGACCACTCGGTGATCGCGCCGCTCAATATCGGCGTGAACGATCCCTCACTGGCGGGTAACGCCGGCCTGCCGCTCTTCACCCTCGTCAATCTCACAACCCACGAGACCCTTACCACCACGGACCCGGGCCGCGCCCTGATCTCCGGGAGGTGGCGCGACATTGGAAAGACCAAGGGACCGGTGCTGCGCGGACTCGCCAGCCGCCCGCCCTACTTCCACAATGGCTCCGCCGCCACCCTTCGCGACGCAGTGGAGTTCTACAATACACGCTTTCAAATCGGGTTCACCGCCCAGGAAAAGACGGATCTGGTGAACTTCCTTTCGGCGCTGTAGGGCACGGTCTACGAACCGGAACTGCGGGTAGTGCCGGGCAGCCTGCCGGGACGGATGGATCGCTCCCAGATACTGGGAAAGGTTCCAATCCGTCCCGCGGCGTTGCACGGGATCCACCTCGCCGCAATTCGCTCCTACACTACAATAGAGATTCGTGCCTACTACTTGTTATCTGGACGCATTTTCGGGGGTTAGCGGCGATATGCTGGTCGGCGCCCTCGCCGACGCCGGGGCCGATCCGGCTGCCATCATCGACGCCATCGCCTCGCTCGAGGTTGGCGCCACCGTCTCCTTCGAAAAGGTCAAACGCTCTGGTATCGGAGCCACCAAATACCGTGTCGCCGTACAGGAAACCAAGAAACACCGCCACCTCACTCCCATCATCCGCATGATCGAGGCGGCCAACATCGCCGCACCCGCCAAGAAGAATGCCATCGCCATCTTCCAGCGCCTGGGCGAAGCCGAGGCCGCGGTCCATCAGGTGCCCATCGAGAAGGTCCACTTCCATGAGGTGGGCGCGGCCGATTCCATCGCCGATATCGTCGGCACCGCCGTCGCGCTCGATTCGCTCGACGTCCAGACCTTCCTATGCTCGCCCATCAACGTGGGTAGCGGCACGGTCCGCACCGAGCATGGACTGCTGCCGGTACCTGCTCCGGCCACCGCGAAGCTGCTTACCGGAGTTCCGATTTTCTCCCGCGGACCCGCGCTCGAACTGACCACGCCCACCGGCGCCGCCGTCGCCGTCACGCTGGCCGCGCGCTTCGGCGTGCTGCCTCCCATGAAGATCACCGCCACCGGATACGGCGCGGGCGACTACGAATTCACCGAACACGCCAACGTCTTGCGCGTGATTCTCGGCGAACTCACCGGCGCCGACGAAGCGCTTGCCGTCTGCGTCATCGAAGCGAACATCGACGATCTCAATCCGCAGGTGCTCGCTTACACTACAGAACGCCTGATGGAATTCGGCGCGCTCGACGTCACCCTGCAGCCCGTACAGATGAAGAAAGGCCGCCCCGGCACGCTGCTGCGCGCTGTGGTCAAACCCGAACATCGCGAGGCCATCGCGCAGCTCATCTTCTCCGAAACGTCTACTTTGGGCGTGCGCATCTATCCCGCCGAACGCCGCGTGCAGGCGCGCTCTTTCGTCGAAGTGGAGACGCCGCACGGCAAAGTGAGCATCAAAGTTTCCAGCGAAGGCAGCTATGCGCCGGAGTACGAGGATTGCCGGCGGCTCGCCGCGAAGACCGGCGTGGCCCTGAAGCACATCATCGCGGAAGCCAATTACGCTTACCTGAAACTCAGCAGATAACAGCTCATGAAATACTACCTGACCACACCTCTGTATTACGTGAATGCGGCTCCTCACATCGGGCACACGTACACCACCATGGCCGCCGAAACCATCGCGCGCTTCAAGCGCATGCAGGGGTACGACGCCGTGATGTTCACCGGTACGGACGAGCATGGCCAGAAGGTGGAGCGCTCCGCCGAGGCCGCCGGCAAGACGCCGCAGGCTTTCACCGACGCCATCGCCCGGGAATTCACCACGCAGTGGGAGAAGCTCAACATCCGCGTGGACCGCACCATACGCACCACCGATCCGCGCCACCACAAGGTGGTACAGAACCTCTTCCAGCGCTGCTTCGACAACGGCTTCGTCTATAAGGGCAGCTATACCGGGCAGTATTGCGTGTCCGACGAACTGTATGCCAACGAAGCCGGGCCCGGCGATCCCTGCCCCATATGCGGGCGCATTACCGAGACCGTCACCGAAGAGAATTATTTCTTCAAACTCTCGGCCTTCGGCGATAAACTGATCGAACTGTACGAGACGCATCCGGAGTTCATCCAGCCGGAGACGCGGCGCAACGAAGTGCTGGCGTTCGTGCGCCAGGGGCTGAACGATCTTTCCATTTCGCGCACGACCATCAAGTGGGGCATCCCGCTGCCGGTGGAAGGCCCCCACGTTTTCTACGTCTGGTTCGACGCGCTGATCGGCTACATGAGTGCGGTGGATGGCGAAGACCTCTGGCCTGCCGACCTGCACCTGATCGGCAAGGAAATCGCGCGTTTCCACGCGGTGTTCTGGCCTGCCTTCCTGATGGCCGCCGGCCTGCCGCTGCCCAAGCAGATCTGGGCGCACGGCTGGCTGCTTTTCGAAAACGACAAGATGTCCAAGAGCCGCGGCAATATCGTGCGCAGTGAACCCATCCGCCAGGTAATGGGCGCCGACGCGCTGCGCTATTTCCTGCTGCGCGAAATCGTCTTCGGGCAGGACGGCAGCTTCAGCTACGACGCGCTGATTCAGCGCTACAATTCCGACCTCGCCAATGGACTCGGCAATCTGGCCAGCCGCACGCTGACCATGATTCATCAGTATCGCGGCGACGAAATTCCCGAAGGCAGCAATCCGGAAATCGCGGGGCTGGCCAACGAGACCATCGCTGCCGTGCAGCAACACTTCGACGCGTTCGAATTCAGCAAAGGGATTGAAGCGGTATGGGCGTTGATCTCGGCGGTGGACAAGTTCATCGTGCAGAAAGCTCCGTGGAAACTGTCGCGCCAGGCCGACCCGGAATCGCAGGCAGAACTGAGCAGCACGCTGTACACGGCGGCCGAGAGCCTGCGTGTCGCCACCGCGCTGCTGGGTCCGATCCTGCCGCAGTCGGCGCCGAAAATCTGGGCGCAGTTGGGCATGCCGGAGCCGCTCGATGCGGTGCGTTTTGAGACATTGCGATGGGGGACATTGCAACCTGGGCAGAAAATTGGTGAGATCGGTGCCGTGTTTCCGCGCATCGAAGCAAAAGAGGCCATCGCGAAAATGCGCGAGTTGGAAGAGCAGGTGACGGCGGAACAGAATGTGCTGCTCGGCAAGAAGCCGGAGGCGCCGCCGGCCAACATCGCGCCGCCCAGTCCCAAAATCTCGATCGACGATTTCGTGAAGGTGGATCTGCGCGTCGGCCAGGTAAAATTCGCCGAGCGCGTGAAGGGTTCCGACAAACTGATGCACATGAAGGTGGACATCGGCGAAGGCGAACCGCGTACCATCGTCGCCGGAATCGCCGAGGCTTACGGGCCGGAACAGATGCTCGATCGCAAGGTGGTGATCGTGGCGAATTTGCAGCCGCGCAAGCTGAAGGGCATCGAATCTAACGGCATGATCGTGGCGGGCTCGGTGGAAGGCGGCAAGCCGGTGCTGGCCGCGTTCCTCGAAGACATCCCCGTGGGAGCGCGCCTGAAGTGAAGCTGGTGGATTCGCACTGTCATCTGGACGACGAAAAATTCGACCCCGATCGCGAGCAGGTAATGGAGCGGGCGCTGGCCGCCGGAGTAGAGATGATGATGGCCATCGGCACCGGTGGCGAGTTGGAAGTCGCCATCCGCCAGGCGGAGCGCTACCCGTTTATCTACGCCACCATCGGAGTGCATCCGCACGATGCCGCCAAAGCGACGGATGCCACGTTCGCCCGGTTGCGCGAACTGGCCAGCCATCCCAAGGTGCTGGCGGTGGGAGAAATCGGGCTCGATTACCATTACGATTTCTCGCCCCGCGACGTCCAACAGAGCGTGTTCGAGAAGCAATTGGAGATCGCGGCGGAGTTTCACAAGCCGATTGTGATTCACACGCGCGAGGCGTGGGACGATACGCTGGCGCGCGTCACGGCGCTGCCCGATGGAGGGATCATGCACTGCTTCACGGGCGATCGCGGGCAGGCGGAACAGGCGCTGGAGCGCGGCTTCCATTTGAGCTTCGGCGGCGTGCTGACTTTTCCGAAAGCGGAGGAGGTGCGCGAGGCGGCGCGCGCGGTGCCGGAAGCTCGCCTGCTGGTGGAAACGGATTGCCCGTATCTGGCGCCGGTTCCGCATCGCGGAAAACGCAACGAGCCCGCCTTTGTCGTCGACACGGCGCGGCGACTGGCGGAGGTTCGCGGCACAAGCCTGGAAGCGATCGCCGAATGTACCACTCGTAATTTCCGCGCGCTGTGTTTGCGCGTGCCGCTCGGAAACGGGTAAACTGGTCAATTACATGAATTTAGGGAAGCTGGGACAGGCGCTGACAGCTCGCGAGATTTTCGAACTGATTCAGGACGATCTGCTCCAGGTCGAAAAGAAACTTTCCGCGGAATCCGTGGCTTCGGTGGACGCTGTTACTGCCATCGGCCAGTACCTGCAATCGGCGGGCGGCAAACGCCTGCGTCCGGCCCTGCTTTTGCTCTCGGCCAAACTGGTGGGCAATGGCGGACCCTCGGCGATTCAACTGGGCGCCGTGGTCGAGCTGATTCATGCCGCCACCCTGGTTCACGATGATGTGATCGATGCCGCGGAAACGCGCCGCGGGCGGCCCTCCACCAACGTCCGCTGGGGCAATCATACCTGTGTTCTGGTCGGCGACTGGATGTACATGCAGGCCTTCCAGATTGCCCTGCGCGAACGCAGTTTCCAGATGCTCGATCTGCTGATCGGTCTGACGCAGATGATGGTGGAAGGCGAACTGCTTCAGCTGGAACGCATTGGACGCATACACGTCAGCGAAGCCGATTGCATGGAACTGGTGGACCGTAAGACGGCCTGCCTGTTCAGCGTGTGCGCGCGCCTCGGCGGCCTCTCGGGTCACGCTGACGCGGTCACGGTGGAAAAGCTCGGCGAATACGCCTGGAATCTGGGCATGGCGTTCCAACTGGTGGACGATGTTCTGGATTTTACCGCGCGCGAAAAGACGCTCGGCAAGCCGGTGGGCGGCGATCTGCGCGAAGGCAAAGTGACCCTGCCCCTGGTTTATGCCCTGGAGCGCGCGACCGCGGAAGAGCGCGGGCTGGTGGAGACGATCCTGAAAGATCGCAATTACGAGCGCGTCCCCTTCCAACGCATTCTGACGCTGCTGGAGAAATACAAAGGCATCCAGCGGGTGAAAGAGCGCGCCCAGGCGTTCACGGACAAAGCGCGGCGGACCATCGGCGAATTTCCCGAATCTCCCTATCAGCGCGCACTGCTCGCGGTGACGGACCTGATCACGGAACGCGATCACTAGGTAGGACGGGCCTCCCGGCCGGTCCACTCCGAGCGAAGGGCGAACTGCGTTCGCCTTAAACAGACCACGCTGCGCGATGGTCTGTTCCACCGGGCTGCGGCAGGCACGAATACCCGGCGGCACCACAAATGGCCAATCTCGAAGGGCGAACAGCGTTCGCCTGCACAAGGCAGAGCCTTATGCCACATGGAAGGCAGCAACGAAGCAACACGCAAACTGCGACGTACATCCCTGTAGGGCTGCTATGCCATCACCTTCTTGAAGGCGGCCTGGAATTTCTTCATCTCCTCGGGCAGTCCGATGGTGACGCGCATATGCGTGGGCCATACCGGCCAGGCGCGGCCGACGTAGATTTTCTCGGCCTGTAGCGCGCTAATCACGTCGCGCACCGGGCGCTTGACATCGATCATGAAGCAGTTGGATTTGCCGGGGACGTACTGGAAGTTATTCTTATCCAGGAAACTATAGGTCTCTTCGCGCACATCGCCGATGAACTTCCGCCGCTCGGGAATCAGGTACTTCGCCTCCAGGCTGGCGCTGGCCGCGGCCATGCCGGTAATGGGCATCATGCCCGAACTGAAGCCGCCCAGTTTGCGCAGCAGGTCGGGACGCGCGATGGCGGCGCCGGCGCGCAAGCCTGCCATGCCATAGATTTTGGAGAAGGTACGCAAAATCACGACCTCTTTGTCGGCCGCCACTTTGTCGGTGTGAAAGGGGACGCCCGCGATGTGAGTGTAGGCTTCGTCGATCATGACGATGGCGCCGGCCGGCTTGTTGGCCACCAGCCAGTCGATGTCTTCCTTCGGAGTCAGCGTGCCGGTAGGGTTATTCGGATTGCAGATGTAGATCAGGCCGGCGGTCGGGCTGGCAGCGGCCATCGCCTTGACGTCGTGGCAGTAGCCCTTCTCTTTCATCAGTGGAATGCGGATGGTTTCCGACCCGATGAAAGAGGCCGCGGCGGCGCCCGATTCATAGCCCGGATCGGCCATCACGAAGGGGCGCTTGGGCCCGGTGAACGCCAGGACCGCCTGATGCAGCGGCGCGCTGGAACCCGCATAGATCCTCACGGAATCCAGCGTGACCCCTTCCTGCTCGGACAGCAGTTGCTGCACGCGGTCGCCCTCGCTATAGCGGTAGCGCCCGCCGTGCTCGATCATGCGGGCGGCGGCTTCGCGCGCTTCCTTGCAGGGGCCCAGTGGATTCTCGTTGGCGTTGAGAAGGACGGCATCCGGCGGCGCGTTCACTTTGGAGAGCTGCGCCAAAGCCGGCTCGTTGTAGAACGGCAGGGTGGAGCCCGCCGTGATCAGCGCGGCGATCCGGCCAAAGTTGCGGCGGGAGAAGGGTGCACGTCAGATTTATGAGTTGACGTCACGCGGCAGCCTCGACGGAAGT
>JBDTMZ010000133.1:0-7374 GCA_039934035.1 Candidatus Solibacter sp. | reverse complement strand
AATCGTCCTGCTGAATCCGGGCAAATTCACCCACAAATTCCGCCGACGAGGCATTATTCGGATGCATGCAACGGTAGTCCATTGAAGGGGTTTCCTCCGCTGGTCCTCCGCTGGTCCTCCGCTGGTCCTCCGCTGCTCCAGCGGTCGACGATTTGTGAAGGTTCCAGCTTACCGCTTGCGGCGGCGAGGCATTCACGGGCGGCGATGAGCCACTCCGCTGGCGACACCGCCTTCGTCCGCGGCCGTGAACCGAATCCCTTCGTCCTCAATCACACCTGACCAGCGGATCGTCGCCGCTTCGGATGCGAACTGCGGTATGTGCACCGTGAAGAAAGTCAGCCGGTCCTTTTCCAGCGTGCCACCTTGGACGCTGCCGTCTCCAGTGGGATAACTGACGCTACCGGTAACTTTCCTGCCGGAGCTTACTAAATCCAACCGAACTCGATAAGTGCGTTGATTGGGCTTATTCATTTCCGCAATCCAACTCCCACTAATCTCCGGCTTCGGCCGCTCGCCCCGGAAGAGCAGGCCGGCGGAGCTCAACAGAAGAGCCGCCGCCAAACAGGCCCAAACCAAAAGCTTACGGCGCGCCCGGACCTTCGTTTGAGAGAGCGACGGGATCTTCCGCAGGGCAGCGATTAGCAGTTCGGAGTCGGTTTCAAAACTGGTGTCTCGAATCGCTACTGCCTGGCGCCGGCTCAGCGCCACCAGATGCGCCGGCAATTCCGCCGCCGAGGGCATCGCAGCACCGCCGACCAGAGCGGGAATAACGGTTACGTGGCGACGTAGCGCGACGGATACCTCTTGGTGGACGAAGTCGTCTTCGCCGCCTCGAGCCTTCAGGTCATCCACCCAGCGTGGTCCGATCACGACGATCATAGCCGGGCAAGCGGAGATCGTAGTCTCGATTGCCGCGGCGAAATCCTGTCCGGGCGAAATATCCTGAACATCCATGAACACTTGATCTGCGCCGAAGATGGCGCTCACGTGTTCGCACAGCCGGCCGGCATACCCCGCCGAATCCCCGCGTCGATAGCTGATGAATATCACCGGTCGTTTTTCCTGATCTTCAGAGAATACCAGCTTGGACCCGTGGGGCGACCGGGTTCCCGAAGACCGGTGCTGCCCAAGGGGGTGGAGCGCGACCGCTATAGCAGCGGAGGACCAGCGGAGGAAACGCCTTCAATGGACTACCGTTGCATGCATCCGAATAATGAAATTACATTAATGTTGGTTCCCAGGACAGGCGATTGCTACCTTGCAGACGAAGGCTCTTGAGTTGTCGGCGCTTGCGCCAATTATTAACGTAATTTCATGATTCGGACTCAATGAGTGCAGTCGGCTGGAGGGCGTTTCCTCCGCTGCTCCTCCGCTGCTCCAGCGGTCGGCCTCGATTGCTACCGGCTGGCGGAGGACGCTGCCACGGAGTTGGATGACCAACAATCGAAAGCCGCGCGGCACCAGATCGAGCGCATTCAAAAGCAGCTCCATCGCATCGACGAAGGAATTCTATCGGAGAAGAAACCGCATGTTGAGCCAAGCGCAACGGACAACGATTCTGGAACTGAACACGCAGGGAGTGAGCAAACGCGAGATCGCCCGGGTGTTGGGGATCTCCCGCGTGGCAGTGCGCAAAGTTCTGCACTCCAACTCGACCGCCCTGCCGGAACTACACCGGCCCGAAAAGGCCGAGCCATACCGGCAACAGATCCTGGAGCTTTTCGACAACTGCAAGGGGAACCTCGTGCGAGTCCATGAGGATCTGGTGGCCGCAGGCGCGGAAATGTCTTATCAGACACTGACGGCGTTCTGCCGGCGTCACGGAATCGGCTACGCGCCACCGGTGCCGTCGGGTCGCTATGATTTTGCGCCCGGCGAGGAGGTTCAGCACGACACGTCTCCTCACGAACTCGAACTGGGCGGCAGGAAACGTAAGGTACAAACCGCGTCCGCGGTGCTGTGCTATTCGCGGATGCTGTTCTTCCAGTGCTACCCCACCTTCCGGCGTTTCGACTGCAAGGTATTTCTCACCGAGGCGCTACGCTACTTCGGGGGCGCGGCAGCACGGAGCATGATCGATAACACTCATGTGGTGGTGCTGCGCGGCAGCGGACGCGACATGGTGCCGGTGCCGGAGATGGCCGCCTTTGGCGAGCGTTTCGGCTTTCAGTTCGTGGCGCATGCGATTGGAAATGCTAACCGTTCGGCGCGCGTAGAGAGGCCTTTCTGGTTCATCGAGACTAACTTTCTGGCGGGGCGCACCTTCCGCAGTTGGGAGGATCTGAATCAGCGGGCGCGGGAGTGGTGCGATAAGGTCAACGCGACTTACAAGAAACATATTCGCGCGGTTCCGCGTGAGCTGTTCGCTGTCGAGCGGCTGCATCTGAAGCCACTGCCGGCGTGGATTCCGGAAGTCTACCGCCTACAACAGCGCCTGGTCGATATCGAAGGGTATGTGGCGCTGAACAGCAACCGCTATTCAGTTCCGGTGGAGTGGATCGGCCGCCGTGTGGAGGTGCGCGAGACCAAGGACAAGATCGAGATTCAACTCGACGCTCGCCGGATGGTGACACACCGCCGCATCGCCGAAGCCGAGCACCAGCGAGTCATGCTCGCGGAGCACCGGCCGCCGCGCGGTCAGAGAGACGCGCGGCCCGATCCGCATCCCGAAGAGCAGGCCATCGTCACAGCCGCGCCCGAGTTGGCCGAATATGTCGTGGGGTTGAAACAACGAAGCCGCAAGGTGGTCACGCTTGCCCTGCGGCAACTGTTGCGCCTGGTGCGGGAGTATCCACGGGAACCGCTGCTGGGGGCCGTACGCGAGGCCGGCCGTTATGGTCTTTACGATCTGGACCGGCTGGAACGCATGATCCTGCGCCGTGTGACGCGCGAATACTTTCTACTCGATGGGGAAGCGGACGATGACTGAAGAACTGGAACAACTGCTGAAGAATCTCAAGCTGCGGCGCATCCTGGAGATCTATGAGGAACAGTTGAGCGCCGCCGACAAGGACGACATCAGCTACTCGGATTTCGTGACGCGGTTGGTGCGCGCGCAGTTTCAGGCCAAGCAGGAGGGCGCGCTGGAGTGGCGCATCCAGCGGGCGAATCTACCCGAGCGCTGGACATTGGAAACGTTCCCCTTCGCTCGCCAGCCGGGCGTGAACCGCAAACAGATTCGCGGGTTTGCGGAGTTGGAGTTCATCGCCAAGGCGGAGAATATCGTGTTGACCGGTGACACCGGAAGGGGCAAGACCGGATTGGCTTGTGGCCTGCTGCTGAAGGCGCTGGAGAATGGCTATCGGTGTCAGTTCGTCAAGGCTCAGAACTTATTCGATGAGATGTATGCGTCGCTGGCCGATCGTTCGACGCGGCAGTTGCTCAAGCGCCTTGCGCGGCTGGATGTCCTTCTGATCGACGAGCTTGGGTATTTAAATCTGAAACCGGAGCAATCCAACATCTTTTTCAAGCTCATGGAGGAGCGCTACCGCCAGCATTCCACCATTATTACAACGAATCTCGTGTACGACGAGTGGCCGAATTTCCTGGGCAGTCGGCCGATGGTGGAAGCGTTGCTCAGCCGCCTGCGGCACTACTGCCACACGGTGCACATTGACGGTCCGTCGTTGCGCGTGCCGCAAGGTTGAGGAGCACCATCATGGACGACGACCGCGGCCAGGAAGAATATATTCGCCAGATCCTGGAAGCGTATCGCAAAACGCCAGGAACGGCGGGCACGATTCGCCGTGCGGACCGGGTGCTGGCCACGCAACTCTACCAACGCGGCGTCTCCGTGAGCGTGATCGAAAACGCATTCGTGCTGGCGGCGGTGCGGCGCCTGATGCGTCCCGCCGATGCTCTGCCGTTAGGCACGATTCGTTCGCTGGCTTATTTCCTCCCCGTGATTGAGGAAGTGGTCGGCATGCGCGTCAGCCCGGAGTATTTTCAGCACGTACGCCGCAAGCTCGAACGGATCGCCAGCAATCGGTAGCGGCCTGCGCGCCTGTGGCGCGGATGATAGAACACCAACCCGCACGCCTTCGGCGTGGATAATACTGCCTGCTCGTTTCACTCCCACAAGAACACGCCTTCTGCGTGGATGATAGCCCGCCGATCTCACCCCCGTTCCCAGGTCCGTTCTCGGAGCGGGTCAGTTCAGCCGAGCGATACTGGTCTACTCTTGGCAAGCGTCAAAGGTATTCTTTTCTTTTTCCAACCAGGTACACAATGAGATGCGACAACCCTATCGCAACCGGCGCCACTCCGATCCACTGAATTCCGTGCGGAATTTCCTCGCTGAGCTTGGAGGGGTACGCGAGCAGGGCGCTCAACACAACGAATGCGCCGATGCCGAGCGAGATCCAGGAAAGGCCCGCGAGCAGCAGGATCCGTTGGACATTCCAAGCGCTTCGCTGGACTTCCTGTTCGACCGGGGGCAACTCGATCCCTTTCTCCACGGCAGCCAGTCGCTCGCGATGAATCATCACCCTGCGATGATGCTTTAGCCATTGACGAAAACCCATGTAGGCGATGAGCGCCACGATTACAATCGCACTTTCCATGTAGTAGAACTCCTTTCGTCCGTTTATACTCTTCGGACGAGCGGCCGGTTGCACTGGCGCCCCAAGTTTCGGGCTTGCAACCCAGGCCCAAGTTCGGGAGTATCAAGCATTGGATGGACGACGATGTTCAACAGCTGCTCGAGAAACGCAGGTATCGGGAAGCGCTGGAACGTTTGTTGGACCTTTACGAGAAGAAGATCTTTAGGATGGCGGTCATGATGCTCAAGGATGCCGGTCGAGCCGAGGAAGCGACACAGGAGACCTTTTTAAGAGTCTGGCAGGTTCTGCCAAACTATGATGGCCGGGCGGCGCCATCTACGTGGCTGTACACAATCGCGCGCAACACCTGCCTCTCTGCCCTACGTGCGCAGTCCTACCGGAAGACTGCCTCGCTCGATCAATCATCGGAGCCAACGGTTTCGAACACGGCTCACCTCAGCATCGAATTGGATCAATACCTGTCGAGGCTGCCTGAAGCTCAGCGGGAAGTGATCACGCTCTTCTACCTGGAAGAAAGGAGCGTCGAGGACGTGGCACAGATCCTGGACCTCCCCGAAGGGACAGTGAAAAGCCATCTGCACCGGGCACGGCGCGCGCTGGGCGAGATGATGGAGAAATAGAATGGATTGCGGAAAAGCACAAGAAGAAATCCTCGAGTCCCTTGAGAAGGCAAGGACTGTCGATGTTCAGGGGGAGATCGACGCCCATGTGGCCGCTTGTTGTGCATGCGCCGGGTTCGCCGCACGACAGAAGACACTGGACGCCCTGCTTAGTACCGCGCTCACACCGCCAGAGTTGAGCCCGGCATTCCGCACCGTTCTGCGAAAGAGAATCCGCTGGGAAACCATGCGCTTGTGGCCGGATTGGCTGCCCGACATACTCCACTTCGCGAGTTGTGGCGTTGCGACTTTGTTTTGTGCCCTCCTGCTGCCCTTTGGTGCCTCAGCGGTTTTCGGCGCAGGCGCCGCAGCCACCGTGATGACTTATGTCCTCCTGACAGCGGTTCGAATATCCTTCGAAGATGCTGACGGCCCCGGCCAGTAGCGGTAGTCCAGGTGCCGTGGCTTCGATCCGCCAGTGCCAGGTTCCGCTATTTCGGTATCGTGCAGGAACATTGGTCCATGGCATAATCGAGGAGCCAATGTCGTCGCTGTTAGTCCCTCTTGAGGCGCTTTTAGAACTACGCAGGCTCCTGGATTCCTTGCAGCCGGTTGAGGCTCAGTGCGAACGACCGTCTCAGATTCAAGAAGCAGGTTCAACCTTGCCAGGTGACGGTGGCGCGGTTGGGGAAAGGGCGCCAGCCCCGCCAGCGTCGATAGCCTCAAGCCGGCGAGGAATCCCGCATACACAAAAAACGACCGGCGCGTTTCAATTCTTTCAATAACATACCGAGGTAGTGCACCATGTCACGGTACCGGATGGATGGTGTTTGTGTAATCCGGTCCCAGGGGCCTGCGCCCTGCGATTCGGAACCGTGACGAAGGAACTATTCGTGTGCGATCCGCACACAACCAACAATCTGATGGAACTGATGGCGGCGTTCCAGGGTACCCGCGGTCATGGAGCCGTGCAGGTGTCCGGCGTCAACTATTTCTTTGGTTTGACGACAACTATTTCTCCCGACCAACGACAATTACTCTTGGCTGCTTAGGCGGAGCGAAGCGCCCGCCGTGGCTAATGGCTTTTCTCTTCTCAAATTGAGAAGCCGTGGCGGTGGGAAAGTGGGAAACCTGAATTTGGTTTTCCACTTTCCCATCCGCCGTCATCGCCGGAGCTGTGGGAATGTGGAAATCGCGCCGTCTTTCGGCGGGATTTCCAAGGGGCTCGTGGAAAGGGTGGAAAGCCTGCCTTTGGCTTTCCAGGCTTTCCGCAGCCCCGGCATTTCCACGGCTCTCTTCGCCTGTCGGTTTTCGTCGCGGCGCCGGGCTTCGCCTCATTCGCCCTCAGCGTGGCTTTCCGCTTGCTGATTCTTCTTGGCTTCCTCCACCCGGTAGCTCGTGATATTCAGTTCGATGATTACGCTGTGATGCACCAGACGGTCGATCGCAGCCGCCGTCATCATCGCGTCTTTGAAGATCGCTTCCCACTTTGAGAACGCCAGGTTGCTCGTCATCAGCACACTGCCGCGTTCGTAGCGCTCCGCCAAGAGCGTGAACACCACCTCCATGTCATCCCGGCTCTGCTGCAAGTACCCCAGATCGTCGATAATCAACCCCTCGTAGCGGCCCAACCGTTTGATCTCCCGACTCAGTCGCAAGTCCCGCTTGGCCGCCAATAGGTCCTGCATCAATAACGCGCACTTGGTGAAGTGCATCTTGCGCTCCCCCGTCACTACCAACTCCTGGGCCAGCGCGGCCAATAGATGGCTCTTGCCAGACCCTGGATTGCCGAAGACCAGGACGTTCTCTTTGCGATCCAGAAAGCTGCCTTCCTGCAATGTCCGCAACTGCCGCGCCGCTTTCGCCGGCAGGCGCTTGAGATTGAAGTTCGCGAGCGACTTCTCCAACGGCAGGGCCGAGTCTTTCAACAGCCGTTGTATTTTCGACTTCCGCCGCTGATCGCATTCCCGCGAGATCACTTCCAGCAGATATTGCTCATAGCTGAGCGTCTCTCGTTCCGCCTGGCGCGCCGTCTCTTCGTAGCACTCCCTCACCGTCGGCAGACGCAGGTCCTTGAGGTGTCCCATCAGCGCCGGCCGTACCTCGGCGGCCGCACTCATTGCCGCACCTGCATGTCTAGGCACAACTGATCGAAACCAAAGGGTGGAGCGCGACCGCTGGAGCAGCGGAGGAGCAGCGGAGGAAACGCCTTC
>JBDTMZ010000132.1:0-59943 GCA_039934035.1 Candidatus Solibacter sp. | reverse complement strand
ACATTCTAGGCCAGAAATGGGTTTTTGCGACACTTATTTTCTAACAATTACTAAGCGGAGCCCGTCACCCTGGGAGTCGCGCTCGGCCTGCTTCTGGGCAAGCCCATTGGCATCGGACTGGCATCCTGGCTCGCCGTGCGCATCAGACTGGCAGTCTTGCCTGCCGGTGTGAGCTGGAACCATATTCATGGAGCCGCGTGGCTCGGCGGAATCGGGTTCACCATGTCTCTCTTCATTGCGGCATTGGCGTTTTCCGATCCGGAACTGCTCAAGATGGCGAAATTCGGAATATTGGCTGGATCGCTGTCCGCGGGCTTGGTCGGCTTTGTGGTCCTGCTCCGCCGCGCGCGCTGAAGTTAAGCCACCGCTCAAAGCTGCCAGCGAAAGTGCCCGAGTGCTAACCGCACCGCCCGACTCCTGCTGATTACCCCACTTTTCCATGCAATAATCGCGAGTATCGCATTCGCGATCAGTGATGCCGGAAACCCAAATCACGGTTCGAATACTCATCCTGCTGTTGCTGATCGCCTCCGCCGTGGCGATGGCTACGAAATGGGTGCGTGTACCGTATACTTTGGCGCTTGTGATCGTTGGGCTGGTGATCAGCCCGATGCATTTCCTGCCCGTGGTACACATATCGCCTGACCTGATCTTGCTCATTTTCCTGCCCGCGCTGCTGTTTGAGGCGGCGTGGAACCTCAAGCTGGACCAACTGCGCCGGAACCTACTTCCAATACTCGTATTGGCGGTGGCCGGGGTAATTCTTTCTACGGGCGTAATCGGCGTTATCCTGCATTACGGCCTGGGCCTCTCCTGGCGTCCAGCGCTGCTGTTCGGCGCCATGATCTCCGCCACCGATCCAGTTTCAGTGCTGGCCTTGTTCAAAACGCTCTCGCTGCCAGCTCGCCTGGCTACCATCGTTGAGGGGGAAAGCCTCCTCAACGACGGAACTGCGGTGGTGGTGTTCCGCATCATCCTGGTAGGTGCCGCCGGAAGTTCAACCGGGGCTGTGGCGCTGTCCTCGGTGGGGGAGTTCCTGGTCGTGGTTGCGGGCGGGCTCCTGGCTGGTGTGGCATTGGGTGTGCTGGCATCCACTCTCACCTCGTATTTTGACGACCACCTGCTCGAGATCACCCTCACCACCATCGCGGCTTACGGGTCATATCTATTAGCGGAAGGACTCCACGTGTCCCCGGTTATCGCGGTGCTCTCCACCGGTCTCGTGATTGGAAACTACGGCCGGCAGAGGGGTATGAGCCCTCCCACCCAACTGGCGGTCAACTCCTTCTGGGAGTACGCCGCCTTTGTGGTCAATTCCTTGGTATTCCTACTGATCGGGCTTGAGATCCAATTCACCAGGCTGGGAGAAAACATTGGGCCAGTATCCTGGGCAATCGGTGCGACCCTCGTGGCGCGGCTGGCTGCTGTCTATTTCCTGATCCCGATTGCCAACCTCTTTGGTGAGAAGCTGTCACTGCGATGGCAGTCGGTGCTGTTTTGGGGTGGGCTGCGCGGGTCTCTCTCGATCGCCTTAGTGCTCAGCCTCCCGGCTGCGGTCCCCGCGCGCGCGCAACTTGTCACAATGATCTTCGGGAGCGTTATCTTCAGCCTGCTCGTGCAGGGATTGACCATTGGACCCCTGCTCAGGTGGCTCGGCTTCGCCGCGTCGGAACCCCGCTGGCATGAGCAGGAGCTGGTGGGAGGCCGGATCCTCGCAAACGCCGGCGCGCTCGCCGAACTGAACGAGATGCGCCGGCGCGGCGACGTGACCGAACACTTATACAAAATCGTCCAGGAAGATTTGTCACGCGAGGGCGAACGCCTCAGGGAGCTGAATCCGGTCGGGGAGGAGCTCGAACACCGGCAACTCGCTCGGGTGGAGTGTCACCTGCTGGCCGTAAAGAAAGCCCGACTGGCGGACCTGTCTCGCCAGGGCATGCTCTCAGAGGATGTTCACCGGAAATTGGCAAGAGAACTCGATCGGGACCGGTTGAACGTGGACCTCGGCGACGAATGATTCCCCTCTGTTGGCATGAGTGTGACTACCTGGGACTCCCCGCACGCAATCGGTCCGCTCCTACTGACACATCGGCCCTCGGATAATGCCCTGACTTGACGCGGGCCTCTGGCGCAGAGGCTACAATGCATGAGATGATCGTCCCCTCCGCTTTCGACCTCCGCGTGCAGATCGAGCAGTCGCTCCGGATCGATCCCAAGTCCAAGCCTCGGGTCTACGCCCAGATTTACGAGGCTGCGGAAATCGCCAGCCTTAACTATTGGCTGGAACTGGTTTTCGCTGCCGGGATTGCGACTCTTGGCCTGGTGCTGGACAGCCCAGCGGTGGTGATCGGCGCGATGCTGATCTCGCCGTTGATGGGGCCAATCCTCGCGGCGGGTCTCGCCTTGGCGGCCGGTGACTTCTATCTGGGCATCAGGTCGTTGGTCAACCTGCTTGCGAGTTTGGCAGGAGCGGTCAGCTTCTCCGCAGCCATCGTATGGCTCTTGCCATTTCACGCACCCACGGCGGAAATCCTAAACCGGACGCAGCCCAACCTGCTGGATCTCGGGGTAGCCATATTCTCCGGGCTCGCCGGATCGGTGGTGGTATGTCGAGGAGGCGGAGGCGGTGGAGTCACAGCCCTCCCGGGCGTCGCGATTGCTGTGGCGTTGATGCCGCCACTCTGCACCGTGGGCTTCGGTGTGGGCAGCGGCTTCGTCGGACCTATCATATCGGGCGCAGGCCTACTCTTCCTGACCAACCTGGCCGCCATTGTTGCAAGCGCATTCCTTGTCTTCTTGCTGGTCAGGATGGATGCTCCTGATGTCCGCGAGGAAATTGACCAAACGATTCGGGAACGGGCATCCGGTGACAAGCTCTTCACGCTGCTGCAACGCACGTTTCTATCTCGCTCTCTGGCGGACGTTGGTAGGCTCCGCTGGCGGATCCTCATGCTGGCACTCATATTGGGTGTGCTATTCGTGCCGTTGAGGCGGGCTCTCATGCAGGTAAGAAGCGAGACCCTTGCCCGCGGAGCGATCCGCGAGGCGGTTCGTCAGATTGCGTCGCGCGATTCAGTGGTCTCCGAGGTGATTGACCTCGCGCCGGATCGAATCCGCGTCCGCCTCATCCTCACGGACGCTGTGCCGGCGGGGAAGATAGAAGAGGCTCGAAGGACCATCCTGAGGAGGACCGGGAGGGAGGTGGACCTGTTTGTCCGCAAAGTAGCCGGCGAAGAAGAACTGGCGCTTCTGCGAGAACGGCTGAAGCCCGCGCCTCCGACCCCAATTGAAGACTTGGACGGTGTGAGGCGAGAGTTGGTCGCGCGGCTGGAGCAGCCCCTTCGCGAGGCGTGGCCCGCGAGTTCTGCGACATTGCTCGGCTATGAATTGGGCTTCAGCCCCAGCGGGATCGTCGTGCGGCTGCGGTATCAGGCGCCGGCGGCCCTAGAGGAGGCTGTAGCGGCTGTGCTGCAAAAAGTCTTCCAGAGCCGCCTCCACGTCGAGCAGTTGCGCGTCGAAATGGATTGGGCCCCGCCGGAGGCGCCCCCGCCGCCTGCGAAGAAGCTGACGGCAGCGAAGAAGGCTCGGGGCCGCTAACAGTGTAAACTTCCATCATCAGGCCTAACCCTGTTTTCAGGCATCAATCACCCATCGACTGTATTCCGGGTTGCCGCCACCGAGGCTACGCTGGGAATGTTGAACGGCAAGTTCACCGGCAATCAGGAGGAACGCGATGGATGTCTTGAAGAAGACAGATTTAGAAGAGTTGATCGAGCACGCCTCAAGCCCGTGCATTTCTATCTACATGCCGACACACCGGGCGAGCGTCGAAACGCGGCAGGACCCCATCCGCCTGAAAAACCTGCTCCGCGAGTGCGAGGCGAGTTTGGAGGCGCGCGCGGTTCGCAAACCTGAGATCCAGGAGTTGCTCGACCCGATTCGGGCCCTCGTGGACGACTACGATTTCTGGCAGCACCAAAGCGACGGGCTGGCGATGTTCCGCTCCCGCGATCTCTTTCGAAAGTACCGCGTCGCACTGAAACTTCCGGAGCTTGCGTTGGTGGGCGACAGGTTCCATTCAAAGCCGTTGCTGGCTCTGCTCACATCCGACTGCCGCTACGTCATTCTCGCCCTGAGCCAAAATAAGATTCGGATCTTCCGCGCCTCGCGCGACACGATCACTGAAATGGAACCATCGGGGATGCCCTCCAGCCTCGCAGCGGTCGTGGGGGAAAGAAGGGCTGATCGAACCCTGCAAAACCACTCCGCTTCAGGCGCCGCGGGAGGGGCACCGAACGCCGTTTTCCACGGGCATGGAAGCGGGGGACAGGAGAAGAAGGAGACCCTGCTTGCGTTCTTTCGCCAGATTGACGGCGGCATGCGGGATGTGCTCGGCGAAGAACGCGCGCCTCTGATTCTGGCGGCTGTGGATCATCTGTATCCGATCTACCGTCAAGCCAACAGTTATTCGGAGTTGCTCGACGAGTGGATCCCCGGCAATCCCGAGGCGCTCTCGGCGCAAGAACTACATCGGCGCGCCGCTCCCATCGCCGAAAGCCATTTCCTCCAGACCCAACAAAGGGCTGCTGCCCGGTTTCTGGAATTCCTCGACACGCCTCGCACTTCGAGCAAGCTGGCCGAGATTCTGCCGGCCGCTCGTCAGGGAAGAATCGAGGCGCTCTTCGTCGCCGTGGGCGTGCAATTGTGGGGCCGATTCGACCCATCGACCAACGAAACCGCCGTTGTCGACCACCCCGCACCAGAATCCCAGGACCTTCTTAATCTGGCCGCGACATCCACTTATCTTGCCCGAGGCTCAGTGTACGCGCTGCCGCCGGACCAGGTACCCGGCGAAGGACCACTGGCTGCGGTATTCCGATATTAGGAAACGGACCATTCTTCGGGGGCGCGGACGTGGCATGAAGCAGAGTACCGATTTCCTGTTGCACAATTGGCGGGTGTTGATCACCCCTGGAATTGTTCTCGCGTTCGTGCTGTTCGCTGGATGGCTCGTTCAGCGTGTGCTCTTCAGGAGGTTGCAGGCTTGGTCGGCCAAGACGACGACACGGTTCGACGACATAGTGATCGGCGCGGTGCGAGGTCCTTTTATGGTGTGGGTGCTGATTCTGGCGCTGCATCTGGCCACTCAGTCCTCCGACTTGCCCGCCCGCGCCACAGGTCTTGTCAGCCGAGCGTTGTTAGTCCTGTGGATTGTCTCCCTAACGGTGGTAGCCGCGCGGCTGTCGGGAGCCATGGTGCGGTATTACGGCTCCACGGTAGCCGGCGCACAGCCCGTCACGACAATCACGCAGAATCTCGCCGGCCTGGCGGTAGTGACGATCGGCTTACTGATTCTGCTAAATACCCTGGGCATCTCCATCACTCCAATCCTAACCGCGCTGGGCGTGGGCGGCTTGGCGGTGGCGCTGGCGCTTCAGGACACGCTCTCCAACCTGTTCGCGGGGTTCTACATAACTGTTGCCGGACAGGTCAGAGCAGGAGACTACATTAAGCTCAACACTGGCGAGGAAGGCTACGTATCGGACATTAGTTGGCGTAGCACAACCTTGCGGGCACTGGCGAACAATCTGATTGTGGTTCCCAACGCCAAGCTGGCTCAGGCGATTGTCACCAACTATCATCTTCCGGAGAAACGAATGTCGCTCCTGATACCCATCGGGGTAAGCTACGCGTGCGATCCCGACCTGGTGGAGGCGGTCTTGATCGAAGAGGCGATCGCCGGAGCCGGCGAGATCCCAGGTCTCCTCGCCGATCCGGCGCCCTTCGTCCGTTTCATCCCGGGATTTGGCGACTTCTCCTTGAACTTCACTCTGATCTGCCAGGTCTCCGAGTTTGTGGACCAATATCTGGTGCAACACGAACTCCGCAAGCGGATCTTCCGGCGCTTCCGGAACCAAGGCATCGAGATTCCATTCCCGACCCGGACGATCCAAATGAGCGGCGGTAACCACCAGGAGCGGCCGCAGGAGACAAATGGCCGCCAATCCTGATGTCCGACCGCCTTATTACGGGAATGGCTGCTGCCGGTGCCTTGCCATGCGCATGCCGCCGGTGTGACCGGAGCCGCCCGATCAAACGCCAAGACTTCGGCGATACCGTTCCTTTCGTCCCGTTATACAGTCCGCCGTGTATTCTCAACACCGCGTTGCTCCCCTACGCTGGATTCGGAGGCAAATCCGATGGCAGACTTCTATCAGACCGGCGTTGTAACCACCCTTCATCGTCTGACCCCGAACAGCATCGACCGGCTTGAGGCCGATCTTGAGAAGTTCTCCCGGAACAAGCCCATCGGACTGGTCTTGCCGGCGCTCTACTCGGAGTTCGAAACGCTCGCCATGCAGCGCATTGTGCCCGAGCTCCGGAAGGTGCGCTACCTGCAGCGCATCGTCGTAGTGTTGGCAAAGGCCACCCCGGAGCAGTTCGACCGGGCGCGGAGCTTCTTCCAGGATTTCTACACGCCTGTCACAGTCATCTGGGTGGACAGTGACCGAATTCAGTCGCTCTTCAGGATGCTCGAAGAGCGTGGATTGTCAGCGGGAGCCGACGGCAAGGGTCGTTCCTGCTGGTTGGCATACGGGTACCTCCTGGCAATGCGTGACTGCGGCATGATCGCCCTTCACGACTGCGACATCGTCAACTACGACCGGCAGTTGTTGGCCCGATTGTGCTATGCGATTGCCCACCCGCATTTGCCATTCGACTTCTGTAAAGGCTACTATGCGCGCGTGACCGATCGAATGCACGGCCGCGTCACCAGGCTGTTCATGACGCCGCTCATCCGGGCGCTTGAGGGGATGGCGCCCGGAACACCCTTCCTGCACTATCTGGACAGCTTCCGTTATGCGCTTGCCGGCGAGTTCGCCATGGACATCGATCTGGCCCGCGTGAACCGGATCCCAGCGGATTGGGGCCTCGAGGTGGGAGTGCTGGCGGAGGTGTTTCGCAACTGCGCTGTGGCGAGGACATGCCAGGTGGATCTGACGGACAATTACGAGCACAAACACCAAAGCCTGTCCACGGACGATCCTTCCAAAGGCCTTTCCCGGATGACCGCCGACATCGCGAAGTCGCTGTTCTCCACCCTGGCAGCCGAAGGCGTGGTCTTTTCGGCGGACCATTTCCGCAGTCTGGAAGTGCGCTACGTCCGCATGGCGCAGGACACGATCGCTCGCTATTACGCGGACGCCATGCTGAACGGCCTCAAGTTCGATCGTCACGCCGAGGAGATGGCCGTCGCGGCATTTGCCAAGAGCCTGCGAGCAGCGGCGGACGAATTCATCCTCGACCCGCGTGGCCTTCCGCTCATCCCCAACTGGAACCGGGTTCTGGCGGCCATCCCGGAGTTCTTCGATCTCTTGCAGGATGCGGTGGAGAAGGACGCCCGACAGATGGTTGCCCGCGCTGTGTGAAGGAGATTCCATGGCAGAACCTCCATTGCCAGACGATGCCCGCCGGGCTGCGGAAGTCATCCGCCGTGCCGACATCGTAATCGGTATCCCCAGTTACAACAATGGCCGGACCATCGGACATGTCGTGCAGGCCGCCTATGCAGGCCTGGCAAAGTACTACCCCCAGCTTACGGGCGTCGTCATCAATTCAGATGGGGGATCTACGGACAACACACAGGATGCGGTCCTGTCGTCGCGCGTGGAGAATAGTCACCTCTTGCTGTTTTCCACTCCGCTCCTGGCTGCGCACAGACTGTCATTCCCTTATCATGGGGTGCCGGGCAAAGGAAGTGCGTTTCGTCTGATCTTCCAAATGGCGAAGAGACTGGATGCAAAGGCATGCGCCGTCGTCGATTCCGATCTCCGTTCGATTACGCCGGAATGGATTGACCTTCTCATCCGGCCCATACTCTTCGCCGGCCATGACTTCGTCGCGCCCTACTACCAACGGCACAAGTACGACGGGACGATAACGAACAGCATCGTCTATCCGCTGACAAGAATGCTGTACGGAGTGGGAGTGCGGCAGCCGATCGGCGGCGAGTTCGGTGTGTCGGCACGCCTGGTCTCGCGGTATCTCGAACGCGAGGACTGGGAAACCGACGTTGCGCGCTACGGAATCGACATTTGGATGACTACCATTGCGATCGCCGAAGGGTATCGCGTGTGCCAGAGCTTCCTGGGGGCAAAGCTGCACGACGCCAAGGATCCCGGCTCAGATTTGACTGCGATGTTGCAGCAGGTTGTTGGCAGCGTCTTTATGCTCATGCAGGAGTACAAGCCAATCTGGCAGAGCCGGACGGGAAGCACACCAGCCGAGTTGTTTGGCTTCCGATTTGACGTTGGTCTGGACCCGGTCAATGTGAACGTCAACCGAATGATCGACGCCTTTCGGCGAGGTTGTCAGGACCTGGGCGAGATCTGGGCCGGCGTTTTGGAAGAAGATACGTTTGCGGCCGTTCGGAGGCTGGGTGGCTGCCTGTCGGAAGGCGACGGAGCCTTTCACCTTGACGACGAACTGTGGGCTCGCGTGGTTCTGGATTTCGCCTGCGCGTATAAGAAACATCCCATGTCCAGAGGGATGATCCTGCGTTCCCTGACGCCCTTGTACCTGGCCCGGGTGGCATCTTTCGTCCGCGAGACTGAAACTCTCATTGCGCCCGAGGTCGAGGAGAAGATCGAACAACTCTGCTTGACCTTTGAGAACCTCAAGCCTCATTTGAGCGCCGAGTGGAATGCTGAGGCAGTTCGAGCCGGCAGTTCGCGGCCATCGCTGGACAAGGTTGGGGCAGCGACAGTTGCACAGAGAGAATTTGGAGGTATGAGAAATGATTGAGACATTGAAAAAGGTCTTGGAGGGCGCGCTGGAGCGCCTCCACCATCACGTGACAACGTATCTCCCTTCGCTGCTAGCCGCCCTGACCTTGGTGCTGGGAGCGTATCTGACGGCTGTACTTGTGCGCTGGGTGATTTATAGGATCTTCAAGGGGCTAAGCATGGACAAGTTTCTGCGCCAGAGCGGGATTGCCTTTATGGTGGACAGTTCGGGCCGGCTTCGTGCCACGCGCCTGGTGGCCGAGACGGCCTACTGGGGCATCCTGCTGAGCGGCGTGCTCGTCGGAGTGAACGTATTTGGGACCGATCTGACCACGGAGATCATCCAGAGTTTCGTTTTCCTTTTACCGAAACTGGTGGTAGCCGGGCTGATCTTGCTCGCTGGGGCCTGGCTCGGGCAGTATCTCGGTCGCAGCATGCTGGTATGGGCGGTGAATGAGGGGTTCCCGTCTCCGCGCCGTCTGGCAGCAGTCGTCCGGATCCTCATCATGTTTGTCGCCGTAGTCGTCGCCGCCGATCAACTCAACTTCGCCCGGAGTGTGTTCCTCGCCGCCTTTATCATCTTTGTGGGTGGCGCGGTTCTTGCGGCCAGCCTGGTGATCGGCCTTGGGCGCGGAGGCCTGCAGCGGTTCCTGGAGGAGAAAAGGGAGCAGCCCGGAGAATCTGCTGAACGGTCTCTGTGGAGCCATCTGTGATACGGCAACCCGTTTAACCAGGCGCCGGTCAACTGGCCGTTGTCAGTCGCCGATCAGGGCCAGGACAGCCTCATTCCAGCCTTCGGGGCCGGGGCGGTCGGTTACCACGCCGCGCGGTACCATGGCCTTCAGTTCCTCCGCTTGCGCGGAACGAATGAGCACCGGAGCAGTCACTACGTTGAGAAAAGACGCGTCATTCAACCCGTCACCCAAGCCGATGGTGCGAACCGGCGGATTCCACTGCGCGAACAGCGCGGAAATGGCCTCGACGGCCCGCGCCTTGTCACTGCCGCCAAGGATGTGCCAGAAACGGCCGCCTCTGGTCGACCTGCGCCCCAGGTCTTCGATCGCGGCGGCAAGGACATCGGCGCGGTCCGGGTCCAGAACCACGAACGGCTCATCGTACTCCCTCTTTTTCGCCAAACCAGCTTGTTTCAGAGGCAAGTCGCAGAGCCTGGCCACCTCCCCGGGTGTCATTTCATGAAATCCGCGAACGCGGCAATGGCTGGCCTGCGACGCTCTTTGAAGATCTGCAACGAGCCGCTTGTACGGCATCCCCAACTCGATTACCTCATAGGAGTTCCGGCGTTCGCCTCCGCGGACCGCAAACGGGAAATACCCGAGAGGAACGAAGACGGCGCCGCCGTTTTCGACGATGAATGGGTGCTTATGATTGAGGCTGCGGCGCAGGAACTCGACCTCTGCGCGCGTCTTGCTGGTGACCAGAACCCAAGGAACGCCCTGCCGCCTCAATCGATCAAGTGCCGGCCGTGCCGCTTCCCAACTGTAAGTGTCGCGGTCCAACAGCGTCCCGTCGAGATCCGTGAAGATGACATCCATCTTGCCCTGCTCCCAGGTTATCGCGGTTGCAGTCCAACATCCGATCGCTCCGAGACGCCATTTTCCGGCCAGAATAGCTGTATGGAGGCAAGTGCATGAGGTCGCGCAGTTGGCTGGTGCTTCTCATCGGATTTGGCACGCTAATACTTTTGATCGGCCTCCTCGGTTTCGGCGCGATGCGTCGAGCGCAAACACTGCACAACGAGACCCTGGCTGCCCATGATGCATACTTACAGACTGATGCCGTTTTGCGGGAGATTCCGGCTGATCTGTATCTGGGCGGCATCCTGATCCGGGACTACCTCTTGGACCCGTCTCACCTCATGGCGGCCACCTACCGGGAGCAGCTTTTGGCCAGACGGTCTTCGATTCATCAGCGGCTGGAATTCCTTGCTAAGCGCCTTGGGGAGGGCGAATCGGCGCGGCTGCAGCAACTGCGGATCGAACTCCAAGCATATTGGGAATCGATGGACCCCATTCTCAACTGGTCCCCGGGAGAGAAAGCAGTACTTAGCCGGGGGTTTCTTCGCCAACAGGTGCTCCCACGCCGAGAGGCCGTCGTGGCGCTCGCACGGGATATCGGCGAGATCAACGCGGCGAACCTGCGGAAAGAACAACAGCGACTAAGGGGAAGCCAGGAATTGCTCCAGGGCTTTCTTCGCAGGACCGTCCTCCTCGCGCTTTCGCTCGGCCTCCTCGTCGCCCTGATTAGCGCCACTCGCGTAGCCCTTCTCGAACGCCGCAGTGAACAACAACGCGGACGCGCGGAAAACGCCGAAGAGGAACTGCGCCGGCTATCCCGGAATTTGGTGCGGACCCAGGAGGAAGAGCGTAGGTCACTATCGCGGGAACTCCACGATGCTGTCGGCCAGATGCTCTCCGGCATGACCATGGAGCTAGGCAACATGGAGTCGGTCATTGCTTCCCCCGACAAACTTCGTGTTCGCCTGGACGAAGCCCGCCAGTTGAATGCGGAGACGATTCGAGGAGTGCGGGATCTGGCGATGGGCTTGCGGCCGGCAATGCTGGACGAACTGGGTTTGGGGCCGGCGCTCCGGTGGCAGGGCAGGGAGTTTTCCCGGAGAAGTGGTGTACCGGTGGTTGTACAGATCGACGGAGATCTCGAAGGGCTGCCGGAAACCCATCGAACATGCATCTACCGAATTGTCCAGGAAGCCCTCACAAACTGCGCGAGACATGCGCAAGCGAAAACTATACGAATCTCCATCTATGGCCGGCTCGATTGGGTCCAGTTGTCGATCCAGGACGACGGTGTTGGCTTCGATCCACGGCAGGCATCGTCCCGGGGGTTGGGGTTGATTGGCATTCAGGAGCGAGTGCGCGAACTCGAAGGCAAGGTCACCGTCACCTCCCAACCCGAGAAAGGGACTATCTTGGAGGTGGAAGTACCCGTTGCCGGCGGAGTGACCACAAAATGATTCGTATCCTCATCGCAGATGACCACGGCGTGATGCGCAAGGGCCTTCGGCTGCAACTCGAACAGCATGAGGGGATCGAGGTCGTGGGCGAAGCTTCTGACGGGCGCGACGCTGTGAAGCTGGCTGATGAATTGCGGCCGGACCTGGTAATCATGGACATCGGCATGCCGAATCTGAACGGCATCGAGGCCACTGCGCAGATTGTGAAGCAAAATCCCAGTATTGGGGTGATCATGTTAAGCGTGTACTCCGACGAGGAGTATTTGCTGCGCGCCCTGACGGCCGGCGCGAAGGGCTACCTGCTCAAAGAAAGTGCTGACGTTGACCTGCTTCGTGCGGTCCAGGCTGTGGCGCAAAAGAAGTCCTTCTTCAGTCCCACGGTTGCCAAGACTTTGCTGGACGACTTCGTGCAACAACTCAAACAGCGAGGCCTCAGGGATTCCTATGACCTGCTGACTGATCGCGAGAAGGAGGTGTTCCAGCTACTGGCGGAGGGCAAGTCGGCCAAGGAGATCGCCGCCCTTCTGAATTTGAGCCCGTATACGGTCGAGACACACCGCACGCATATTATGCAGAAACTCGAACTTCACAGTACAGTCGATCTGGTCCTATACGCGGTCCGTAAGAAGATCATCGCGTTTTCATAGTGCGGTGAAGCGCGCGGAACGGCGAAGGTCCGCCGCGATGGGGGGGGTACGTTGCCGGCTTGCTCTTTGGCTGGCTATGCAGTTCCTTCGCCCGTCGTACGAGAGCCGCCTCTAAGTAGGGCATTCATATACATGAACCACCTGGCGCTTGGCCGCCTATAGGGTGGAATGACATCGGCGAATCACGGCACGATCCGTGCGGCTGATTGGATATCCTAGCAAGCGCCTGAGCTGGGATCGTTGCTGAGCCAAGTGGAGATGGAGACGCCGCAGTAGGACAGCGACTAAGTTCCGATGCGAGGAAGGTATACTAATTGGCTCTTGATAGGAGCACCAGACATCGCCGTCAGTGCCCGCTAGGGGTAACTAGGACCGCGGCTCCCCAACTCCACCGCGCTATTATGATCACCGGTCACGCGCGCAGGAGTCAGACAGGTCCGTGATACTGCCGACCTCCATGCGCGGGACCGGTTCCTCCGCAAACACCTTGCCGGTGACCTCGACTCGCTTCCCCAGGTGCTTGGCGAACGCCTGGACTGGATAACCCTTGGGATCAAGCATCAGGATCGGCTTCAATTCGCGCTCTCCGCGCAAGAGGTATTGGGGCCCGGGATCTTCGTCCAGGCATCCCGTTACGGAACGAGTAGACGCCTGCGTCTTCCTGTGGTCGGTTGCGTCGCGCGGTTCCTTGCCCGAGATCATATTTTCCGGGTGGGGAACACACACCTCTGAGACGCGCGTAATGTCCCCTGGGCCATCAACCCTGAGAACCTTGTGGCCCGATTCCGTGCGCACATCCCCGCGCACAGTAATTCTGCTGCCCAAATACTTCGCGAAGCTCTGGTTATCGAAGCTGCCTCCGGCCGCCAGCCAAACCAGGGGGCGAAGTTCACGGGAGTCGCGGAGCACATACCTGGCACCCGCCTCCTCATCCAGACATCCAGTAAAGTTCGCATTCGGCGGCGCTGCAGCGCTCGCCGGGATAATTAGCGCGGCAAACGCGAGATAGTGAACAGCCAACAGCATTTCATCGTCTCCTTGTCAGACCACACCTGCCCAACGGGACAGCAAGACGGGACGCAGGGTGCCTCCGGGAATCGAAACGCTAAAATACCCCGATGAACGTCGCTCTGGCGATACTGCGGTGTAGGACATCTGAGGCTGGTAGTATTCAGCCGTCGGAAGTGATGATGCCATCACGGCCGGCTCGGTAGGTACGGATCTGCGCGTGGTCAGGTTCTCAAGTTGAACAATCGCCCCTCGAGGGACGGCCGTTGCCATCTTTGACGGTACCGTGAACCGACCGGACATTGTTTTGGCCTGTCGACGTGTGGGCGCAGAGTGCGAGCGACAGCAGAGTTCGCGAGTACCGCAAATTTATAGGAACGTTCAATTGCCTGATGCCTGACCACAACTCAACCGTACAACGATTGGATACGCGGAGATATCCCCTAAATACGTGAGAAAGCACCAGTCCTGGGCTGCGTAGCACTACTTTGGCGCATCGCAATGTTGCCGGCGGCTTCGGCTCGATCGCCGATATTTGATCGACATACGAAACACTTGAGTCACGCTTTTCTCGTTACTGCAACTTGGTCACAGTCTCAACTAAGGAGGGTGTGGCTACTGACGTGCTGCTAATCGAGTGTTATGACTGCAGTGAGTGTTCGGTGCCGTCTCGTCCGAATCGCCATGGCGACAGTTTGTCTCTCGAGTGCGACGATGGCGGAGTCCGTAAACCTGCCGGCAAGGGTTGCGCATTTTGAAAATACTCTGCGCTCGGCCTTGCCGGACAATTCCCGCGGCGACCTTGCCGAACTAATGCAGCGCTGGACTGCGTTCCTCGCCGAACAGACGGCCAGGTTATCGGATGGCCGTTCCGAGGCCGGCGTCGTGGTTCAGCACGTTCAGAACGCTTTGATGGCGGCCCGTGCGATCAATCGGGCGATGATCAGCCATGGATTTTCCGCAGGTGCCCAAAGCGAGTGGCAAGCCATCCGTATCGAACTGAACCGGATTGCGACGGCATATGGACGGCCTCGAATTCCCGACGTAGCCCTGCTGACGCGGGTATCACCGACCAAGCCGTTGATCGATCGGCCCGGGATCGGGATGGCGATGCAGAAGATCGAGGCTGCGGTCGATGGCCTGAAAGGTTCAACGGAAGGTCAGTGGAGCGACGTGTTGGGCCACATCCAGCGTCCCGTAGTGCAGCATTGGATTGACGATCTCGAACACACCACAGACGCGATGCTCTCCGACTACAAGAAGAAGCTGGTTCCGGATGTTTATTTCGGAGTCGAAGAATCGCTGATGATCGCTTCCGGACTTAACCCGATCATGGACAACGGCAGCCACGGTGCCCTGGCTGCCAAATGGCGGACCCTCCGGCGCCTTCTGAACCGACTGGCGCGGACGTTCGCATACCCGCCATTGGATGTGAACGCGATTCCAAAGCGTTGACCGAGGAGCCACATTGTGAACCATTGGCTCGCTAGGATTCAAAAACTCGGTCGGCCTGAGGGGCAGGGTGACATCGGAAGTCCGGTGCGGCCGGCGGCCGGTGTTCGCGGACGCCGGATCAGATTCATGCCGACGCCAACCGAGACGGAGTTCGCCCGGCTCGTCTGGTCAAAGGCCCTATCCGACAATGTATTCGGCCGTGCAGCGGAATTGGCTTATTTCTTTCTGTTCTCGCTCTTCCCGCTTCTTATAGTCCTGACTTCGCTGCTGGGGACCGTATCCGGGGGCGCCGAGATCCGTGGGGAATTGCTGCGCTACTTACGCACCGCTCTTCCGCCGACTGCGTCTCGCCTAGTCGAAAGCACGCTAGCTGAAATTAGCGCCGCTGGCGGAGGCGGGAAATTATCACTCGGTATTCTTGGAGCCTTTGCCTCCGCGGGCGCAGGCATGGTCGCAATCATCGAGGGTCTGAATACCGCCTACAACGTTCGAGAGGCGCGGCCCTGGCTCAAGCGCCGTGCCGTCGCGCTGGTGCTGACGCTAGCGCTGTCGCTCTTTTCGCTTGCCGCGCTCGGCATTTTTCTGTATGGCACGCAGCTCGGCAACTTCTTGGCGAATCACGCAGGTGTGGGAGCCCAGTTCAAATCCGTGTGGTACATCCTGCAGTGGCCGCTCGCGGCGATGTGTGTTTTTGCCGCTCTCTCGCTAACATACCGTTTCGCTCCGAATGTGCGGGTACAGCAATGGCGTTGGATCTTCCCCGGTGCCGTGGTTGCTTCCGTTTTGTGGCTGGCGGCCTCGGCTGGTCTCCGGCTCTATCTCAGATTCTTCGATACCTATACGGCCGTTTACGGATCGCTGGGGGCGGTAATGATCCTGATGATCTGGTTCTACTTGTTCGGAGTCGCCATTCTGATCGGCGGCGAGGTGAATTGCGTTCTGGAGAATGCCGCCGCACAGTCCGGTGAGCCGGACGCCAAACTCACTGGCGAGAAAACGCCGCTTGGAGATCAGATTGTGGGCCTGACGGACTGAATGAAGACACCGAATCCAAAATCGCCAGCCGTCCGTCTATTCAGCAGAGGCGCCCGCTGATGAGTTCAGGTACTGTCGACCGAGGGCACGTAAGCGCTTACTGGGTTTTGTTCGCCTGGATTACCAGGCTCGTGGCTGTGGCCGCCATCTTCGGGCTTTTGCTCTGGGCCAACGTTCGGCTTTCGCCCCGCAAACTGGTGCACTCTTCGGCCGCCCTGCTGCCCTCGTTGTCCTTTGCCGGCGAGCGTGCCATCATTGCCTTTCCAGGAAAGAGTGTCGTCGCAGAGGTGGCACACTATCACGACGAACTGTTCGCATTCCTGATGGCGGGATACTTGCGAGGCACGCGCACATTTCGCGACTCCGAAGTCCTGATGAATTATCGTAACGCCAACCACCGCCTTACCTATCACATCCTTATCCGGCCTGCGCAGGGCGATTTACCGGCCGACCTCTACCTGCTCTATTCGGCGAAAGCTCGTGGCTTGATCGCCGATGCGGACTGGCATCCGTGGGGTGACGACATGATCAAGGAAGTCCGCCGGCAGAACGCCGTGTTCGAGGCGGCTTACAACTTTCCGGTTCGCCGGCATTTGGAGCACCTCAGCCGCAAGGAGCTGATCGCTTACGCAAGCCGTTTCATGCGCTTTAAATCCGCCAGCGATCCGCGGACCTGGCGCCGCGGCGTGGCATCGCTTGCACCACTCGCATCCGTGCAGGCGGAACAACTGGCGACGGACGTCGTCACGGTAGCGGAGTTCTTCTCATTGCCACTCGACTTTTTCCTGGGAATCGGCGCCATGGAGAATAACTTTATGAATGCCGAAGGCGACCGGGAACACACCGCGTGGAAACGGCGAGCCCAGTTCGGAGACGTGATTCTAAGGCGCGCTGCTGGCCGGGTGCTGGTCGTGAATTCCTCACAGGGAGTCTGGCAGATCACGCGCGAAACGCTGCGC
Organism: Candidatus Solibacter sp.; assembly: GCA_039934035.1. Lineage (GTDB taxonomy): Bacteria > Acidobacteriota > Terriglobia > Bryobacterales > Bryobacteraceae > Solibacter. Next base: position 43,061 of record JBDTMZ010000132.1, on the reverse strand, counting down.
TACAGTCACAAGCTCTACCTGGCCGATAAGCGTGACTATAGCGTCCTCCCCGACGCGTTGCGTCCCCCGCGCGATCTGGATCCCAATTGCGTTGAACCGCGCGTGCTTACCGTGTATGCTGGGCTGCTCTTTCGTGACCTTCTCGATCGTTGTGACGGTGATGTCAGTACCGCCCTCGGCGCGTATAACGGTGGGCTCAGGAATCCCAACATGACCTACGCCGGGGGAGTGAGCGCCGCGGCGCGCCATGCCCGCAATGTGATGGAGCATGCCGCGGTTTTGAACGGACCCGTCGTAGGGCGCCGCTTCCTGCAAGCGGGGGCGATGGGCAGAGAGTCCGCACGTCCCAACCGGCCCTGAGAAACGTTCGCTGGCAGGCGAGTCCCCTGTCAGGCACCGCTCCGCTTGGTTAGCAGCGGCAGGGCTGGCACGGAGCCACTGCTGCCCGCAAGATCTGGTCCTAACCGGGGACGCTGCCGGTCCCGGACGTCCATGCCCCCGAGAATGTGGCGCAGAAATTTCAGCAGCGCTATCGGAGTCTGCATATCATAACCAGCATGCGTTGCCTGCGGATCACCCACCTTCAGACAAACCGCGAAGGGCACGGCGCGGAACAGATCTGAGTCTGTACGATCGTCGCCGGCACAAACTACCAGCGTGCCGGCGTCGCCCGCGGAACGTAGAAGATGCCGCAGAGCGGTACCTTTATTCCACACAGTGCGCGGCCGGACTTGCACTGCTGCAAGCACCGGCTTGCAGCACAACGCGTCGCGATAGGGCTGCAGAACCATGCTAGCCGTCTGACGCACCCAGTTTCCAAGTTCATCCGACACGTCCCGGTAGTGCACCGATGCGGTCAAGCTCTGGTTCTCGACCGCAACGGAGCCGATTGATTCGAACGCCTGTCGCAAGTCCCAGCAGGCCTGGTCCACCTCCCGCCGCATGCCTTCCGCAGCCGGGTGTACAAAGGAGAACTCCCGCGTTTCAATCTCCAACCCATGATTGGCGATGAGGGCCGCCGGGAACGCAATCCGGCGCTTCAAATCGGGCAATGACCCGCCGCTCACTATGGCGATGGACACCCGCTCGATGGCAGATATCGCCGACAGAAGCTCGATCACCTCCGGAGGAATTCCTGATTGCGGTGTTGGTGCGAAGGGAGCCACCGTTCCCTCGTAGTCAAGCGCCAGCAGTATACGGCGCGCCGATCGGATCCTGGCAAGGATCGTCTCCAGACTGTCGACAAGTGGCTTTTGTCTCACAAGCTGGATACCATCGCCAGGCATGCTGGCGCCGATTGCTGTTTCAGATCACGAATTTCGATCAGTGCGCCGACAATGCCCGAAGCCCAGCCGAAAATATTGTGGCTCTTCACCACGCTGCGCAGTGACTCCATTCGCTGCACACGCTCAGCGACCGGCATCGTCACCGCCTGACGAATCGCATCTGCCATGTGGTCGGCGGAGTAAGGATTGACTAGAATCGCGGAGGTGAACTCGCGGGCAGCGCCAGTGAACGTGCTGAGTATCAGCGCGGCATCACAGTCGGCGCGGCTTGCCACGAATTCCTTCGCCACCAGGTTCATGCCGTCGTGTAGCGAGGTGACCATACAGAAGGCAGCCAGACGATGGAGCGCCATCAATTCGCTCTGCGGCAGGTGCTGTTGGTGTAACACAATCGGTTTCCATGCACCATGCGACCACCGGTGATTGATTCGCTCCGCGAGTGCGGCCAGTTCGCTCCCCAGCCGCTGATAATCGTGGATGTGCGTACGTGTTGGAACTGCCACTTGTAGAAAGGTCAGTATGCCCCGGTATTCGGGGTTGTCCTCCAGGAACCGATCCACCGCGCAAAGGCGTTCTGGAATACCTTTCGTATAATCCGCGCGATCGATTCCGATACCGAGCACGCTTTCGGGACCGAGTTTGAGTTCCTTGCGCCAGCGATGCCGGTGGCGATCCACTTGCGGAGCCGCAGCATCCTGGTCATGTTGTTCGAAATCGATGCTGATGGCAAAGGGCCGGACACGGGTCATGTTCCCGCCCCGATAAATCGCGCTCTGCTCGTTATCCACCCGCGCTTCGATGCAACGGTCTACCGTGTCGAGGAAGTTCGAGCAATGGTAGTTCAGGTGAAATGCCAGAAGGTCGTTGCCGAGCATGCCATCCAGCAACTCTTCCTTCCATGGAAAGACTCGAAAGGTCTCCCGATTAGGCCATGGAATGTGCCAGAACTGAGCCACGATCAGATCAGGATTGCGCTCTTTCAGCATTCGCGGCAACAGAGCGAGGTGATAATCCTGGATGAACACAATCGCGGGCTGGCCGGCCGCCTCCTCGATAACCGCGTCCGCGAAGACCTGATTCGCCCTCCGATAGGCTTCCCAATCGGAGCGTCGGAACACCGGCCTATGGAAGGCGACGTGGCATAAAGGCCAGAGACCTTCGTTCGACAACCCGTAGTAGTACTGCTCTTCCAGTGCCTTATCCAGCCAGACCCGGCGTAACGTGTACGAAGGGTCACCTGGCGGCACTGCGATGTGGCTGTTCAGATCCACGGTGGCGCGGTCAGCGTCGCCGCTACCGTGAGCGATCCATGTTCCGCCGGTAGCGCGCATGATGGGGTCCAGGGCCATGGTCAACCCGCTGGCCGGCTGCACGCACTCGATGTTATCGCCCTCAAAGCGGTGGATATACGGCTCCCGGTTGGAGACGGCGATGAACCGCGTACCGCTTAACTGCTCTGTGAGCAGGCGGTGCAAGGCAGCTTTTGTCCAAGTCTTTGTGTGTGGCTCCAGATGAGGCTTCACACCTCATTCTCGGCGTTCGGCTTGGCGGAGGTAATCCCGAAAAGGCATGAGAGACATTCGATCCGTGGTCACAGTATTACCTTTTTCCTGACGGCATACAGAACTATCTCCGCCGTATTGTGCAGATTCAGCTTTTGCATGAGGTGCATCCGGTGCGTGTCCACGGTATAAACGCTGATGTCCAGGATTGTGGCCACCTCCTTGTTCGACTTGCCCTCGGCGAGCAGTTGCAGAACCTCCTTCTCTCGCTCTGTCAACAGATCGTAGCTATCCAGCAGGTTCCGTTGTTGGAGGAACAGCATGTAATCTTCCAGCATTGTCTTGGTGATTTCAGGACTGAAGAACGGGGAACCCAGGGACACCGAATGAATTGCAGGCATCAGATCCTCTTCAGCCGAACCCTTCAAAAGATACCCCTTCGCCCCCGCATTCAAGGCCGAAAGCAGATAATGTTCGTCCGAATGCATGCTGAGGATGATTACCCGGATCGTGGGCTTGCGTTTGACGATCTGGACGGTGGCCTCGATCCCGTTGAGCAGAGGCATACCGATATCCATGACCACGATATCGGGGTTCGCAGTTTCAGCCAGCCTTACGGCGTCACGGCCGTCCGCAGCCTCGCCGACCACCTCCATGCCTGGCTGCCGCTCCAGGAGGAAGCGCAGCCCCTTCCGGACCACGCCGTGATCATCCGCTAACAGAATGCGAGTACTCATTTCGAAGGGCCTCTGTCCCCACGGGAATTTCGGCAGTCAGGATCGTACCGCGTGCCGGACCAGCAGCGAGGATCAACTCACCACCGAGGTCCATGATTCGCTCGTGCATGCCGGTGAGTCCCAGTCCCTGTCCTTTGACGCCGGACGGATCGAAACCGATGCCGTTGTCTACCACCGTGACCGATATGGATCCGCCGGAATCCCGTATCATGATATCGATAATGCTGGCCCGCGCATGCCTCGCGCAATTGGTAAGCGCTTCCTGCACGATACGGTAGATGCAGATTCTGTGTTGCTCCGGCAGCCCGTCACGCAGTCCGCCAACGTCCACATTCACGGGAATTCCAGTATGCTTCGAGAACTGTCTGGCCTGCCATTGCACGGCCGGCCCAAGCCCTAGATCGTCCAATAGAGAAGGTCTCAGACCCATGGCGATGTCACGTAAGCAACGCATCGACTGCTCGGCAAGGCGCTTGGCTCCGTCCAGGTGGATGTTGAACTCCTCCTCCGCTGTGCGAAGCTCCTGCAGGCTGCGCAATTCCATGCGCAACCCCGTCAACATCTGGCCGATTTCATCGTGGAGTTCACGCGAGATCGATTTGCGCTCCGCCTCCTGCGCGTTCACCAACTGTCGTGACAGCCGCCGCAATTCGCGCTCTGCGTCTTCCGCCCGCGCGCACTGCTTCTTAGATTGGCGTTCCAGCCCCGTGTTGCGCAGAACCGCAACGCAGGCCACCGCCAGACCGATCAGCACTGTGACTGCCAGCATCCTGAGGATGAAGCTGGCCATTGCAGCCTGCTTCCGATCGATTTCACGCCTCTGCTCATCCAAATTGGCTTCCGTCAGCCGCGAAAACTCGCGCGCGATCTCCATGGCGGCGCTCCGCCGAGGCAACACCTCTTTGCGCAGGAAAGACCAACTCCGCTGGGCCTTCTCCACCTCCGTCCATTCGAAAAGGGGATCCAGCACGTCGCAATATGCACTCACTTCCGCCCTCAAGCGCACGAATTCAGGTTGGTTCGCCTTGAGCACCAGGCCCTCGAGTTCAGCAAGTTCCTTGTCCATCGCGGTACGCTCCCCAACCAGGTCCGCGCGATATTCCGCTGCGCGTGTGTTGGAGGGGTCGAGCAGGTAATCACGAGTCAGGATCGCCACCCTGTACAGGCGGGACGCAACTCCGCTTAATACACGGTCGGTGCGCCGATATCGCTGATTGAGTTGCAGTTCGTCACGGTAAGTCTCGCGAGCACGCTGCAGCGCTCCTATCCCGGTAACCGCAATGAGCCCGATTAAAAGGCCGAAGCCGAGGAGTAGGACCGGGGTGGAGCGTTTTCCGTTCATGTCTTGCTCTGCTACTACCATTGAAGCGCGTTCCATCGTGATCCGGTATGGTGTTCGTTCTCACTAGGGTACGGGTTCCCCCTTTTCCGTTGCATCCCATAAAGGCATGATTCCCAGGGTGCTACTCGCTCACGCACTCACCTATTTACAGGATGGTACGTGGATCGCTCGTCCCGTAACCTATTGATATGGGCGACTTGACGGGCTCAGCAGATGTTCCGCCGCCAGCCGGCGGTACGGTCACAGTCCTGGTTGTGGATGACGACCCTCGAATTCTCAGGCTCATCGCGATAATGTTGAGCGCCAGGGGCTATCGGGTTCTGAAGTCCGCAGGCCCGGTAGACGCGATCCGCATCTTCGAGGAGAAATCCGCCGAAATCGACATGCTTCTTTCGGACGTGAGGATGCCGGGCATGACTGGGCCGGAATTGAACGCGCGTCTCCGCGAGTTGAAGCCAGAGCTTCCGGTGCTATTCATGACCGGGTACGCTGGGCCTACCTCGATTCCGATCAATATTCTGGAGAAACCATTTCGTATGGATGAACTGTTCGAGCGAGTAGCCCAGACCCTGTGCAGACAAGACTGTTGAATCGGTTGGCCGAAGCGGCTAAGGAGGTACGAACGCGATGCTTATTGGTGAAATGGGTCCTCGTTTCGTTTTGATCGCCAGTCTTCTTTGTGTGGTGGCCTCGGTAATGCCCGCCGACGACACGGAGGACCGGGGAAAACTCGCAGGCAAATGGCAGCCCGCCGACGGCCAGAAGAGTGACTACGGCACTTGGGTCTTGGAGGCCAAGGAGACCGGAGTTCGCGTGATCCAGGAGGCCAACGGCCAAAAAGTGGCGGAACGAATGCAACACGATGGGGCGCGAATGCGAAATGCAGGAGGACGGACGCAGCGCCAAGGTCTCCATGTGGTTCAACGGACCCAGGCTCGTGCAAATGAGGACTCGCGGTTCCGAGGTGGTCAAGCGGCGTTTTCATGTTACCGGGGATGGCAATACGCTCGAACTGGAGGTCATTCCGATCGCTCCCGGCGGCAAAACCGAGATTGTGCGAATGAGCCGCTGCCAAACGCCGTCACAATAGGGCTGGCGCCGGACCCGCGATCACTTCAATCGATTTCTCGCACAAGTCATCCTGGAGCTCCAGTCACCCCAAGGCGCGATCGCTAACGGGCCCACGCGCCCCAGTTGGGCGAACCGGCTCTCTCGCCGGAGTCCAAATCCGGCACCACCTGTCGCCCCGTTTGAACCCGCTGCCGTCGATCTTGCGGCCTTCGTGATGTTTTGAGCCGCTGTGGACCCAAACGTGACGGTTTACGGAGCGTACGACACTTGGGGCACTGATCGCTTCGACGGCACGGGCGGTGTCTGCTTCGATCGCTCCGCTGCCGGCGTTACGCAGAGATTTTCCGCGGCGTGGGTCTTTCCGGTCGCGCGACAGCCTGCCGTACGCCCAGTTGAGTCGTGCTTTTGCATCCAGGCCTGAACAGTTGAACGTTCCCGCGGAAAGCCACTGGCAAGATACGACTGCAGTTCGCCTTACGGCGTCGTCCAGTTTGCCCGTCGCGATGAACAAACCTTCCTAAGAGAAGTGAGCGGCCGGCAGATCAGCGGCTGCGGTCGCAGCGACTGCTCTACCTCCGAGGTTAGCTTGCCCTGCACGACCAAAGCCATGGGCAGGAGGTATCGCGCACGAGAATTGGTGCCGTCCAGATCCACGCTCCAGCGTGCAGCAGATTCCGCCTCGGCCGGCCGCCTGAGCGCCAGAAGGGCGGCGGCTATGTTCGAGCTGTCCAGCGTTTAACGTACTCTAGCGCCGACTTCTTTGCGTCATTCATGATGGAGATAGGTTAGATGAGAATTTCGCTCAAAGCAATTACTCTGAGTTCGGGGACTCTGTGGGGAGGCGCGATGCTAATCGTGGGCCTGATTCACCTGGCTGCCCCGTCTTACGGAACAGACTTTCTGCGGGTCATGAGTTCGGTCTACCCGGGTGCTGATACAGCACCCGGGCTCGGACCCGTGTTGCTCGGCGCCCTGTACGGGTTTGTCGATGGCGGTGTTGCCGGCTTGCTCTTCGGCTGGCTATACAGGTCTTTCGCGGGCGGTGCGACAGCCGTCTCGAAGTAGAGATGGGCGTTTCGCGGCTATTCCGCGACCTTTGCGAGGATGTGCGTTAACACAGGGTCCGTTTTGCAGGGCGCAGAGACAGCCCTGCAAATGCTGAGGGCGGCCTGCATCTTCTGATCCGGGCGCTTCGAGTCTTACCGACCGCTTCTTTAATAGCGGCTGCCTCGTCGCTCTCCGGAGATGTTCGACAGGCAGCAACGGCGGCCAGAACACGCTGCAGGATCTCATCCCAACGTCGAGGACGTTGCCGGCTCGCCGGGTAGGATCCAGACGAAGAACCTGCTCGATGTGAGGCACCGCGCGCCGTGTATCCGCGTCTTCAGGATCGGCTCTCTCGGCAAACCGATAGGCCTCCAAGGCCGGCAGGTCGCCCTCCACGGCGAATCTTGCCTCACCAAACTTCAACCAAACACTGGCATCCGCCGGGATACCGACGGGCCGGCGTGGCATATGCTGGTCATCATCGCGGGATAGACCACCGCGCAATTCTACGCGCGACGTTTGACGTCCCCTTGGTGGACCGGAGGTTTCTCCTGGTCGCCTGCTCCCAGGATGTCTCGCCATTCAAGGGCGTCCGCCTATCGCGAGTTCATCCTGATAGGCCTTTCCGAGTCTGTCTCTCATGCCAGCGAGGTTCTTTAACAGCCCTGCGCGGACCCGCCCTTCCACTATCGATCGCTGGATCGAGGCAAACCAACCCCGAAGCCCGTCGGTCTGAGAGCGGTTGAAGTATGCAACTGATATCCGACCATGTGCCGGGTCCTCCGATTCCTCGGCGAGCACCGTCAAACCGAGGGACGCTTCGAAGTAGTGGTTGGCGTAAATTTGCTTTGACGCGATGAACGCCCATTGCTTTCCTCCGACCGTCGTTTTGAAAATCAAGACGTGCGTTACGCTTACAACGGGTTTCAGACCGAAGCTCTCTTTTGACCAATAAAGGAAATCGTCGATCTCGGGACCAGCCGCGCGGGGATCTCTTAGAGCTTCAAACAGCAGTGGAGCATACTTCTCCAGCCAGGCGAATTGCCCAAGCACTCCCAGAAATTCCTTGCCGGTTTGAACCGGCGGATCCGTGTCGCAGTACGTCATCATCGCCGGCGCCCCCTTCTCCACGTAGCTTGATACGTAGTTTAGGAGAGAGGCGCGGAACTCACTTTCAAGCTTAGGGCCCGGGCCACGTGTTGCGGCAGTTCTCGTTAGCCAATTCATCATTTCGGACGAAAGCTTCAGCGGGCACCTTCCGGGTCTGCATCCCGCCAGTGAATCGAGCTCTTTCTTCCCGAGCTCTAAATTCCGCAGGTCCTGTTCTCGAGGTGGATCACTGAACTTATCGATACTCAAAACGGCTGACCCTTTCTTAAAGGTCTCAATCCCGCGAATGCTATCAATAAAGAAGTTGATGGTGGCCGGAATCTGCACCGCACCCGCCGCGGCTATTTCCCCCTTGCGACCGTGGGGGAGTATCTTTGCGAAAACACCCCCGGAGCTGAAGATCTTGAGGTCGCTCCTACTAGCACGGGCCTGCTGGTCCAGAAGGGACGAGAACGATTGCCCCGCCATCACCGAAAATTGTCCGAGCAAGACCCCGAAGGTCAATAGTGTTGCAGCGGTTTTGGTGAACATCTTGCTTGTTCCCTCGAATCCCAGCATCTTTCACTCATGTTCTATCTACAATGGTGTCTCGATAGGGCAGGCTTCAAACCATGCTTCAGCCTCGAATCGGCGCCTTCCCAGCAACACCCGGCGCCACGTGGAATGCTTTGTCGGTCGCACGCTCGGCCACTCCGCGCCCGGAGAAACGGTGCAAATTCCCAGCGGTTGCAGTGGCGAACCGCCTTGACCAAGTCCTGAATCAAGCGGACGTCCGGGCAAGATCGCGAGGCGCGTCAAAATCCTGGCAGCCTGCCGATGCATCACTGCCAGCTAATGGAGAAGCTTTCAGGGCGCGCTGGACTAGATCCTGCACAGCGGGCAGCGTGCCGGGGTCGCCCTTTGCCAGCCCCGCAGTAACGGCGTCCCGGCCGGCCAGCGATTCCTGAAGAAAAGCCCTCCGGTTTGGATCCGTCTCCGGGCCTGCCATGTTGCGAACCCGGTCGAACAACTTGGTTGACTGCCGCCCCGCCAGACCGAAGTTCCTTAGGTTGCCTTCCCCGTAGACTAGGCCGATCAGAAGACTGAGATCGGCCATCTGCAATTTGCTCTGCTCCAGTTTGAGTTCCTGACGGGTGGCGTCGAGTTGGTCTTCGAGATCCTTGACCTTCCGGTATTGCGGGACAAACCCGAGAAGAAACGCGGCCACCGTCAGCGATCCACCGACGATCAAGAGCGTTTTCCGATTCATGAGATCCGACTCCCTTCGATTCGCGTCCGCCACTGGTCATGTCGCTTAGCAACCCGCCGCCGCCGCCATTTTTTTCGCAACCACGATCTCGACTGGCGGCTATCCTTTCACCGTGGCCCGTTCTTAATCGGGAATCCGGCCCATCGGACTAACTGGGGGGCAGTCGCAGAGCGTTGGAAAATGCTTGACCCGCCCCTCGTATACGTCGAGGGCGAGCCGTTCATCACCATACTCTTGTAAGGGGGACCTTACCCGCTTGTCGGACGGCTTGTATGGCGGCCGGGAATGGCACGGCCCGACAACCCAATCAATACCACATCCGTCCTGGCCGCGGGAAGGGCACGGTGTGTCGAGTTGTACACAGTTCCGGAAGTCGCGCACGTATGGGACCTGAATGCTCCGAGTCACGGTTTGGAATTTCAATGCTGGGGGCCGAGGTGTTGCGGTTTAGCCGAAATTTGAGTGAGGGCCTAAAGTCCATAGGATATCCCGCGATAGAAGTATTTGGAGCGAGACGTGAGCAATGAACGCCGACACTGGACTTCAGACGAGAAGATCAAGCTGCTACGCCGACATCTGATTGAGAAGGTCCTGATCTCAAAGATCTGCGATGAGGCGCGCCTGGCACCGGGTATGTTCCACTGGCGGCATTCGTAAATGCCGCTCTGGCACTGGAGGGCAATCGGCGACCGGAGCGGGGCCAGGACCAGCAACGCCTTGAAAAGCTGGAGCAGAAGATCCGCCAAAAGAAGTCCTGGATGAACTGATGGTGGAGCACATCACGTTAAAAGAGAACTTTTGGAACTCTGAAAGGATGATGGGTGGAACCGGATATCCGCGACGCAGTCGTGGATTTCATCCGGGACTGGTCCCAAAAGACTGGCCTGGCGATCGACCAGTTGCTGGCATGGCTGGGGCTGACGGTAGGCAAGTTTTACCAGTGGCGACAACGCTACGGCAAGACCAACCACCATAACGGCGGAGTTCTCCGGCATTTCTGGCTGCAAGATTGGGAAAAGAAGGCGATCCTGGATTTTCAGGAACTACTCCCCTCAGAAGGTTACCGGCGGCTGACGTACATGATGAGGGACAGCGACGTGGTGGCGGTGAGTCCGTCAAGCGTGTTCCGGGTGTTGAGCGAGGGCGGCCGACTGCGGCGCTGGTCCCCGAAGCCGAGCAAGAAGGGCACGGGTTTCGAGCAGCCGCTGGAGGCGCAAGAGCACTGGCACATCGACATCGCGCACATCAATATTCACGGCACCTTCTAATATCTCTGTGCGGTGCTGGACGGTGCCACTCGGTACCGGTGGAATGGGACATTCGTGAGTCGATGACGGTAGCGGACGTAGAGGTAATCCTGCAACGCGCAAAAGAGCGATTTCCCGAAGCGCGTCCGCGCATCATCTCCGACAATGGGCCGTCGTTTATCGCCAAGGACCTTAGGGAGTTCATTCGCATCTCGGGGATGACCCACGTCCGGACGGCACCGTACTACCCGCAATCGAACGGCAAATTGGAGCGATGAGGCCAGTTGCCAGACCCTCGGCCTGCTGGTCGATCAATCATCCCAGCGGATTTGAGCTCGTGAGTACGCCGGCATGCAGACAGCGATGTACTCTGCTCCAGCATCGTCGGGTGTAGAGTAGCGGACCCACTCATCCGGCATCGCGTGAATCGCCTGGCCGGCCTCTGCTTCAATAACGCCGTCGCCATGTTCCACCCGCACCATACCCCTCAGGACAATCGTGAACCTATCGAACTTCGGGCACTGTGCAGGTTCTTCCCACCCGGCTGGACAGCGTGAATGAGAGATGGAGATCCCAGTGTCGCCGGTATTGATGAGACCAACGTACTCGTCTACGTGCCTGGCGTTGTTGCCGGACGCTGGCACGGGTGTGGGCGAACCAATCAGTTTTGGCATCTTGGTTCATAGTAGGGCCCCGGTGCTTCCGCCGCAACGCCCGGGCGTGGGGTTGTGCGGTTTGCGTCGGTACGAACCTGCTGACTTTCCGTGTGAACGTCTCCAACGAATCGGCGGCGGTTGGTCTGAGACAAGCGTCAAAAATCGTCCCGTCAGTGTGAAAACTGGTATCCGCATCACCCAAGGTTCGAGTTTGGTGTGAACTCGAGAGGGATAATGAGATTTTCTTCCTATTCGGACCTTATGGCGACGCTGGATGAGAGCACGAACACTGCCGCACGGCAGGAACCCACTCCGCCCTCTACCAGGCTGCGCTGGTTGTTCCTCTGCGTTTCCGTATTTCTACTGGCGCTCTTGCTCGTGTCCGGCGCTCTTGTTGTCCGCTTCCTATCGGAAATGCGCACTCAGGAACTGGCGGCTAATGGCGCCCTGGCGCAGCGCACCCGGGCCCTATCCGGACTGTTGCTCTCCATACAGAGCTACGATCAGGCCGTGCAGCAATTCGTCGCCCAGACCGCGGCCGATCAGGATGCTGAGGCTCGCCGCCTGGACCAGCTCAACCTGGAAATCGACGCCGATTTCGACCGCTACCCCAGCGTGCGGGACTCTGAGGAAGATGCTCTGCTGAACGGCATGCGGCGAGTCTTCTCGCAGCAGCGGACTCTATATATTACGATCCTCGCGGCGAGGCCCGCGCAACGCAGGCGTCAGGCGGAGAGCATGCTTGCCGAGCACCTCGTGCCCGTCCAAAAGCAGATCCTGGACTGGTCAGGCAAACTCCAGGCGTGGAACGGAGAGCGTTTCCAGCACGCCGATCGTGAGCGCGCGGTCCAGTTCGCCAATCTGCAGGGAAGCCTTTCCCGTGTTCTCGCCATCGGATTCGGCAGCGGTCTGTTGCTTGTGCTGGGCAGCATGGCGTACATCGTGCGACTCGACCGGCAGACCCGCCTCCGTCACGTCGAACTGGTGCGAAGCCGGCAGGCGCTACGAGAACTCTCGGCGCGCCTCGTGGATGCACAGGAAACCGAACGGCGCGCTATCTCTCGCGAGCTGCATGACGAAGTCGGACAATCGCTGGGAGCCCTTCTGGTGGATATTGCCCGGCTCTCGACCGCGCTCTCTGGCGACCACCCCGAGGTGAAGGAGCAACTCGACAACCTGAAGTCGGTGGCCGAGCGCACCTTCCAATCCGTCAGAAATATCGCCCTCCTGCTCCGCCCTTCCATGCTGGACGATTTAGGGCTGGCCGCGGCCCTGGAATGGCAAGGGAGGGAAGTATCCCGGCGCAGCGAGATCGAAGTCTCTGTGGATTCGGAGAGCGTCCCCGAAGACTTGCCCGATGAACATAAGATCTACATCTACCGTCTCGTCCAGGAAGCCCTGAACAACGCCGTGCGCCACTCCGGCGCCAGGAACGCGAAAGTTGTGGTGGAGCGGTTGGCGAAATCCATGGTGGTGCGGGTTACCGATGACGGCCGCGGCTTTGATTCGGGGCACTCGCGCGGAATGGGAATATTGGGAATGGAGGAACGGGTGAAGCGGCTGGGCGGAACGTTGCGGATGGAATCTCAGCAGGGAAAGGGCACAACGGTGACGGCGGAATTCCCCATTCCCTCAGAGGTCAGCGCGTGAACACGATTCGCGTGGTGCTTGCCGACGACCACACCCTGATTCGCGCGGGCCTGCGCATGGTGGTGGATGCCGAACCTGACCTCACCGTAGTCGGGGAAGCCAATGACGGGCGTGAAGCCGTGGCCATGGCCGGGAAACTAAAGCCGGATGTCGTGGTAATGGATATCGGCATGCCAAGCTTGAATGGCATCGAAGCCTCTCGCCAGATTCGCGCCACGCTGCCGGACACGCAGGTTGTCATGCTCAGTATGCACTCCGACGAAGGGTACGTGCTCCGAGCACTGAAAGCGGGAGCCAAGGCCTACCTCCTCAAGGACTCCGCAGAAGCTGACCTCGCGCGCGCCATCCGCGCCGCCACTGCCGGAAAATCGTTCTTCAGTCCCGCGGTCGGCCAGGTACTGCTCCAGGACTACATGCGCAGGCTCGAGCGTACGGGCGGCGAAGATTCTTACGAGCTCCTGTCGCCCCGCGAGCGCGAAGTCCTGCAACTGGTAGCGGAGGGCAAATCCAGCAAGGAGATCGCCAGTCTGCTCAACCTGAGCGTCTACACGGTCGAGACGCACCGCGCAAAACTCATGCTAAAACTGAGCTTGCGCAGCGTCCCAGAAGTGATTCTGTACGCCGTGCGCAAGGGAATCATCTCCTAGACACGGAGGACATACCAAGTCTCCGGTACTACATATACCGACTTCTCATGACAACCGGAAACCCCCTCGCCCCATCTGTATATGTGGAGCCACTCGATGTATGGAAGCTCGGTGGTGATCCTCAGAGATCATTTGGAGGCTACATGAAGATGCAATGGATTTGGGGCGGACCGAAGAGGGCGGCGGCGGCGATGTTGCTGGCGCTCGGGTTGGGTGGCCTCGCGGTAGCGGGAGCGGAGCGCATTTTGAACCCGCCGGCTACATTTAAGTTCGCCAGCGCGGACGAGCCTGCGAGCCGCAACAGTTTCGCCCCCGCGGTAAAGAAGGTACTGCCCTCGGTCGTGACCATTACTTCGTCCCGCATGATGAAGACCGGCCTTCAAGGTGGCGACGACGGAATCCCTCCCATGTTCCGCCAGTTCTTTGGCGGTGATGAAGGTAACGGCGGCGGACAGTTCCGCAGGCCTCGGCAACAGAAGGAATCGGGCCTGGGCTCCGGCGTGATTGTCAGCCCGAATGGATACATCCTGACCAACAATCACGTAGTGGAGCACGCCACCAACGTGACTGTGATCATGCACGACAAGCACGAATACAAAGCCCGCGTGGTGGGCACAGATCCGAAGACCGACATTGCCGTACTCAAGGTGGACGCCGGCTCCCTGGATCCGATCACCATCGGCGACTCCGATAAGGTGCAGGTGGGCGATTACGTGCTCGCCGTTGGCAACCCCTTTGGAGTGGGTAAAACTGTGACCATGGGAATCGTCAGCGCCACCGGTCGCGCCAATCTGGGCATCGAAGACTACGAAGACTTCATCCAGACCGATGCGTCGATCAACCCCGGCAACTCCGGCGGCGCGCTAGTGAATGACCGCGGCGAACTGATCGGCATCAACACCGCCATCCTGTCCCATGGATCGGAAGGCAATCAAGGCATCGGTTTCGCCGTTCCCGTGACTGTGGCGCGCGGTGTTATGGACCAGATCATCAACACCGGCAAAGTTACCCGCGCATACCTGGGCGTGATGGCTCAGGAAGTGACGCCCTCCATCGCCATGGCCTTCCATGAACCGGAAGTGCGCGGCGCGCTGATCGGCGATGTGACTCCTAACAGCCCGGCCCAAAAGGCTGGTTTGGAAAAGGGCGACATCATCCTGGACATCAACGGCAAGCCAGTAAACAACAGCGCCGAACTACGCATGCGCGTTTCGCTGATGGCTTCTGGAACGAAGGTGAACGTGAAGGTGTTCCGCGACAGCGCGGAGAAAACCCTCCCCCTGACCCTGGCCGAAATGCCCACGGAGACCGCCAGGAACGAACAGCCGGAGACCAGCAGCGAAGATGCCCTGCAAGGGATCACGGTGGAGAACGTAACAGCCAGGACGGCCCGTCAGCTAGGACTGGCGGCCACCGCCGCGGGGGTTGTGGTGACCAACGTGGACGCGGCCAGCAAAGCTGCCGATTCCGGCTTGAAGCGTGGCGACGTAATTCAGGAAGTGAATCACAAACCGGTGCGCAACACCGCGGATTTCGAATCTGCTATGCGCAACGCAGAGGATGCCACTCTCCTGCTTGTGAACCGGCAGGGCAGCACTATGTATCTGGCAGTCTAACCGGCTATCACCCATTCGGAAAAGGCCGGCCTCGCTCTCCCCCCGGGGTAGGCCGGCTTCACTTTCCTTCCTAACCGGCTGGTTTCCAAAACCAGCACAGCCGTTTCTGAATAATTCATCAGCGCTTTGCGCAACCATCGGCGTCCCGGCGTAGGACACGAATGCAGGCGTGACTCGCGGAATGCCAATTCGCTCTCATTGTGGAAGTACCAGATCATTGTGCAAGTCTGAGTTGCCTGTGTTTGTGCGCTCTCGGGAACGCCGTCTTAGGAAAAACCCACATAACTGAACGTTTACGTCATTCTGTTCAAAACACAAACGGTGTGGGGCGGCAGCCGTAATTCCAGTTTGCGCCCGTCAGAAGTTAGCTCTTCCGGGATCTCGCTACCCGGCCCCATCCATTTGACATCGGAAGAGTCCAACACTTTCCGCCAGGTGCGCCCCTGTACGGCTACAGCCGCCGACGCACTCTGTGCACCAAAATGAAACAGCACAAGCGCAGCTTCGGTCGCATCTCGACGATCCATAACGAGCAGTGATTGCTCCTCAGAGACCAACACGGCAGCCGGATCTTTACGCAGATTCTTAAGGCCGGGCATGCGCTTCCGGATGCGGATCACGTTCTTGTAGAAGTCCAACAAAACGGCGTGCCGCCCGGACTGTCTGCGGGAATGCTCCAGCCGGGATCGTTCGAAAGTCTCCACGGCTTGCGCGTCTGGCACCTCACCCTGCCACGAGAACGCCGCAAACTCGCGACGGCGCCCCTGGCGAACAGCCTCGATCAGATCAGGATCGGAATGGCTGACGAAATAGAGGAACGGGGCCGGCTCCCCGTACTCCTGTCCCATGAAGAGCAGCGGCAAGAAAGGAGAGAGCAGCAGCACGCCAGCGATCAATTTGAGCTGCTCGAACTCCAGGAGTTGGCTCAATCGCTCACCGAGCATGCGGTTTCCAATCTGGTCATGGTTCTGTGAACAGACCACCAGGCGCTGCGCGGGGATGTTCAGTGAGGAAGTTCCGTGCGGTCGTCCCCGGAACGACGAATGCTGCCCGGAATAGACGAAGCCCTCTCCCATGGCCTTCGCCAGATGATCAATGCCGCCAAAGTCCTGATAATACCCGGCCCGTTCCTTCGTGGTCAGGCTGTGAAGCGCGTGATGAAAGTCGTCGGACCATTGGGCATCCAACCCATACCCGCCGTTCTGCAGCGGCTCGACGATCCTCGAGTCGTTAAGATCACTCTCCGCGATCACATGAACGGTGCGACCCAGTTCCTTGCCACGCGAGTGCACCGCCTGTGCGAGTTCCTCGAGGATGTGCCGCGGAGAATGGTCGAATATCGCGTGAACCGCATCGAGGCGCAACGCGTCGATGTGGAACTCTGTCACCCATTGAAGCGCGTTGTCGATAACGAATCGCCGCACGGCGGCACCATCCTCGCCATCGAAATTGAAAGCAAGGCCCCACGGCGTCTGGTAACGGTCCGTGAAGTACGGACCGAATTGACTGAGGTAGTTGCCTTCAGGCCCGAGGTGGTTGTACACGACATCCAGCACCACCGCCAGGCCGTTTTGGTGAGCAGCGTTGACGAAGCGCTTGAGCCCGGACGGTCCGCCGTACGACTCCTGAACAGCGAATGGATAGACGCCGTCATAGCCCCAGTTCCGATTGCCAGGAAATTGGGAAACCGGCATGACTTCGATAGCCGTCACGCCAAGCTCCTTCAGGTAGTCCAGGTGCTGTATGGCCGCGTCGAATGTCCCTTCAGGTGTGAATGCTCCGATGTGCAACTCGTAGAAGATGCAGTCGCTTAGCGGGACTCCGCTCCATGGCGCGTCCTGCCATTCAAACTCGGTGCCGACGATTTCTGAAGCTCCATGAACCCCGTCCGGCTGAAGCCTCGAGGCGGGGTCTGGAAACTCGCGGTCACCGTTGAGCCGGTATTTATATCGGGCTCCTGGATTTATTCCCTCGACGGTGCCGTAGAAATAGCCGCCGTTGACGCTCGCAAGGGGGAACAGGCTGTCGCCGGAGCCCAGCACGCGGACATCGACTGTCCCGGCAAATGGCGCCCAGACCGAAAAACCCGCTTCGTTCCCAACAACCATTGCGGCGCCGAGCGGAGCGTTCACACCGACCGCTGACTCCCGTGATCCGCCCATGTACTTGTCCTCCCTCAGATTCGGTGTTGCCACTCACCCGGCATTCCATTTTTTCACGGGACACGGACTTCTTGGAGCTTTTTGCGGCCATTTCCGCACTAACCTCACCCCTGTGGAGTATGCCGGCCGTCACATTCCGCTTCTAGGCTGAAAACAGGAGCCTTCATGAGGTGTGCCATGCCGGCGGCGTGCGCAGTCGCTGCACTGGCGCCTGAGACTCGGGCGATGTGCTCCGGCATCTGCTCTGCCGGTGTAAGCTTCGCAGTGAGGTAGCCTTGGACGATGACAGCTTTGGGTCCTACTTCCACGTACCGCATCCAACTGAACCGCGGATTCACGTTCGACGACGCGCGGGCCATCGTCGATTATCTTGCAGACCTTGGAATCGGGGCGATCTATACCTCGCCCATTCTGAAGGCCCGGCCGGGAAGCCTTCACGGCTACGACATCATAGACCATAGCGTGCTGAATCCGGAGATCGGCTCCATGGAGGGGCTGCAGAAGTACGTTGAGCGGCTTAAGCAATCTGGGATGGGATTGATCCTCGACATCGTACCGAATCACATGTGTGTGGCCGATCTGGCGAATTCGCAGTGGTTTGATGTTCTGGAAAACGGGCCTAGCTCTCCACACGCGGGATTCTTCGACGTGGATTGGAACCCTCCACGGCAGGACGTGGCGAACAAGATCCTCCTGCCTATCCTTGGAGATCAGTATGGCCGCGTGCTGGAGAATCAAGAGATCCGCATTGAATACGTGTCGGGCTCTTTCGTGACACGATATTACGATAAAACGCTTCCGCTCGCGCCAAGGAGTTGGATTGAGGTCCTCCAGCCGGCGGTGCAGCAGGTTCGGCAGCACCTCGGCGAATCGCACCGGAGCGTGCTCGAACTAGAGAGCGTAATCACGGCGCTAGGCTACTTACCTCTACGGACCGAGACCGACCAGGAACGGATTCGAGAGCGGCAGCGAGAAAAGGAGATCATCAAGCGGCGGCTATCCGCGCTTTTCAGCGAGTGTGATGCGGTTGCGTCCGGGATTGACGCGGCACTCGGCGAGTTGAATGGCGTTTTGGACGACCCTGCGAGTTTCGACAGCCTTGAGCGTCTCCTGGGGCAGCAGGCATATCGCCTGAGCTTCTGGCGTGTCGCGGCTGATGAGATAAACTACCGCCGCTTCTTCGATATCAATGAACTTGCCGCGATTCGAACCGAGGATCCGGCGGTATTCGAGGCCACGCACCGGCTGATTTTCGACCTGATCCGCAGGGGTTGGGTTGCGGGCCTGCGCGTTGACCACCCCGATGGTCTGTTCGATCCTGCACGGTATTTCGCGGATCTTCACGCCGCCTGCCGGCGAACTCCAGACGGGCCTGAGCGGCGGATCATCGTAGTCGCCGAGAAGATCGTGGCTGGAGATGAAGTGCTCCGAGGAGACTGGCAAATCGATGGAACGACCGGTTACGGCTTTTTGAATCAGCTCAACGGCTTGTTTGTCTACCCTGGCAGCAAGAGACCGTTCCGGACTCTTTACGAACGCGCCACGGGATCGAAAGTATCCTTTCCGGAACTCGTCTACGCCTGCAAGCGGTTGATTCTGCGCGCCTCCCTATCCAGTGAACTGAATGTGCTTGCGCGCCGCCTCGACCGGATTTGCCAGCAGCACCGTCACACGCGAGACTTCTCCCTGGACAGCCTCCGGTTCGCGCTCCGTGAAGTGATTGCATGCTTTCCCGTCTATCGAACGTACATTACCGAAGAGGCAGTCGAGCCCGATCCCGAAGACCGGCGCCACATTGAGAGGTCGATTGAGGAGGCAAAGAAACGAAACCCCGCGACTGACAGGTCGATCTTCGATGCGATCGGCTCGATCCTGCTTCTTGAACAATTGAAAGAGCTAACACCAGAACAGTGGGCAGAACGGCGCCTATTTGTAATGCGATTTCAGCAGTTGACAGGGCCGGTAATGGCCAAAGGCGTCGAGGACACGGCTTTTTATCGCTATTATCCGTTGTCCTCGCTGAACGAGGTAGGCGGCGATCCGGAAGAATTCGGTGTCACGCCGCGGATGTTTCATCGAAAGAACGTCCAACGGCTGCAACGTTGGCCCCTGTCGTTGCTGGCCACTTCCACGCATGACACTAAACGCAGCGAGGATGTCCGCGCGCGTATTAACGTTCTCTCGGAAATGCCGGTGAAGTGGTCCGAGGCTTTAGGGCGTTGGAGGCAGCTGAATCGAGACAAGAAAACAGAAATCGACGGAGCCGAAGCGCCGGATCCAAATGCCGAGTACCTCCTATACCAGACCTTGGTAGGGGTCTGGCCGTTCGAGCGAATGGACGTGCCGGGGCACGCCGAATTGGTCCGGCGAGTCCAGGACTACATGGACAAGGCGCTAAAAGAAGCGAAGGTACACACTAGTTGGATCAACCCGAACCAAAGGTATGATCGGGCCGTGCGGAACTTCGTCGCAGCAATTCTGGAACCTGGGGATCACAACCTGTTCTTAGGCGATTTCCGTGATTTCGTTAGGCCGGTCGCTGAAGCCGGAATGTACAATTCGCTTTCCCAACTGCTGCTGAAGATAGCTTCACCTGGAGTGCCCGATTTCTATCAGGGTTCGGAAACATGGGATTTCAGCCTGGTTGACCCGGACAACAGGCGGCCTGTGGACTTTGCGACGAGAAGGGCCGAACTCGCCTCGCTACGGGAGTCCTCCTTCAGATCGAAGCCTGACTTGATCGCCGAACTGCTGCAGAACCGCGAAGACGGCCGTATCAAGCTCTACGTGACGTGCTGCGGTCTCGGATTCCGTCGCGCCGACCACGGTTTGTTCGAATCGGGCACGTACCATCCAATCGAGGCCATCGGTGGACGGAATCAGCACGTTGTAGCTTTTGCTCGCCAACAGCGAAACAGAGTGTTGGTCGCCGCCGCCGGGAGATTTTTTCTCAAACTCACCGCCAGCCGCGGCGCTCCGCTTGACCGAGAGGTTTGGGGAGAAACGGCACTGATTTTACCGGGAGCCGTCCGAGCTCGTGAGTACAAAGACGTCCTTACCGGCTGTGTGGTGCAGCCTGAGCGCCAAGGAGATCTCTGGACGCTTCCAGCCGCTGATGTGTTCCGGCACCTTCCGATTGGGCTTCTCGAAGCGCGGACCGCAGATTCATAAAGCGGGCAGTGATTGCCTACACCGCATGTTGCCCGGGCTCCGCGCCCATCGATGGCGAGTGTCCTTACGCCACAATTTTCTTTCGCACGGCGTACAGCACGATCTCCGCGGTGTTGTGAAGGTTCAGCTTCTGCATCAGATGCGTACGGTGCGTCTCGACCGTATACGGACTGACGTTTAGCACGGTTGCGACTTCCTTGTTCGATCTGCCTTCTGCCAGCAGTTGGAGAATCTCGCGCTCTCTTTCCGTTAAAAGCTCGTAAGAATCTTCCAGGCCCCTGTACTGAAGCTGCCGGACGTAGTCCTCGGCCAGCGTCTGCGCGATCGCCGGGCTGAAGAAGGAGCGGCCTATCGCTACCGCGCGGACTGCACGGAGCAAATCTGCCTGAACGGCATCTTTAAGCAGATAGCCTTTCACACCGGCTGTCAAGGCGCGCACCAGGAACTCCTCATCCGCATACATGCTGAGGATGATGACCTTAACATCCGGGTCGTGCCGAAGAATCTGGGAAGTCGCGTCGATTCCGTTCAACTGGGGCATGGCAATGTCCGTTACCACGATGGACGGACCGAGTTTCTCGACCATTCGCACAAGCTCCCTGCCGTTGGCGGCCTCACCCACGATCTCGATATCCTCCTGGCGTTCGAGAAGCGACTTCAGTCCCGCCCTCACAATGTCGTGATCGTCAGCAACAAGAATTCTGATTTTCAAGCGCTCACATCCTTCGGCAACGGGATCTCGCAGCGCAACAACGTCCCGCGCGACGGCGCAGACAAGAACTGAACACGTCCTCCCAATTCTCGCACCCTCTCTTCGATATTGAGGAGGCCTAGTCCACGGTCGCGCACTCGCTGAACGTCGAAGCCCGAGCCATCGTCCTCAACCGAAAGTGAAAGGGTGTCGCAGCCGCCGTGCAGTGTGACGCGGATGGATTTGGCTCCGGCGTGACGGGCTACGTTCGTCAGTGCTTCCTGCACTACCCGGTAAATGCAAGTTCGATGTTCGTCCGGCAGATCGAGTTTCCCATCCAGCTGAAGATCCACCGGAATGCGGCTCCGTCTCGTAAACTCACGAGCCTGCCACTGAAGCGCCGGCGCCAGGCCCAACTCGTCCAAGACAGACGGGCGGAGCCCCGAAGAGATGTTCCGGACGGTCCGCAACGTCTCCTGATTGAGCTCTTTGGCTTCTTTCAGGTGCTGGGCGAAGCCCTCGCCATGAGTGTGTCGAAGCTCCTCTACATTTCCAAGCTCCATGCTCAACGCGGTCAACATTTGCCCGACCTGATCGTGGAGTTCGCGCGAAAGACTTCTCCTCTCTTCCTCCTGCGCCTTCGTGAGACTATGCGAGAGCTTTCGCAGTTCACTGGCCTGTTGCTCAATTTGAACCAGGTGAGTGGCCGCGGCCCTCTCCAGAGACCGAGTCCTGATGATGCTGGCAAGTGCCACGATCCCACCGAGCAGAAGCGCCAGACCTGCGGTCCGCTTCAAGAATGAAGCAAGTTCCTGATTCGTACGCATGACCTCCTGTTGTCTCTCCAGAGTCTGCCGGGCGCTCACGTCGCCAACGCGCTGAGCCGCCGCCAAAGCCACCTCTCGGTACGGGACTACCGAGCGCCTTCGAAACATGGGACCTCGTGCAGCCCTTTCAGCAGGGGTCCATTCAAATACGGGCTCGATCGATTTCCAGAAATTCAGTATCGCCTCCCGCAATCCAGCGCTTTCCTTGAGACTGTCGCTCCGCACCGCATGTTCCAATGCCGCGAGGTCTTTCTCCATGGCTGCCTTCAATTCCTCCAGCTTCTGGCGCTCGTCGGCGGCTGCTTCCGCTGACGGATCAAGGAGGTAATCGCGCACCAAAATGGAAGTCAAGTAAATCTCGGAACGCAACCCGTCCAGCGGCTGGCGGCTGGCTTGTTCGGCATTCTGGATCGCGGCCACATCTGCAAACACTTTGCCCATCCGGTCTTGCAGAGCGGCCGCCGATAGTACGATCAGCGCGAGCAAAAGCCCAAAGCCGATCAACAGGAACGGCCACGTTCGCATTCTCATTCTCATCCCGCCCGCATTCTAGCAGCCGCCGAGAATCCTCGGCGGGCATCATCCTGCTGTTCCTGGTGAGCGACCGCAGTCCTCTACCGCACACGTTCGTACGGCACATAATCAACGGCCTGCCAGGGACCCGCCCGCCGCCGCGTCGCAGCCCCGCACGCTCCTTCACCGCACATGCAGGTACCGCATGGTCGTCTGTACCCGTCCCGCGCCAGTGTCAGGTTACAGGAACAGCAATCGCCCGAGCCGAACACATTCGCGGGCATAGAGATACATCCCCGCCGACCAGGCCTGTCCGGGCACGCCCAACGGCTCGCCGGTTACGCCGTGGTGCCACTCGTTGAAGTTTCCCTTCCGGTTCAGCAGGGCGAGGCGTTGGAGCGCGGCAACCGCGGACTCCTGGCGTCCGGACTTCACCAGCGCCGCCACATAAAACCCGCCGATAAAGGGCCAGATGCCCCCATTGTGGTAACAGTTGGGCTGATTCAAATCTCCGTAATAGGGACGCCAGTCCGGGTCGTCAGGCATCACCGGAGGATGGATTGCGCGGAGGGGGAGATCGGCAAGGTTGTGGCGCTCAATCAGGTTGAGAATCGCGTCAGCTTGCGCGGGAGCGGCCACACCGGAGAGGATAGCCAGCAGGTTGCCGAGCGAGTCGAACCACTCCCCAACCGCACGAAAGGCGGCGTAAGGCAGGTAGTAACACTCGTCCACCAGGACGCGTTTGGATGGCAGCCAGCGCTGCCTTCCGAGCGAGTCGCTAACCAGATTGTCGGTGCTGAACGTGGGAGCCATGAACGGCAGCATCTGGCGGTCGCCGGAATACCAGAGGCCGGCATTGATGCGGTCCTTCACCAGAGCGGCGCGTTGGGAGTAAAAGGTGTCGCCCGCGGCGTCTCCGTGGCGGCGCGCCACCTCGGCAGCACGACGCAACGCCATCACGTAGAGGCAGTTCACATACAGCCCCTTACCGCGCGTGCAAAACAGATCCTGCCAGTCTGAAGCCTCGTGAATGCTGATCAGGCCGCTCCGATCGACATCCTGGCACGCGTACCAATCGAGGACGCGCCGCATACGCGGGTAGTCCGGTTCGATCAGGCTGCTGCCGATCACAAACCACAATCCGCCATCGGCGTAGGCGCGAAAATTGACCTTGCCGGTAGCCGGATCGACGTTGTTGGGAATGCAGCCAGAATCCGACTGATACGCCGCCAAGGCGGCGATGCTGGCGCGCAATGCGGCGCGGACTTGTGCGTCGTCCAGCGTGCAGGCTCCCAGCAGCGTGATCATGCTGTCGCGCGCCCATATTTGGGAGTGTCCGGAATTTCCGGCCGAAGCGTTGATGCCGGCCGCGTGGCTGCACTTGCGCAGTACTTCGACCGCACGCTCCAACGCCTCATCGGGAACACGGGTTCCCGCCCGTGCGATTCCGGCCTCGGCATCCGGAATATGACTATCCCCCAAATTCGAGAACTCCGTCCATCACAACATTTTAGCCCGATTGACCGTGGCGCAATTCTCTGGCGCCGCGCGCGCCGCGCGGTTAAGATACTGTTGATCCGGTATTTTGACGCTGGAATGGCGCCAGTCCACTCGCTGGGGCGCGGTTAGGGGCACAATGATAAAGAGGACGCAGGAATTTCACTTCCGCAACGTTTCGCCGGTGATCTGCGTGCCAGAAACTCGGACTGTGGGTCGTTGCGCCGGACATGCGAATGCAATTCCTCCGGCACCCAGACGGAGGCATTGAGTTGATGGCGGAATTATCGGATGCGCGGGTTGTTGCCGAACAGACCGAACGCGACCTGGAGCGTTTGAGTGGCGCCGATCTGGTAGTGGGTGTCGCCAGTTATAACAGCGCGGAAACCATCGATGGGGTTATTGCGGCTTGCCGTGCCGGGTTCGCCGGCCACTTTCCCGGTGCCCGCGCCGTGATCGTCCACGCCGATGGAGGCTCTAAGGACGGCACACTCGAACGCGCCCGGCAGGCTGCGGAGGGCGATCCATTCCTCCAAGTCCCGTATAGTATCCACCCAATCGACAGGCTCTCCGACGACCTTACTTCCATGCCAGGCAAGGCCAGCGCCCATCAGACGATTTTCTCCGTGGCGCAAAAGATCGGCGCGAAGGTATGCATCGTATTGAGCGGCGCGGTACGAGGCGTGACGCCGGATCGGATCGAACGGCTGGCCAGCCCGATTCTGGAGCAAGAGTTCGATTTTGTCGCGCCCTATTATCGAAGGCACAAGCTCGACGGCGGCATCGGCAAAGGGATTCTAGATCCGATGACGCGGGCATTGTATGGAAAGCGCATCCGTCAGGCCGGGCCCTCCGAATTTGGCGTTTCGGGGCGCTTCGCCGACCGGTGCCTGGCCAAAGAGACGTGGAATACCGACATCTCCTCGGCATGCGGCGATCTATGGTTGCAACTGCAGGCGCTTTCCGGCGGATTCCGCATATGCCAGACCTTTCTGGGAACCAAAGTGGAGCATGGCGGCGGCAGTGCGCCCGACCTGAGCACGATCCTTTCGCAATTGCTCGGCTGTTTGTTCGGAAACATGATCGACAACGCCGCCATCTGGCAAAAGACTCGGGGCTCGGAACCGGTCCCGGTGTTCGGCCCGCCGTTTGAATCCGCAACCGAACCGGCGGCCGTGAATCTCAAGCGCATGGTCGAGGCGTACCGACTGGGACACCGCGACCTGCAGGGCATTTGGAGTATGGTGCTTCCTCCGGCCACGCTGCTGGAACTGAAGAAACTGGCAGTCCGGCCAGATGAACAGTTCCGCCTGGAAGACCAGGTCTGGGCGCGGACCTTGTTCGACTTCTCGCTCGCCTACCGCCTGCGGACGATCGGTCGCGATCACCTCCTGCGTGCTTTCACCCCCCTCTATCTTGGTTGGGCGGCATCATTCATCCGGCAGATCCAGGAAGCCGGATCGGAGGACGTGGAGCGGCATGCCGAGGAGCTGTGCGTCACAATTGAGTCGCAAAAACCCTATTTGATCTCACGTTGGAGATGGCCCGACCGCTTCAATCCGTAAGAAACGCAAGGTGCTCGGCAAAGGAGAATTTATGTGGAACGAGGCTAATCAGATTCTGAACCAGGCAGCGGAACGAATCCGGCACGGCATGGCGGAATTTCTTCCCGGCTTGCTGGCCTTCGTGTTGGTGCTGATCCTGACACTCGTGATCGCATGGGTGGTGCGCACCATGGTGAGGCGCTCACTACGGAAATTCGATTTCGACCGCCGCGCCGCCCAGTGGGGCTTCCCCACTCTAGCCGAGTGGTCTCCCGCTAAGAGCCCGACCCTGCTGATGGCCAGACTCTCCTTTTGGACCATCGTGCTGCTGGGTGCACTGGCCGGGCTCAGCGCGCTGGACGCCAGCCTGACCAACATGTTGACGGTGCGCCTGTTCGCCTATTTTCCGAACGTCGTAGCGGCGCTGCTCATCCTGATTGTGGGGACTTTCATGGCCCGCTTTCTGGCAAGAGGCGTCCTGATCAGCGCCGTGAATATGCAGATCCAGTCGGCTCGTTTGCTGAGCCTGGGCGTCAAGTGGCTGGTGATCGTACTCGCCGGCGCGATGGCGCTGGAGCACCTCGGTATCGGCGGTGATATTGTCCGGTTGTCCTTCGGCATTCTCTTTGGCGGAATTGTGCTGGCGCTCGCTCTCGCCGTCGGTTTGGGCTCAAAGGAAATGGTCAGCCGCTCCTGGGAGCGCCAGGTCGATCACGCGGAAGAAGAGCCCAGCGAACAGTTCCACCACCTGTAAACGCTCGCCGGACTAAGATCCCGTGAATTCCAGGATCCCGCGCAGTGGTATGCGGACCCAGGATGGACGGTTGTTCAATTCGTAGTTCAGCTCGTAGAGAGCCTTGTCCAGCAGGAACGCATCGAGGAGTTGCTGGAACTGCCGGGAATCCCTTGGCAAGAACGCCGCGCCGGCCGTTGTCTCGCGGTAGGCCCGCAAGAAAGCGGCGGATGTCCACTTCTCCCAGAAGGTCGCCCACGGAAGCAGGTGATCGTACTCCTCCGCGCGGCGGTCCGTATAGCTAAGCAGCCCGGCATAGGCGGCGTAGCTGAACGAACGCAGCATACCGGCCACGTCTTTCATCGCTTGCTGCTTGGCTCGCCGCTCCGGCAACGGGCGAGCCGGCTCGCCTTCAAAATCCAACAGGACGAAATCGTTCTTGACCGACAGAACCTGGCCAAGGTGATAGTCGCCGTGAATCCTGATGCAAACACTCTGCAGGTCGGATCGCTCCACGTCTTTGAATCGCGCGATCAGACGGTGCCGTTGCGACAGGGCCAGGGCAGCCCGATCCACCACGTTGTCCGTCAGCCCGGGCAGGCTGGCTTTCAAGGTTTCGAAAACGTGGACGGCGTGTTCGCGCATGCCGGCGAGGAGTCTCTCGCGATCGGCGGAAGCGAAAGGTTCGGGTGCAAACGCAGGATCGGTTGTCGCCGCGGCCAAGGCTAGGTGCATTTCGCCGCTACGCCGACCCAGCGTGGCGGCGGAATCCAGATAGATGCCGATCGTGTCGTGGACCGAGGCTGGCACCTCCGCCTCCGCCAGTTGGAGCAGCGCCCGGCCACCAACCGACGGGTCTTCCGGCGATCCGCGGAACATCGATGCCTGCTCGTAAAAGCGGCCCAACTCCTCCAGGGTGGACTTCCAGCCGTCTCCCTGGTTAGCGATGAGTTCCTGCAATATGGCGAGCGTCGAGGCGCCGGAGCCCTGGAGCGAATACTCCACGGCTCCAGCGAGACGTGGAATGCGATCGAAAGTACCTTGATCGGTGAGGTAGCGCCCGATCTCGTAATCCGGATTCGGGCCCCCTTCCAGCCTCCGGAACACCTTGAGGATCAGCCGGCCGCCATAAATGATGGATGTGTTGCTTTGCTCCGCCGAACTCCGCGTCACTCTCAGCGCGCCCGGTTCGCTGCCGCGCAGTTCGTCGAACGCCGCCGTGGCAACGCCCCGGATCATGCCTTCCGCGCCGGCAATGACTCGACTCCTGGCGATCGCTTCGAGCAGCGCCAGACACGCCGCATCGTCGGCCAGTCCATCGTGCAGAATTCCGCCGGTGGAACCCTGCCGCACCGCCGCCACCACCGTCTCCGGCCGGGAATCGGCAAGCACTTCCGCCTGCCCGCCGAGCATGATTCCCAAGGGTACGAAATACGTATCCTTCACGCCTCCGGCGTAGTAGACCTCGACCAGCACCAGGGCGCATGGAGACTGGCCTTTGAGCAGCCAGCTCCAGTCCACGATGCGCGTGCCCTCAATCTGCCGGGCCTTGCCACCGAACCAGCGCTGCTTGCGCAGGAACTCCGCCAGCGCCGCGGATTCCAGCACCGCCCTGTTCTCTGCCCCGAACAGCGACTCCCAGTCGTCGCTGTGCAGAATCAGGGCGGCCGGCCCCGCCTGTTCCGCGGCAGTCCGAAGGGGCTCCAACTGACCCTGGAGTTCGAACCAATAAAAGCCGTAGGGCGACAGCGTCAGCCGGTAGGGCTCGCGGCCGATCTTCGGAAACTCGGTGTAGCCGAGCATTTCGACCGGCGTCAATCCCGCTAACTCCGAGAGGTCCAGTTCCGCCGGCTGGCTGAAGCGGGAAAGATTGGCTACGCACAGGACCTGCTCGCCATCGCATTTACGGATGTACGCCAGCACCTTGCGGTTCTCGGGACTGAAAAACTCGAGCGTCCCCCGGCCGAACACCTGGAATAGCTTGCGCAGCGCGATCATGTTGCGCATCCAGTGCAACAGAGAGGAGGGATCGCTCTGCTGCGCTTCCACGTTAACCGCCTCGTAGCCATAGATCGGATCCAGGATCAGAGGGCTGAACAGGCGAGCCGGGTTGGCGCGAGAGAACCCCCCGTTACGGTCGGCACTCCACTGCATAGGCGTGCGGACTCCGTTGCGGTCGCCGAGGTAGATGTTGTCGCCCATGCCGACCTCGTCTCCGTAGTAAATGATCGGCGTCCCCGGGAAGGAGAACAGCAGGCTGTTCAGCAATTCGACGCGGCGGCGGTTGTTGTCCATCAGCGGGGCGAGGCGCCGGCGGATGCCGACGTTGATGCGCATTTGCGGATCCGCGCTGTAAGCCATGTACATGTAGTCGCGTTCTTCGTCGGTGACCATCTCCAGGGTCAGTTCGTCGTGGTTGCGCAAAAATAGCCCCCACTGGCATCCCTCCGGGATCTGCGGCGTCTGCGCCATAATCTCGGTGATCGGATGGCGGTCTTCCAGGCGCAGCGCCATGAAAATGCGGGGCATCAGCGGAAAGTGAAATGCCATGTGGCATTCGTCGCTGTCACCGAAATACGCGCGGACGTCCGCCGGCCATTGGTTGGCTTCCGCCAGAAGCATTCGCCCGCTATGATAGCGATCCAGCTCCCTTCGGACACCGCGGATCAGGGCGTGCGTTTCGGCGAGGTTCTCGCAGTTTGTGTCGTCACGTTCCACCAGGTAAGGAATCGCGTCCAGGCGCATGCCGTCGACACCGAGATCCAACCAGAAGCGCATGGCTTTCACCACCTCGTCGAAAACGGCGGGGTTATCGAAATTCAGATCCGGCTGGTGCGAGAAGAAGCGATGCCAGTAATACGCCTTCGCTTCCGGGTCCCAGGACCAATTGGATTTCTCGGTGTCGGTGAAGATGATGCGCGCGTCGGGGTATTTCTGGTCTGTGTCGCTCCAGACGTAGAAATCGCGTTCCGCCGAGCCCGGCGCGGCCCGGCGGGCCGCCTGAAACCACGGATGCTGGTCGGAGGTGTGGTTCACCACCAGTTCGATCAGCACCTGAAGTCCGCGGGCGTGTGCCGCATCCGTGAATCGCTTGAAGTCGTCCAATGTGCCGTAGCTGGGGTGAACGCTGCAGTAATCGGAAATGTCGTAGCCGTCGTCCCGCAAAGGCGAAGGGAAAAAAGGAAGCAGCCACAGGCATGTCACGCCCAAGTCCTGCAGATAGTCCAGCTTCTCGGTCAGGCCGGCGAAATCACCGATCCCGTCATTATTGCTGTCAAAGAATGCCTTGACGTGTGTTTCGTAGATGATGGCGTCTTTGTACCAGAGGGGATCCTGCGCGCTGCCGTGTAATTTCATCGTGTGCTCCGTCGGCCTCTTACCCGATTCTCTTGAACGCAATCATCGCCAATGGCGGTAGTGTGAGGTTGAGCGAATACGGATGCCCGTGCATGGGTATGGGCGAGGTACTGGCGCCGCCCAGATTGCCCTGCCCGCTGCCGCCGTACAACGGGGCATCGCCGTTCAGAAGTTCCCGCCAATCGCCCTTTTCCGGCACTCCTATGCGGTAGTTTGGCCGCGGCTCCGGCGTCAGGTTGCAAATCAACAGCAGCGTGTCTTCCGGCCGGCGGCTCATTCTTCGGAAGCTGAGAATGCTGCGCTGGCTGTCGTTGCAGTCGATCCACTCGAAGCCCGCGGCCTCGGCATCGAGCTCATGCAGGGCCGGCTCGGCGCGGTACAGCGTGTTCAAATCCCGGATCCAGCGCTGCAAAGCACGATGGGGTTCGAACTCCAGCAGCGTCCAGTCCAGGCCCTGGTCGTGGTTCCACTCTTTCCATTGCCCGAATTCGCAGCCCATGAAAAGCAGCTTCTTCCCGGGATGCGCCATCATGAAGCCATACAGCACGCGCAGGTTCGCGAACTTCCTCCAGTCGTCGCCCGGCATCTTGCCGATCATGGATCCCTTACCATGCACTACTTCGTCGTGCGAGAGCGGCAGCATGAAATTCTCGCTAAAAGCGTACATCAGACTGAACGTAATGAGATTGTGGTGATAGGCGCGATAGATCGGGTCCTGTGACATGTAGGTCAGCATGTCGTGCATCCAACCCATGTTCCACTTAAACCCGAATCCGAGCCCGCCCAGGTACGTCGGCCGGGAAACCATGGGCCAGGCCGTGGATTCCTCGGCGATGATCATGATGCCGGGATAGGCGCCGTACACTGTGGTGTTGAGTTGGCGGAGAAAGTCCACGGCTTCCAGATTCTCTCTACCGCCAAACCTGTTCGGAATCCAGTCCCCCTCGCGGCGTCCATAGTCCAGGTAAAGCATGGAAGCGACGGCGTCCACGCGCAGGCCGTCGATGTGATACTTGTCGAGCCAGAACAGGGCGTTACTGATCAGGAAGCTGCGGACTTCGTTGCGCCCGAAGTTGAAAACGAACGTACCCCAGTCGGGGTGCTGCCCCTGGCGCGGATCGGCGTGTTCGTACAGGTGGGTGCCGTCGAAGTACGCCAGGCCGTGCGCATCGGTCGGAAAATGTGCCGGCACCCAGTCCAGAATCACACCGATTCCGCGCTGGTGCAGCGTGTCCACCAGGTACATGAAATCGTGAGGTGTGCCGAACCGGCTGGTCGGTGCGTAGTAACCCACGGTCTGATACCCCCAGGAACCGTCGAAGGGATGTTCGTTAACCGGCAGAAACTCTACGTGGGTGTAACCCATTTGGTGAAGATAGTTGGACAGCTTGTCCGCCAGTTCGCTGTAGGTCAGCCAGCGGTTGCCTTCCTCCGGAACGCGCATCCAGGAGCCTAGATGAACCTCGTAGACGGAGATGGGTGCGGTCAGGCCATTGCGGCCAGCGCGGTGTTGCATCCACTCGCCGTCGTTCCAGGGGTAACCCGCCAGTTCCCAAACCTTGGAAGCGGTCTGCGGGCGGATCTCCGCCGCGAACCCGTATGGGTCAGCCTTGTCGGCCTCGTAGCCGTCGAACTTCGAGACGATATGGTACTTGTACAGTGCGCCGTGTCCGATGCCCGGCACGAAGCACTGCCAAAGGCCGGCTTCGGCAACTGGCTGCATGGGATTCTCCTCCACCTTCCAGCGGTTGAAGTCTCCCATCACGGAGACCTGCCGGGCGTTGGGGGCCCAGACCGTAAATCGGACACCGGGGACTCCAGCCACTTCCCCGATGTGCGCCCCCATTTTCTCGTAGCTGCGGAAGTGTTTGCCTTCCGCGACCAGGTGCATATCGAAATCGGTGAAGGCTGCCGTTTCCATGTCGCTCCTTATTTCGTGCCGGACCGGCAGGCCCGGCCGGTCCTATAGAAAATAGTCGAAATCGCGTTCCGTCCGGATCTTCCGGCGAATCCGGAACACATGTGCTGGTTCCACCTGCGGATTCAATTCGATGAAGTTACGCCGCCCGGTCCACAAGTGCCGGTTCTCTCCGATGAGATCGTGCACCTGGTAGGGATGCACTTCGTCCAGACCGAGCGCGTTCAGGTCGAGCGTCACCCAGCCGGAGTGAGTGTGGCTGAAATCCAGATTTACCACCACCAGGATCGCGTCGGACAGGTCCGGCGTGGTCTTGCTGTAACACAGAAGCATCTCATTGTCGGTCTCATGAAATTTCAGGCTCCAATCGGACTGCAACGCGGGGTTCTCGCGCCGCACCTGATTCACCCTGGCGATCACGTCGCGCAAGCTCCAGACGCTCTCCAGCTCCCAGCGCTTGATCTCATACTTCTCCGAGTTCAGATACTCCTCGCCACCCGGATCGCGGGCCTGGTTATGGGAGAGTTCGAAGGCCGGGCCGTAAATGCCGTAGTTAGCGCCCAGCGTTGCCGCCATGACCAGCCGCGCGATAAAGGCCGGCCTTCCGCCGTACTGCAGTTGCTCAGGCAGGATGTCCGGCGTGTTCGGCCATAGATTGGCGCGGAAAAATTCACGCGCGCCGCCCTGGCTCAATTCGGTGAAATACTCGATGAGCTCCGCTTTGGTATTGCGCCATGTGAAGTACGTGTAGGACTGGGTGAAGCCGAGCTTGGCAAGCTGGTGCATGACCTTCGGCCGCGTAAATGCTTCGGCCAGAAATATGGTTTCGGGATACTGGTGCTTCACTTCCGCAATCAGCCATCCCCAAAATGGGAACGCCTTCGTGTGAGGGTTGTCGACACGGAATATCCGGATTCCCTTTCCGATCCAGTACAGAACAACACTCCGCAGCTCTTCCCAAAGCTCCTGCCATTTTTCGGACTCGAAGTCCAGCGGGTAAATGTCCTGGTATTTCTTGGGAGGGTTCTCGGCGTATTGAATGGTGCCGTCCGGCCGGTGTACGAACCATTCCGGATGCTCCCGGACGTAGGGATGATCCGGCGAACACTGGAACGCGACGTCAAGGGCGATCTCGAGGCCCTGTTCAGCCGCCTTCGCCACCAGCCGTTCGAAATCCTCAACCGTGCCGAGCGCGGGATGAAGGCCTTTGTGACCGCCCTCCTCCGCACCGATTGCCCATGGGCTCCCCACGTCGTCCGGCTCCGCGGCGGGACTGTTGTTCTTACCTTTTCGAAAGGTCTTGCCGATGGGATGAATAGGCGGCAGGTATAAGACGTCGAAACCCATCGACGCGACGTACGGCAGACGCGCCTCGCAATCCCGAAACGTGCCGTGCGCACCCTCTTGCGGCGAAGTCGAACGGGGAAACATCTCGTACCAGGAACTGAAGCGCGCCTTGGGCCGGTCCACTGTGACGGCGAGTTCGGGCTCATACCGTGTCGCGAGTCTGCGGTCCGGATAGCGGAGCGCCAACGCTGCCATCTCATCGTCCAACGCGAGGCCCTGTCTTGGTGCGAGCGGCGCACCCCCGGCCAGTTCGGCGCCCCACCGCCGCAGCTTGTCCGCATCTCTTCCCGACGCGCGGGCAGCGGCCCCCGCCACCAACTGCGCCCCGACCAGCAGGTCGATAGAGACGTCCTGGCCGGCCTTGATCCGCTTCATCAGGTCCCTCCGCCACGACTGAACTGCCTCCACCCAACCCTCGACGGTGTAATAATATTCACCCACGTGCGGTACGAGGAATTCACCGCGCCAGCGATCGT
Organism: Candidatus Solibacter sp.; assembly: GCA_039934035.1. Taxonomy (GTDB): domain Bacteria; phylum Acidobacteriota; class Terriglobia; order Bryobacterales; family Bryobacteraceae; genus Solibacter. The sequence continues at coordinate 9,665 of JBDTMZ010000132.1, read as the reverse complement.
TGGGCAACGCCGTCATGGGCGCCTCGGTCCACTCGACAGCGCCGGCGCGGCGGTACAACAGCACGCACGAAACCGCGTCATGGCCGTCCGCAAAAACATCCGCGGCCACGGTCACGGATTCGCCCGCTGCGCGTTTGATAGGATACTTCCCGCAGTCGACAATCGGCGCAAGGCCCGAAATCACCACTCTCCCTCTTCGCATGGCGGTCGGCATCAGCCCCTATCTTCCCGCCTTTTGACCACCCATAGAAGCCAGTTGGCGTGATTTCGCTATATATCTCACCTGATTACGGTATGAGGGCATACCCCAGAACGGCCGGCGATTCAAGCTATTTGATCGGCCGAGGCCGGATCGCCCTCCGACATCGGCCCTGCCACCGTCCGATTCGCGTCCGGTTCCAGTGCGAACGCCGTGTTCACGATTCCGACGTGAGAAAATGCCTGCGGGAAATTTCCTACCAGCCGGCAGGCAACCGGATCGTATTCTTCGGAAAGAAGACCCACATCGTTTCGAATGCTCAGCAGGCGCTCGAAAGTTTCCACTGCGTCCTCCCGGCGGCCCTGCAGGTTGTAGTTGTCGGCCAGCCAAAAGGTGCACGGAAGGAACGCCGCCTCTCCGTGGGGCAAACCGTCGACAGCGGGATCGGTCGTGTACCGATTCACGAATCCGTCGGGAGACTTGAGGTACTTTTCAATCGCCGCCACGGTTCCCACCATTCGGGGATCTGTAGCCGGCAGAAAGCCCACTAGCGGCATCATCAGGAGACTCGCGTCCACGTGCCTGGAGCCGTAGTACTGGACAAACGAGTTCAGCCCGTCGTCGAAACCACTAGTACAGATCTGATCGTGAATACGATCGCGCAGTGCCGGCAAACAGTCGTTTCGGGGTAGCCAGCCAAATTCCATGGATCGCACGGCCCGATCCACTGCCACCCACGCCATCACTTTGGAATGCGTGAAATGCCGCCGCGGACCGCGCACCTCCCAGATACCCTCGTCCGGCTTTTCCCAGGCTGTTTCCAGGAAACTCAGGAGGGCATGCACCACGCCTTGGCGCTTTTCACCGATCGGCGCCATCCCTACGCGGCGGCATTGAAAGAGAGTGGCTGCGATCTCTCCGTAGATATCCAGTTGAAACTGATTGTAGGCAGCATTGCCAGTTCGCACCGGGGCCGAGCCTTCGTAGCCGGAGAGCCACGGGAGTTCCAACTCGGTGAGCCGCCGTTCGCCTCGGATGCCGTACGCGATATTCACTTCAGCCGGATGGCCGGCGACGGCGCGCAAGAGCCACTCGCGCCAGCTCGCGGCTTCGTCCAGGTAGCCGGCGTTGAGCAGCGCGTCTAAAGTCAGGGTCGAATCGCGCACCCAGCAGAAGCGATAGTCCCAGTTCCGCACGCCTCCGATCCGCTCCGGCAGAGATGTGGTCGGCGCCGCGACGATAGCGCCGGTCGGCAGAAACGTCAAGGCCTTTAGCGTGATCAGCGAACGCATGACCGCCTCCCGCCATTTGCCTTTGTATGAGCAACGCGCCGACCATTCCCGCCACCACTCCCCGGTATCCCGAAGCGCCTGAGGTATGTCCAGCGCGGACGGCTCGTACTGAGTTGACGGGTACCATGTGAGATCGAACGAGACCTGCTCTCCTTCGCTCACCGTAAATTCCGCAAATGTGCGAAGGTCTTCGCCTCTGAGCGGCACGCTGCTGCGCACGCTGACCATGTCAGGACCTGCGATGGCGGAGATCCCGGTATCCGTGCTGACCACCCAGGGGACAATCGATCCATAGTCGAATCGGAGAACCAGCTCCATTTTCATCGGTACGCGCCCGGATTTCCCGGACACAATGCGGATCAGATCCGGTCGATTGTCGCGCGGTGTCATGAAATCGATCAGCACTACCGACCCTTGATCGGTCTCAAACTCCGTCTCTAGAATGAGAGTTCCCTCACGGTAGCGCCGCCGGACCTTGCGAACGGGAAAAGCCGGAGCGATAGTCCAATGACCGTTTTTCGAGGACCCGACCAGCGCGGCAAAACAGGCGGCGGAATCAAAGTGCGGCAAGCACAGCCAATCGATGGATCCGCGGTTGGAGACCAGGGCTGCGGTGTGGCAATCCCCAATCAACGCATAGTCTTCAATGGGCAAGGACACTAGCGCCTCCGCCTGCATTGTCAGTGTCGCGCACGGCTGGAGTCAACTGAGCACACTCGACAATACGGGAATACAACGCACGAATTCGTACTCATGTGGCTATGATGAAATGACGAACAGATGCTCATACTGCCGAAAACAAGCCGTTATGGATTCACGAAGGCGCGGCAGTCAAACAGTGGAGGAGACGGGAGAACGTCAATGGCCGGCCCTTCGGATTCATGCGGTGCAGCGTGTTCGAACGCTTGCGGGCGGCCACTGAGCCGGAGTGGTTGAGGTTACCTTCCGGTAAACCCTCAGTCGGTACTCTCTTCAGAATGGTCCAGCGCCACGTCCACAATAACCGTGAGGCTGGGAAGCAGCCGTGGATCGGGATGCGCGATCCGGAGCTTGACCGGCACCTCCCGCACCCAACTAGCCCGCCAGCCTTCGCTCACCGCCATGCTCCCAATGGCGATGATCTGCGCACGCATCTGGATTTCGGGGAATGCCTCGGGTACAACATCCGCCCAGTCGCCGATGTGCAGGTGTGAAACATCCGCCTGATTCGCCCGCGCCTCAACCAGCATGGGCCCTGGCACGACGATGTCCAAGTAAGGCTGTCCGTGCCGCAGTTCGTCTCCGGCCCGAATGGTGTCGGACTGACCGTTGCGCGTAAGCTCGCGAACCACTACCATGCCTGACCTTGGCGCTCGTACGGACATCCGCTCGGCGCCCGCCAGCGCGCGGGCTTCCTCCAATCTCGACTCTTCAAGCTCCAGTTCGGCGACGCGCAGTTGCGCCCGTTGTGAGGCTTCGAAATCCGGGCCTTGCGCCAGCAGTTCCTTGTAGGCCTCTTTGGCTTCGTCGAGATCCAGCTTGAACGTTTCGGCCTGGATCGCCGAGCGCACCGGCGCGGTCTTGAGGTCGAGCTGCGCTATTGCTACCGCCGCCTTGGCCACCCGGATCTGCTGCAAGCGCGCTTGCCGGTCCGCTTCCAGCTTCGCGCCAAGCGACCTGATCCTGGCTTCGGCCTGGGCCTTTTCGGCACTCAGGGTATCGAGCCGTTGCCGCATGGCTTCGCGATCGAACGTCGCCACGGTATCGCCCTCGTTAACCATTGAGCCCTGGGCGACGAGCTCTTTCAATACCAGGTGAAAATCGCCGGAACCTCCGCCCCGATTCCGACTGCCTCTCAAATACGGCGCTCGCAGCGTGACGCTGTGCTCGCCCACGGTGTTTCCGGTAAGCCGCAGCGTGTGCATTTCCTCGGGGGCGCGCACCGGTGCCGCCACTGACTGCGGCTTGGGAGCACCGGCACCCCCGTTCGCCTCACCGCGCGAAACCAAAGCGACTCCAGCCACGCCAAGCGCAAGGGCAACCAGCGCAAGGCCAAGGCCGGCCTTTCGAGTTGCCTGCGCGGCTGCCGCGTCCCCGTTACGAGTATTGAAAATAGGCAAATTCATTTCAGTCGATTACCGGTCTGCGACACTGAGGCCCTCGGTTGCAGCCCACTAACTTCAGGGTAGGTAATACGCTGGCTCGAAACCATACCGTATGGGCATGAGGTGGGCGCTAAAAGTCGGCGAGTCGAGGTGCTGGCAAAGGACTGCGAACGTCGTGAACGGCCTTACCTTCAACTTGGAGTTCGATCCGCTGGTGGTGCGGCAATTCGTACAAAGCCATACGGTTGTGCCGCGTTTTCGGTACGAGACGCACTAGAATCATGTAGTGGCGCCGCACAACCACAGGCGCCGGAAGGCCTCCCATGAACCGCTTTGTATGTATACACGGCCACTTTTATCAACCACCGCGGGAAAACCCGTGGCTGGAGGCGATCGAGCTTCAGGATTCGGCGTATCCCTACCACGACTGGAACGAGAGAATCACGGCGGAATGCTACGCCCCCAACGCGGCCTCCCGGATGTTGAATGCGGGCGGCGAGATCACCGCCATCGTGAACAACTACTCGCGGATCAGTTTCAACTTCGGTCCAACCCTGTTGTCCTGGATGAAGGAGTGCAGTCCGGACGTATACCGGGCGATTCTGGCGGCCGACCGCGAGAGCGTGCAGCGGTTTTCGGGCCACGGCTCCGCCATGGGTCAGGCCTTCAACCACATGATTCTGCCGCTGGCCACCAGGCACGACAAACGAACGCAGATTCTGTGGGGGATCGAGGATTTCGAATATCGCTTCAAGCGGAAGCCGGAGGGCATGTGGTTGCCGGAAACCGCGGTGGATCTGGAATCGCTGGACATTCTAGCCGCATCCGAAATCCGGTTCACCGTGCTCTCCCCCTACCAGGCGAGCACTGTCCGTCCAATCGGAGGGCGTTCCTGGAAGGACGTGAGCGGCGGTCGAGTCGACCCTTCCACCGCCTACCGGGTGCAGTTGCCCTCGGGCCGGTCGATTGCGGCTTTCTTTTACGATGGCCCGATCTCCCGTGCGATTGCGTTTGAAGATCTGCTGTCGCGGGGTGAAAACCTGGCGAACCGTCTCCTGGGCGCATTTTCAGGCGCCGGACCTCGGCCCCAGTTGGTACACATCGCGACCGATGGGGAGACCTACGGACACCACCGGGGACATGGCGACATGGCGCTCGCCTACGCGCTGGATTGCCTGGACAAGGACCCGTCGGTTCACCTGACGAACTACGGCGAGTTCCTGGCGATGCATCCGCCGGAGCACGAAGCATTGATCATCGAGAGCAGTTCCTGGAGTTGCGTGCACGGGGTAGATCGATGGATGGGGGACTGTGGCTGCAATTCGGGCATGCACGGAGGCTGGCATCAGCGCTGGCGCGCACCGCTGCGCGATGCGCTGGACTGGCTGCGCGACCAACTCGCCAGGCGTTTTGAAACGGCTGGCGAAGAATTGTTCGAGGAGCCGTGGAACGCGCGGGACAAGTATGTCTCAGTGGTGCTGGACCGTTCGGCGCAATCGATCGACGCGTTCTTTGAGGCGAATGCCTCGCACCGCCTGACGGGCGACGAGCAGATTCGGGCACTGAAGCTGTTGGAGCTGCAACGCCACGCCATGCTGATGTTTACGAGCTGCGGGTGGTTCTTCGACGAACTATCCGGCATCGAGACCGTGCAGGTCATACAGTATGCGGCGCGCGCACTACAACTGGGCAACGAGCTGTTCGGCGACAAGCTGGATGAAGAGTTCCTGGCGCGTTTGGAGCTTGCCGTGAGCAACCTGCCGGAGCATGGCAACGGCAAGCAGATCTACGAAACGCTCGTGCGGCCGTCGATCGTCAATCTGGAGAAAGTTGGAGCGCATTACGCCATCAGTTCCCTGTTCGAGGATTTTCCCGCCCACGGCCGGATCTACGCCTTCGACGTGGAGCGCGAAGCTTTTCAGCTGGTTCAGGAGGGCCGGGCGCGGCTGGCGTTGGGGCGAGCCAGGATCACGTCACGCATCACGCGCGAGAGCACCACGTTCAGCTTCGGGGCTCTGCACCTGGGAGACCAGAACGTCAGCGGCGGAGTCCGCAAACATCGGGGAGAGGCGGCGTACGACGCCTTGGTAGTGGAAATCAAACAGCTCTTTGCGCGCGCCGACGTGCCCAACCTGGTGCGCGCCGTGGATCGCAACTTCGGGCTCGGCACGTACTCGCTGCACCTGCTGTTTCGCGACGAGCAGCGAAAAATCGTGGGCCTCATCATGGAAAAGGCGCTGGCGGAGGCGGCGACGCTGTATCGGAACTTTTACGCGCAATACGCCACGCTGGCGCGCTTCCACAGCGAGCTGAATATTCCGCTGCCGGCGCGATTTCTAATGGCTGTGGACTTCACGCTGCACGAGGATCTACTGGAGGCCCTGTCGTTCGACGAGCCCGACCCGGCGCGAGTCAAAGCGCTGCTGGAACAGGTGCATGGAGTCGGCATTCTGTTGGACAACGTGACTCTGGAGTTTGCGTTTCGCCGGACAGTGGAGCGCGCGGCACGCCAGTTCGAGCTCGACCCATACGACGCCGAACGCCTGCGCCGCTTCCGCAATGCGGTGGCTTTGACGCCGATGCTGCCCTTCTCCACCAACCTCTGGGGCGCCCAGAATATCTACCATCGGGTGTGGCATGACGGCATACGAACGCAGGCAGCCGGGACAGCGGGGCAGGATGCGGAGGATTGGGTCTCCGCGATGCGCATTCTGGGTGGGAAACTGGGTTTCCACGGCGAGCATACCGCCGGCTGGCTCTCGATCGCCAGGTGAGGACTGCAGTTGCGGTGGCCCGCGATACGGGTTTGGCGGGCATACATTAAAATCCGCGTTCGAATCACGCCTTGGCGGTATGGGTTCGGGGCACGTGCGAAACCTAAGATGGAGGTGTTAGGAGAATGCCAATGACCGCACGACAGATCCGTACCTTCCGCAGCCACCTGGAGGCCAAGCAAAGCGACCTGGAGCAGCGAATTCAACTGATGCGCGATCGTCTTGCGATCGAACGACTCGGCGACACCCCGGACCGGGTGCCCGTGATCCACGAACGCGAGTCGGCGGCGCGCGCCATCGCGTTTGAAATCCGCCTGCTCCGGCAAGTAAAAGGAGCATTGGGGGAGATCGCCGCCGGCACCTTCGGGCGCTGCGCTGGCTGCGACGAAGATATTCCGGCGCGCCGTTTGAAAGCCGTACCGTGGTCCCCTTACTGCCTGCTCTGCCAGGAGAAGGCCGAGGGGCCTTCGCCGCTACGCGCGCCAGCGCTGGCGCAGACCGGGTAGCGCCTCTCCCCGCTCACCAGTAGCGCATTGCCACGGCGGGTCATTTTGTCTCCCCGTCGTGATCCTAGCGACGTGTTCCTGTCCGAAATTGGGCAGCGTGCCGCCAATTGCTCCCTTGACGTGCAGCGTGCGAAATCGGGAAGGGTATCTCGACTCCCTCCTTGCGGAAGCGTTTGAGGATTCGCTTACGGGTCTCATGCTGCGCCAGGTACTAATCCACGAACTCCGAGATCTGGCAGATCAGCGTGAAATCGAGCGATGAGTTGCCGAAGCCAGAGATGAATCGTAAAAAGGGTGGCGGCTCTTTCAGCAGTCCCGCGATGGTTTCCGCGCCGAGCCTAGCCTCCTCAATCAGGATATGCTCGATCTGGTCGGGATCGCAGTCATAACTCACGCCCACCGGGATGAGTAGCGACATGCGCTTTTCGGGCAGGTGATAGTTGGTGACAATGGCCTGCGCCAACTTCGCGTTGGGCACCACGATCAAGTTGTTGACAAGCGCTCGCAGGGTATTGCTTCGCCAAGTGATATCGGCGACATAGCCTTCTTCCCCAGAGTGCTGAGTTTGACGTAATCCGCGGACCGCACCTGGCCGGCCACACTGATATATAGAAGCCGGCGAATTAGTTGGATAACGTGTCCTGCAATGCCAGCGCCACGGCCAAACCGCCGACACCCAGGGCCGTAAGAATCGGGGTAACCGAAATGCCTAAGGTGTCACGCAGGATCAGGAGGCCGATAGTTACCACGATCAAACTGGCCAGGTTCTGCGCGATCGAGGTAACCGGCAGAATACTGTTCTCGGTGGCACCGTAATGCCGGATCAGTCACAGGGTGATCCTCACGGCGGCGATGCTGAGAGAGATGATCCACAGCACCAGCAGCCCTTTGCCTACGAGTTGCATGGCGCGCAACGGCAGCTCAGAGGATTGCGCGGCCAGATACACACTCAGGATGAGGATCCTTCGAAACGATGTCGGGCTGCTCTCCGGGGAATACGACACGAAAGAGAAACGCTTTCTAGGCAACTTCCCCCAAAGCCTTTTCGCATGTCGGCTTGATCAATACCATCCGCAATCTCGCGGCTAGCCAGCGGCCGTCCGGCTGAAGATGGGCAGCAACGTTTCAAGGCGCCGAGTGTCGTCAAAACATAGACCAAGGGCAATGGATGCCGCCGTCCACCGGCAATAATGCCGAAGCTCTTCGCATAGTGTCACCCATTTGCCCGATGGCGCCTCTGCGCAAGCCGGTCACAACTTAGGGGCATTGCTAGCGACTGCAAGCGCTCCTTGAAACAGATTCTGTACGTTCGTAAGGACGGCGGCGTCGCCTTTCGCGAGTCCACTTGTCACCCCGTCGCGCTGTGCCAAGGCTTCCTGGAGAAACTTCTGGCGTTCGGGTTCGTTATTGTCCTGCCCTGCCATAGAGCGCACCCGGTCGAAGAACTGAGTCGAGAACTGCGATGCCAGCCCGTAGTTTTTGAGGCTGGCTTCAAGATAAACGCGCCCCATTGAGAGAGCCAGGTCATCCGTTTCCGCGTGCCGCTGCACGGTAGCCAACTGGCCTCTTAGCTCTCTGACCTTCAGGTACTCGGGCATGAAGCCCAAAAGGAATGCCGCCACCACGAGTATCGCGGCTGCGATTGCGATGTTGCGTTGCGTCATCGGTGCTCCATCGAAGTTGGGAAGTCGTTCCGCAGGTACCTTCAGAACCATTCTCGCCGAAGGGTTGCCGCGCCGCCGCTTGAAGCCTGCCGCAATGTGTCGCTACAGTACAGTTCCGGATTGCGAGGTTACGGCAGACCAACGGAGATCGGTCCTTGCGTTTAGAATAACCGCCGCGTACGCTCCACTCCGCCGCACGGTTCGGACCATGATTCAGCGGCATCATTCCGCTGAACGCCGCAATCTTTCCAGGTACGTGAGCACCTTGCGCCATTCCTTTGGATTGTCTTTGGTGCTGATCGGCACAGTGAGGTCTCCGTAAAAGGCCAGGCGATTCATCGCTTCGACGATCCTACCGGGCGATTCCGCGTATGCTATCTCGGAACCACCATCGAGGTGTGCTTTGCCGAGACGTTTCTCCGCAATCCGCCCGTAAGAATTCTGGCACTCGATGATCTCGCCGGACGCTCCATCGCAACTGTTGAAGTGCGCCGCTATCTGCGGCTCGTGCCGATGCACGGTTCGAATCTCGCCCGATTGGGGGCGACGGCCGAACTGGCAAGCGGGAGTGACTACGCTGGGTCGCAAGTTTGGTCGCGTGCTCTGTGGGAGCACAGTGACAAGCCAGACGGAATCCTCTATCGATCCCGCCACGACGATTCGGCGCTCTGCGTTGCCGTGTACGACCGCGCAAGAGATGGCTTGGCAATCGTTCGGGATCATTCCCTTTCTGAAGACCCTCAACAGCTAGCGAGACTTCTGAGGAGATATGGTCTGGGGCTGACCAACTGAGGCCAACTCTGTGCCTGAACGTGTGGCACCCGATATCGACCGCCGATCCCGGCCTTGCGCTACCCGCCGGATCGAACCAGTATAAAAGGCCTTCGGTCGACAGGCCTCGCGACGGCTGGCTCGACAAACTCGTGACGAGGTCCGTCCGCAATGTAGGGATTTTTGTAGGGACGCTCCTTCAAAAGGACGGCAAATAGTGCGAATTCCTGCATTTGGGCTCAACATAAGGGCACGCTCAACATCTTTGTTATGAGCAACCTGTAGCACTGGAACACACCACTGCACAGACCGGGCACTATGCTGTTAACCGAAGGGTTGTAGGTTCGAATCCTACCTGAGGAGCCAAATAGAATC
>JBDTMZ010000131.1:0-11505 GCA_039934035.1 Candidatus Solibacter sp. | reverse complement strand
ACACCATCACACCTCGCTCCTAAATGCAACACTTATTTCATTACAATCGCTAAGGAGGTCGGCTCGCGAAGCAGGCTCAGCCGTGAGGGCACCTCGATCGAAGGCACCCGGGCTTTGGCGCGGATGTAAGCAGTCTTGATATCCGAGAACCGCAGCCCGCGGCGAAGTTCGGCGGGCATTGCCGCAAGCTCCTCGATCACGCGAACCTCACTCTCGCTGCGCTTCGGGTTGCCAGCCAGAGTTCCTCCATCTCCAGCGCAACGCGCAGTGTCCCGCGCACGAACTGGTAGATTTCAGGGATACGGCGGCGCAGGTGCGCAAGACGGCCCTCCTGCGGGAAGCACGCCCGCCGGGTCGCGCGGTCCTTCAAACGGACCAAGCCGGTCAGCAGTGGATGCATACCTTCGTTCACGGCGGAGTTCCTGGACCAGAGGAGACTGAAGAAAACGTCCCAGTACCGCTCGGAATGCGTCGGGGAATCCGATGATATAGCCGACCAGGGTTGTGACCCGCGCGGTATGCCATGCCTCAATTAAGGCGCAATACTCCTGCACCCGATTCTGCGTTTTGCCGAGGCCCGGATCTACTCTTCTGCGATTGCGGCGATACGCTCCACGGGACCTATCCCGCCCTGCAGACGCAGGGGTAGGCGCTGATTCCGGTTTTGAACTCGTTAAAACTCGATGCCATGATCGCGACGGTTGAGCGCTGCTCCCCGTCTGGAGAGGTAGGTTTGCGATTGCGAAGGCAGTGAATATGGAAATCGCTGCACACGGTTTGTGGGCGTCCTCGGTTGCCATCCTGGCGAACCGGTCAACCATGCCCCGAGTCCGGGTTGGATGGGCCGCGTGGTGGGCCGCATTTCCCGATGTACTGGCGTTCGGACCCTCAGAGGTAGCCGGTGCGTGGCTCCGGTTTGCGGGCGGAGCGAATGCGGATCCGCTGATGGCCATATCCTGCCGCACGTCCATATCGGCCTGCTCCTCTATGAGGCCGGGCACAGTCTGATCGTGTTCCTGGTGGTGTTCGCGTTGGCCACGATCCTCGCCCGCCGCGTTGTGTTCGAGCTGCTCTGTTGGCTGCTGCATATTGCGATCGACATCCCCACGCACAGTCTGCGCTACTATGCGACCTGTTTCCTTTGGCCAGTTTCGGACTACCGCATCGACGGCATTGCGTGGTGGACACCCTGGTTGTGGGCGTCCACCTATGGGGCGCTGGCGCTTCTGCTCTTTCGGCTGTGGAAGAGCCGCTCCAATCCGGCACATCCTCTCCGGCAGGGCAGCTCGATAGGAATGGGCGAAGCAGTACGAAATAACGATCCCGAGTGATCGGGAGTATACTGCAAGCGTAGTCGATTTGTGTTGGTATTTAATATGAACAGACCTCAATATCTCTTAACCGGAGCCATTCTAGTCACGTTGGCGCTGTTCCTGGGGTGCGCGCGGAGTGGATCCGAATCCGCATCGATTGACCCTGCCGCGTTGAAGGCCTATGCTCCTTTGCCGGACGTTGCGCCGGGGAAAGAGCCGATCACCGAGGAGAAAGTTGCCCTCGGACGGATGCTGTATTACGAGACCCGCCTGTCGGCAAACCAGAAGCTCTCGTGTAACAGTTGCCACGACCTGACCAAGTACGGAGTGGACAACCAGGCGACTTCAGTCGGCGACAAGGGGCAGCACGGCGATCGCAACTCGCCGACCGTCTACAACGCTGCCGGTCACTTTGTGCAGTTCTGGGACGGACGTGCCGCGGACGTGGAAGAACAGGCCAAGGGTCCGGTACTGAACCCGGTCGAGATGGCCATGACTTCGGGAAAGCAGGTAGTCGCGGTCCTCAAGTCGATGCCTGAGTACGTCGTAGCCTTCCAAAAGGCGTTCCCCAACGACAAAGATCCGGTCACTTACGACAACACGGGCAAGGCGATCGGTGCTTTTGAGCGGAAGTTGATCACGCCGGCGCGGTGGGACAAGTTCCTGAAAGGCGAACAGACCGCCCTTACCGCGGAAGAGAAAGCTGGCTTCCATACCTTCGTCGCTTCCGGATGCCAGACGTGCCACGCGGGCGCGCTCCTGGGCGGCAACATGTATCAAAAGATCGGGCTCGTGAAAGCATGGCCAGATACCTCGGATACGGGTCGCTACAACGTGACCAAGAGCGAGGGGGATAAGTTTTTGTTCAAGGTTCCGTCGCTTCGGAATATTGACAAAACAGGCCCGTATTTTCACGATGGCAAGATCCCTACACTGGATGGCGCCGTCGCGAAGATGGCGGATCATCAGGTGGGCAAGACGTTAAGTGCCGCCGAAATCCAATCCATCGTGACCTGGATGAAGTCACTGACCGGCGAGATTCCGGCTGACTATATCAAGCGCCCCGAATTGCCCAAGAGCACCAGCAAGACACCGAAACCGACCGAAGCGGACTGAACGAGGCGTCATGCTACGAAAAGGTCTTCAGTACGGATTCGGTGTCCTCGCGGCCGCGCTGGTCATCGCACAGTTCATTCAGCCGGACCGGACCAACCCTCCGGCTGATCCCTCAGCGTCATTCGAGGCCGTCGCCAAGCCTCCTCATGAGGTTGCCGCCGTGCTCGGGCGCGCGTGCGCGGACTGTCATTCCAACCACACTGTCTGGCCCTGGTACAGCCGCGTCTCCCCGGCCTCGTGGCTGGTTGCCAGCGACGTGAAGCAGGGGAGGGCGAAGCTGAATTTCTCTCAGTGGAACATCTACGGGCCGGAAATGACACGCATTAAACTGGGCGAGATTTGCGAAGAGGTTAGGAAAGGCGAGATGCCGCCGATGTACTACGTCCCGATGCATCCGGAAACCAGGGTCACGCCCTCGGAGATTTCGACGGTCTGCTCTGTGCCGCTGGCGCAGTTGCGCTAGCGATCTCCAAAAAGGCGGATTGACTCCCGCTACTTGATCTCTAAACCTACTAAGGGGCCTTCATGTTACTTAAGCTGATTGTGAGTATCGCCCTCATGTTGTTGGTTGCCACAATGCCCGCACTCGGAAAACCGGGCGGCTGGACGATTGTCGCCTGGAACGATCTCGGCATGCACTGCATGGATGGCGATTACTCCGTGTTTTCGATCCTCCCGCCGTACAATACGATTCACGCGCAGGTGATCGATCCTTCGGGAAAACTGTATCGCGGCGCAACGGGCATCACCGTCACTTACGAGGCATTAGCGGATGCGCAGGGTTCGCTCAACTCCACCTCCGCCTGGAAAACCAACTTCTGGACGTACGCCAAAGCGTTGTTTGGAGCCGCCCCTGCCAATGACACCGGGCTCACCGGTAACCCCATGCCGGGACGGCTAAACCCGGCACCGCTGATGAAGTTCGAAGCCGCACAGGGCTGGTTCACCGCCGACGCCATTCCGCTTACTCCCTACGACGACGCGGGCAACAAGAACCCTTATCCGATGATGCGGATTTCTGTGCGCGATACTTCGGGCGGAGTCGTTGCTTCCACCGCCGTGGTCCTGCCGGTATCCGACGAGATGAGTTGCCGCTCTTGCCATGCGTCCGGCTCGCGTTCCGACGCGCGGCCGGCAGCGGGATGGGCCAATGCACAGCCGTTCGAACGCGACTACAAGCTAAACATCCTGCGGCTGCACGACGATAAGTCGGCCACCAAGGCGGCCTTTCGCACCGCGCTGGCCGCCAACGGCTACGATGCCGCGGGGTTGAGCGCGACAGCGGCCAAAGGCAAGCCCGTGTTGTGCGCCGCATGTCACGCATCCAACGCCCTCGCAGCCGCCGGACAGCCGGGCATTGCCCCCTTGACTCAGTCCATTCACGGCTTTCACGCCGCGGTGACAGACCCCGCTACAGGGAAGGCGCTAAACGACGCGGAGAGCCGGGACGCCTGCTACACGTGCCACCCCGGTTCCGCCACCCGCTGCCTGCGTGGCGTGATGGGCAACGCTGTGGCGGCAGATGGCAGCATGGCAATCCAATGCCAGAACTGCCATGGCTCGATGAATACAGTTGCGGCGTCGCGCCAGGGTTGGCTGGAGGAGCCAAATTGCCAGTCGTGCCACTCCGGTACTGCGGTCGCCAACACAGGGCAGATCCGCTGGACCTCGGCCTTCGATTCGGCAGGCGCGACGCGGAAACCGGCCGATACGCGTTTTGCTACCACCCCGAACATGCCCGCCGCCGGCCTCTCGCTGTATCGGTTTTCCGTCGGGCATGGAGGCCTGGCCTGCGAGTCGTGCCACGGCTCGACCCACGCGGAATATGCCAGTTCCCACGCGAATGACAACGTACAGAGCATATCGATGCAGGGTCACACGGGCGCGATTACCGAGTGTTCGGCGTGCCACACGGGCGTTTCGAACACGACCAATGGCGGGCCGCACAACATGCACGTGGTCGGCCAGCAGTGGGTACAACTGCACCAGCGAGCGGCCGGCAGCGCCAGCCGCGCGGCATGTGCGGATTGCCATGGGTCGGATTTTCGCGGCACAGTTCTGTCACGCGCCTTCATGGATCGTTCCCTTACCGTGGAAAACGGCACCCGGCAGCTATTCCGCGGCGCGATTGTTGGCTGCTATATGTGCCACAACGGGCCCTCCGGAAACGGTACTGGGCCGGCTCCGGCTACGGCTGCCAATGCCAGTTCCTCGACACGAACCTCTATCCCCGTGCCCATACCTCTTACCAGCAGCGGCGGAACACTCCGGATTGTCAGCCAGCCGTTGAGCGGAACGGTGGCTCTCAACGGGAACGTCGCAACCTATTTCCCACCGCCGGACTTTGAAGGCGCCGATACATTCACCTTTGCCTCGTTCAACGGAGGCCGCGACTCCAACTTGGGGACGGTTATGGTTTCGGTGACCGCTTCTCAGCGCCCTGTGGTGAACACGGGCGGAGTCTTAAACGCGGCGAGCTTTCGAGGCGGCGGCGTATCTCCGGGTGAAATCGTCACGCTGTTCGGGCAAGGATTAGGACCGGTGCCACTCACCCTGTACGATATTAACGGTGCCTCGCTGTTCAGCCGCTTCCTGTCTGGTACCCGGATCTTGTTCGATGGGCAACCAGCTCCGCTAATTTACAGCAGCGCCACCCAAGCAACGGCCATCGTTCCTTATGGTCTGGCCGGGAAACCGGTGACGTCGCTGGTTGCGGAGTACAACGGGATCAGTTCCGTGCCCGTGACCCTGAACGTCGTGGCCTCGGCGCCGGGTCTATTCACCAGCGGCAATGGAAGCGGTCAGGCCGCAGCCCTCAACCAGGATGGGGTTACCGTAAACGGGGTAGAACATCCGGCCGCACCTGGTTCCGTAATCTCGCTTTTCCTTACCGGCGATGGCGTGGTGGATACGCCGGTAATCGACGGCCAACTCGCATATGGGACGCTCTGGAAGCCACGCCAAACCGTGACCGCCACAGTGGGCGGAGCACCGGCCACGGTTGTATACGCTGGCGCCGCGCCTGGCAACGTCGCGGGGTTCGGGCAGGTCAACGTACAGATCCCTACGAACACCGTGCCGGGCAACGCCGTGCCGGTCCGACTCGCCATCGGCGGTACCCCTACCACGGATGGCGTGACCATCGCGGTACGTTGAGCGGCAGCGGCAGGAAGAGACCGCCAGTGCCCATTGGCCAGTGTGCTTTGCCAATGGTCCCATCGCCGGAAACAGGGTGGGTTCGATACTCAGGTCTGGCCCACTTCGATACTCTGATTTGGGCTACCTGGGTAATTGATATTGCCCCTTGCAGAACTTGACAAACACAACTCCTATGTGCGCCGGCAGTAGTGTTATTCATTGGACGAGATGATCGGGAACTGGTGGGCCCATCTCGATTCGTCCTGTTGGCGGAATCGCATGTCCAGGTGTTGGCCAGGTGCGTATTCCGGCGATGCCGATCACCGATTCCGATTTGATGGCGATCACCATTCCGAGTGATGCCGATCACCGTCGGAGCGAAGCGACGCTGAGCTGTTCTTATCATGCAAAAGTGATCGGCATCCGTCAATCTTTTTGCTCTTGAGCCAGGGAGTGGGGTGCGAGGCGAGGGGGCGGCGTTTGAGCCCCCTTGCCCCGCTCAGCACTGTAGAGACCTGCTGTGCGAAGCCGGCTCATGCTTCCTTCGCGTTCTTGCCGCCCCGCTTTTTTCGCATAGACTCACCCTGCATTTCGATCCGGTGCGCGTTATGGACGAGCCGGTCCAGGATGCTGTCGGCAATGGTCGGGTCTCCGATCTGCGCATGCCAGGCGGCAACCGGCAGTTGGCTGGTCAGCAGTGTAGATCGCGTCTGATATCGCGTGTCGCAAATCTCCAGAAAGTCGCGGCGCTCGATTTCGGTCATCGGTGCCATGGCCCAATCATCGACAATCAGCAGATCGACTCGCCCGAGCCGGTCCAGCAGTTTGGGATGGCTGCCGTCGGCGCGCGCCGTGACGAACTCCCTAAACAGTTCCGCGGCTTTGAAGAACAGCGCCGTGTACCCGTCACGGCACGCCTTCTGGGCGAAAGCTCGGGCCAGCCAAGTCTTGCCGATACCTGTTGGCCCAACCAGGAGCAGGTGTTGGTGCTCTCGCACCCAGGCAGATTCGGCGGTCAGAGATCGTACCAGTTGCCGGTCCAGTCCTCGCGACGTGCGGTAGTCAATGTCTTCAACGCACGCCGGGCCTTGCAGCCGGCCGTTGCGTAAGCGCCGCTCCTGAGCCCGGTTCTGCCGCCAGTTCCACTGGCGGTCAATCAGTAAGCCGAGCCTCTCCTCGAAGCTCAGGCTGTGGATGTTGGCATCCTCCTGCTGCTGCTGGAAGGCCTCGGCCATTCCACGCAGCCGCATGGTGCACAGTTTCTCGATGGTCGGTTGTGTCAGCATAGTTCCTCTCGGTTATTGCAGGGTGGGTGGTTCGTCGGTATCGAAGTACTCCGCGCCGCGGATGTTGGGATGGTCGAGTGGCGGCTTTGGCTGGGCGGCCGGTTCGATGGGCTGGCTGTCCAGATTGCATTGCAGGATGGATTTCACGCTCTGGTAGGAGCAGGCTTTCAGGGCGATGGCCCGGCGGGCGGCCGCCTCCAGACGTTGCGCGGAGTACTGCTTGCCGAGCCGCAGAATGCCCAGGCAGGAGCGGTAGCCTTGTTCCGGGTGGCGTTTGGCGGCGATGATGCGTTCAAACAAATCGGCGGTCGCCGGACCCATGGATTTGGCCCAGTCCACCAGACGGGAAGGCGTCCACTCTAAATGTCGTTGGTGGGCCTTGGGCCGGTGCTCGGTAACGGTGGTGGCGCGATCGGGCACATGGCTGCGTGCATGGCTGGCCACGCGCACACCGCGATGGAAGATCTCGATCGTCGCGGCCGTAGCGCGCACCTCGACCTCCTGTTGCGTGAACTGATAAGGCACGCTGTACCAGTGATGATCGAATGCCACGTGGTAATCGATGTTGACGCGATGGGTCTCCCAATCGCCGTACTGGTAGCGTTCCGCGGGCAAGGCACGCAACACCGGTTTGTCCAGCAGTTCAAACTGGCTGCGGCGGGAGCCTTGGCGCTGGCGGAATGGCCGGTCATTCAGCCGAATGAGTAACCCCGAAATCGCCTGGTTGAGCTCCGCCAGCGTAAAGAACTTCCTCTTCCGGAGAACCGCCAAAATCCAACGTTCCACCAGGAGCACGCCCGCCTCCACCTTCGCCTTATCGAGAGTCATCGAATGCAGGTTGTGTGGGGTCCACCACGGGCCGCTTCCGCATCACCCACCCCTTTCATCCGCTTCATGGCACCGAGTACGAACTGGTGACGCGGAAGCTCACCTGGGGTGAGGACCGGGTCTTCTATTACGACCCCAGCGGGAAGCTCAAGTCCTTGTTCACCAATGTGACGGACCTGGTCTCATCAGATGCTTTCGGTCGCGTCTCTGCCGGCCGGTCGGCTTTTCGTGTAGACGATCTTTTGGATCTATGGCGCCTTTTCGAAGGGCGCAAGCAGGCCAGGATGGGAGCGACGGATGTGTAAAATAAATATCGCCGCAAATGGAAGAAGAACTTTGCCGCAGGACATGAGCCGCCGGGGAAGCAACCCGATCATTGCAGTACGAAATAATGGGAAATTGTGCCATCTTGTTCGAGTACGTGGCAGACGTTCGATTGTTTTTGTACCTTGACTAGGAAGATACATGAGGCATAATATTATTTACCTATGGTGCGCCGAGCTACCTAATGGCCAAGCTGAAAAGGACCGACCAGAAAATGGGTGCGTTGAAACACACGGGCACCCTCAACCCTCGCCCCGGCTCTGTTTCCGACGCTCTGTTCAAAGAGAAGCCGTTCTTCGATCCCAGGGATCTTCTTCAGGTCCGCTACGAGATGGTGCGCCGACACAGCGTGGAGGGAATCTCGATTGTGGATGTGGCTACCAACTTCGGGGTTTCGCGTCCCACTGTGTATCAGGCCCAGGCTGCATTCCAACAAGCCGGACTGATCGGCCTGCTTCCAAAGCACCGCGGGCCCAAAGAAGGGCACAAGCTATCCGCCGAGGTCATCGGGTATGTGCAGACCTCGCGAGCCGCCGAGCCCGGCTTAACAACCGTCGCCTGCGTCCAAGCCGTTCAGGAGAAGTTCGGCATCAAGGTGCACCGCCGCAGTCTGGAACGGGCGTTGGCGAGCAAAAAAAAACCGCGCAATCCGGCGTAAGGTCACCCATTCCAGAGGGAACCATCGAAGCCTACGAAGGAATCCGCAGACAAGTAATCCAACCAGACGGAGCAGGGCCGCACCCGGAAGGCCACGCCGTCCTTATGCGCTGCGGGCTGGCAACATGGGCTCAGATCAGGGTCACGACCGCACCCGCCCTCCAATCCGAGTCGCGTATTCTACCCGGGGCCGATGCGCCACCCCTCGATTCACTTGGCGCCGAACTCGTCCGTCTGGTAGCGGGTTTGATTCTGAGTGCTCGACTGGAGGATTTTCTGCATGACTGAACTAAAAGTTACCCAGAGGCATCTTGAGCGAGATGCTTATCTCTACATTCGACAGTCTACACCCCGCCAGGTCGTGGAGAATACGGAAAGCACGCAACGCCAGTATGCGTTGCGTGATCGCGGTGTGGCGCTGGGCTGGCCGCTCGAACGGATCCACGTAATCGACTGCGATCTCGGCAAGTCAGGTTCACAGTCAGCCGGCCGGGACGGGTTTCAGAAGCTAGTCGGCGAGGTCGCCCTCGGCAAGGCAGGCCTGGTGATGGGGTTGGAGGTCTCGCGCTTGGCGCGAAACTCCGCCGACTGGCACCGCTTGATCGAGCTGTGTTCGCTGGCCGGTGCGCTCATTCTCGACGAGGATGGAATCTATGATCCGGCAAACTTCAATGACAGGCTCCTGCTCGGCCTGAAGGGGACCATGTCGGAGGCGGAACTGCACTTCCTCAAGGCTAGGATGAGAGGTGGAGTGATCAACAAAGCCCGACGCGGCGAGTTGGAGATGCGACCGCCCATCGGTCTAATCTATCGGGACGACGGCGTTCTGATTCTCGATCCAGACGCCGAAATACAGACTGCATTGCGCCTGGTTTTCGAGACCTTCGACCGGGTCGGATCAGCGATGCAAACTGCCAAACTGTTCCGCGAGCAAGGTCTCCGGTTCCCTCGTCGCATGCGTAACGATGGCGAGTTGCATTGGGTGCGGGCGGCGCACTCTCGAATCCTCCAGGTGTTGCATAACCCCCGCTATGCCGGCGCGTTCGTCTACGGACGCGTGCGCACTCGCCTTCTGCCGGACGGCAAGCACAGCACGACCAAGGTTCCGCGGTCTGAATGGCAGTTCGTGATTCCCGGCCTTCATGCGGGCTACATCAGTTGGGAACAGTTCGAGGCGAATCAAAAGCGCCTTGCCGAGAACGCGCTCAGTTTCGGAGAAGCGCGGAAAGCCGGGCCGCCACGCGAAGGACCCGCACTTCTGCAAGGCCGCGTCCTATGCGGTATCTGCGGAGAGCGGATGAGCATTCGTTATAGCATTGCGTACCACCAGTTGGCGCCCACCTACGTCTGCCAGGAGGCCTCCGTCCGAAGGGCCGAGAAGGTCTGCCAGCACGTGCCGGGCAGTGTGGTCGATCAAGCGATCAGTAACCTTTTGCTGGAGTTGATGCAGCCGATGACCCTGCAGGTCGCCCTCGCCATTCAGCAGGAAGTTGAGACACGGGTTACCGAAACCGACGCATTGCGGCGGAAACACGTTGAGCGAGCGCGATACGAGGCTGAACTCGCCCGTCGTCGGTATATGAACGTCGATCCCGATCGGCGACTTGTCATCGACAGCCTGGAGGCGGAGTGGAATAACAAGCTCCGCATCCTGGCCGAGGCGCAGGTAGAGGACGAGCAACAAACACAGAAGCAGCGCCTGCTGATCGATTCTCAGACTCGCGGACAACTACTATCTCTGGCCACGGACTTCCCTCGAATCTGGAATGATCCGTCTGTGGAATCTCGGGAGCGAAAGCGTATTCTCAGGCTCCTCATCGAGGACGTGACGTTGATCAACGGGGAGACGATCCAGGTTCATGTCCGCCTCCGCGGCGGCGCCACTCGAAGTCTCACCGTGGCCAAGCCGTTGCCGATCGCTCAGATTCGGAAGACGAAACCGGACGTCGTCGCCGAGATCGACAAGCTGCTTGACTATTACTGTGATCGCGAGGTTGCAGAAATCCTGAATCGCCAAGGTCGACGAACCTGGCAGAACGATAGTTTCAATCTCAAGAAGATCGCACATATCCGCCAAGCCTTCAATCTGAAATGTCGCTACGGCCGCTTGCGGGCCAAGGGCCTGCTCACCGCCAAAGAAATGAGTGTCCGCCATGGCGTGACCACTACTACAATCAATCTTTGGGCCAGAGAGGGCCGACTGCAAAAGCATCGTTACGACAATGCCCGCCGTTGCCTCTACGAACCGCTGGACGAAACCGCGATTCTCAAGGGCCATGGTGGCCGAAGGGCCAAGCAGCCAGTCTTCACCGTTGCAGAGATGGGACAAGGAGCAGTATGAAACGTAAGCTTTGTCGCGGG
The DNA here is from genome assembly GCA_039934035.1 of Candidatus Solibacter sp. GTDB lineage: Bacteria > Acidobacteriota > Terriglobia > Bryobacterales > Bryobacteraceae > Solibacter. Next base: position 482 of record JBDTMZ010000131.1, on the reverse strand, counting down.
GTTTCAGCCGTCGCGCCGGCACCACGGCGACACCGTAGTGCGCCGCCATTTCTTCGTAGGTCCGATTGACGCTCGGCTCATACCGGCACGCCTTGGTCACACCGGACTTCAGATTGTCCGGCACCACGATCTCGGGCACACCGCCCATAAACTCGAAGGTGCGCATGTGGGCGCCGATCCAATCGGCCAGCCCCTGGGAAATGCTGGCTTCGGCATAGGTATAGCTGCTCGCGCCCAACACAGCGACAAAGAGGGCCGCTTGCCATACCTCGCCGGTGGCGGCGTTGTAGATGGGCACGGTGTCGCCGGCGTAGTCGACAAACAGCTTCTCGCCAGCCCGGTGTTCGTGCCGCAGCACGACTTGCTGGCACCGCAACCAGCTTCGGTAGAGATCGCAGTACCGACTGATATGTTGGCCTCAACATATCAGCCGATATGTTGCGGGCGAAAATATGTTGCGGATTTCAGATTGGACTAGGAAG
>JBDTMZ010000130.1:0-9548 GCA_039934035.1 Candidatus Solibacter sp. | reverse complement strand
AAGGGTCACGCCAAGTCGCCAAGCTCGCCAGGAAGGCAAGGCGACGGGAACTGCGTTGCTTGCGCGAGAGTGCTTTGACGTCCTGGCTAGGCGCCCAGCGCCGCCGAGAAGTGCAGGAGCGGTGAAATTTTGAAGCGATACGAGCAATCCTCGATCTTGTTTCCCAGTACGTGAATCTTCTCCAGATTGCCCTGTCCCATGCCCGCTTCCGTCATGGCCGTGAGGTACCCGATCTTTTTGGAATCGAAGCCCATGAGGCGCGCGCTCAACACGTCGGCCGCCAGCGGATCCACGCTGGCCACGGCGATGCGCGAATCCACCGGCGTTCCGCGCGAGGGGCCGTCGCCTTCCATCCCCGTGAAGCCATCGATTACGGCCAGATCGGGATAAACTTCCTGGGCCATGTGGAACATGTTGAAGTGCAGGATGTCGTTGGGTTCGCCGTGCGGGCCGAGGTGCATCTGGAATTTGTCGCTCTGCTTCGCCTTGTAATCGTTGATGGGCGCGCCCAGCAGGATGTTCTTCAGGGACAGTGTCACCGAAACGTAGCCGTGCGTTTTCATGATCGCGGCGGAGATGATGTACAGGTTGGGATCGAGCATCGGGGCGCAGATCCGGATGGGCACGGGCGCGTTATTGGCGCCAATGGTGTAGCGGTACTCCCACGCGCCCAGATTCATGTCCAACAGCTTGACCTTGTACTTGTCCACCAGGTCGCGATAGCCGTAGTGCTCGTAGCCGGCCAGCGTGCCTTCCTTGGTGGCCGCCGCTTCGGCGATGAGAATTTCCTTTTTGTAGTGGGGCCGCAGGAATTCGAGGATGCCGCGGACCGCGTCCACGTGCGAGCCCGCCAGCGGTACGCTGGTCTGCACGAAATTCGGCTTGATCAAGACCTGTTTGTTGCCGATCCCGCTCAGCACGTGGTCTTCAATCAGCTTGAGCGCGCGGAAAATATTTTCGCTGCGATCGTTGCCTTTGACCAGGGCAACGGACGAGGGCTCGGAGGCGGGTTGGAACAACTTCCTTCCGCCGCGCCGGCGATAGAGGGGAGGCGCTTCGGGGTCGGCGGCACGCGCGGCAGCGGCTGCCATCAGTCCCGCGGCGGGGAGTTTCAGAATATGACGGCGGCTCCACGATTCGCTGTGTTTCATGGTGCTCATCCTTTCCGCTGGCGGAATGATCCTGCGATGACGCCCTGATGCTAGCACCCTGCACGCCGGGTGGTGCTGCCGGGGTGCGAAAGCCGGCGCGATCGAGTCTCAGGAAGGTGAGAAGGGTCTGAGAGTCCGCGCTGGATGAATGGTCACGCCAAGCTCGCCAAGTCGCAAAGAAAGGCAGAGGAAGGAGCTTCGTGTCGTGACATCCTGCCGTTCCGAGCCTTGCGTGAGATAGGGCTGAAGGTTGGCGTTCATTCGGCACGGGTGACGACGCTCCGTCACTGTCGCGCCTCGGATTGGGTTACGCTCCCTACTTCTTTTCCAGTTTCTGCGCCAGGCGTGCCGCGAACTTCGCGATATTGATGATGCCGCGCTCGTGCGTGCCTTCGCCGATCTTTTCGGTTTCGCTGGCCGCCTCGACTTTGAACTGCACGCGCCGTCCCTCCACCCCGGTGATCTCCGCCGTAAAGCGCACCGGCGTGCCGATTGGCGCTCCCGCCAGATGATACACATTGACGTGCGTGCCTACCGTATCGTGTCCGGGATCGAGTTGCGGCAGTACCAGCCTGCGGCAGGTCTGCTCCATCAGCCGGATCATCTCCGGCGTCGAGAGGACGCGCGCCGCTTCCAGTTCCAGAAAAGTGATGGCGATCTCGCTGGTAACCAGCACCGTCTGTTCCGCCTTGCTCCCGATGGTGATGGCCATGCGCTAGGCTGCTGCCAATCCCGCGAGCACGCCGCGCATATAGCTCAGGGAACGGTTCATGCCGTTGGTGGGATCTTTCACGTTGACCTCGTATTCCATGTTCACGCAGCCAGTGTAGCCCATCTTTTTCAGCTGCTTGAAAATGGCCGGGAACGGCATGGCCCCGTCGCCGATATCGCACTGGCTCTCTTTCACCTTGAGGTCCGCCAGATCTTTCACGTGCATGTCGAACAGGCGGTCGCCGGCCTCCGCAATGGACTTCACGACATCCACGCCGGTGCGCGCCGAATGGCCGATATCCAGGCACAGTCCGCAGCGCTTGTCCAGTTTGCGCACCACCTCCAGCACCGATTGCGGAGTGGGGAAGTGCTTGTCCTCGGGCCCGTGATTGTGGATCGCGATCCGGATGTCGTATTCCTTCACCAGCGCCTCGACCTGACTGATGTTCTCGCGGGTGGGCGCACACACCATCATCGGCAGGCGGGCCGCCTTGGCGTATTCGAAGCGCTCGCGCAGGAATTCGATGGTGGGCAGCTTGTTCAGGTCCACGTTGCCGCCGCTGGTCACTACCAGGCCCGCGGCATCGAACTCGGCCCGTGCCGCCGCTGTGGCGGAGGGCGTCGCGCCGATCGGCATGTGCGTATCCTTGATGCTGATATATTTGACGCCGAACTGCTTCAACTTCTCGATTGTGACCGCGCGATCGAACATGCGCAGCGAGTACGTCGCGATCCCGAGTTTAATGCCCCAGGGTGCGGCTTCGACTACTGCCTCCGCGCGGCTGCCTGCCAGCGCGCTCAGCCCCGCCACTCCCGCGGCAGTGCCCAGAAAACTACGACGTGATGCTTCGAAGTTCATGGCTCTTCGTCTCTCCCTCAGTCGAGTCTAACTCCCTGCGCGGCGCGGAAGCTGGCCCGGCTGAAAGATTCCGTGGGGCGGAGCGCCTTATTGCTTGTTAGTTTCCAGATGCACCAGCGGACCGGTATGGCTCGGACCCACGGGCGAAAGAGGGAGCGTCTGCGGATCGCGCCAGCGATCGATCGTCGCCGTCTGATGTACGCAGGCGACCGTGCAGCGCGGTGCGCAGCCCTTCGCCGTGCGGTACTCGCGCCGGATGTCTTCCACCGTGTATTGCAGGAGAGGTTTGCCGGGGTATCCGCGCTGTTGCGAGCAGTAGTGCACCAGGCCCTCCTCGCAGATGTAGAGGTAGCGCGCCCCCGCGCGGCAGCGCCACTGGTTCTCTTTGCCGTGCGCGATGTTGTCCTGGAAGCCGTTGACCCGCGAGTAGTTGGATTTCTCCATCGCGCGCATCGCCAGGTACACTTCGCGCTCTTCGTTCTCCAGGGGCTGTAACTGCCCGTCGCCGTCGTGAATGATACCGACCGTGGAGGTGAAGCCCAGTTCCAAAGCACGCTTGCCGATGATCAGGGCGTCCTTCGGCGTATGAATACCGCCGCCCACTACCGAATTGATGTTGACGTGGAAATCGGCGTGCTCGGCCAGAAGCATCAGCTTGCGGTCCAGAACCTTGAGGCTCTTCTTCGACACCGCGTCGGGCATGACGTTGTCGATGGAGATCTGCAGATGCTCCAGCCCGGCGCGATTCAAACGCTGTATGCGCTCGGCGGTCAGCAGATAGCCGTTGGTGATCATGCCGGCGATCATGCCGTGGGAGCGGATGCGCGCGATCAGCAGGTCCAGGTCCGGGTGGAGTAAGGGCTCGCCGCCCGAGATGGTGATGATGGTGGTGCCGAGGGACCCCAGGTGATCGAGGCGCAGGTACATTTCTTCCAGCGGGACGGGCTTGGAGAAATCGTCGAACTCGTTGCAGTAGGTACAGGCCAGATTGCAGCGGCGCATGGGAATGACGTGCGCCAGGATGGGGTGATCGGTAGAGGCTAACCCTTTTGCAATCATCTGGAGCTCGCGCACCCGTCGCTTGGCGGCTAGAAAGGAACGGCGCAGCTGCTGGCTTTGGAACATACGGCGAAGTCCCTTGATTACATCACATTCGGGGATATTTGACGAGTCCGGCGTGGCGATCGGCGCAATCCTGGGGTTGAACGGTCGGGAAGGGGCTCCCGTTGCCGCTGCGCGGCGCCGGAGGTTTTCAGTCGTCAGTTCTCAGTTGTCAGTTTGGACGGTCAGCGGTCAGCGATCGGCTGTTAGCTTTCAGCTTTCAGCGGTCAGCTTTCAGCCCGCCTCCGGCGTCGCCGGTCCGAATAGGTGGTGACTATTTGGGCCATGCACCCGTATCGTGCTCGCCAGGCGGCGTGCGGACTGGAACGGCTCTTCCAGCAGATGCCAATCCGGGTGGGACGGACGATCGTCTTTCGTCGTCCGTCCTCACCGCTTCGAAGCTCGAGCAGGTGAGTGGGATAAGGCTCTGCCTTGTCCAATCCGAGTCAAGCTCGGACAGAGCCGGAACTGTCAGACAGGCCCGCTTGCCAAGCGAATTTCGAGTTGCCGGACGGTTCCAGCTGTCAACGTCAGCTATTCAATCCGCCGACGCCGGAGGCGGAGCTGAAAGCTGATCGCTGAAAGCTGATCGCTGAAAGCTGATCGCTGAAAGCTGAAAGCTGAGAGCTGACAGCTGTCAGCTGTCAGCTGTCAGCTGGCTTAAGTTTACAACCCTCGATGAATCCCCCAGGCGTTTCCACATTGACTCCCCGCACCATCTCGAATAAGCTAAACCCACATTTCCGGTTGAGTTGTTGGAGAGTGCTTCGATTCGAAGTAATTCCTCAATAAGGAGGGACTCATGTCCACAGGCCATCGATCGCGCACATTCGCCGCGATATTCCCGTTCTTTTCAGGCGCCGTCCTGCTGTTCACCAGCGCGACGCCCCAGGCGTTTGCACAACTCTTACAGGGAAGTATCATCGGAAACGTCTCCGATGCGAGCCAGGCCGCAGTCAGCAACGCGAACGTGTCGGCGACCGATGAGAACACCCGGCTGACGCGTGCGACCCTGGCCAACAGCACCGGGGGATATGACATTCCGGTGCTGCCGCCGGGCACCTATAAGCTTTCGATCAGCGCGCCGGGATTCCAGACGGCCGTGCGTACCGGTGTGGTGGTCGCTGCGCAAACGGCCACGCGTGTCGACGTCATGCTGAGCGTCGGCGTCGTGACGGAGAACGTTCAGGTGGCCGCTTCCGCGACTTCGCTACAGACCGACCGCATGGACGTGCGGTCGGAGTTGGGATCGCAACAGCTAAGTAACCTTCCCGTTCCGATCGGGCGCAACTACCAGAATATTTTCACCACGCTGCCAGGCTTCTCCCCGCCCCAGAACTCGCACTCGTTCAGCGCCAACGGCAGCCGCTCGCTGATGTTCACGGTAAACGGCGGCAATATCAACTCCAACGAGACCCGCGTGGATGGCGCCGGTACGCGCAACTTCTCGGCCACGGACGTGATTCTCTACGTGCCAAACCTGGATTCGATCGACAGCGTGAACGTGGCGACCAACTCGCTGGAGGCGGACCAGTCGGCCGGTGGCGCCTTCGTGAACGTGACGGTGAAGAGCGGCACCAACGCGATCCACGGGTCGATTTTTGAAACCCACTCGAACCAGCACCTGGAAGCCTACCAGTGGGCGGCGGACCGGACGGCGAAGAAGCTGCCGTTCATCAATAATCAGTTCGGCGCTTCCGTGGGCGGACCGATCCGGAAAGACCGGCTGTTCTTCTTCGCGAGCTATGAGGGGGTGCGCCTGGTGCAGGGCAACGTGGTGAACGCGCAGGTGCCTACGGCGGCGATGAAGGCGGGCAACCTGTCAGCTTCCCCGACGAATATCTATGATCCGAGGTCCGGCGCGGCCAACGGTACGGGGCGGACACCGTTCGCCGACAAAACAATTCCAGCCAACCTTATCGATCCCGGCGTAAAGGCGATGCTCGACACCGGAGCCTGGCCAAATCCGAATCAGTTGGGTTCCGGCGCGTACGGCCTGTCGCGCAACTTCCAGTGCCTTGGCTGCCAGGGCAATAGCACCGCGCGCCGCGACCAGCTCGATGCCAAAGTCAATTGGAACCCCAGCACGAAGTTCAGCGCCTATGTGCGTGCCGGCTACAACAACGGCGACTGGACCAACCCGGTGATTTTCGGACTGCTCGGCGGGCCCGTGGTCAGTCCGACCAACATTTCAGCAGGATTGGGCGCGGCGAAGGTCTGGAACAATACGGTGTCGGCGAGTTACATCTTCAACCCGACGCTGCTGATCGACGCGTTTTTCGGCTACTCGCGGATTGATATGTACAGCAAGCAGCCGAACCAGGATCAGAATCTCGGGTATACGCTGCTGAAGATTCCCGGCCTCGACACGACGGGCCTGTCCAAACGGAAGCAGCTTGAATATGGTGGCCTGCCGCTGATGGCGATCGACGCCTTCACCAGCCTGGGGCCGGCGAACACCTTCCAGCCGCAGGAATATCACGATCCGGAGAAGAACTTCACCTTCAACCTGAGCTGGATCAAAAGCACGCACAACATCCGCACCGGCTTTGAAACCGACTTCCAGGATTCCGCCGAAACGCAATACCAGACCAACAGCTCGGGCAACATCACCAACGCCGGGGGCTTCCGCTTCGCGCAGGGCACCACGCTCCTCTCCGGGGGGTCGGCTGGAAACGACTTCAATGCGTTCGCCAGCCTGCTGCTGGGCCTGCCGCAGGATGCCGGCAAAATCTATCAGTTCCAGGACGAATATTTCAGCAAGACCCGATCCTTCGCGTTGTACATCCGCGACCGCTGGCAGATCACTCCCAAGCTGACGTTGACCTACGGTGTGCGCTGGGAATATTTTCCCTTCCCGACGCGCAAGGGGACCGGCACCGAAGTGTTCAACACCGCCACCAACACGATGGCCATCTGCGGCCTGAACGGCGTGCCTTCCGATTGCGGAATTACCAAGGACAAGTGGCGCCTCGGACCTCGCGTCGGCTTCGCCTATCGCCTCAGGGAATCCACCGTAATTCGCGCCGGCTACAGCAAAACGATCGACCCGATCTTCTTTATGGGATTCACCAGCCTGGGCAATCGCAACTTCCCGTATATTTACGCGCAGGTGATTCCGACGCCGAACAGTTTCTCGTATTCGGCCTCCCTTCGGCAGGGGATTCCCGTGATTCAGGCGCCCGACCTGTCCTCAGGTTCGATTGCGGTTCCCAATAACGTCGCCGTCCAGACCTACTCCAACGACAACTACGTGCGCGGCTACATTCAGAACTGGAATTTCACACTGGAGCAGCGGTTCGGAAAATGGCTGGCATCGGCAGGATACGTGGCGTCGCGGTTCGTCGATCCGCAGAACAATCTGCAGGAAAACTGGTCGCCGATCGGTGGCGGGTCGGCTGGACAGCAGCTAACCAAGCTGACCGGCCGCACTGCGTCCACCCAATACATCGGCACGCTCGGCACCAACACCTACGATGGCCTGCAGACGCGGCTGGTGGGCCGCTATTCCGGCTACACGCTGAACTTTACCTACACACACTCGAAGGCGCTCGGCTACGGGATCACCCCGTCCATCAACATTCCCGCCTATTTCAGACTGAACCGTTCCGAGCAGAACAACAGCCTGCGAAACACGTTTTCGTCGAGCATTGTTGCCGAACTCCCGTTCGGCAAGACCAAGCGATGGGCGAAGAGCGGCGTTGCGGCCGCCCTCGCCGGCGGCTGGCAAGTGAGCGGGGTGATCTACTACCGTTCCGGATTCCCCTTCACAGCGACGGCTGCGACCACCGGGTTGAACTCGACCTTCATCAGCCAGTTCGCCGATTGCCCGAGCCCCGCGAAAAAACTCGGTGACATTTACCAGTGGTACGACCGGACCACCTTCGCCTCTCCAGCCAGCGGGCGGTTCGGCACCTGCGGCCCCAACACCCTGTTTGGACCGACGATGTTCAACACCAACGTCGGTATCGATCGGAAGTTCAAGCTGACTGAGAAGTTCACGGCCGCGTTCCGGACCGACATCTTCAACCTCGGCAACACACCGCACCACTCGCTGGGCAATAGCTCGGTCAATAGCGGCACCTTCATGCAGGCGCTGGGTATCATCAACACGGGACTCGAAGGGATTGAGCAGCGGGCCTTCCGCTTCTCCCTGAAAGTCAGTTTTTGACAGGTGGGCACCCCGGTCGAGGGGAGGGCGCGTTCGTCCGTTCGTCCGTTCGGCCCCATGCGCGGTGGAAAGCTGCCGCGCATGGTTCTTGCGAGCCGACAGGCGGTGATCCAGGTGTTGGCGGGGCAGCGACGAGGGGAGGTTGCGGCATATCCCCCAAGCCCGAAATAGAGGTTTCGATCTGGAAGTCTTGAGTTCCTTTTGAATCACTGCGTCCTTGAACTCTGCTTGGGGTGTGAGCCGCACCGCTCTGCCGGGTGGTGTTGCACTATTTGACACCCGCTATTTGCAAGTGATAAGTGTAAGAGTCTTCATAAGGAACAGAGATGGCTGACGAGCAAATGCCTGGGGGCTCAGAACCGGCCCCTCCCCCTGAGGGCGAGGCCGCGAAACCTGCGTCTCCGCCGGCAGCTGAAGCTTCGAAAGATGCTGCGCCGCCGGCAGCTGAACCTCCGAAACCTGCGGCACCGCCGGCGGCCGAAACTCCGAAAGTTGCTGCACCGCCGGCGGCCGAAACTCCTAAAGTTGCGGTGCCTCCGGCAGGTGAAGCTCCGAAAGTTGCGGAACCTCCGGCAGCCGAGGCCGCGAAACCTGCGCCTCCCAAACCAGCCGCGGCTCCGCCAAAACCGGCCACGCCGCCTCCGCCCAAGCCTCCCGCGGTGATGGTGACCACGCCATGGGAAAGCGACCTGGTTGCCGGCTTGAAAGAGCAGTTTGGCGCCGACATCTCCGAGACGTCCACCTATCTCGGACAGAATTTCCTGGTCTGCCAACCCGCCGCCGGCATCCCCGTGCTGGAGCACCTCAAACTGGAAGCCGACTTCGACTATTTGGTGGATGTCACCGCGGTAGACTGGCCCAAACGCGCCGACCGTTTCGACGTCGTCTACATTCTGTATAGCTTCTCGCGCAACGAGCGCATGCGCGTCAAAATTCAAATTCCGGACGGCTACAAGCCCCAGAGCTCGGTCGGCGTGCATCTGACCGCCAACTGGCTGGAGCGCGAAGTCTACGATATGTTCGGCATCGAATTTGCCGGGCACCCGGACATGCGCCGCATTCTCATGCCGGACGAATGGCAGGGCTACCCGCTGCGCAAAGATTACGGAATCCTCCAGCAGGATCAACGCTGGGTCCAGGAGAACCTGGGCATCGAAAGCGGCCAGTGATCTCGCTATGTCGGACAAAACATTTCTAGACTCCACTGAATTAGTTCTGAACATGGGTCCGCAGCACCCCTCCACGCACGGGGTGCTGCGCGTCATCCTCAAACTGGACGGCGAGAAGGTGCTCGGCACCGAGTGTGTGATCGGCTACCTGCACCGCGGTGTGGAAAAGATTGCCGAGAACCGCACCTACGCGCAGTTCAACCCCTACGTGGATCGCATGGATTATGTCGCGGCGGTCTCTAACGGGCTGGGCTACTGCCTCGCGGTGGAAAAGATGCTCAACGTGGAAGCGCCGCCGCGTGCGCAAGCGGTTCGCGTCATTCTGACGGAACTCAATCGCATTGCCAGCCACCTGTTGTGGCTGGGCACGCACGCGCTCGATATCG
>JBDTMZ010000129.1:0-11572 GCA_039934035.1 Candidatus Solibacter sp. | reverse complement strand
AAAGCGTGTATAGGGGAAACTCTATCCAGGGTTCGAATCCCTGTCTCTCCGCCATAATCAAATCAACAACTTACAGGAAACCTTGCGCAAGTCCGTGTGGATTGCGTGTAAATTGCCTTGAAATGTGGTACTGTTGCCCCGGCATGAGACAACGGTCCGAAACCCTTTTCCGGCGTCACAGCGACACCTGCAAACTGCACCAGGGGAGTACCTACGAGGCCGACGAACTTCGCAAGTGGACCCCCTGCAAGTGCGCGATCCATTACTACGGCCATCTCCGACCGGACGACGCCAAGCCGACCCGGCGCTGCACCCACTGCACTACCTGGGAAATCGCCAAGGCAACGGTCGAGCGCTGGAAATCAGGCCGACCCTCCCTCATCCCCCCGGCAAAGCCCGCCACCTCAACTCCCGCCACAATGGCCATCGCTGATGCGTGCAGCGCGTACGTTCTGGCGCACGAGCGCGCAGGGTCCGCCGCCAGCACCCTGAAGAAGTGCCGTCTGTTTTCGGGCATGGTGGCGGAGTTCTCGGCGCAACTTGGCCGCGAACGGATGGCCGAATGGACCCGCGCCGACGTAAGCGCCTACCTGGACTGGCGCGGTGGCGAGCCCAAAACGCGGCTGGTGAACTGGAGCGCCATCAAGGCGGCCTTTGAGTGGTTCGTGGGGGAAGAGATTATCCCCCTCAACGTCGCACGCTTCAAGACGATTCGGAATCGCGAATCGAAAGCGGCGGCGAAGGGCGGGCAGAAGTTCCCTTACACGGACGACGAACTCGCGCAAATGCTGGCGGTGTGCGAGAACAAATACGGTAAGCAACCCGTTGAGTGGTCGCGCGGAGTCCACCATGAGCAGAACACCAAAGGGGAGGACTACCGGCTCTACAGGCGGACGGTGACCGGCAAGGACTTGTCCGACTTTATCCTGATCTCGGTCTACACGGGGCTGCGCATTAGCGATGTTGCCACCTTCCACTTATCGCGCCTGGCTCCCAACGGCGACGTGCGTGTGCGGGCGCTCAAGAACGGAACCTGGGTGAGTACCTGGGTGCCGCCCTGGCTGGCACAACTCATCCGCGACCGGGCCAAGAAGCACGGTGACCTGATCTTTGGCGAGCACACCACCACGGACATGGACGTGATTACGGACGTGTGGCGGCGGAAGCTCAAGGTCATGTGGAAACTTTGCGGGGGGTGGGAGATTTCGCCTACAGCACACCGCTTCCGGCATACGTTCGTTCGCATTCTGTTACAGCGCCGCGTGCCGCTTGCGATGGTGTCCGAGTTAACTGGCGACACGGAGCAGATGATCCGGCGCTTTTACTCGGGATGGGTCACCGAACGGCAGGACACCGTGCGGGAAGTGTTACAGGCTGCGTTTGCAGATGTGCCCAAGGGGGCAAACGTCGTTCCCATCCACGGCTGACGCCGCGTGTGCATCGGAGGGCCTCCGCTGCGAGGGGGCTTTTTCGGTAAGGCGGGCGCACACAGCATTACCCCCATCCAGAGCATGGAGAGCCCCGCGCCAGCCACTTGCGCCACAGCGAACCGCGCACGGCGGTTCGCTCGTCGATCGTGAACCCCGCCGATCCAACGTCCCTCGTCCTATATCTCCACGGCAGAGGATGTTTCGCTTTATTTCGGAAAACACTTTTAGAAAAGAATTGAGGATAAACATGTCTCATACGTATGTATATTGGGAGGGAAGGCTGACCGCTCGCCAGCCCGCTGAAGAAGGAGACACCGCCGTGCAATTTCAGGTATCCCAGAAAGCCTCGCCACCGCCGAGTCTCAGTGGCTGGTGGACTGTGGCCGAAGCTGCGCTGATTGCTAAGCTCAATCCCCGGACAGTACACCGCTGGATACGGGAAGGCCGGGTCCGAGCATTCGGCCCGCCTCGCTGCACACGGGTCCTGTTGAGCGATCTTCTCGGGGAGCGCGCGTGCCCCCGGTAACGCCGGACTCCCTCCAGTGGCTCCAAAGGGTTCTTCGACGGCCCTGTTAGACCGTCCGAGCGACTTATTCGAGCCCGTCTCCACGGTACCCTGAAAAACCACAGGCCCCGTCTGCCTTGCTTGCTCAGTTAGCCCAGTGGCTTGTGCTGCGCTCATAGCACGCCGCCAGGCGCGCGACAGGATAGATCACTGGCGGAGATAAACCAGATTGCTGGCGGGCCTGCAATCGGCATTTACACCTACATGTGAGTCAGTGTCGAGCCGGACTGGCGTAAGTGCCAATCGCCAGTGTGGTGGTCGAGCGCCTGATCGCGGAGGAGGCCCCTTACCCGCTCGGCTACACCTTTGCCGACGAGTTGCCGGGCTTGCCACAGGCTTGCCTGCTCATAGGGCCGCTACCGCATCGCTGGCAGCGGGTGCGGGTCCACACCTGGATCGGCGGCGTGGCCGTCCTGGTGGCCTACGAGCGCACTCGCAGGCGGGCGTTCAGGTCACGAGCGGCTTGGAAGGGAGAGGCGAAGCTCCGGCCGGTGGCGACGAAGATCGAGGCGGCGATGGTCTTGTATCTGATGAGGCGCTGAACCACACATGTCTGAAGAAGATGCGAATCCACACATTTACCCTGTGCAGTCGCCGCTGGTCCTCTTAAGGGGGGGGGTCATTGTTTTGGCGAAAAGCCAAAAAGGTTTGCTTATAGCTTAAAGCTATACACCCGCGTGAACCGTACGCTCTCAAAAATTCTTTTTTACCAATGAGATACCCCCCCCCCTTAATAGGGTGTACAGTGCTTTAAGAGTTTTTGTGCGATAAGTACGTGATCGCTCTTTAACGGGTCCACTTGGTCCAAACACTGTGGACCCGTTAAAGATGGGCCTGTTATTGCACTGACTTTGTGGCAGATTTCCTGGCGGGCTTCGGAGCGGGCTTGGACAACTTCACTGTGGGACGGCGCTGCTTTTTTACCTTGGCGTCGAAGGCACCAGCCTTCCATCGTGCGCGGAGCCGGTCGGCTTGCGCGCGGCGCATGGCTGGAGTCCACTTCACCTGCTTGCGGGGTGGCTTCACCACCTCAGCCTGTGGCGGCGCTGTGGCGGCCGGTTTCTGCTCTCGTTTGGCTGGTTCCTCGGCGAGGGCCAAGATTAGTTGGTCTGCTACGGCCGAGATACGTACAAGTTCTTGAGTGAGCCCTCGTAGGGCGTATGCCTCAGCCTTCTTTGCCGCCCAGCCTTGCCTGCGTCGCTCGGTCCCCACCGCCCGACGCCTCGCGCCGCCGCCGAACCTGCGAGAGGGACCACCCCTGGTGTGGTTTGCGGAGAACCGCGCGCTCAACCTGGCGCTGCGCGTGGTGCGGCCGTAAGTCTGCCAATGCGGCCCGGCACGTCAGGATCGCCATACTCTGCGGGGCGAGTGCCGACGCATGATTGCACGCCGCCGTGCGGGCAGGTCGCTGACGCAGGTATTAGCCCCGCCGTGCGTGCGGGTGCTCGTGGTCCTGCCCCGGCCCCGGCCATGTGGATCTCATGCTAGTCGGCTTGATCCTTGCCCTGTACTGGCTGTGGCTGCTCGTGGTACCGCTCGCGATGGCTCTCCAGGCTGTGCAGGTCCGTGGTGAAGCCAAAGTACTGCGCGGGAAGTTCGGGCAGGCGTACCTCGACTACCGCAAACCGACTTGGTTCTGATCGCCACCGTGCCCCAGCGGGTGGCCGCCGCGCTGGTGCAGGAGTCCGCGAGACAAGGGACATCGCCGGGGCTACCCGCAGGGGTTGGGCGGGCGTTTCTCAACGCCTCATGTATGATAAGGTGTGGCCTGCGTAGAGTGCGAGCGTCTGGACAAAGTGGAAATCGAGTGTGTGCGCCGCGTTGACTCTGCGCACTTGCGCCTTCATTCATTCCTTCCCGAACCGCCGTTCGGTGAGGCGTCCGTGATCGAGTTGCAATTGTACGAACGCGCAACTGAGAGCGCGCGCGCATCACTGGACAAGGCCAAGCACGAGCGCGTTGCACATCGCGAAACCCATGCGATGACGCTTTCACGTTGACGGCCTGAACTCATCTCTGCACCCCATAAAGAACCTGATCGCATCGGAACTGCGCCCGCGCCAGTGCCGTTCCACCGCCACTCAAAGCTCCGGCCTGCGCATCGACGAGTCGTAGATCGGCGGTGGTGCCGTCGCCGTACGCGGAGCCCGCGTCACCATCCGGTACTCTGGCACCTCAACCCGTGGTGACGCCTTGCAGACCGCGCCCAGTGGCCACCTTCGTGGTCGGCGACCGCAACGCCATCGTAGGGCTATCGTGCGCGTCGGCGGGGCGGCGGCACCGCGCTGGCCGCACCTGGCGTATCGCGAGCATGGCGTGCCGGGTGTGCAACCGCCCAAACGCTAAGCTCCGTGTTCGAGGTCGAGTCGGTGGCGGTGGGGGTAACGGAAAGCAGTGCGAACCCGCAGCCTTCCGCCGCTACCGAACCGGCGAGAATCCGGGACGGCTCCTGATAACCGCGCAATCCGGCGCTGAGCGTGGACCGGCCGTGAGGCTGCCAGTCGGCGTGCCCCTCGACGCCCCCGTGATCGCTGCGCATCGCTCGCCGATCCTGGCGCAAAGTACCAGGCGCGCGGGGCTCGATTGGGCGATCTCCGAGGCAGGCATCTTCGGTCAATGTGGCGACCGGGCAGGCTGAAGCCGGGGAACGTCGCGGTGGGTCCCAAATGTCTACCGTCGCTTGGACCTCGACAGTTGGTTGGCTAAATCAAGGGCGGCACCTTCAATAGAACGGTCGAAATCCTCCAGGTTTGCGGTCAGGTACCTGCTGCCCCAGGCTGACATCAAGCCGATCAGGAGGCCAACCGCTACCGGCCAGATTGATTCCGACAGCCCGCGTGCAACGGGGGCCATGCACGTTGACCTCTCACCGCCACAACCAACAAAAGAATTCGGGATCGCCAGTACGGTAGCCAACAGTCCGCACCAAGGAGCGAGATAGGCAACAGTAGCCAGTCCGGTGAGACCTTTTCGGATGTCTTCATGGAAAAGAGCGGCGAAACGGCGCGAAGCCCGCAGAACTGCCCCGATTATCTCGGCGTCGTTCTCCGGCCACCTACCCAAGGTTCATATTGGTTAAGGCTGTGCTGGTTGCTAGGATCGTTACGGCGTTCGCTCCGCTCCGAGCGGCCCCTCTGGATTGCTCGACGGGTCGCTCGGAAAATCCCCACCGCAGCACATCTCTTGCTACCCAAGGGCTTCGTTACATTACACGTCCTCATGCCGAATATGACTGGTCCGGCACTCGCGAGCGCAGCGGCTCGATTGTTCCCCGACCTACCGGTCCTGTACGTCTCTGGTCATTTAGGCGATGATGCCACCTGCATCCCTGCAGCCGCCTATATTCCGAAGCCATTTACCCCCGCGCAGTTTCTCTCTCAGGTTGAGGCGATTGTTCCAAAGCCAGACGGAGTATCTCCCAAGCAGTGATCTGCTCCAGCCTGCGCTGCCGCTGGCTGCCGTACCGAGGTCATCCGACTCGGCAGCGGCGAGAATGCCGCCGCCAATAGCAGTGATTGCGGATGCGGGACGGCCCCTTCGGTCAACTGCTTAGGTTTGCCTCTGCATATCGACTCTGCATTACGCCCAGTACTTCTGATCCATAACCAAAGAGATCGACGTATTTGCGCAACGCTGCGCTCATGATGAGCACCAAACAGAGCGAGAGGGAACTGCAATGAGGATGATGATTCAATACGAGGGCGGGCTGAGGGTTGAGGCGGTCTTGCTGGCTGCCACAACTGAACGAATGAGGATCGTTGTCGAGTCCCAACAGGACGCGATCGAATTGCACAAGGTGGATGCTTGCTGGCGCACGGAGAATGGCGAAGAGATCGAGATCGAGGCGCTCATCCCAGTCGCCGGTACAGACATCGCAGGATTCTGCGCGGAAGTCTATCCTCGGACGAACGCGGCAGGACGTAGCTTTCTCGCTGACTGAATACCCAGCCGAGCACCACCGTCACCCCACCTGCCGAAGCGTCGCGCCTTCGCCGAGAGTTGCCCTGGCCTGACTCCGCACCTAGGCACAAGTACCTCGGACCTGCGGCGAGGCGAGGAGCAGGCTCGACGGGGCGGCGGCCACGCGCGCTGGTGGCGGCCGCAAACGACCAGAGGGATGGTGGGATCAGGTGGCGCATCCCGCATTCCAGAGGAACGAGACTGAGTTGTACCGACGCTGCCATCCTGATTAGTCGGTGCGAGTTTTCTGGCTGCCGAGCCTGATGCGATCCATAGTAGTCGCCACGTTGACCAAGCCAGACTGCCACGGGAACGAAGACGGCATTACCGGAAACTGCCTAGACTACCGGAACGGTTCCACCCCCGCCCGTCACCGTCGCGCCAACTCCGCTGCGATCTTGCTCCAGGCCAGGCCGTGCCCCTACCTCCCCTGCGTCACGCGATGCACAGAACTCTTGGACACGCCGATCTCGGCGGCGATCTCCGCCAGGCTCTTGCCTGCCTTGTGCAGTCGCTCCACCTTCACGCGGTCGAACACGGCCTTCGGGCGGCCACCGACGCGGCCCTGCTTCCTGGCGCGCGCCAGGCCCGCCAGCGTACGCTCTGACAACCGCACGCGCTCCTGCTTGGCGATCACGGCCAGGATCGCGAGCACGGCGTCCTTGAAGATCCCGCAGGAGTCCAGGTACTGCTCGGTGAACGACCGCCAGTTGACGCCGTAACTTGTCAGGCGCTCCAAGTGGTTCAACGTCTCGCGCACGCCCTCCCGGCTGAAGCGATCGAGCGCCCAGAACAGCACCACGTCGAACTGGCGCTGCGACGCATCCACGAAGAGACGCTGGAACTGCTCGCGGTCGGAGTGCTTGCCGGTAGCGCGGTCTACGTACTCATGCGCAACTGTCCAGCCTTGCGTACCGCAGAATTGCCGGAGTTGCGAAAGCTGATTCTCCGTGTCTTGGCGCTTATCCTTCGTGCTCACTCGGGCGTACAGCGCCACGCGCATTGCCGTTTTCTTCATCGCCTCCAGTGTGTCACAAACGGCCGTTTTAGGGAAGGATTTTCGAGTGACGCTTTTTCATTCCGCATCAGGGCCGGAGCACGCGGTGCCGCCCCACCGTTTTTGGGACACGGCCAAGTTCGCCAATTGGCGCATGGGCTAAAGCCAGTGCGCGTCGAGCGTCTCGACCGACTGGCGCGCGACCCGATCCTCTTGGGCGAAACGACCGCCTGCAATATGACTATCCAACAGAAACGACCCCACCAATCAAGGCGTGACCGCCTGCGACTGCGAAAACGTGTGATCGTCGAGATGGTTGACGAAGTTTTGGATGGGGTTATCGGGCCCGACGAAGTGGGAATCTACAATATAGTTGTGCTCTGGCAGGAGTTTTGTGAAGTGATCTCGCAGGTCATTCACATCGACCAGAAAGAAAGGCACCCTGGCTGGAGGGTGGTTCCGATGCAAGAAGAAGCGCATGGTGATATCCAATTCCGGCAGCGAGTAACCCAAGCAGAAGACTCTGCTTGCCGTTCGCAGGGCCGCCGCAGCTTCACGCCACGTCCCTCTCACGTGGGGATGCTGAAAGTAGCCAACCTTCTCAGCGACTGGCGGAACTATCAGCGGCGTCTTGTCCGTTATCCCCAACTTTCGGAACCGAGATGGATTCCAAATATCATCTAGCGCCCCGTAGAAAACTGTCTCACCAGAAAATGAAGCCGACCCGGAGTAGAGCCAATTGATAGAGCCATGGAGCTTAAACAGATGGAAAGCGGGCTCCTGGTGCACGTAATACGCAAACTCGTCCCACTCTGAATGCAGAGGCACCATGGTGAACGGATAGTACCTTGACGGCAGGATACCGAGCCTGCATACGCCGTCGCAGAGACGAGCGGCAGATTCGACCAGGGTATCGTAGTTAAGGGTCAGCACGTCGCAGTGAGCAGAGTCCCAATAATTAATTAACGAGGTCAGCCACTGCGGACACGGCCGCTCGGCCGCTGAACGCATGGCTTCGACTAACACGTCCCTAACTGCGCCTGAGAGGTCGAGGAAGAGCGCGCGATTGCGGAGGTTTTCGGCTTCGGACATCCAGGGGTGGGACTGCGCCAGGTATGTCAAAATGAGCTCGATATCGCCGCCGAAGGAATTGAGGAAGGTTTTCTCATCCGGCAGCCGCACCTTAGTCCAGACGGCCCGGTTGAGGTCGCCGAGGAGTGGCATCTCGGACGCTATCGCACGCGAGAAGCCCGCCCCAAGCAAGAATACGTCGCCCATGAAGGCACACCATAACACAAGCCGACCAGTGAGCGGTCAATAAGGAGCCAGCGACGGCTGGAAGAAGACTGAGCCCGGCGCGGCGAAGTAGGCGACGGCCGCACCGGGGCCCCGCGAGATTTCAATGGGGCACCGCTTTCGCCAGACCCGCGCGACGGGGAGGGGGGGTGGTCGCGACTATGGATGTTTAGAGGCAGGACGCGAGCAACCCGGAATCCAAAATTTCCTATAAAGTTTTTGGAGGTTTTTTCCCCGTGTGCGGCAGTTGCGCGGCCAGGGCCCTTACTTCACCGGCATGACGGTGAAGGCGGACACGAACCACTCCGGTTTGCAGGCCCCGAAGCGCTTGAGGTACCAGGAGGCGTGGGCCTCCAGCGCGGCGATGGCCGTGGTGTTCAGGCCGGTTTCGCTTGGCGCTGCCGGGATAGGCCGTCAGAACATCCGGCCGACCTGTTTGCTAAACCCATCGGGCGGCGCAATTCGCGCTGTCCTTGCAACCGCTCCAATGCTTCGATGGCGGTGTTGACCTGCTCTCGCCTGAAATAAAGGTCAGCGCGCTGCTTATCTAGTGTGTCGGAACCTGCGCCTCGTGAATTCATATTAGTATTTAAATACCAAAAAGTCCGAATTCCTAGTAGAACAAAGGTCGTTTCGTTTTGCAACCCCATAATGTGGGTAGCCGCAATGGTGTTGCTACTATTGCTTGTCAGAGCGCCTTCCCCCTTCCTCCAATCCCACGGCGCGACCGGCGACGCATCGACCCATAGCCCGCGCCGGGCGGCCTGCGCCTCCTGCTCAAGCACCGGCAGCACGGCGTCGCGCTTCGCGTGCTGCCGATACCACCACGCCGTCCCAGCGCGCACAAGCTCCTCATCCTAGTGCAGCCACCGCTTGGCCGCCGCGTGCAGATCCCCACTGACGGCAAAGCCTGTGAATGATGGCATACTCAAAACTGATGCCCACCCTCACTCCCGAAATCCTCAACGCCGCTATTGAAGGGTTCGAGTCGCAAAAACGCCGGATAGACGATCAGATCAGCGCACTCCGCGCGATGTTGCCCGCCACTTCCGCTGCCACGCCGGAAGCCGCTCCAAAGACTCGCAAGGTTTCCGCCGCCGTCCGTCGCCGGATGGCGCTCGGTCAGCAAAAACGTTGGGCGGCAATCAAGGGACCAGCACAAGCGCCGTCAGCCTCGGTGGAACCGACCAAACCGAAACGGACCCTCAGCGCTGCTGGCAAGGCGGCTATCGTTGCGGCAGTGAAGAAACGGTGGGCAGCGAAGAAAGCGGCCGCGAAGACGGCACCAGTCGTGACGAAGAAGGCCGTCGCCAAGAAAACGGCGAAGAAGAAGGCGGCGAAAGCACCCGCCGCTTAGTAGACGCCGGAAACATCGCCGCTACGGAACGCACAGCGAGGGTCGTCGGCTATGCTGCCAAAATAAAGAGCACGAGCGTGGAGTGGTCAATGTGCCGAGAATCGCTTAGCGCCACTAACGGCTTCAGCAAAATGCGAATATCACCCAACCGATGAAGATGGCATGAAAATCGTCCGAAGCCCAAGCACAAGTCTGCGGCCCCGCCAGAGATCAGCCTCAAGGATTTCGTGTATCTGTTCGTCGGACCCGCTCAGAAGTAGCAGCGTCCTTGAAAACCAATAGACCAAAAGCCCGGAACAGACGAAGATAATGAACAACCCTGCCATGGGTGCCTAGTATACGGGCTTCAAGCTGCCTGTACAAGCCGTGTTGGCATCGTGTGCCACCGTGGTAGTCAGGGCATACAGCGTCATGAGCAGCCAGCAGATCCAAGATCGGACCTGTAACTCGGCTTACCGCGCCGCCCCCACCTTCCGCCACACCCACGGCGCTGCGGCCGACGCATCGATCCACAGCCCGCGCCGCGCGGCCCGCGCCTCCCGTTCCAGCACCGGCAGCACCGCGTCCCGTTTCGCGTACTGCATGTACCACCATGCCAGCCCGGCGCTCACAAGTTCCTGATTCAGGTTGCGGCCATCCGGCAAGATACCCCACACATCGTCGAGAACCGCGCCGAGGTCGGCGGCCTCTGGCTGCCCAACCACACCGTCTCCCGCAGCGTCACCTTCCTTGCCGGAGATAGCGAACTCGAAATCGTCTACACCGGCTACCAGGTCCATCGTTAACCGCCGCAGAGAAGCCTACAAGCTCTACCCTTCCACCGTCTCCCTCACCCGCTCCGCGATGACGGCCGGATCATCGTCCGCCGCGAACGCTTCCCACGACGTGATCCTGGACGGCGAGATCGTCTACCTGGGCGCTGACGGCGCGCCGCAATTCTACGATCTGATGCGACGCCGAAGTCCGCAGCACTACTACGCCTTCGATCTTCTGTGGCTGGACGGCCGTGACCTGCGGGGTCTTCCATTGCTGGAACGTAAGCACCTGCTGCGGGCGCTTGTACCGCCGCAGCCGTTCGCCCCTGCTCTATGTGGATCACGTCGCCGGTAGCGGCGTTGATCTGTTCCAGGCGATCTGCGCGCGCGATATGGAAGGCATCGTCGCGAATCTCGCGGCAGCGCCGCACGCGCCGGAAGCCACCACATGGGTGAAGATCAAGAATCCGAACTACTCGGAAGCCGAAGGACGTGCCGACTTCTTCGACGCACGAGCGGCCGGAGCGTGATAGTGGGCCACGCAGGTCCATTGGATGCACGCGAACTCTACGGGCCCACGGGAGTTGCTACGGATACTTCGCCGCAGTGGGCCAGTTGTTTTTCGAACAGTCTTCACTCGTCTGGCAAGCGATACTGCTGGCTAGGAGGCAAATATGCCGCGTTGCGAAGTTTGCGGGAACGATTATGACAAGGCGTTTGAAGTTGTCGCGGCGGGTGCCCGCGACATCTTTGACAGCTTCGAGTGTGCGATTCACGCGATTGCTCCTGTATGCGAACACTGCAATTGTAAGGTGATCGGCCACGGGGTTGAGGTCGGAGGTAAGTTCTTCTGCGGTGCGAATTGCGCCCGTGAAGCGACGGGTGCGCCGGTGAAGGACCGAGCGTAGTGTAGCCGGGGCCGCAACCAATCGATGTGGGCAGTCACTGCCGCCGCATGATGGGCCACATCCCCCTGGTTTCGCCAACCGGATGACTCTGGGCGGCGCGAACCGCCGCAACTTCTTTTAGAATTCGCGTCGCCAGTTGTTCTACTAAGTCGAGATCGAGATTATTGCGCAATCCATCGGCGGGGAGCGCAGCGAGCCGGAGAGCGATCTCGGCAGCCTGCTTCGCGAGTTGATGCACCTGAGTTCCTAACACCTGAACTATGCACGACGCCCGACGCAGCGGTAGTTGGCTGAAGCCTGACAC
>JBDTMZ010000128.1:0-2883 GCA_039934035.1 Candidatus Solibacter sp. | reverse complement strand
ATTCAGAACGACTTATCTGCCGCCAACCCCTTCAACTGCGAAAGACAGGTTAGGACTCTTGCTACCGGTTGCTAGCCCACCTTCTTCTGATACGTCCGCGCCAGTTCCATGTACACGCCGAGATCGCGGTCCAGATCCGATTGCGTCCCGTCGAAGTAGAAATTGCGAATCGGCAAGCCACCCAAATCGCGGCTGATCCGTGGGTAAATCGCCTCACACACAATCCCGTTCATGCAGGTAAATGGACTGATGTCGATAATCCCCGCAGCGCCCTTCTTCGCCAGGTAAACTACCTTGCCTACGTTCAGTACCATTTCGCCGAACGCGCCTTCGCGCGGCAGATACGGCTTGGCGCACTCCAGCACTTCGTAAATGTCCGGCTCCTCGCGACCCTTGAAGTCCTCGTCGAAGCACTCCACCAGCACGTGCTCGTCGTGCTTCTGCACCCGCTTGCGCACCCACGCGCCCAGCGCCTCCAGCGTCCATAGCCGGCCTTCCAGCTTGAGCTTCCGGAAGTGCTCCGAGTTCGTGTACCAGATCCACTCCACGATGTCGCTGAGCCACGCCTCAGCGCCATACTGCTCCAGCGCCGCCACCAGGTTGTCATTGCTAAAGGTATTCAGCCGGCAGAAGATCTCGCCGACAATGCCGATCAGGGGCTGCTGGCGATCGCGCCGTCCGTCGAGTCTCCGGAAGCGGCCGCGGCAGCGCAGCATGCTCTCGCGCAGCGCGGCCAACTGCGTCCCCGGATCCACGGGACTGGTCTCGAACGTGACGCACACATCGTTCAGGCAGTCTTCATAGGCCAGTTCCGCATCGCCTCGCGCGCTTTCGTACGGGCGATGCATCAGCAGCAGTTTTTGCAACAGATCGGCCGCCAGCAGCGCGCGCCATCCCGTACGTACGAAGGCCCCCGCCAGCGTGCCCAATCCGTCGTAGGCGTTCTGGCTGGTGGGCGACAAAATCTCCACCTCGCCGTAGCCATTGGCATCCAGAATCTGCCGCAGGTAGGGCGCGTATTGGCCGAACCGGCAGGGACCTTGCGCCGTAGGCATGAACAACGCGATCTTGCGGTTGTCGATGGCGGGGTTTTCCACTACTTTCATGAAATCGCCCACCGTCACCTTCGCCGGATAGCACTCGTCGCCCGACGTGTAGCGTGCGCCCAATTCGCGCGTGCGGCTGTCGGAAGGCGGCGTAGGCTCGGCCTCCAGCCCGATCGCGCGAAATGCGCTGGCAAAGGCGCGCGCGCTCCCGTAAGCCATCGGCGGGATGTAAATGCGTTTCCCTTTTAATGGGTGGTCGCCGGAGCGGATGGCTGGCTCGACGGCAGTGCCGGATTTTCCGTTGAAGATTGGTAGCATCGCAGAATTCCTTTGCTATCGAGATAGGCCTCGCAGCGCGTCATATACCCGGCGTCGTTGCCGTGCCCGTCGAACTGCAGGATGAGCAGCGGCGCGCCCGCGGCCTCGCGCGTGAAATGCTTGATGTAACTGTCCGGCCCGCACTTGAAGTTGGTCAGATAAATCATGTGCAGGTTCGGATTCTGCGAAGCGATTCGCGCCGCCTCCAGAATTTTCCGGCCCGAAATCCAGAACATGTTGGAGTGCGATTCCGCCAGCGGCTCGTTGCCCGTCACCAGAAAGTCCAGCGGAATCACATTGGCGCCATAACGATGGCGCAATTTGCGAGGGATGTCGCAGTTCACACCGCGATCGTAGATGTTGTACCCGCGCCCCGCCAGCACCAGGCCGGGTTCGCCCGCCGCCCCCAGCGCGGCCAGCGCCTTCTTCCCCGCGGCGATGAGCGTCTGCCCGAACTGCCGCTGTTCCGCATAAGCGGCGTCCACCGCACGGTCGCTCGCCCGCCTGGCGACCCCTAGACGGCGCATGCACTCGGCCAGCGCTTTCTTGATCTGTTCCGGACCCAGCCGGAAATGCAAAGTCGGCGTCAGGAAGGTGTTGGCATGCTCCTCCAGCCCCGGCGCGGCCTTCAGCACCCACGGCAGCGTCTGGTTCCACGGACAGTAATGCGATGCGCAGCCATCGTCGCCCGCCTCCGCGTCCGCCATGACGGGCAGCCACACGTAATCCACGCCCGCCTTCGTCAGCGCCTGCACGTGCCCGTGCGCCACCTGCACCGGATAGCAGGGCTCTGCCACCGAAAGTTCGATGCCGCCGGCGGAGATCCGCGGGTCCGTCACTGGAGAGAGCACCGTTTCCATCCCCAGTTCCGCAAAATAGCGCCGCCAGAAGGGCAGGCGGTCCAGCATCGACATGGCGCGCGGCAAGCCAATCTTGAATTTGCCGCCGCTCACCACCGGCATTGCCTCCAGCAGTTCGTCGCGATAGGCAAACAGATCGTCGATCACCGGCTTGCGTCCCGTGGCCGAAGGTTTGCGGAACTTATCGGAACACTTATCGCCCCAGAAACTCTTCTGCCCCTCGATCACGAATTCCTTCATGTCGCACAGGTTCGAGCATGCTTTGCACACGAAGTCGCGCGTGGTCAGTTCCAGCTTGTGCAAATCGTATCCGCGGAAGCGGCTCTCCGCTTTAGTGGCCGCGTGCCAGTGCCGCGCGATCAGCGCCATCCCGATCGCGCCCATCACGCCGTTGTAGGGCGGCACTGTAATCTTCTTGCCCAGCAGGCTGGCGAACGCCGCCGTCACCGCGTCGTTATACGCCGTGCCTCCCTGGAAGTAGATCACCTTGCCGATCTTGCGCCCGCGCACCACGCGATTCAGATAGTTCAGCGCGATCGAGTAGGCGAGCCCCGCCACCAGGTGCGGCACCGTCTCGCCCTTGTGCATCCAACCCGTGACGTCGCGCTCCATGAACACCGTGCAGCGCTCGCCCAACCGCGTCGGACTCTGCGCGCTCA
>JBDTMZ010000127.1:0-14642 GCA_039934035.1 Candidatus Solibacter sp. | reverse complement strand
GTCTGGCCCGATGAAACAAGCGCCCACACCGAGGGAAACTGTAGGGATGGCGGCGGAATACAAGGCGTGTGGTGGAACGGGCTGGGTCTGCGAGGACCACGACAACAAGCCGTGGGGCGACGCGAGCACGAGTGACGATGCCTGTCACTGCGGCGGTGCTGGTATGCCGTGCCCCATGTGCAACCCGAGCGACCCCGATAATCCGCCGAAGATGCCGGACGGGTACAGAACGATCTTCGATAAGGATGGATGGAGGCACTGAAGGGATGCCGAAGCTGCACGACATGGAAACCTGGACCGACCGGCTCGGGCACTCCGACCTTCGGACATTCACCGACGAAGATGGCCACTTCTGGCTGGAACAAAATGCCGCGAAACCATCCAAGTGGGGAAAATTCGCGAGGGAAGGCCACGAGGTCGCGTGGGAGTTTGCCGGGCCTGGCGGAGCGTACACCGGCAGGATGTTGATTGACGGCGACATCACCACGCCGTCAGAGGCGACGGAGAAGTTTTTAAGGCGGTGAACCACGACGGCGGCGAGCTTGCGCGGTCATCGATTTTGACGTACCCCGTCCCTCGGGCGTGATCTCCACGGGCCAGGTGGAGCGCTGGCTGCGGTCGCGGCACGGACTTGGAGGGACAGGCTCAACGGAACTGGGTCCGTGTGGCACGGGAGCGCCGCTGGCATTGTGGGCGGTGCGGTGGCCGGGCAGTGCTCACTCTTCGCGTAGGCGCATTCTCGCGGACGTTCTACGTGCTGCTCCCCAAATATGCCTACGTCCGTGGATCAGTTCGGTCTGATATTTCTGCCCGATGGGCTGTTCGAAGTTTGACAGTAATTTGACAGTAGTTTTGACAGTAACGCCGATGGAACCAGAGAGAAAAGCGAGAGTCCTGATAATCCCTAAGTGATAGATAAGAGAAGGATTTTGCGTAAATGCATGAAAAGGCTAAGTTGTTGAAAACAAATAGACGTGAGATTCGTAATCAGTAGGTCGCCGGTTCAATCCCGGCGGGTGGCTCCAACAAACAAAAGGCTTCAGTATCAACTGCTAAGACCTGGGCGGTACTCTCCGGGGCATCGATCCGAGGGTTCGCCTGCAACTCGGCGTTCGATGGGAAGTAAACCCGCGGAAAGGCCGCTAAAATTGTTTCCAGGGCCTTTAGAGGTCAATTAATCCTGAAGTCTCTAGGCCTCAGCTTTTGGCCTTTCTTCGCCTACCTGGAAATCGCGATCAGGGTCTTTTCGCTGGCCGCGCCGCGCTCCGCCGTCTGCAGTGTGTCCGTAGATATTTTACAGCCTATGCAAAATGCCTTTTGGCTCGCGTCCGGGGGCATTTATTTCGAGGTGGGCGGACATCGCTACTTCTCACCAATATCAGACAAAAAGGGCAGTCAGGGAAATTCGCCCATTGATGCGCGCCGTGGCGCTCGCCGGGGCCTCTCTTGTGAGATTCACGAAATACTGAAAAGTCCCACTCTTCGATGCGTGCCGCCGGTGCTCAGGTCGTTTCGCGTGCAACCGTGTCACGCGCGCGGGAAGCTTTTTTGAGTGACTGCACTTCCAGTCCGTAGGATCTTTGCGGTAGGGACGGCGCGACCGGAACGGCCGTTGCTGGAACGGTTCGGCCGTCTGGACCGGCCTGACCTCCGGCCGGGTCCAACACGCGGGCTGTCGAAAGGTGATCGCCAGTTCCTGAAATTCTACGTCTCGACCTTCTGCGTCTTCGCGTTCCACTTAACGCGGTGGCCCGTCTTGAGCGAGATGTTGGCCATCTGGATCACCAGGGCGGCCTGGAAGCCGAGCCTCATGGGAGCCGTGGGCGGCTTTCGGGTCCGGACACAATCGAGAAAATTTTGCACGTGCAAGTCGGTGGCCCAGCTGAAACCTTTGGCGGATTTGGTTTCCAGGGCGGGACGGTCCTCGACGCCCTGCATGAACACCTTGCAATCCTCGCGGCCGATATCCATACGGCCCTTGTCCCCATCCAGGTTATTCATCTGATCGTTGCGCGTGTTATACCGCATGGCCGCGTAATTAATGGAGAAGACGCCGATGAAATCTTCCGGGTACTCGGCGCTGACGACGACGGACTCCGGGGTATCGTAGCCCACATGATGGGGTTTGCCGGCGGCGGCGGTGACGGCGAGCGGATAACTCGCATTCATCAGGAGATGAATACCGTCGTAGACGTGGGCTCCCTGATCCGCTACGATGCCGCCGGCATAGTCGGCGTACTGGCGCCAGTTGCGGAAAATGTCGGGGTTCAACGGGATACGCGTTTTGCCGGGGCCCTGCCACTGCTCCCAATCGAGAACGCCGTCGAGCTTGCGGGGCTCGGCGTTCTGCTGGCTGCTGCCGAGGTAGTTATTCAACCACCACGAACGCACCATACGAACATTGCCGAGTTTGCCGGAGGCCACGATGTCGCGGCCTTCCAGATAGAGGTCGTAGCTTCGGCGCTGCATCCCCACCTGGACGATCTGCTTCGTCTTCTTTTCGGCTTCCACCAGCGCGACGCCCTCTTCGGGTGTGTGGCAAAGCGGCTTCTCGACGTAGACGTCCTTTCCTGCGGCCAGCGCATCCAGGACCATGGTTGCGTGCCAATGTTCGGGAGTGGCGATGAGAACCGCCTGGATATCTTTATCGGCGAGGAGTTGTTTATAGTTGCGGTAAGCCTTGGGTTCGTTGCCCGGGACTCTTTTGGCGGTGGAGAGCCCCCGTTCGAGGTTGGGCTCGTATACGTCGCAGATGGCGCCCACGCGGACAGCCTGATCTTTCTGGAACGTGCTCATGACCAACGTTCCGCGTCCGCCCACGCCAATCACGCCGAGGGTCACCTGGTCAGAGGGTAGTGCAGCCCGAGCCACCAGCAGGGTGCCGCCCGCGAGAATAAATCGTCTTCTATCCATAAAGGCAATCTCCTTGAGTAAGCCCTTTCGCGCGCTCTAAAACAGGATCTTTCCCTGGATCTGGATGAAGCGTTTCTGCGATCCATTCACCGAGGTCACGCGGCCGAAATTCGTCGAGAACAGGTCGACGCTCGGACCGCTGCCGATCGTACTGGTATGACACTGTGCGCTTTTTGGGGATTCATTGTCAAGCCTCGTAGGCCGCCCGAAAGTATCTGTATAATATTGCGATGCAAGACTTGCTGCTATCCCGACGCTCGCTGTTGGCAGCCGGGACGCTGCTCTTTGCCGGGCCCGCTGGCGCGCGCCCGAAACAGAAGGTCGCCATTTTCTCGAAGCACCTGCAATTTCTTCAGGGTGAGGAACTGGCCCAAGGCGCCGCGGACCTGGGCTTCGATGCAGTCGATCTCGCGCTCCGGCGCGGGGGGCATGTGGAACCCGCTACTGTGGCGCGCGATTTACCGCCCCTGGTCGCGGCCATCCGTAAGCACGGGTTGGAGGTCTCGATGATCACCACCGACATCGTCGACGCCGACACGGCCAATGCGGAAGAGGTGCTCAAGACGGCGTCTGCACTCGGCATCCACCATTACCGCTTTGGCGGATTCCGGTGGGCGGCGAATCAGCCTCTGGAAGCGCAGATGGACGGCTTCCGGCCACGCCTCGCCAAACTCGCCGCGCTCAATCAACGCCTCGGCATGGCGGCGATGTATCATACGCACTCCGGCCCCGGCCTGGTGGGCGCCTCGATCTGGGACCTCTACCTGCTCATGCGCGATCTCGATCCGAAATGGATGGGGATCAACTACGATATCGGGCACGCGACCGTGGAAGGCGGTTCCGGCGGCTGGATTGCCAGTTGGCGGATCGCGGCCAAGCACGCGCGCGGGATCGCGGTGAAAGACTTCCTCTGGGAAAAGAATGCTGCCGGCGTGTGGAACGATAACTTCAAGCCGATCGGCGACGGAATGGTGAAGTTGGGCCAGTTCTTCGGCATGGTGGCGGCGAGCGACTTCGATGGGCCGCTGCAGATTCACTACGAGTATCCGCTGGGCGGGGCGAATAACGGCGCAACCAAACTCACCATGCCCAAAGACGAGGTCTTCGCAGCCATGAAGAAGGATCTGGGCAAAGTCCGCGGCCTGCTGGCGCAAGCCGGGTTATGAGACGCCGCGAATTCCTGGCGGTGCCTGCCGTGCCTGCCCTGTTTGCCGCACCGCCCGCGACCGATGCCCGCCTGGACGAGTTGCGCATCGATTTCCGCGACTACCAGTACCGCGCGCCGTATATGTTCGGCGGGCGCGAAGTGGATCGGGTGACCGTTCTGGAGGTAAGGTGCCGCATGAGCACGCGCGCTGGCAAGTCGGCCGAGGGTGCGTCCTCCATGTCGATGGGCAATGTGTGGAGTTTCCCCGCGCCCGGCGTGCCGTACGATACCACCCTCGGCGCGATGAAGATGCTGGCGGAGAAGGCGGCGGCGATCACCCGCGGGTTCACGGAGTACGCGCATCCCCTGGACGTGAATTACGCGCTGGAGCCCGAGTTTTTGAAGGCGGCCGTGGAGACTACTCGCGAACTGAAGTTGCCGCTGCCCATCCCCAAGTTGTGCACGCTGGTCGTAGCGAGCCCGATCGACGCCGCCATCCATGACGCTTTCGGCAAGCTGCACCGGCGCAACAGCTTCTATGCGAGCGGCCGCGAGTTCGTGCGATACGACCTCTCGCATTACCTGGACGCCTCGTTCAGCGGGGAATATTTGGACCGGTACGTGGCGCCGAAAATGCCGGCCCGCGTGCGCATGTACCACTCGGTGGGAGCGTCCGATCCACTGACTCGCGCCGAGGTGAAGAAGCCGATCCACGATGGTCTTCCTGAAAGCCTGCAAGAGTGGATCCCGTACAGCGGCGTCACCGCGTTGAAGATCAAGCTGAATGGTGGGGACCTGGCCGCCGATGTGGATCGGGTGGCCGCCATCGATCGCGTCACCATCTCGGCGCAGGAGGCGCGCGGCTTCCGCAACTGGATCTATTCCCTCGATTTCAACGAGCGCTGTCCCAATGTGCAATATCTGCTGGAGTTCGAACGGCAGATCAAAACCAAAGCCCCGCGGGCCTTCGAACGTGTGCAGTACATTGAGCAGCCCACCGCGCGCGATCTGGCGGCGGATCGCGCCAACACTATGCTTGAAGCGGCCAAACTCCGGCCGGTGGTGATCGACGAGTCGCTCACCGGGCTAGACACGCTGCTGCTGGCGCGTGAGATGGGGTATACGGGGGTCGCGCTCAAGGCTTGCAAGGGGCAGTCGCAAACGCTGCTGCTCGCGGCTGCCGCTCAGAAGTACAAGATGTTCCGCTGCGTGCAGGATCTGACCTGCCCGGGCGCGGCGCTGGTCCACTCGGTGGGGATCGCGGCGCACATCCCGGGGATCTCCGCGCTGGAGGCGAATGCGCGCGAGTATGTTCCCGCCGCCAGCGCCGGATGGGAAAAGAAATTTCCCGGCATCTTCGATGTCCGTGATGGCTGGCTGAAAACTGCCGGCCTGGACGGCCCTGGCCTTTGCACAAGTTGAGGTGGAGGCGATCACGTTTTGTCGCCCTTAAAAAGAGCACATACGCTCAAAAAGGGCACATGCGCTCCCAAGTTGCCTGACGATATTAAGTTGCCGATGGCGACATCACCAGAAGTACCTCCTGCTCAGCAATTCCCACGATGGGAGCGGGAGCGTTCAAATCAAGTTCACTCCGACGCGGTTAGTCTGCCACAACACGCTCACCATGGCGCTTCAGGGGGGCGACACGGCAATCCGAGTGCGCATACCCGCGATATCAAGGAACGGTTGGGAGTGGCACGGGCAAATCTCAAGCTCATCAAGGCGACGTACCAGCAGATAGAGAACGATTTTGCAGTGATGCCGAAATCGAAAATCGGCGAACCGGTGCTCACTTCGCATCTAAAGCTTGTCTTCCCGGATCCGCCTAAGTCGAAGGACCCTCGCGGTGACCGCCTTCGATCGGCATTTCCCCCGCTGCGCCTCCGTTGCTCCAGCGGTCCTGCGCGAGGAAGGATTAACTAGCGCCGGCGCATCCGTATTCGTTTGTGGTTGCCGGACAAATCGGCCCGGATTGTGCGCTTCGCCACTGCGCCCGGCACCCCGAGCGACTACCGTGGAATGCATGAAGTATCTCGGCGCGATTGGGCTGATGGCGGTAGGGTTGGGGGCACAGGAAATTCGTCCCGTGCAGGTGGTGACGGGGCTGACCGGGCTGGTGGACATTCAGAACGCGGGTGATGGCTCCGGGCGCCTGTTTCTTGTCCAACAGAGCGGACTGGTTCGCGTCTTGCTCAACGGTGCGCTGCTGCCGGGGGCTTTTCTGGATATTCGCTCCAAGACCCGCGCCGATGGCGAACGCGGCCTGCTCGGCCTGGCATTTCCCCCCGGCTTCGGCGCCACGCAGCGCTTCTACGTGGACTACACGGACCTCAATGGCGACACCGTGATCGCGCAATACCGCGTGCCCGCAGGCAGAGATACGGCGGACGCGGCCAGTGAACTGGTTCTGCTGAAGATCCCACAACCTTTCGCCAATCACAATGGCGGGCAATTACGGTTCGGATGGGACGGATATTTGTATATCGGGATGGGTGATGGCGGCTCGGGCGGGGATCCCTTGGGCAACGGGCAGAACCTGTCGGCGCTGCTCGGTAAGCTGCTGCGCATCGATGTGGAGAGCAGTCCCGGTCAGGTGCGAGTTCCCGCGGATAACCCGTTCGTGAGCCGGGTGGGCGCTCGCGGCGAGATCTGGGCATACGGTCTACGCAATCCATGGCGGTTCAGCTTCGACCGCGCGACGGGGGATTTGTGGATTGCCGATGTCGGGCAGGGCGTCTATGAGGAGGTGGACTTTCAGCCGGCCGCCAGTCGCGGTGGTGAAAACTATGGGTGGAACCGGACGGAGGGCTTGCATTGCTATCAGGCGGGATGCCAAATGCAGGGGTTGACGCTGCCCGTGGCCGAATACACGCATGCCGCGGGAGGCTGTTCGGTGACCGGAGGCTTTGTATATCGCGGGCGCCTTTCGCCGGGGCTGCGCGGGCTCTACCTATACGGCGATTATTGCAGCGGGCTCATCTGGGGAGTGGAGCGGCAAGGCAACGCCTGGAGCAACCGGCAGCTCCTCGCGTCGGGCTTCACCATCACCACATTCGGCGAAGATGAGTCGGGCGAATTGTATGTGGTCAACGCAGGGAATGGCTCTGTGCACCATATTGAAGGCAGCCTCGCGCCGCGGTTCATCGCCCAGGGCGTGGTCAATGCTGCCAGTTTCGCCGGCGGCATGGTGGCCGGGTCGATAGCCACGGTGTTCGCCGCCGGCGTTCGTGACGATGAGGGTGTGCAATCCGCCGATCGGCTTCCGCTGACCAAGTCGTTATCCGGAGTATCGGTGACCGTGGGCGGCATCGCGGCGCCGGTATATTCGGTGAGCAACGTGAACGGTCGGGAGCAAGTGAACTTTCAGGTACCCTTCGCGTTGGCCGAGCGTCCGGTGGCGGCCGTCATGGTGACCCGCGACGGCAGGGCCGGCGCTCCCGCGGATGTGCCGCTCGCCGATGCACAACCCGGAGTCTACACCACCGACGGGACGCAGGCCATTGTGCTCCACAATGCCGGCTACACTCTTGCCACATCCGCACATCCCCTGGAACAGGCCGAGTACGCCTTTTTGTACGTCTCGGGTTTGGGGAAAGTTTCTACCACGCCGGCCGATGGGGCAGCGGCGCCTGCCTCGCCGCTTGCCAGAGCATCGGCGGACGTGCGGGTGACGCTCGGCGGCGCG
Organism: Candidatus Solibacter sp.; assembly: GCA_039934035.1. GTDB lineage: Bacteria > Acidobacteriota > Terriglobia > Bryobacterales > Bryobacteraceae > Solibacter. Next base: position 6,894 of record JBDTMZ010000127.1, on the reverse strand, counting down.
CCTTGCGAGGTTCAATTTGCCGGGCTGGCGCCGGGGTTCGCCGGCGTGTACCAGGTGAACTTCCGGGTCCCGGCGGAGGCGGCCAGTGGCAGCCAGGAGGTGGTGGTCATCGCAAACGGCGTGGCGTCTCCGGCGGTGCGTGTAAACGTGCGGTAACAGCTCTGCGGTGACGCAACTCGAGCGCCATCCCAGGGCCGGGATTGGGGAGCAGGTCAAGTGCCTGGATAGCGTCGGGATAGACCCGCGTCTCTACCAGATGATCCGCGACCGCGGCCACTCGGGCAGCGTCGAGCAGTTACGACGCGTGGTGGCACGCTTGCGCCCGCAACCGCACGAGGCCTTTCTCCGCTTGCAGGTATTTCCCGCTGAGCAAGCACAAGTAGACTGGGCCTATTTCGGCTCCGTCATGGTCGGACGCGCCAAGCGTCAACTCTCCTGCTTCGTCATGACCTTGTCCTGGTCGCGGGCGGTGGTATCTGGAGCCTTGCTACGCACGGTGCTGACGCTCCATGTCGATCTGCCGGATACCCCTTGCGCGCGAGTGCTGCGGATCAATGGCTCGCCCGCCGCTTCCATGATCATGGCGTGCCCCTGCGCGTCGTGGAGACCGCCTTGCTGGTCGGCTCCCTACGCCGCTTGATTCGCCCGGCAGATGCGCCCCGGCTTTCCTCGATCCGCTCTCTGGCCTATTTCCGACCCGTTATCGACGAACTCCGCGCTCACCCTGCGCCGGAAGGTTATCTCGACTACCTCCGCCTCAAGCTGCGGCAAGGCGCCGCCCTCCCGACGAACCGTCAAGAATCGACGTCTTCTGACCGCTAATATCCAGATCGTCGAGCTCCGGTACTTAAGCCGGGCTTGTCCGAGGAAGCGCCGGAGCGTTTGAAGGTCGTGGCTATACCGCTGGCTGCCACAAGCTTCGGCGCCACTGCTCGTGATCGACGTGTCCTCACGCATTCGCCCAACCGACTGTCCCGCGCCCGCAATTAATTCGCGTTCGGGACCTTCTCCACCTGATCTACACAAATTCTCTTGCAGCGTCTTGTTGTGTCCCGGTCATAACCTGATCACCTCGTTGCGTGCAGCGGACTCGTACACCGCCTCCACCACCGCCAGGGTCCGCAGATAGTCCTCGCCGCTGGCCTCAAACTCGGCACCGGATTTCATCGAGTCCACAAAATGCCGCTGCAGTGCATACACGCAGTCGCCTGCGAACTGAACATTCTGGTGTGGATACTCCGCCGTGTACCCATCCTTGCCCAACACTTTGATCCGCAGATTCGCTTCCGTATCCAGCGTGAGGTGCCCGCCCATCGCGTCAATCCGCATCTGCCCGAACGTATAGCGCGGCGAAGACGATTCCACTTCGTTGTAACGATTGGCATCCCAGATTGCCGTCGCCCCGCTGGCGAAGCGAAAGAAGAGCTGTCCGGTTTCCTCCCCGCGGATTACCGGGTTGAGGCGGCGAAGCTGCGCGTACACCTCCGTGATCTCACCCAAGAGGTAGCGGAACGTATCGATGAAATGCACTCCAGTCTCATAAACCAGCAGCCGCGGATAATCGCGGAAGAACGGCTGCCGGTCGAGATAGGCGTTCTCTCCCCATCCGTCCCCCATCCGCATGAGGAAATGGATATGGGTGAATTCACCAATGATGCCCGACGTCTGGATGCGCTTGATCTCGCGATACCACGGCTGCCAGCGCCAGTTTTCATGCACCATGAAACGCACGCCCGATTTGCGCGCGCTTTCGACGATCCTGCGGCTGGCCTCAAGGCTCGGCGCCAGTGGTTTCTGGCAGATAATATGGACCCCGCGCGAGGCCGCGTAGGCGCATATTTCCTCGTGGGTCTCGGGCGGCGTAATGATGTCCACGAAATCGGGCTGCTCGCGCTCGATCAGCTCACGCCAGTCCGCGTAGTACCGCTCGATGCCATGCTGCGGCATCATGGCGCGCGCCTTTTCCTCGGTACGGTTGTAAATGGCGGCCATATCCACTTCAGGGATGCGCGACCATGCCTCATACTGGAACCGCGAAAAATATCCGGCGCCCATCGCGGCGCCCTTCAACCGTTTCATGACTCGCCTCGCTCCCCACGGATCGCATGGGAAACCAGCACTATATACCGGCCAGGTTGAGTACAGCCAGAAAATAGGCCGACGCGCTTCCCGTTGCTCCCTGCAGATACGGGAACGCGTTGGCGCTGATGAACGATCCGAATTCCCGAGCATGTTCATGGACCCCGAAACGCTGCCGGCGTTCCTGCCCGCCACGTCGGCGCAGCAAACCCAGCTCGGGCTCACCGTCATATCCGCTCCGAAGGCGGCGAGCGTGAAGCACAGTACCGCGATGCCCGGCGTTGCGGCACGCGTTACGGAGAGGACCCCGAACGTGGCGAGGGCGAACCCCAGTATTCCTGGAATTTGCCGCGACCACACGCGAAGAGGCGAGCCATGCAGCCGGTCCACCATCCAGCCGGTGATCCATTGCGAGGTCGCGCCCAGCAGGAGCGGCGCCATCAGCGTAGGAGGCCGCCTGGCTGTCCGTCAGGTGGTATTGGGCCTTCAGGTAAGGCAGCATCCATGAGAGGCAGATGAAAAACGTGAAGCTACTGGCGAAGTACTGCAGCATCGCGAGCGCCATTCCGGGCGAGCGACAAACCTGGCCGAATGGAACCGTTGGTCCGTTGGCCGCCACGTACTTCGGCGCTCCCGCCGGGTAGTCACGGAACCAACGCAGCCAGATAAGCACCCACACCACTCCGAGCGCCCCCAGCATCAGGAATGCCGTCCGCCAATGCCATCGCGTCAGCATCCATGCCAGCAGCGGGAACGCCAACGCCGCGCCTGGCCGTGACCCTGAGAACAGAACACCGTTGGCCCGTCCTCGTTCTCCGGCCGGCAGCCAGTTGCAGATGGCGCGCGCGCTGCCCGGAAACGCGCCGGCCTCGCCCACCCCGAAAAGAAAGCGGATCGCTACCAGGGAAGAGAGGCTCCAGGCAGCACCCGTGAGTGCGGTCAGTGCGCTCCACGCGGTCACCACCAACGCCAGCGCCATACGGGCGCCAAATCTGTCGGCGAACCAGCCGGCGGGAATCTGCGCCAGTGCGTATCCCCGGGCAAACGCGCCCAACACCATTCCCTTGGCGCTATCGGAGAGCGCCAATTCGCGGGAGATCGGGTCCTTCGCGGTGGAAATGCAAACGCGGTCGATATACGTGATCATCGACAGGACAAATGGCGCAAGCACCACCGCGTAACGCATCACGATCCGCCGAAGACCCGGCAAGCCGTGCCGGACAGAATGGATCGCTTCGCGTTGTCCGAAATAGGCAGGGTTAGAATTTTGCCAATCTCGGTGCTTGTGTTCTCCGGCAAGTCGGACCCGGCCATCAGCCGGTCGGCCGGCACCTGATTGAGCACTTCGAGGATCTGGTGTGGCATCAGCGTCGAAAGTTCCAGCACGATATTCCGGCAGAATATCGCCGCCAGGATCGCCTCGTGCACGAAGATGCCCCCACCGCAGTGGGCCACAACGATCGTCAACTCCGGAAATTTGCGCGCCGGCATCATGCAAAGCGAAGGCAGCGAAAACGGCAAGCCCGATCCCGTGTGGCAAACAACCACCATGTGGTTCTCGATCGCCGTCTCAAAGAAAAAATCGCTGGCGTTCGAGAATGGATTCAGGCCGTGATACTGCGGTTGCAGCTTGAGTGCACGGAATCCGTACTCCTGGCGGCAACGGCGGACTTCGTCTTTGAATTCGCCTTCTGGCAGGTAGGGGCTCAGGCAGGCTGCGCCCATCAGCCGGTCGGGATGCTCCTTGACCGCGCGGCCGATCAGGTCGTGTTCCCGGCGCCAGTCGTCAACCACGGGAAACGGAATCGCGAGCGAGCGGTCGATTCCGTGGGTATCCATCACGCCTAGCAATTCGGCCGCTGTCAGCGAGCGCCCGCTATGTCTCGCCGAGCCTATGTGGGTATGGGTGTCGAAAACATGAAATCCGTCTCTCATGGCAGAACTGCTATGATCGCAGCTGTCATTCCGCTCGTGGAGAGTGATCCGCCCATATCCCGGGTTCGCGCTGCACGGTCACTGAACACACTGCGCACGGCGCTCTGAATCCTGGCCGCGGCGTCACTTTCCCCTAACCACTCGAGCATCATCGCCGCAGAGAGAATAGTCGCGGCCGGATTGGCGATACCTTTGCCCGCAATGTCGGGCGCCGATCCGTGCGAGGGCTGAAACACCGCGTAGCGGTCGCCAATGTCGGCCGAAGGCGCCATCCCCATACCGCCCACCAGCCCCGCCATTAAATCCGAGAGAATATCGCCGAACATGTTCTCCGTCACGATCACGTCAAACATTGCCGGCCTCTGGAGGAAGAACAGGGCGGCCGCATCCACATAAACCCGGTCGGTCGCCACCTCGGGAAATTCTCCAGCTATCTGGTCGAACACCTGACGGAAGAATGCCATCGAAGGCAGCACGTTCGCCTTATCCACCAGAGCCAGTCGCTTCCTCCGCAGCATGGCCTGCCGGAACGCCGCCCGAATCACCCGTTCGGACCCGGCGCGCGTGATCCGCATGGTATCTTCCACGCGCCCGGAGGCTGTATCCGGCTGGCGCCGGCGCTCTGCGAAGAGTCCCTCCGTGCTCTCCCGCACCAGCATCACGTCGATACTGCCCGCAGTCTGCTCCCGCAGCGGCGAGTCGAGCGGGTGGAACAGATAAACCGGACGCAAACCGCAGTAGAGATCCAAGCGCTCGCGCAGGTCGAGTTGAGGAGTCATCTCGATGCCGCTCGGAGAGCGCACGCCTGGCAATCCCATCGCGCCCAGCAGGATGGCATCGAACTCGCGCAGCCTCTCGAAGACTAATGGCGGTAGTGGATCGCCGCCGCGCAAATACTCGCCCGCTCCCACCGGGAACTCGTCGTACTGCAGCTCGGGCGCGACCACCTGTAAAACCTTGACTGCCGCCGCCACGACTTCCGGCCCGATGCCGTCTCCCGGAAGCAGAGCGATCCGGTGGGCACTCATGCTCCTGTGATCTCTTTCAGCGTGCTAAAGAACTGGCCTTTCCGTTCGGTATTGATGGTCCAGTTGACGGGCGGGCACTGGTGGCCCTCGACGTAGTCGCTCTTGCCGGGATCGAAGTAGCCCCACGAAACGTATTCGGAGAGCGCCGCTATTAAGTGGTTAGCGGGTTCGTTAAATCGAAAATGGTCGTCCTCGTTGATGAGGACCGGCATGGGCCTCCACGTGGAGACGCCGCGCGAGGTCCGGACCATCTTATGAATCCGAGCGGGATCGTCGGCGCCGTTACCGTGCAGCAGCAGAAAGTCCGAGGCTTTCACCACGTTGGCGCCGGCAGGCGTGCCTCCGCCATAGCTGGTGCCCACCAGCAGTCGGCGTTCGCCGCGCGTCATGCCCTTGGCCATCTCGATCAACTCGTGCACTCGCTCCGGTTTAAGGATCTCGTGTTCGTACGCCTTCACGTCGCACTCGTTGTCGATCTCCACCAGGAGATTGCGATGACCGCTATCGAGTAGCCATTTGGTAGCGTTGGTCACGGCGCGGCGGACCGCCGGCTCGTTCTTTACCCGCTGGTCCTGGCCGAAGTAGAAATAGCCGACGATCGCGACCATCCCCAATTCATCGGCGCGATCCAGCACGCGCGCCAACCTCTGCATGTAAGCGGGCCGTAAGTTGCCATCCGGGTCGAAGGCCGAGTTCTCCCACGGCTGAGTCTTCGAATAGCCCTCCGGGCTGCCGCCCTGCAGGTTTACCGTGAAGGCCAGCAATCCATGCCGCCGCCACTCCGGCAGCGCCGCCACGAATTCGGTGACGTTACGCTCGGGATCCCACTTTCCGGTATCCGGGTAGGCCCATTTGCTACGGGTGTCCGGATTCAGGTCGTCGAAAATTGCCTGCACCGCGCGCACGTTCATCAACAGACCTTCGATCTTCATTCCCTTGTACGACCGCCCGGGATAGGTGGGCTTGCCGTCTAGAAAGAACTGGTTCCCCCGAATGGAAACTTCGGTGCTCCCTACTGGAGCCGCACCGGCGAGCGCCGGGACGGCGCCGGCCAACTCTAGGAATCTGCGTCGATGCATGATGAGATCCTCTCAAACGCGGAACGTCAATGCCAATTGTATTACTCGTGGCCAGCGAGGTCTTGCACACGTTGGGCTTTACGAAAGTTCGGATGAAACATCTTGAATTTTGGTTCGTCAGAAGAATTCGTGGGTAGATTCGGGCTCGGGTAGCTTGCCAAGTGAGTGATAGAGGGCGAGTTCAAGGCAGCGGAAGGTACGGAAGCCGTAGGATTTTCTCATAGTGACTTTGGCTTTGTTGTTCAGACCCTCCACGACGCCGCTGGAAAGCAGCTTTTGAGCGCGGAAATAGTTGAGAATCAGTTCGCGGTGCTCCCGTAGTGACCGGGCGATCTTCTTCATGGGTTCGATGCGGGAGCGCATTACCTGACGACACCAATCATCAAGGAACTTTCCGGCCCGGGCTGGGGAGTTGTAATCCCAGAGCTGCTGAAAGGCTCCCTTCAGAAGGTAAGCGCGGACGGTTTTCAGATTGTATCGGAACCAGATCGCGGAGCCGGAAGCGCTGTTCGATTTTTAGATTTTCTTAACGTTTCAGCAGCAGCCAGCGCGATTTCTTCAGCACAGGCGTGAGGCCCTCGCTGGCCATGCGGCGCGATTCGCCGGCGCGGACCTCATTGAGGGCCTTGTTCATTTGGCCACGATGTGAAAACGATCGAGGATGTGAAGCGACTCGGAGCATTTCTCGCGAATGACTTTCAAATGGTGAGCTCGCCATTTGAAAGTGAATGGCGAGGAGCCAATAATGCGGAGGAAAACGCCGTTGAGCAACA
>JBDTMZ010000126.1:0-58213 GCA_039934035.1 Candidatus Solibacter sp. | reverse complement strand
CACTATGACCACCTCTGTGGCTGAACGATTATTTTCAACGAATTAGGTCCTGGATGCAAAGCCAATTCAATTCCTGATCGAATCTCGACTAATGGCAGGCGGTGAGAAATCAACAAGTCCAAAGGAATCTCATCCCCGAACACAAGCTCCGCCGATTGTTTTTGTAAATCTACTGATGCACTATAGCACCCAAAGAGGGTGCGTTCACCTACGCACAATTCCGCGCCGGTGGTTTCGATGCGTTCCGCGGCGGAAGTTTGGGCGAAAAGCAGGATCCTCGCACCCGGGCGGGAACAGGCCACGGCTTGCTGGACAATCCCGGGAACGGAAGTCGCTACAATCACCAGATCCGCGCCGCGCCCGTCCGTAAGGCGCCGAACCCCAGCGGCGACATCGACCGTTCGTGGATCCCAGGCGAATGCGGCGCCGCACTGGCCGGCCAGCGCCAGACGCGCGTCGATGGTATCGGTGGCCACCACTCGCGCTCCGGTGCGCTGCGTCAGCATGGTGAACATCAGGCCGATGGGTCCCTGCCCCATCACCACGAAGACTTCCTCCGGCTGCGGATCGCACTGCACCACGGCTTTCAGACAGGTATTGAGCGGTTCCACCAGCGAGGCGCGTTCGAAGGAGACTCCGTCGGGAATCTTCTCCACGCCTTCCTCGACAATCCAATCCATCACTCGGACGTATTGAGCGAAGCCGCCGCCGGCGGGTTCGAAGCCCGCGGTGATCCCCACTTTCTTGTATACCGGGCACTGCGCGTATAGCTTACGCTGACAGTAGAAGCAGGTCCGGCAGGGGATATGGTGAAAGGCAACCACGCGATCCCCAGGACGGAACTTGGTCACGCCGCTGCCCACTGCGGCCACGAACCCGGCGGTCTCGTGGCCGTAGACACGCGGCGGAGCCAGCAGGTCGTGCTCAATTTTCTTGAGGTCGGTATGACAAATACCGCAGGCTTCCACCCGGACGAGAATTTCACCGGGACCGATGACGGGGGTCGCGATCTCTTCGACCTTGACTTGGCCCTTACCGCGGTAAACCGCGGCGTGCATCATCTCCGGTATGTCGAACCCATTAGAATCGGCAGTCGGCAAAAAAATCTCCCAGGGCACGCGCGGCGCGGACGCAGCGCTGTCGTAAGCGGATCAATTCCGGCAAACGGGTCAATGGATGACGCAGCGCACCTTGTAGAATCTTCATTGTACCGAAGTGGCCGTCGGCACGCAGTGCCCTGTTGAAATCATTGGCCATATCCTCTCCGGCGAGGTCTGTAACCGCGCGCACGCAGTAGAACGGAAGACCGCGCGTTTCCGCCCGTTCGGCCACCCCGCCCGCCTCCATTTCCACCACGCTCGCGCCGGTAGCGCGGAGTTGCCGCTTCTCCCCGGCGGTTTGCGCGACATGGTCGGTGGAAATGACAACCCCTGAGTGATGCCGCGAAGCGCTGGCCGGATGCAGTACGGCAAACCTCCTCCCCCCCGCATCCACCGCCGTGGCCGCAATCACGTCGGCAATGGCAAACTCCGGAACCAGCGCGCCGCAAAATCCAGTACTCACGATGGCGTCGGCCGGGAATGCCCGGAGCGCGGCATCCACCGCGGCAGAGGCGCGGTGCGCTCCGGCGCCGTTCGCCACCAGTAAGAGATGGTGTGCGCCCAGACGCGCGGAACGCGCCCAATCCACCCCGATCGCCGCCGGAGCCACGCCGCTGGTGTGGCGCAGCAATCCCGGAAACTCCATCGGGTCCGCCGCGATCATGAGGATCCGGCTCATAGGCGGCACAGCTTCCCGCGCAGCCTCGGATAGAGGCGCACAAAGAGGAATCCGGGTAGGGAGCGTCCGGTATTGCTCGCGTGCTTCATCGCCGGAACCACTGCACCGCCCGCTCCAGAGCCACCTTGGCCGGAGCCGGTTGGAAGCCCAGTTCGCGCACAGCTTTTTCGTTCGTCACCCACATCTTCTTGCGCGCCATCCTGACGGCATCGATGGGTACCCGCGGAGGCGTGCCTGACACCCGCGCCCACGCCGTACTGAAGGTCCCCGCCAGGTACGCCACGGCATACGGCAGTTGCACTTTGGGCGCCTTCCGCCCAGTGATGAGCGCGAGCATCTGTAAAATCTGCGCCAGCGTCAGATTCTCCGAGCCGAGAATGTAGCGCTCGCCCGCGCGCCCGCGTTCGCACGCCTGCCAGTGCCCGAGCGCGGTATCCCGCACATCCACGATGTTCAGCCCCGTGTCGATGAACGCGGGCATGTCGCCCTTCAAAAAATCGAGAATGATTTTTCCGGTGGGCGTGGGTTTGACATCGTGGTCGCCCACCGGAGCCGTGGGATTGACGATCACCACCGGGAATCCGGCGCGCGCAAATTCGAGCGCCACCATTTCGGCGAGAAACTTGGACCGTTTGTAGTCGCCCACCATATGCGCCAGTTTGACCGGCACCGTTTCATCGCCAAGACCGCCGGGCGGAATGCCGATACAACCCACGGTACTGGTATAGACCGCGCGGCTCACGCCCGCGCTGCGCGCCGCCTCCAACAGATTGCGCGTGCCGTCGACGTTGGAACGGTAAAGTTCGGTGGGGTCTTTCGCCCAGAGGCGGTAATCGGCCGCGACGTGAAACAGAAGTTCGCAGCCGGTGACGGCGCGGCGCAGCGAAGCCGGATCCCGCAGATCGCCGGTGACCGGTTCGACATCCAGTCCATCCACCTTGCTGCCGGGACGGACCAGGGCGCGCACCGTGTAGCCCCGTTCCAGCAGAACTCGCGCGACGTGCCAGCCCAGGAAACCGGAGGCTCCAGTGACAAGTGCGGGCTTCATGGCCCGAGGGCGCCCTTAGGCGCCGCCCGATGCCCGTACCTTCACAAACGTGGAAAGCGCGAGCAGCGGGAAATAATCCTTGTAGAGGTGATAATTGAGGTAGAACACGCGCGGGAAACCCGTGCCGGTCGCGAGTTCTTCGTTCCAACTACCGTCGGAACGCTGCGATTCCAGCAGGTACTCGATGCCGTGCTGCACGCTCAGGCTGCCGGCATCGCCGCCGGCGATCAGTCCGAGAATCGCCCACGCGGTCTGGGAGGGAGTGCTCGGGCCGGGAGTGAAGATCTTATTGTCGTAGCTCAGGCAGCTTTCGCCCCAGCCGCCATCCGCATTTTGTATGGAACGAAGCCATTCGCCGGCGCGCAGGATGTGCGCCTCGCGATCGTTCTCACCGGCGGCAGCCAGCCCGCGGAGAGCAAAGCAGGTGCCGTAGATGTATGCCACGCCCCAGCGCCCGTACCAACTGCCATCGGCTTCCTGATTCTTGATCAGCCAATCCATCCCGCGGCGCACGGCCTTGTGGCCGTTGTCCAGCCCGTGTGCGGCCACGGCTTCCAGCACGCGCCCCGTAATGTCGGCGCAGGTGGGGTCGAGCATCGCGTTATGGTCGGCAAAAGGAACCTGGCGGAGGAATTCCCAATTGTTATCGGCATCGAAAGCGGCCCAGCCGCCATCGCTCGATTGCATGGCCAGCAGCCAGTCCAAACCGCGTTGGGAGGCGGCGGCATGGGCCGCGCCGTCGCTGGCCCGCACCTGGCTCAACGCCAGCATCACCATCGCGGTGTCGTCGATATCGGGGTAAAACTCGTTGGAATACTCGAAGGCCCAGCCGGAAGGCTCCACATTGGGGCGCTTGACGGCCCAATCGCCCTTGCGCCGGATTTCCTTGCGCAGCAGCCAGTCCGCGGCAGGCACCAGGGACTCGTGATCGGAATCGGCCACCGCCAGCGCATAGGCGCCGATCGCGGTATCCCAGACGGGCGAGAAGCACGGCTGGAAGAAGAAGCGGTCGCCGTCGTCCACCATCAAATTGTTGAAATGGCGCAGAGCGTCCGAGCGCAGGGGATCGTTACGGTCGTAGCCCAGTACATCGAGCGCCATGATCGAATACATCATGGGCGGGTAAATGGCGCCCAATCCGTCGGAGTGGCCGAGCCGTTCCACCATCCACTGCCGCGCCTTTTCCACCGCGCGGCGGCGCACCGCTTTGCTGCCGCTGCGTTCCCACCACTTCAGGAATTTATCGCAGCTCAGGAAGAAATTGTGCCAGGTGAAAAACGAGGGGTCGCGATGGAAGGCGGGGCTCACACCGGGCAGCCAAAGCTCATCCAGCTTGAAGCCCGCGGGCACCGGACGCCGAGGATTCGCCGCATGGACAATTGAAAGGGAAATCGCGATGGCACGGGTCCACGACGACATCTGGTACAGCAGGTCGAAGGGCAGCAGCGCAATTTCGGGCGGAATGCTCGGGCAGTACTCGCGCGGATACAGATCGAACAGGCTGAGGTTGACTTTGACGTAGCTGTTGGCGGCCTGTATGCCGCCGAGCACGAGAATCCGGTCGTGCAGGGCGCGCATGCGCTCGCTCTCCACCGGGACGCCCGCCAACTTCAGCGCAATATACGCCTTGATCGAGGCGCTGACTTCGCTCGGTCCGCCGTGGTTGATATTGAAACCGCCGTCGGGAAGTTGGCGCTCCAGGATCGACGCCACCGCTTTGTCGATCAAGGGGCGCGTTTCCGGCGCCCACTCGCCCTCGACCGGCGGGTACAGCCACAACTGAAACAGAATGTAATCCGATTCCAGGGTGGTATCGGCGGTCAGCTCCGCGCACCAGTGTCCGTCGCGCTCCTGCAGGCAGGTGAGGTACGCCGCAGCCTTGGTGATGCTTCGCGACGAAGCGTGCTCGAGCGTATTGCCGACTTGGGACGGAGCGCTCATTGAATCGAGATGGTCAACTCCGCAGGCAACGAGAAGCGCACGTCTTCATCCACCAGTTCGATCTCCTCAAGTTGGCGATAGCCGCGATCTCTGAGGTACTCAATCAATTCCTGCACCAGGTATTCGGGGGCGGAAGCGCCGGCAGTCACGCCGACGTTTTTGACGTCGTGCAACCAGGCAGTGTCGATGTCGCGGCAATCGTTCACCAGGTGAGCGCTGACGCCGAAATTGGCGCCCACTTCCACCAGGCGTTTCGAATTGGAGCTATTCTCCGAGCCCACTACCAGCAGCAAGTCGACGTTCGCCGAGACCGCCTTCACCGCCATCTGCCGGTTCTCGGTGGCGTAGCAGATGTCCTGCGAATGCGGGCCTTCGATCATCGGGAAACGCTGTTTGAGGCGTTCCACCAGGTGCGTGGTCTCATCCAGGCTCAACGTGGTCTGCGTCAGATAGCGGACGCGCGCGGGGTCTGGCACTTCCAGATTGTCGACATCTTCCAGGGTCTCGACGAGGTAGCTGCGATCCGGAACTTCCCCCAGCGTGCCAATCACTTCGTCGTGATCGCGGTGACCGATGAGGACAATGGAGAACCCATCGCGGGCGAAGCGGACCGCTTCCAGGTGCACCTTCGTCACCAGCGGACACGTGGCGTCGATAATCTCCAGGCCGCGCTCTTTGGCTTCGCGGCGGACCGCGGGGGAGACGCCGTGCGCACTGAAGATCGCCCGCGCACCTTCCGGCACTTCGTCGAGTTCTTCGACAAAAATGGCGCCGGCTGCGCGGAGTTCCTCTACCACGTGCTTGTTGTGGACGATTTCTTTACGGACGTAGACCGGGGGGCCATAGAGATCGAGCGCAATCTTCACGACATCAATAGCCCTGACGACACCGGCGCAAAAGCCGCGAGGCTTAAGCAAAAATATCTTCTTGTCCGCGCCGTGATTAGGTGCGAAAGGCTTTAAAGGCATAGAGGCGATTGACCGTTAGTATAACAGGTGCAGCCGGTGCGATGCATTCGAAAAAGCACCTTTGTTGCGAATAACTTGCGAGGCATATGGCAAACTGGATGCATGTTCCAGTGGAGCCCGGTCAGCTTGGTAGATGAGTGCAAGGTCCGGCTGGTTTCAAGCCCGAAAGGGCTAATTGCGATTGATTTCCACGTAGGGGAGATTCCGCTGGAGAACGGCGAGCGGAACGATGCCGACCCGGTGATTGGAGAAACGAAGCGCCAGTTGGACGCCTATTTCGCCGGCAGACTGCGGCAATTCGCTCTGCCGCTCGATCTGCGCGGCACCGCGTTTCAACTCCGCGTGTGGCACGAATTGGAGCGCATCCCGTACGGCGAGACGCGCAGCTACCTGCAGGTTGCAGCGAAGCTCGGAGCGGAGAAAGCGGTGCGCGCGGTGGGGGCGGCGAACGGGGCGAACCCCATCCCGATCGTGGTTCCCTGTCACCGCGTGATCGGCAGCGGCGGCAAACTGGTGGGCTACGGGGGCGGCCTGCCGCTCAAAAAGCGGCTGCTGACGCTGGAAGGATGTCTGGCGCTAGGGCTGAATTGGTAGGTGCTACGCTAGGATTCGATTGGCAATGAAGAGCCACGAAAACAGAGTGCCATTTCTCAAGCGGGTGGTGATTAAGAACTATAAGAGCATCGCCGCCTGCGACGTCGAACTGCGCCCCCTAACGTTCCTGGTGGGGCCGAACGGGTCGGGCAAGAGTAACTTTCTGGATGCGCTGAGTTTTGTAAGCGATGTTGTACGCGGCTCGCTGGACTTCGCCATTCGCGAGCGCGGCGGGATAGCAGAGGTGACGCGACGAGACCATGCGGGAAACCCTGGCAATTTTGGCATGCGGCTTGAATTCGACCTTTCAGGTGGAAGCTGCCACTATGCGTTTGAAATCGAGGGACGGGCTCGTGGACAATACCTCGTCGCGGAAGAAGAGCTCTCAATTCAGGGCGAAAGAGACATTCGTTTTCATCGATCTGATGAAGGGCTTGAAATTGTTTCCAAGTATCTCTCGAACATCGCCGGCCACGCCAATCTAGGGCCCGCACGGGCGGACCAACTCTATTTGACGGAAATTGCCTGGGCGCGACCCGCCAGGCCTGCCTTTGACGCTTTGAAAATGCTGCGATTTTATCGCCTCGATCTCGACCGAATGTCAGCGCTCCAAGCCCCCGGCGCCGGAGACATCCTTGCAGAGGACGGAAGCAACATCGCTTCAGTATGGCGGTTGCTCAGCGAAGCCGGGGATGGAGGGAGCGAGAGAATACAGGAATACCTGGCCTACATTCTTCCTGGCATTCAGAGCATCGAGACCAAGGAACTTGCCAATCAGGTCACTTTGGAGTTCCTGCAGGAGATGAATGCGGGTAAGATTCCATTTCTCGCTGCCAACATGTCCGAGGGAACCGTGCGTGCGTTCGGCATTCTCGTGGCCATGTTCCAGCCTGCGGGAGAGGCCGGATCGATTCCACTAGTCGGAATAGACGAGCCTGAAACCGGACTGCACCCGGCCGTGGTTGGGGTGTTGCTGGACGCGATGCGAGAGTCGTGCATTACCAAGCAACTCGTGGTCGCCACTCATAGCCCCGACCTGCTGGAGGGAGCCGATGTCGAGCGGGAGCAGGTACTGGCAGTCGCCTTCCAGGACGGCGAAACTCGAATCGCGCCCGTTGATGACCCCGGTAGAGAGATCTTGAGGCGTGAACTCTTTTCGCTCGGTGAGATGCTCCGACAAGGTCAGATACGGCCTGAGCCGGGCATGTCCGGCTCCGCACACCTGTTTGATAGGACAGGCGAGTGACCCCCGTCACGATAGCGTGCATCGTTGAAGGTCACGGAGAAACTGCCGCCCTCCCGGCACTGCTACGCCGCATGGACGCTGAAGGGGGCCTCCGGGTAGTTGTCGCGGGGCGCGTGAACCGAACAACGGTGGTGAAGCCCGGCGAACTCGAGAGTCAGGTGGAGGCAGCCGCCCTCAGCGTCCGCCCGCGTGGTGCGGTTCTGATACTGCTGGATTCGGACGACGACTGCCCAAAAGAACTTGCGCCAAAATTGCTCGAAAGAGCGATGTTGGCGTCCATCGGACTCCCGGTGGCCGTGGTCTTGGCAGAGCGGGAATTTGAAACCTGGTTTGTGGCCGCCGCGGAGTCTCTTGCCGGCCATCGGAACCTGCCACCGGCGCTGACGTGCCCTGCGAATCCGGAGCGCATTCGCGATGCGAAAGGTTGGTTGAGCAGCCAGATGCCAGCAAACAGACCTTACTCCCCGCCCCGCGACCAACCCGCCCTCGCGGCCATCTTCGACATCCCTACTGCCCGCGAACGCGCCCCTTCGTTCGACAAATTCTGCCGGGAAGTCGAGCGCCTGATTGCCCACTGGCACGACTAATCGCTCAGGGGGACTGCCCGTCTGTGCCATGACCGGCACCTGGTCGTCGAATTTGGCGACGCGGGGCTTGTGGTTCCCGCCCGACGGTTTCAGTGGCGGAGTTCTTGCAGGAGTTCGGACTTTATCTCGGATTTCAGTTCCTGGCGCAGTTCGTATTTCAAATTCGCCTTGATCTGCTGGGTAAGTTCACTGCTGATTTCCTGACGCAGCTCGGATTTGAGTTGCTGCCGGATCTCCGCGGCGAGTTGCGGTCTCAGATTGCGCACCTCGTCCTGAACCCGGTCGGCGATTTGTTTCTCGATGGCAGCAGAGAGTTGGTGTTCGGGAGTGGCTGCCGGGGGTTTGGATTGAGCCCACGTCCACGCGGCGAGAAAGAGGGCCAGGGAGAGCACGGCGATATGCGGACGATGCATATTAGCCTCCTGTGTCCAGACTACTCTTTTCCGCGGCAGGAGTGGCGCGGGCCAGCAGCTGGATTGTCCAGACTCGCCCGGCTACGCTTCCATGGACCGGCCGGCAGGTCTATCCTACACGCTCAGCGGACTGCCCGTCTTCACCATGGCGAGCACTTTATCGTCGAATTCGAAACCGGCGGTGCGGGGCTTGTGGTTCTTGGTATACCACTTGTAGGTATCCTTCAGCCCGGCCTCAAACGGCGTCAATTTCATCTTCAGCACGCGCGTGACTTTACCGATATTCTCCGTAATCGGCGGCAGATCGTAATACTCGCCGAAGTAGTACGGCTCAGTGAACACGTTACCGCCCGCGTGCGCGATTACGTCGCGGGGGACACGCACCAATGCCGGCTCGACCCCGGCCACCTTGGCCAGTTTCTCCACCAGTTCCACCTGCGTCAGCGGCTTCGGATCGCCAATGTTAAAAGCCTCTCCCACAGCCCGCGGCTCGTCCATGCATTTGATCATGGCCGTCACCAGGTCGTGGACATAACAGAACTGCATCAAACGGTGACCGTCACCCGGGATGATGATGGGCCGACCGGCGCGGAGGCGATCCCAGATAAACTGCTCGCGGTAAAAATTGGTCCGCGGACCGTACACGAAGGGGGGGCGGAACGTCACCACCGGCAAGCCGCTCGCGTGCATACGGAACAAGAGGCGCTCGGTAGTCGCCTTATGGCTGGAATACGCGTTGGGATGGTAGTCCGGCGCCAGGGGGTCGGACTCTTTGTGGTTCAGACCGTCGCCGTAGGCCGCCACGCTGGACATGAAGACATAGCGCGAGATGCGCTCGCCACAGGCCCGGACCGTCGCCTCTACCTGCGCGGCCGTTGTGCCGCGTTCAAAATCGTAAACATTGTCGAAAACCACGTCGAAGCGGCGGCCGGCCAGGACTTCGCGCAAAGCCTGGGCGTCGTTCCGGTCGGCCATGAGATTCTCGACCTTCCGGCCCAAGTCGTGCTTCGGCTTACGATGCAAGACTGCAACGTCGTGGCCTTCCTTCAGCAACTCTTCCACCAGCGCCCTGCCGATGAAGAGAGTTCCCCCGATTACCAACACTTTCATAGGAGCTCCCAAGCACTTGGACGCGGCGGCGCGCGGATTTATTTCAATCCGGCGCCGCAACAAGCGTCTTTCAAACAATACAGCGACTAGTCGTAATATTCCAGCCCCAGATGCGTGATCAGGTCCTCGCCACGCATCCAACGCAGGGTGTTCTTCATCTTCATCAGCTGGATGAAGATGTCGTGTTCGGGGTAAATCTCAGGGGCATGCATGGGCCCTTTAAAGTAGAAAGACAGCCATTCCTGAATGCCGCGCATGCCGGCACGCTGCGCCAGATCCATGAAAAGCACGAGGTCCAGGACCAGCGGGGCAGCCAAAATCGAATCGCGGCAAAGAAAGTTAATTTTGATCTGCATCGGATAGCCCAGCCATCCGAAAATGTCGATATTATCCCAGCCTTCCTTGGCGTCGCCGCGCGGCGGGTAATACTCGATACGAACCTTGTGGTAGAACTCCTTGTACAGGTCGGGGTACAAATCGCCCTGCAGAATGTGCTCCAGCGCCGAGCTCTTGGTGACTTCCTTGGAGCGGAACGAGCCGGGTTCGTCCAACACTTCGCCGTCGCGGTTGCCCAGGATGTTGGTGGAGAACCAGCCGTTCAAGCCCAGCATGCGCGATTTCAGGCCGGGCGCAATCAGCGTCTTCATGAACGTCTGTCCGCTCTTAAAGTCTTTCCCGCAGATCGGCAGGCTCATGTTGCGTGCCAGCTCCTGAAGCGCCGGCATGTCGGTGGTCAGGTGAGGCGCTCCATTGGCATAGCCCACACCCGATTTCAAGGCGGCATAGGCATAAATCTGGCTGGGAGAAATTTCGGGATCGTCCTTCTGCAAACCGCACTCGAAATCTTTCAGCGTGGCGTGTACCGCCGCCGGCTCGTGGTAGACCTCGGTCGAGCCGCACCAGATCATCGTCGTCCGCGCTACACCCGTCCGCTTCTGGAACTGGCGGATGTCTGCCATCACCATCTCGGCATGGTCCATCTTGGAGCCCGCGGCCATGATGTTCGGGCCATTGATGCGCTTTACGAAATTCTGATCGAAGACGGCCTTCATCGGCTTGATGGCAGTGAGCGGCGCCTTCACCTGTTCTAACAGGGCAGGTTCCAGAACGCCGGCCTTGCAGGCAGCTTCGTAAGCGTTATCTTCGAAAATATCCCAGCACCCGACCTCGATGTCGGACATGTTGGCGAGGGGCACGAAATCCTTGATGGCGGGGCTGCGCCCTTCGGTACGCTTACCGAGGCGTACCGTTCCCAGCTGGGTGAGCGAACCAATAGGCTTCCCTAATCCAAGCTTGAAGGCTTCGAGTCCGGCAATGAACGTAGTCGTTACGGCGCCCATCCCCGGAATCAACACCCCGAGTTTTCCTTCCGCGGGCGCAATCTGGACGCTGTCTTTATTGGCCAATTGTTTCTCCTTTAGACCGAAATGCTATAATACCAAGTCCATGCGAGACCGCGCGACGGCCACACTCACTACGGTTGTCGTAGATGACGAAGCACTAGCCTGCGACGAACTAGCCTACCTCCTCAATGATTTCCCGGAAATCGATGTAATTGCAAGGGGTTCCAACGGGCTGGAGGCGGTAGACCTGATCCAGAAGCTGGAACCAGAGCTGGTATTTCTGGACGTGAATATGCCTGGTCTGGACGGTCTGGGCGTGGTCCGGCGGCTGCGCGAAAAAGACATCGACCTGCCGCACTTCATTTTCGTGACCGCCTACGATCAGTATGCTGTGGAGGCCTTCCGGCTGGAGGCCATGGACTACCTGCTGAAACCGGTGGAACGGGGCCGTCTGGCGGAGACCATCGACCGCGCCCGCCGGGCGATACAGGAAAAACGGGCGCCGGAACTGGCTGCGGTGAAATCCACGGCCCCGGTCTCGGCGCCGCGCACCAAGCTCCTGGTGCGCAGTAACAACCGGAACTTCATCGTCGATGCCAATGAAGTGATCTACGCCACCATCGATAACGGGCTGATCACCCTGGTGTCCACCAACATCGAAGGCCAGTCGAACTATCGCACCATCGAAGATTTACAGGCCAATCTGGATCGCGAGATGTTCTGGCGCGTGCACCGTTCCTACCTGGTGAATATCAACCGGATCAAGGAAGTGGTGCCCTGGTTCAAATCGAGCTACCAGTTGCGCATGGACGATAAGAAGCACACCGAAGTCCCGGTGAGCCGCGTTCAAACCCGCCGCCTCCGCGAACTCTTCAAACTGTGAGGCCTGACCGGTGGTTTGACACAGATCAATCACGGCCCGCCTTGGCCGCCAGGTTCTGCCGCTCCCTCAGTGCCTTCCCTTCCTCAGGTCGTACACGTACATGCTCCAGCCGATCTTCGCCACTGGTTCCCGCATGCGGATTCTCGCCAGCGCGTTCAACGGCACATACACCCCTTGCAGCGGAGTCACGTTGACCACGCAGAGCTCGTCCACAGCGTCCCATCCCTTCTGGTCCATCGGTTCCGGGAAGCCCATCTCGTCGATGCCGTAATAGCGCATCTGCGCGTTGCCGAAATAGAAGACGCGTGCCCTCCGGCTGCCCGCGTGCCGGTCGAGCCATAGGCCGAGCTTCTTCACGTCCTGTCCCCAATCGATATTGGAATCGACCAGGTATTCCGGCCCCCTGCCGGGACCGCCTGCCGCCTCATTGAAGAACGCCAGATAGTCCGGGGCGATGCGCGCGCATTCCGCCATCTGGAGAGCCACCACGCCGGCCAACACGATCACGGGGGCGCGCCACGATTTCGATTGGGAAAGCCAAGCAGCCAAGCCCACGTACAGGAACGGGTAGACCGGCAGGATGTGCCGCATTCCGATATTGAGGCCGCTGGTCATGCTGAACGCGAAGTACATCACCGGCGGCAGCGCTAACCCGAACGCCATGGGACTCGGCCACTCCCACCGCCACGCTTGCCGTACCCCAGCCGCCAGCACAATCGCCAACGCCAGGAGCGCCGCCAGCGTGCTCTTCACCGCGAACACCACGGGGAAGTAATACCACCACCCGGTGGTCGACCGGATACCCAGCAGATAGCTCTCATGACCGCCCGCGTTGTGTTCGGCCACGTGATTCAAGCCCAGCAGGTAGGCGTGAGCTGGCAGTGCGAGTTTACGACCCGCTTCGAAGAGCAATTCGCCGATCAGGTTGTTTCGGTTAACGATTTTGTAGATCAGCGGCACGCCGCCGCGCAGGCAGCGCAGCGTCTCGGGCCAGTAGATCGCCATCACGAAAACCAGCACCGTCGAGGCCACCGTGCCGGCGGCGGCAGCCAGGCGGCGCAGCGGAAACTCGCGCGGGCGCCGGATCCAGCAGATGAGGTAGAGCAGCGCCAGACTGGGGGGCAGCAGAATCGCCGAGAACTTGGTGATCAGGGCCAGCGCAATCGCCAGCGCGGCCGCCAGCAGACGTTTCCAACCGCCGGACTCCAAATATTCCACCCACAGCACGCACGCGAAAAAGTAAAACGCCGTCACCGGATAGTCCGTGGTCACGTAGCGCCCGTGCGCGATCAGGTTGGGATCGAGCGCGCACAACGTTGCGGCAGCCAGGCCGCCAACGGGACCCCAGCGTCGGCGCGTCCACAGTGCCACGGCCAGCGTGAAGAGCAGCGTGAGCAGAATGTTCGGCGTGCGCGCCGCCATCAGGATGGTATCCGCGTGCAGCCGGTTCTTGTACAGAAAATCGACCCCGTAGGCCACCTGATCTTTGCGCTTGCCTTCGGTGTCCAACCGCTCCGCATGCAGCCCCATAAACATCAATGGCAGCGCGCTCATCATCTTGGCCAGCGGCGGATGCTCCACATTCCACGTAAAATCGCCGAACTTGAGATACGAGTACCCGGCGGAGATGTGAATGCCTTCGTCCCAGGTCTGCGTCTCTCCGCCCGCGGAACGGAATTCGGTCACCGCGGCGATGCTCAGCAGGACGGCCAGCGCCGGCCAGAAAAGGTGTCTGCTCGTCATCGAAGTCTCAAGAATACCAATCCGCGCGCGAGGGCACCCCGCCCCAACTTGCAGTTTGAATATGGTGTACACTGAGGGTGACGAATTTTGACCTTGTCTTCGCTTGCCAATACGATTCTCGACGAGAGAGTTCTCCGGGGCTCCCAGCTCCTACCTTTGTGTCTCCTTCAAACTCCTAACAACGTATAACCAATGTATCCAGGCAGAAACTTTCCTCCTCGCAGGCAGAATCGTAGAGAGAACGTGAATGAGTCGATTCGCGTTCGTGAAGTTCGTGCGGTATTCCCCGACGGCACCACCGAGGTGATGCCGACGGCGGCGGCGCTCCGCAAGGCGCAGGAACTGGGTCTCGACCTTGTCCTGATTGCGCCTACGGCGGTCCCGCCGGTCGCCAAGGCAGTGGACTTCGGGCACTATCAGTACGACTTGAAGAAGAAGCAGCATGACGCGCGCAAGAAGCAGCACGTCGTTCAGGTCAAGGAACTGAAGTTCCGCCCCAACACGGACGATCACGATTACGATTTCAAAATGAAGCACGCGATCCGCTTCCTCACCGAAGGCAATCGCGTCAAAGCCGTGGTGCAGTTCCGCGGACGCGAAATCGCGCACGCCGATCTCGGCAAGAAACTGCTCATGCGCTTCGCCGCCGACCTCACTGCGTATGGCGCCGTCGAAGGCATGCCCCGGCTGGAAGGGCGCAACGCCCATGTGTTGATCAGTCCGGTCAAGGCCGCGGTGAAATTGGAAAAACCGGAAAAACCGGAAAAGCCTGAAAAGGCGGAGAAGCCGGAAAAGCCCGTGAAGGCCGAGAAGCCGCAACCGCCCCAGGCACAGCCCGCGCAGGACACTCCGGCCGAATAAATCTCTTTCCAGGCGGCGGGCATGAGGATGATGCCTGCCCCGCCCTTCCCGCCAAACGTGGTACCCCGTACGCCTCGCCTGGGCCTGCTATCCAGCCGCATGATAAGATTGCCTAAGAGCGGCGGCCCCTGATCCGCAACGGTGAACATGTACAACGCCTTCTTCGGCTTCACCAAAAACCCGTTCAACATGAGTCCGGATCCGTCGTTCCTGTTCCGGAGCCCCCAGCACGAAGAAGCCCTAGCCAGCCTGATTTACGGGGTCCAGAGCCGCAAAGGCTTTATCGCGCTGACCGGAGAAGTCGGCACTGGCAAGACCACGATGCTGGAATGCTTGCGCGATTTTCTCACCGCGCAGCAGATCGAGTTCGCCTCGCTGTTCAATTCACGCCTCACCGTCGAACAGTTCTTCGAAATGCTCGCCTACGATTTCGACCTGCGCTGCAACCGCCTGTCGAAGACTGAAGTGCTGCTTTCGCTGAACAACATGCTGCTGGAACGCGCCTCCGGTGGGCGCACCACCGTGCTGATTGTCGATGAGGCTCACAACCTCGAATGGGACGTGCTGGAAGAGATCCGCCTGTTGGGCAATCTCGAGAACCGCCGCGGCAAGCTATTGCAGATCATCCTCTCCGGGCAGCAGGAGCTGGACCGTAAGCTGGAAGCTCCGGAATTCCGCCAGCTCAAGCAACGCATTGCCCTGCGCTGCACGCTCACCGGCTTCAGTTCCGAGGAAACCGTCGCCTACGTGAACTCGCGCATAGCTTGCGCCGGCTTGCGTTCGCAGACCATCCTGAGCCCGCACCTGCTCGACGAAATCCACTTCCGCTCGCAAGGCATTCCGCGTCTCATCAACGCAATCTGCGACAATCTTCTGCTCACCGCATTTGCCATGGAGAGCAAAGTAGTCACGCTCGAAATGCTCGACGAAGTCACCCGCGATATGCGCCTCGAGTATCCCGGCAAGAACCCCTTCCGTCCCGACGAGACCTATTCGGAGCCGGTTTTGCGCCGCCCCGAAGTCCGCTTCCGGGCCGAGTAACTCACCACCGCGTCGCCTGGTATTCCAGATTCCAAAATCCGAATCGGCCGAGAGTACCTTGGGCCGTGGCGTTCTCGAAAAACACCGCGCTGGCTCCCCCTATGTGCATAGCTTCGTTGGGGTTGGCCTAACTCGACGTAGGACCTATACCAAATGAATACCCCTCTTGGCCGATAACTAAACGCCCTGTCGCTCTAGCACAACTAAGGCTTGTGCCCTCCCCACCTAGGGTTCCATTACGTTACACTTCGGTTGAGCTAGCAGGCACCCATCAGGCCAGTGCTGCACATCACCACATGTCCCGCGGGCTTGACTAGCGCGAGCAATCGGAGACCGTTTTTTAACGATTTCAAAGCCAAAAGGAGTCCTCCATGCGCAGCTTTTTTGACAAGTTCGCGTCCTTCGCCGTTCTTTGCACATTCACGTTTGCCATTACGTGGAATACCCTTCAAGGTGCCAGCCCCATTGAGACCGGGCATCTATTCCGAGCCCCCGATGCGTTACTGCTGGCTCACGGCCCCACTTTCCCGCCCGATCCGTGGGACGGCGTTCGCATCGCTCACGGTCCCACTTTCCCGCCCGATCCCTGGGACGGCGTTCAAATCGCTCATGGTCCGACCTTCCCGCCCGATCCGTGGGACGGCGTTCAAATCGCTCATGGCCCGACTTTCCCGCCCGATCCGTGGGATGGCGTTCAAATCGCTCATGGTCCGACCTTCCCGCCCGATCCCTGGGATGGCGTTCAAATCGCTCATGGCCCGACTTTCCCGCCCGATCCCTGGGATGGCGTTCAAATCGCTCACGGTCCCACTTTTCCGCCCGATCCGTGGGATGGCGTTCAAATCGCTCACGGTCCCACCTTCCCGCCCGATCCCTGGGATGGCGTTCAAATCGCTCACGGTCCCACCTTCCCGCCCGATCCGTGGGATGGCGTTCAAATCGCTCATGGCCCGACCTTCCCGCCCGATCCGTGGGACGGCGTTCGCATCGCTCATGGTCCGACTTTCCCGCCCGATCCGTGGGACGGCATCACCGGCTAAACCATCCACCTTGCGAAAAGGGAGGCACAACTCCCCCAGGAAGCCTAGAATTGTAGTGCATGCAGTTGGCGCTTCAATTGGTCTCCTATGCCATCGGGTTGCCGCTCGAGGTTTTGACCATGTCCGCGATGCTGCGCGGACAATGGAGACATTACCCGTTCGTTTTCTTGTACTTGATGGGAGATTTCGTGACCACCCTGCTGGAAATCCGGCCGGGCCTGGTTAACGAAACTGCGTCCGCCGCCGAGAAGAAAGCCTTCGCCTGGCTCTACTGGTGGGATGAGCGAGTGATGCAGGTGCTCGTCTTTTTGCTGGTCATCAGCCTGATTTACCGCGCTGCCGCACATCTGAAGTCCCGCAACCTGCTGGTGGCGGCCTGCGTTTGCGGCATTCTCTTTTATGCCGGCGTGACGTATCTCATTTCGTACGATGCCACGCTGACCACGGGAACCTGGATGAATCCCTGGCTGCGGCATCTCAACTTCAGCGCCGCGATTCTCGATCTAGGCCTTTGGGCGCTGCTCATCGGCGCGAAACGCAAAGACCATAAACTTCTCATGGTCAGCGGAGCGCTGGGCATTCAATTCACGCTCGGTGCCATCGGCCAGGCGCTGCGCTACATCTCGCATTCGTCCGTGCAGGTAACCGGCTACCTGATCGCCTGTTCGAGCACCGCCTGCATCTATATTTTCTGGCAAGCCTTCCGTCTGCCCGCGGAGCGCAAACTTCCCGCTAGTCCCGCACCCAGGGAAAAAGCAGGCCTCCCATAGCCCGTCACGGACACGGGTCTGCTTCGGGGATCCGCTGCGGGAATCTGCTTCGCGGACGAATTGCGGTGCGTAAGGGTGGATGAGATCCAGGCGATCCTCACGGGGTTAATCGGCGGAACTTTGCGCGTCATGTCTTCGTAAGGCAGGTAATCGAGGAGGTGACGACGATGCGCGAGATACTCACGATGCTGCTGCTGGCGGCCGGCAGCGCGATGGCGGCCGATCCGGCCAGGTTCGAGGTGGCCTCGGTGAAGGTCACGGAGCCGGCCCGGGGAGAGAGCATACAGGTTGGCACGGACAGCGTGTCGATGCGGCGCCTGCGCCTCAACATGTGCATCGCTTGGGCATACGATCTGCGGGAAGATCAGGTGTCCGGCCCGGGCTGGATGAATGACGTTGGGGTAGATATTCAAGCCAAGGCCGCAGCTCCGGCGAAGGTCGATGAACTGCGGGGGATGATGCAGAGCCTGTTGGCGGAGCGCTTCAAGCTGGCGTCGCACCGTCAGATCAAAGAACTGCCGTCGCTGGTGCTGACGGTGTCCAAGGGTGGGCACAAGATGCAGCCGGTGGAGCAGGAAGGGTCGCCGAGTTTCCAGACTGGCAAGATGAATCTGACGGGGAAGGGCGCGACCCTGGCGCAGCTGATCAATTTCCTGTCCCACGAGCTGCGATTTCCGGTGATCGATCAGACGGGGCTTACCGGGCGGTTCAACTATTTCCTGGATATCGCATCCTACATCACCGAGGAGATGAGGAAGGACATGGGCGCGAGTTCCGGGCCTCCGCCCGATGCGCCGACGATTGTCGCGCAGGCGCTGCAGTCGCAACTGGGGCTGAAGATGGATTCGAAGAAAATGCCGATCGACACGCTGGTGGTGGACCACCTCGAGAAAGCGCCGACGGAGAATTGATCCGCAGGTCAGGCCAAACTACTCAGGGTCGAGGGTTGCGGCGAGCGTCCGGGTTGCGAGTGCCGCCAACTGACGGAGGCGGCGAAGGGGGCGGGCCGGCGTCGTCAGATTGCCGCCGGTAGGGGATTCCAGTCCTCCCGGGACAAGTGTAATGGTTAAATGTGGTCCGAACCGTACGCGTTCGGGGCAAGGGACCGCTAAGATAGAGGAAAATGCGGTTCGCACTGATTCTCGTGCTGGCTGGGGGGACGACCGCTTTGGGGCAAACCCTCGCCAACCCGAATCGTGTGCGGACGTTGATTTCGCGGCTGGAGAGTCCGGCGGGCGAGCAGGTCTTGAACTGCGATGTCCTGCCAACGAAAGCGTTGCTGAATTACAGCTTTCGCTATCAGGCGGGATACCGGGTCAGCGTGCCGATGAAGCAGTATTCCGGCAGCGGGCATCGGTGGAATACGCTGGTGCAGGTCACGCCGCTGTCGGGCAGCCAGCGCCCGGTGTACCTGACGGGGCAATATTCCCTGCCGAACGTGCCGAAGACGAATGCGGAATTGCAGGTCGCGGGGGCGTACCAGTTGGGCGAAGGTTCCTACGACGTGCGTTTCCTGCTGCTGGATAATTCCAACCGCGCGTGCCGTAAGAGTTGGAAGGTGGATGTGCGGCTGGCGCGGTCGGAGCGCAAGGTGAAGGTCGCGATGCCGCCCGATACGGTGTGGGACCTGACGCTCCGGGGGGCGCGCACTGCGCAGGAAAAGGACGACGCGGCGGCGATGCGTTTAACGGTGTTCCTGCACACCGCGCCGTTGTTCCCGCGGCGCACGCACATGCGCGCCAACGACATGATCACCCTGGTCAGCACAGTGAGTTCGCTGCTCGAGAGGCTGCCGACCCGCAATGTGCGGCTGGTGCTGTTCAATCTGGATCAGCAGCGGGAACTCTACCGGAAGGACAATTTCCAGCTGCGGGAGATGGGGCAGGTATACCAGTCGATGGCGAACATTGAATTGGGGCTGGTGGATTACCAGGTGTTGCAGAATCACAGGGGGCACGTGGACCTGCTAAGCGATCTGATGAACCGCGAGTTGGAGGAGCCGGAGCCGAGCGACCTGGTGCTATTCCTGGGACCGGGAACGCGATTTCTGGATCGGATGCCGACCGACAGTGTGGAACGGCCGTCGAGGGTGGGCCCACAGTTCTTCTATTTCCAGCTCGTGCCGATGCCGGTATTCCGGGATGCGGGGCTGACGGATTTGATCAAGAGCGCGCTTTCGCGGGTGGGCGGAAAGACGATTGTCATTCACAGTCCCGGGGATTTTGCGAAGGCGATCGACCGGGTGGAAAAGCTACCGCGGCTCACGCAGCAGAGTGCGAGCAGCGCAGCGCGGTGAGCACCAGCGCGGCGCGGTGAGCCCTTTGGCGTCAATCCGGCGCCTGCCGCGCAAGGCCGGCCTTCCGCAGACTAGCGACGTGGGCGGCCGGCGTCGAATTCGTTCAGCTTGTAGTCGGCCGGCGCTTCGAAGAGAATGCGCGCTGGTTCGGTACGGCTGATGTTGATGAGCCGGGTCACGGTCTCGCCGGTGCGCGGGTCGCTGTGCTTGCTGACGAGCGTGGTTTGCAGTTCCGGCGAGTACCAGGTTTCGGTCACGATGTGAATCGGCAGTTCGTTCCCTGCCTGTCCGGCGGGAATGGTGAGGGTGGTGCGGCGGCCTTCGGCCTGCACCCCTTCGATGGCCTGGCGGCCGAGGGACTCGGTCTTGAAATTGGGATCGGATGAGGTGCCGCGGCGGCCCATGCCGCGTCCCTCCATGCCGCGTCCGGCCATGCCGTCGGGGGCTCCCCCGCCGCGAGGTCCGCCGAAGCGTGTGGAGCGCGAAGACTTGAAGCCCGAGCGATCCTTGGCATTCAGTGAATAATTGACACCGGAGATGGGATCGTTGATGAAAACCATCTGCTGGGGATTGGCATTGGGCGCAAAGCCGTTGAGACTGACGGTCTGTTCGCGGCGGGTGCGGCCTTCGGTATCGCGGTAGACCTTGGAATTGACGGTTTGGCGGATGCGATTGCCGTCGGCGAGGGTGTGGGCGCTTTCGGTAATGACGTCGGCGGAGAACGGGGCATTGGTGACCCCGCTGCGCAGTATGCCGGCTCCGGCATCCATCGGCATGCCTCCGCCCGGCTGAGGCGCATCGAAGCCGCCGCGGCCGCGAGCGCCGCGGCCCGGCGGCGGCCCCTGGGCGAAGGCCACCGCACTCAGAGTCATCAGGGCAAGCAATTTGATACGCATGGACATTCCTCTCAACAACCCTTATTCCAGAAACCGCACGGCGCGCGCAATGCCGTTGGAGCCGAGCATGACATCGGCTTCTACCAGTTCGGCAGCGCGATCGGCACTGACATCCAGGCCGAGCGCGATCATGGAGCTGCGCGGCACTTCGACACGCACCAGATTGATTTCATCGCCATCGGCGGCCACCCCGGCGGAATTCGGCAAGGGGATGAAGCCTTCGGCATCGGCCTGCGGGACCTGCAGCATGGCCATTTCGACACTGCGACGCAGTGGGGGCCGCTCAGCCTCGGGCGCGCGCGGCCGAACCAGGAAGATGGCCAGCGCCACCATGGCGGCCAAGGCGGCAGCCCAGGTCACCAGCGGAACCCAGCGGCGCGAAGGGCGGCGGAAATCGGCGCCGGTCTGGCGGCGGAACGCCGAGAGCAGACGCTGTTCGACGCGAGGGGGAGCTTCCAGACGAGGGCCGGCGGCGGAGAGCGCGCGGAAGCCCTGCTTCAGGGCCAGGTAATGCGCCATGCGAGACTCGCAGGCAGTGCATTCGGCCAAATGGGGATGCTCGCCGCGACCGGCGAGTTCCGGGAAGCTGTTCCAAAAATCCTGACAGTTCATAGCAAGCACCTGACCGGCTTGAGCGTCCCCATTGCCTGGCGGGGATTGCGCTCTTGATTCAACTTGTCCAGCAGCAGCCCGCGGGCACGGTGCAGCCGGGAGCGCACCGTACCGATGGGGCAGCCCAACGCCACCGCGGCGTCGGCGTAATCGATCTCTTCGAGGTCGCAAAGTACCACGACTTCGCGATAGCGGCGGGGTAGCGCCTGCACGGCGCGGCGCAGCGCGTCGATGCCTTCGCGACGGGTGAGATCCAGCAGCGGATCGTCCACCACGGCGAGTTCCGGCGGCGCGTAATCATCCGCTTCCGTTTCCAGGGCAACGTCCGAACGGCCGCGTTCCAGGTGCCGCAGAACCAACTTTCGTGCAATTCCGAACAAATACCCGGATAACGTTCCGCGGCTGGGATCGAACCCGCAGTCTTCACGCAAAAGCGCCAGAAAGACTTCCTGGGTTACGTCTTCGGCCACCGGCCGGGAGCCGCCCATGTGCAGGGCAAAGCGAAAGAGGCCCGCCTGACGCCGGCGATAGAGCGTCAGAAACGCTTCTTCATCACCACTTTGCGTTCGGAGCAGGAGCTCGTCGTCGGTCTCACCAGGGGCTAACGTCATTGACCTTACAATCATTATTCCGTAAAGGAATCAAGAAGTTCCGGATTAAGTTGCAGGGCTACAGGGGTTTACCCCATGACAAGAAGGTGCGTTTCCCATAACAATAACTGGGACGTTACCAAAATAGTACTTTACGGCTAGTAGTCAGTACCCCTATTATTACTTTTCGGACTGAATTCAAATGGCCCCCGGACATCAGATCGACGAACTCACAATTCTCCGCTTGAAACTGGCGGAAATGGAAGCTGACTTGGAGTTTCTGAAGCGTAGGCAAGTCAGTGGGGAAAAACGTTTTCGGGAGTTGCTGGACGCCGCGCCAATGATGGTATGGATGTCCGGGACGGATGCGATGTGCACGTTCTTCAATCGTGCCTGGCTGGACTTCCGCGGACGCAATTCACAGCAGGAGTTGGGCAACGGTTGGACGGAAGGCATTCATCCGGACGATCGCGACCTGAGTCTGGAGACGTACCTCAAGGCGTTCTCGGCACGCACCCCATTCCGCACGCAGTATCGCATTCACCGCGCCGGCGGCGAATACGCATGGATTGAAAGCTGCGGCACGCCGCTGATTGAAGACACGGTATTTGTGGGCTTCATGGGCACGGCGATGGATGTGTCGGAGCGGCGCAACCGGATGTTCCTGGCGGACAGGGAATCGGTGCGTTTGGTGTTCGCGCTGACGGAGCGGGAACGTCAGGTGCTGGTGTTGATCGCCAGCGGGAAATCGACCAAAGAGGCAGCGTCGCAACTGGGGATCAGCTACAAGACCGCCGATTCGCACCGCAGCCGGATTCTGGAGAAACTGGGCGTACACGAGACGGCCAGCATGGTCCGCTACGCGATTCGCGCTGGCTTGATCGAAGCCTGAAGGCGTTTGCCCGCGGAAATCCAGGCGGAGCGGGTTGACGGTCCCAGTTCCCAATTCAACGAGTCAGGGAGAGCTTCGCCCATCGCGGAGCGCCCTTGCGCGACCTGAATCTCGAGGTATTCCTCGGCACTGTCCGAAAGATACTCCTTCCCCCTCAAGCTCAGGAACCGCGGAGGATGGGGTGCCGGCCGAACCCGATCCATCCCGAGGGTTTGGGCTGAGCCGCCAGGCGGCGGTGGGTCGGGTGCCGACGACGGAGGCGGAGCGGGACTCCGCGCGGCGCTAACGAAGGTTAACGGACATCACTCCACTTTTACTAATCTTGCTGAACCCGGTACGGTTCGTGACAATCGATACGGGATCGTGCCTGCGGCGATCGCTTGTATAGACACGATCGCGCCTGCGGCGATCGGTGGAGAGCTGGTCTTCGGCGTCGGCTGTCCGGGTTCGCGGACCGGCGAAGGGCATGGACGGGAGCGTTGGCATCGCCGTCCGCTGGGATCTTCCGTGACGGCCGCGCTCCCCGGACGGCGGGTGATTCGGCATGGCACGACCGACCCCAGGCTGAAACCTCATTTTCGAACCGGTAGCCGCACGATGAACCTACGGAACCTCTTCAGACGGTGCATTCCCTCCCTTAGCGATTTCGCTTTTCTGGCGCCCGCGATCCTGCTGTTTTGTTTGATGGGCGGCGTGGCGAGCATGCTGGTGGATGCCGATACGGGCTGGCACATCCGCGCCGGGGAGTGGATTCTCGATCATCACCAGTTTCCCACCACCGATTTCTTTTCCTTTACGCAGTCCGGGCAGCCCTGGTTTGCCTGGGAGTGGCTCTGGGAGGTTTCCTTCGCGTGGCTCTATCGCACGGCCGGAATGGCCGGCGTGATTATCGGCAACCTGGCGATCCTCTGCCTCACGTCGCTGCACCTGTTCCACCTCGTCCGGCGGCGGTCGAAGAGCGGCGGGATGGCGTGCGGTGTGACGATTCTGGCGTTGGTCGGCATGTCGATGTACTTCTTCGCGCGGCCCCAGCTCGCCTCATTTCTGTTTGCCGTGATTCTGCTCAGGCTGTTGGAGCAGCGGCGCGAAGCCGGCGGCGGTCCCCCGTGGACGATCGTGCCGCTGTTTGCGCTTTGGGCCAATGTGCATCCCGGGTTTGCCGCGGGCATCATCATTCTCGGCGCATATACCGCGGGCGACCTGGCGAATGCATGGACCACCAACGAGCCCGGTCAGCGAGCGCAGCTCCTGGCGGTGTTTCGCCGTTCGCTGGTGCTCATGGCGGCCTGCCTGGTGGCGGCGCTGGTCAATCCTTACGGCTACCGCCTCTATGCCCACATGTATTCGTTCCTCTCCGACTCGTATGCGCTGAATCACATTAACGAATACAGAGTGGTCAACTTCCGGACAGGACCGGGCCGGATTTTCGAGCTCATGCTGTTCTTGAGTGCGCCGGCAGCGCTAGCCCGTCTGCTCAAACGCGATTTCGCCGTACCCGCCTTATTTCTGCTTTGGGCCCATCTCGCGCTGACGGCGCAGCGGAACATTCCCTTTTTCATGATCGTGATGGCCGCACCCGTGGCCTTCTGGCTGGAGGAGATGTTGGCCGCGTACCGCCGCACCCAAAGCGACTCCGTCGGAGCCCCAGCGTCCGCCTCACAGGTTCCTGCGGGCGTCATGACGGGCGACGGCTTCACTCCCGGCATCCCTCTGCTGGGCCTGGCAACCATGGTGTTGATTTTCGGGCTGCTGCGAGCGCCGGGATCGCCCCCTAAATTCCGGCCGCAATACGACCCGTCGGTGTATCCCGAGCAGGCGCTGGCGGCGGTCCGCCAAATGGGACCGGCCAGCCGCGTGCTCACGTCGGACCTATGGGGCGGCTACCTGATTTTCCGGCTCTACCCGGACATCCGCGTCTTTTGGGATGGCCGCGCGGATTTCTACGGGACGCCGTACAATCTGGCTGCGATCGATGCTCTGCTGGGACGACCCGGATGGGACCAGACCCTGGCGAAGCACGGGATTACCGCGGTGCTGGTGCCGCTGAATTCGCCTCTGGTTTCGCTGCTCGGCCAATCGAAGGACTGGCACGTCGTGCATCGGGACGAACTCGCGATTCTCTTTGAGCTGCCGGCGGCCCGGGAAGCAAGCCGCTAACGCAATGACCACCCTTCAGGCTGGGGCTGAGGCGGCTTCCTGCGGTGCGACGGGCCGGGCGGAGGGGCGGGCCGGAAGGCCGATCATGCTGGTATATCCCGCCGCGCAAACGGCGAGGAAGAGCGTCAGGATTTCGCCGTCGTTCAGGTTGTGTTCGTACCAGCCGGCACTCAGGGCGGCCAGCATGACGGCGAGCACGCCGTGCAGGACAAAGCGGCGGCCGGCATCGTCCTGGGACGTGGCGCGCAGCGCACGGAGGAAATCGCGGAGCATGGCAGCGATCCACCACAGGAAAGCGAGCAGGGCGGGCACACCGCGTTCGGCGGCGTATTGCAGGTAGACGTTGTGCAGGTGCATGTAGGCGCCGGTGGGCAAGGGGCGCGGGATGTCGGCGGGAACGTAGCTGAGGAACTGGGCTTTGACCTGTTCGGGGCCCAGTCCGAACCAGGGGTGCGCCTCGATCATCTCCCAAGCGGTCCGGCGGCAGACGACGCGAAACTGGTTGGAATCGAGGTCGCCCGCCGGGCGGTAGGCGGAAACGATGCGGCTGCCGACGCCGGCGGGGTTCAGCCACAGGAGCAGCAGCAGGGGGATAGGCGCGAGCAGCAGCCATTTGCGGTTACGCTGCCAGACGAGGTAGGCGGCGCCGAGGGCCGCGCCCATCCACATGGAGCGGGTATAGGCTGCGATCAGGCCGGTGGCAATCACGATGGCGGCAAGGGCGAGGGCGACCGCGGCGGGCCGGCGGAGCGGCGCGGCGAAGAGCAGCAGCGAGCCGAGCATCAGCAGGACGATCATCTCTTCGCCCGAAAGCGTCATCCAATGGCTGGTGAAGCCGGTGATGCGCTCGACGGTGTAGTAGACGCGGAAATCCTGCTCGAGCATGCGGGCCTCGCGCATTTTGTTGAGGAACTGGTAGAGGCTCCAGGTGGCGGAGGCGGTCATCATAACGGTGCAGGCGATGACAAGGGCGCGCACGTCGCGGAGTGAGCGGAAGGTGCTGTAGACCAGCAGCAGGACCAGGCAGAGATAGAATTTGCGCGGTCCTGGCCAGCCTTCGCGCAGATGGCCGGAGAGGGCCACGCTGATGACGGTGGCGAGGAAGAAGAGTCCCAGCGGCAATTTGACGGGCGGGAAGCGGAGTGGGTGTCCGAATGCGAAGTGGCTGACGAGCAGGGCGGCGGTCGCCGCGCCGATCAGGCTGTTGGATAGGGAATTACTGCACAGCACGGCCACTACGGACGCAAACGCGAGATAGAAGGGCAGCCGTTTGGGATCGAAAGAAGTCAGAACACTAGTATGCCAGTGTTCACAGGTGTGCCGCGGAGGACGCAGTCACGCGGAATTGCTCACGTGTTAGTATCCAAATTCGAGGGAAAAATCAAGTGAAACTGAATTCCATAATCGTAGGCGCCGCCCTTCTGGTGGTGGCGGCAGTTACGGTGCGTTCGCAGAATCCGGCAGTCAGGCCGGCGGCGGCCACCAAGGTAGCGGTGGTATCGATGCGCGATGCCCTGATGAATACGGCGGATGGCCGCAAGGCACTCGGGGAAATGAGGGCGAAGTTCGACCCCCTGCGCGCGGACATGGAGAAACGGCAGAAGGAGTTGCAGGCAATGTCAGAGCAAGTGCGCAAGACGACCGACGCTGCCGCGCAACAGCAATTGAACAACGAGATTGCCGGCAAGAAGAAGACATTCGACCGCGACGCCGAAGATCTGAACAACGAAGTGGAGCAGGAAGATAGCAAGCGGTTGCAGCAGCTCTCGACTAAGATGGGTCCGGTGGTAGACGAGTACGCGCGCAAGAATGGCTATACGGTGGTTCTGGACGCCGCGGAGCCGCTGTTGTGGGCGGCGGATTCGGCCAACATCACGCCGGACCTTATTCGTCTGTACGACCAGAAGAACGGCGGCGCGGTGGCGCCTTCGCCGGCGAAGCAAGCGGCTCCGGGGAAGAAGTAAGCTGTCAGCGGTCAGCTTTCAGCCCCGCCTCCGGCGTCGTCGGATTGAATAGCTGGTGACACTTGGGCGAAGCAAGCAGAGTTCGCGCCGCCTGAGAGGGCGGGTCCTACTTTACCCATCTTCCAAGGGGAACATTACTTTTTGCCGCGCCAGAAATCGGGGTCGACTTCGGCGAAGTCGTTGGACACGTAACTGATGCGGGGCTCGACGCGAAAGAGCAGGTGTTCGCGGTTCACCTCGGCCTCGTAGGTCGCCTTGGGGACCACAGTGGCACGAGCGGCGGCGAGGCCTTCGGCGTAGACCGGGACACTGTTGCGGCCATCATCGAGGGTGCGCAGGGATTGAATCGGCGCCAGGAAAACATAGGTGCCGGCGGGGGCGCCGGAGATGACCTGGTACGCCAGTTCGGGGCGGTCGAGATTGATGACGTCGGCGGTGGCGCGGCGCAGGTGGACCAGTTCCAAGAAGGCGGCTTCCGTGCCCGGGCGGATGCGAAACACGGAGATCTGGAAGTAGCGGGCGCGCGGGAACAGGCGGATAGCCATATCCGAGCGATAGCTCAAGCCGGGGCGGTAAAGCGCCAACATGGTGCGCGAGGGAGCCAGCACATCGTCCTGTAGCGGGTCCTGCGCGTCGCCGAAATTGCGCACGGGTGAGAGCGCGGCGAGACGCTGATCGAGATCTTCGATGCTGGCGAAGGAATAGTGCTCCTCGACCAGCCAGGTTTCAGGCAGGCCGGTGACGGACGACATGCCGACGACGTTGACCTCGGCGCGCACATTGGCATAGGGCTTCAGCGAGGCGCCTCCGGTGCCGGGTTTGCGCACCAACTGGACGATCGGCGGAGGTTCGCTCAGGGCCTGCGCGAAGGCGGAGGCAGATAGCAAGCCGGCCAACAGTAAGATCCGCATGGTTCTTCTATAGCATCAGACGGAGCCGGTGGCGAGGGCGTGGAGGGAAAGTGCGCTGCTAAAATCTTGGAATGCGCACTACGGCACTTGCCTGCCTCGCTCTGTTCACTGTGTCTGTTCAGGCACAAACCCCGGTCAAGCTGAAAGTGGATGCCACCGACGCCTCGCGGCGGCTGTTCCACGTGCAGATGTCGATGCCTGCGGCGGCAGGGCCGATGACGCTGCTGTATCCCGAGTGGATTCCC
This sequence comes from Candidatus Solibacter sp., assembly GCA_039934035.1. Taxonomy (GTDB): domain Bacteria; phylum Acidobacteriota; class Terriglobia; order Bryobacterales; family Bryobacteraceae; genus Solibacter. The sequence continues at coordinate 30,283 of JBDTMZ010000126.1, read as the reverse complement.
GGCGAGCACGGTCCGACGGGTCCGATCGTCAACCTGGTGGGGCTCAAAATTCAGGCGGGCGGCAAGACGCTTCCCTGGCGGCGCGATAGCGACAACATGTTCGCCTTTCAGGTGGAAGTGCCGGCGGGCACATCGTCGCTCGACGTGGCGTTCGATTTCATCTCCCCGCCGGAAGCCGGCGGTTTCACCAGCGGAAGTTCCTCGACCAGCGAACTGGCGGTGCTGAATTGGAACCAACTGCTGCTGTACCCCAAGGGGTCGCAGCCGGACTCGTTTCAGTATCAGGCCACACTGACCGTGCCGAGCGGATGGCGCTACGGAACGGCGCTCCCGATTCTGCGGGAGAGCGGCAATCAGATCGAGTTTCAGCCGGCGTCGCTGACGACGATGGTGGATTCTCCGGTATCGGCCGGCGCGCATTACAAGACCTTCGAACTGGGCACGGAGCAGGGCGCGGCACACTACCTGCACGTAGCGGCGGATAGCGACGGCGCACTGGAGGCAAGTCCCGAACTGATCGGCCACTTTCAGAATCTGGTGAAGGAAACGAATGCGCTGTTCGGGGCGCACCACTACCGCAACTATCACTTCCTGTTCACCTTGAGCGATCACGTGGCGCATTTCGGACTGGAGCATCACGAATCGAGCGACGACCGCCTGGGCGAGCGCACGCTTGTGGATGCGGACGCCATGCGGGCGACCGGCTACCTGCTGCCGCACGAGTTCGTGCATTCGTGGAACGGCAAGTATCGCCGGCCTGCGGGGCTGACTTCCAACGGGCGCGACGGCGGGTACGACACGCCGATGAAGGGCGATCTGCTATGGGTCTACGAGGGCCTGACGAATTATCTCGGCGAGGTGCTGGCGCCGCGCAGCGGAATCTGGTCGGCCGTTGATTACCGCGAGTCGCTGGCTCAGACGGCGGCGGAGTTGGACGGTAAGTATGGACGCACGTGGCGTCCGCTGGAAGATACCGCGGTGGCGGCCCAGACCCTGTACGGCGCGGGCGACGATTATCAGAGCCTGCGGCGCAGCGTGGACTATTACGACGAGGGCACGCTGATCTGGCTGGAGGTGGATGTGACGATCCGCCAACTGAGCAAAGGGGCGAAATCGCTGGACGATTTCTGCAAATTGTTCCACGGGGGAGCGAGCGGCCCCGCAGCCTTGAAGGCGTATGGGTTCGAAGACGTGGTGGCGGCGCTGAATTCGGTGCAGCCGAACGATTGGGCGGGCTTCCTGAATCAGCGACTGCGGTCCACCGAGGCGCGCGCGCCCCTGGGCGGGATCGAAAAAGGGGGCTGGAAACTGACCTACGACGGAGTGCGCAGCGATTTCTGGAAAGCGCGCGAGGAGACGCGAAAGATCACGGATTTGACTTACTCGATCGGCATACTGTTGAACGAGGATGCTCTCATTACGGACGTTCGGTACGGTGGCGCGGCGCAAAAGGCGGGAGTGCCGCCCGCGGTGAAGTTGATCGCGGTGAACACGCGGCAGTATACGCCAACCGTGCTGCGCGAAGCCATCGCCAAATCGGCGACGGATCCCAAGCCGCTCGAACTGCTGGTGAAGAACGGGGAGTTTTATCAGACCTACCGCGTGGATTATCACAGCGGCGAACGGTATCCGCATCTGACGAGGGATGCCGGGACTCCCGACCTGTTGTCGCAGATCGTCGCGCCCAAAATCAAAAGATAGGTCTGTCCTACATGCTAATCGGGCAGGGCGAGGAGGTAGGTGGTCAGGTTGGCCATCTCCCTGGCTGCGAATCGATAGGGCGGCATGATGGAGCCGGGTGAAGATTTCTGCGGGTTGGCGAAGTGGTCTTCCACCCACCCGCGGCTTTGACGCTTGGCGAGTCCGTTGAGCGGCGGCCCGACCTTCATGCCGGCTCCGTTGACGAGGTGGCAGGCGCCGCAGTGATTGGCCTGATAGAGGAGGGCGCCCTTGACGGCGAAATCGGGCGCGTTGTCGAGCGCGGTGGCGTTCTTCTCATTGAGCTTCAACAGGAAGGCGGCGAGCGAATTGAGCTGCGCGTCGCTGAGCTGAATGGGGGGCATGGAGGTGCCGGGCCGTACGGCGCTGGGGCGCTTGAAATGCTCGATCATCCAGGAAGCGTCGCGGTGAATGGCGGCTTTGGTGAGGTCGGGCCCGATGGCCGTGCCGCGATCGCCGATGGCGTGGCAGGCGGTGCAGTTTTCGGTGCGGAAGTAAGCGATGCCGGTCAATTCCTCAGGAGAGAGTTGCATCCAATCGGTGGGGCCGGAGTAATCGACCAGTGCCGCCAGGGTGGGCTTGGGCGTGGATTTCACGGCGGCGAGCGTGAGCCCGCTCCAGCCGATGGCAACCAGGGCGACCACCGCGAAAGCGACGGTGCGCTGCGTGACTTTGACGAGGCGCGTGCGATCGATGAACGGCACGAGAATCAGCAATAGCACGGCGAGTCCCGGGAGCACGACGCTGCCGACCGCTTCCAGGGGGCCGTTGAAGAGCTTCAGGGTCTGGAAGAGGAAAAGGAAATACCACTCGGGGCGCGGCGTATAGGTGGTGTCGGTGGGATCGGCGAGCTGCTCCAGCGGCACGTGCGCGATCAGGGCGAGGGTGAACAGGATGGCGAAAGCGATGAAGATGGCGAGGGTATCTTTGAAGACCTGCTGCGGGTAGAACTTTTTGGTGGGCCGGGTTTCGTCGCCGGGCAGGGGCGCGACACCGTGCTTGCGCACGAGGTAGACGTGGAGCCCGATCAGGAAGATGGTGGCAGGCGGCAGCAATAGCACGTGGAGCCCGAAGAAGCGCGCGAAGGTGACGACGCCGACCGCGCCTTCGCCGCCGAGCAGACGCGTGAGGTAGGGTCCGGCGAGCGGCGCCTGAGCGGCGATCTGCGTGGTGACGACGGTGCCCCAATAGGCCCGGTTGTCCCAGGGCAGGAGGTAGCCCGTGAGTCCGTAAGCGAGGGTGAGCAGGAAGAGCACGACGCCGACCATCCAGGTGGCTTCGCGGGGCTTCTTGTACGAGCCGTAGAGGAAGACCTGGAGCATGTGGAGCACGACGACGACGACGATCATGCTGGCGCCCCAGTGATGGAGTCCGCGCATGAGGCGTCCAGCGGTGAGTTCGGTCAGGATATAGCGCAGGCTGTTGTAAGCGTCGCCGGGGGTGGGCGCGTAGTTGAAGGCGAGTAGCGCGCCGGTGAAGGCTTGCACCATGAAGAGGAACATGGCGACGCTGCCGAAGACCTGGTGCCAGCCGCTGGAGGCAGGGATGTCCTCGTAGAGGAACTTGCGCACGGCGGTTTGAATGCCGGTGCGGTTATCGACCCACGTGCTGAGTCCGCGTATGCGGCGTCTCACGAGCGCGTCTCCGGAGAGCGCTGGAGTTTGCCGAGGAGGAGCACGGTGCCTTCGACCTTGGTCTGGTAACGATCGAGCGGGCGGGGCGCGGGGCCGCCGGTGACTTTGCCGTCAATGGAGAACAGGGAAGTGTGACAGGGGCAGAGGAACTGATCGCGGTTGTCGTCCCAGTGGTAGGCGCAGCCCAGGTGCGTGCATTGCGGGCCGTATGCGGTGACGGTGTTATCGGCGGACTTGACGACCCATACAGTGCTCTTTTCGCTGATGACTTTCCAGCCGTCCACACGATTGCGGTGATAGCTGATCTCGGCGGGGGTGTCGGGCGCGAGATGTGAGATATCGCCGGCCTCCACCCACTCGGTGCGTTTCTGGACTTTGGGCGGGAGGAGGAGGTAGACGAGGGCGGGCAGGCCGAGGGCGGCGGAGATGGCGCCCATCATTCCGTAGATAGCGACTACGAAGAAATTGCGGCGGCTCGTGCTCTCGGCGCCAGCTTCGGGGGAAGGGTAGACATCGCTCTGCACGCTTTCATGGTGGCGCTCAGCGTGCGGCGAAGTTGTCGCTCAATTGTATAGAGTTTGCAAAAAGTGAGGTGCGGGAGCGCGACAGATTTGTTACGCGGGGTGGCGGTTTGGAAGGGGGGCGGCATACCTGCGGCCCCTCTTTCGGCGCGCATCAGTTCTTCATTTCGGGGCTGTTGGCGGTGGCGGGTTCCTGGCCGTAGTTCTGGCGAATGACCATGGTCTGGTCGGAATAAAAGGTACGGCTGCCGCTGTTGCCGTAACTGTCGGGCTGGACGTTGATGACGTAGCCGGCGGCGTTGCCGGTCATGACGAATTTATGGCCGCTCTTGGTGCCGGAGGCGAGCGAGGAATCGATCAGGTCGGAGGCCGCGGGTCCGGGAGCGCCGCTGGTGGGGGGGCCGAGTTCGGTGAGGGAGGCAGCGTAACGGCCGTACTGCGAATAGTACTGCACCTGCATGGTGTGGATGGTACGGATGGCGCCGATGGCCGCCGTTTCCTGCGAGAACATGCGGGCGCGGCTCAGGCGGGGGAGCGCGATCGTGATGATGATCAAGATAATCGCGATGACGATCAGCAATTCGATCAGGGAAAAACCGCGGCGGCGCCGCTGTAGGAGATTGAGCATACGAAGTCTTCTTTCTCTATCTTATGACGTTGCGAGGAGGCGGCGCGTGGAGGTGGAGTTTGGGAGGCAGAGACGAGGATCGGAGAAAAGCTTTCACCGCAGAGACGCAAAGACGCAGAGGAAGCGCAGAGAAGATAAAGGAGAACGGCGATGAGAGCGCCAGGCAAATCGTGCCGGAGGCGCAACGCGGGGGACGGGGAGTTCAACGCAGAGACGCAAAGAACGCAGAGGAAGCGGAGAGAAGACAAGTGCATAGGGAACGGCGATTTGACCGCGGGAGCCCCCTCCAGTCTGCAGTCCGCTTCCAAAGGTCACCCGTTATTCAATCCGCCGGCGCCGGAGGCGAGGCTAAAAGCTGAAAGCTGAAAGCTGAAAGCTAAAAGCTGAAAGCTGAAAGCTGAAAGCTGATAGCTGATAGCTGATAGCTGATAGCTGATTACTGATTACTGATTACTGATTACTCCCCCCCCCACATCGATTTCCATTCAACTTGTTCCAGTCGGGATAGATGCTGGGGGCTCCTCCGATGCAGCGGCGCTCCATCTGGAAGCCGGTGATTTCGTTTTGTTCGATACGATTGTCGCGGGCGGGAGCGGGGCGTTCGGCTCCTTTGCCGAGGTAGATTCCGCTGCGGAACATGTCGGGCTCGCCGGGAGTGAAGGGGCAGCCGCATTGAGCGGTATTGAGATTCAGCAGACGGTTGCGGCGGACCAGATTGTCCGTTCCAATGACGAAGATGCCGCCGTATCGGACTCCGTCCAGCAGGTTGTCTTCGATCCGCACATTACTCGATTGCATGTCCGGATTGGTGTTGTTCATAACAATTCCGTAACCGGCAATCGAGATACAAATGTTGCGGCTGACTTCGCCATCGTGGAAGCCATCGAGGTCGAAGCACTTGCCGTTGATGTGAGAGAACTGGTTGCGCGTGTAGACGGATTGATCCACATTGCCAGCGGTATCGACCCCCACCGGGATTGCTTGGTTTTCGCTGTCGACGGCGTCTTCGGGGTAGCCGATGCGCGTGCCGGTGTTGCCTTCGACGCGCACCTGGGTGGCGTGGCCGACCTGGAGGGCGTCGCGGCCGATCCCGGTGAAACGGTTATCGGCGAAACGGCCGCGGGCATTGCGCGGTGACGTGTAGAGGGAGTGGGTCCAGATGCCGTTGCCGAGCACGTTTTGCAGTTCGCAGTTGGTAATTTGAAAATCGGTGACGCCTTCTTCGAGCAGGATGCCGCCGGTGGTGTTGTTTTGTCCCCGTGGGTTGCGCGATCCGCTATCGGCGATGTGGACGCGATCGATGGTCAGGTGGCTGCCGCCGTGGACCAGGATGGCGAAGCCGGAGATTTCACGGAAGCGGAGGTTGCGGATGACGAGGTGGGAGACCCCTTCGGCGAGGACTCCGTTATTGGGCGTGAAGCGGGAGAAGGGAGTGTCATAGGCGGGGAGGCCGAGGCGCGCTTCGAGCAGGCGGCGATTGCCGTCCACCGTGAAATCGCCCAGGCGGACGCGATTGCCGCGCACGACGATGAGGGCGCGGCCGTGAAAATCGGGCGCGGCGCGGAGGACGGTCCCGGTGGCAGCGCCGCGCAATTCGGCCCCCTCTTCGAGGATCATCTCCTGGTGCAGTTCGACGATGCCGGGAGCCAATTGGACAAAGTTGCCGCGAGGCGCCGGCAGGGTCGCGACCAGGGCTGCGACCGCGAGCGCCCCCGCGGCCAGCCACAGTTTCAACTAGGCCACCTCAATTGCCATGGGAGCGAAAGTGCGCTTTCCCAGGGAGACGACGACTTCGTGCGGTCCTGGGGCGATGCGTTCGGGCAGGCGGAAGTTGAATTCGTACCGCTGGGTGATGGGGTCGGCGCAGAAGCTCTCGATTTCGCGCGCGTCGTGTCCGTCGATGGTGGCGTGGAAGGGGGATGCGTCGGCGACTTCGTGCATGGTGACTTTGACGGAGCCGGAGACGATGCGCGTGCCGGAGAGGAGATTGATGCCGTCGGTGATGGTGGTGATGCGCGGCACGGAGGGTCCGGCGGGCATGATGCGGACCCATGCGGGTTCGGCGATGAGATGGCCGAGCCAGCGCAATTCCACCGGGACCATGCCGGTGCGCAGGCCTTCGGGGAGTGCGACGTTGACCTGCGCGATGCCGTCCTTCTCGGGTTCGCCGATGTAGATCATGCGGCAGGCGGAGCCATCGGCGGTGATGATTGTGTGATTGAGGCCCACTTCACCGGGCAGGTTTTCGATCCAGAGGGAGAGGGCCGCGAGCGGACCGCGTACGGGCGCCACGGCTTCGCCGGTCAGCGCATTGCTGATGCGGCGGATCTTCGCGGTGCGCGGGGGCGCCGGACGCGTGGGCAGGCTGGCGTCCCAACCTGCCGGGCGCTTGCGGCAGGTGATCCACATGTACTGTGTCCAGATCTGCTCGACGACGAGCAGTTGCATATCCTGCTCGTGGGCGTACTGCACGATTTCGTCCTCGGTGATGCGCACGCCGCTCCAGGTGTCATACTGTTTGGCGTGAGGCGGCAGGCCGTTCATCTGGCAGCGGAGAATGCCGCCGGTTTTGAGAACGCGGCGGGCTTCGCGCAGGTAATTGAAGACTACTTCGCGGCTGGGGATGTGCTGGAAGACGGCGTAGGAGTAGACGAAGTCGAACTTCTCGTCGGGGAAGAGCGAGAGGTCGGAGCCGGAGCTGTGGTGAGGGTGCGCGTTGGGCGTGTCGCGCAGGCGCTGGGTGGCGAGGGCGATCATCTGATCGCTGACATCGACGCCGTGAATTTCGGTGAAATGGCGGCTCATGGGGCGGAGCAGCCGGCCCGGTCCGCAGCCGATTTCGAGCGCGGCGTCGCGGCCGCGCACGCGTCTGAGATCGCACTCGAGGCTTTTGACGGTATCGGTGGCGGTGGCGAAGAATTCTTCTTCGTCCTGGTCGCGGCGTCCGAAAGCGACGTAGTAGTTGGCGTCTTCGCCGGCGCGCTCGTTCCAGTCCGCGCGCATGCGTTCTAAAACTTTGGGATCTTCCATCGTGCAGTTGTTATTCTAACGTTTATGTCTCTTGCATTTCGCAACGTCACGAGTGCGCCACTGGAGAATTTCGACGTGACCGCGCCGGACGGTACGGTGGTGGGAATCATCGGCGAGAACGGCTCCGGGAAGAGCCGTGTGCTGCGGTTGGCGGCAGGGCTGGAAGCGCCCACGTCGGGCACCGTGAAGGCGTCTGGCGAGGCCCGCTGGCTGGGACCGGACGATGCGTTGAATCTGGCTCCGGCGCCGGTGCTGCTGATCGACCGGACCTTCGGCCATCAGGACCTGATGGTGCGGGAGCGCGCGGCGGTGGCCCTGGACCGCATCCGGCGGGCGGGCGCGACGACGCTGATCGTGTCGCACGAGGAGGAGTTGATCCGGCGGCTGTGCGATGAGGTGTGGTGGCTGCAACAGGGGAAGCTTGCGGGACGCGGCGATCCGGAAGAGATGCTGGGGGCCTACCGGAAACACGTCGCCGAGCGCATACGCGCGTGGGGCGAGAGCGTGACGCCGCCGATGGCGCCGACGGTGCGGCGCGGCGACGGCCGCGCGGAGATCGTGCGCGTGGAGACGGTGGGCGAAAGCGGCAAGTCGACGATGGTGTGGCGAACGGGCGAGCGCGCGGTGGTCAAGGTGACGGTGCGGTTCCGCGATGCGGTGCCCGATCCCGTGGTCGGGATCATGATTCGCACGCGAATCGGGCTGAACGTCTACGGGACGAATACGGAGTTGGAGCAGTTGAAGCTGGGTCCTGTGAAGGCGGGCAGTACGCTGGAACTGGCGTTCGCGTTCTGGTGCGAGTTGTGTCCGGGCGAGTATACGCTGACGGTGGCGTCGCACGATCCGGATGGAGTTTGGCACGACTGGCTGGAGGACGCGGTGGCGTTCAGCGTGAGCGACACGCGGTATACGGCGGGTGTGGCGAATCTGCACGCGCAGGTGAGTCTGCTGGCGCGCGGGTAGGCGGGCGAGTTGGGTTCGGCGGTTTCAGTGCCACGGATTCGCACGGATCAAGCGATCGGCAATGAATTCTGTCGCCCTCTCACCACGAGCACTTACGAAACGGTGACGGACTTCGACTGGCGCTTGGCGTAGATGTCCCAGAAGGCGGCGGCAATGGTGCGGGGATCGATGGTGGCGCTGCCATCGTCCCAGGCAGTGCCCTTCACGAGTCCGTGAACCACGACTTCACCGACGGTGACCTCCTCGGCGCGGAGTTTCTCGGTCAGCAGGCCGACGAGTTTGTGTTTGGCGGCATTGGCGATGGCGAGGCCCATCGAGTTCCACTGCACGGCCATGGCGTCGATCTTCGGATCGTAGAGGGCCAGCAGTCCCTGGGTGACCAGCACGGCGCCCTGGGCGGCTTTGAGGTCGGTAAGCGCTGCCTGCACGGCATACATCAGGCTGGTGACGGCGACGTCGAAATCGGTGCGGAGCGCTGCGGCGCTGGTGGATGTCACATCTCCGGCGAGGTTGGAATAGGCGTTCCAATGAATGGCGGTGATGGGGCCGAGTTGCTGCCGTACGTGCTGCACGACGGATTTGGCCGAATCGGGATCGGTCAGATCTGCCGGAAAAGCCGCGGCCTGAATTCCTTTGGCGGCGAGGGCCTGTTTGGCCTGGTCGAGTTTGTCCGCGCTGCGCGCGACCATGGCGATCTGGAAGCCCTCGCTGCCGAATCGATTGGCTACCGCGTCCGAGATTCCGACTCCGTATCCGAAAATAATGATGGTCTTTTGCATCTATTCACGAGGATAGCGTATGGCGCGCGGGGCACACCAGACGGTGAGGCCCAGCCCCAGTTGGGCGGACCCGATCTGCACAAGCTGCGCGTTGAGTAATCCGACGGAATGATAAGTTACGACGATTGCATATCTCAGCGTGTTCGACTTATTGCAGGTTGTCTGCCCGCTTACTCGTGCCTGTGCTTCGCGCAGCTTTGGCGGTGTTGGGGTGTGAAGTTGCGGCCGTACTGGGTGCGCGGGTCTCCGGCGCGGGGGCGGAGCGCCGCCGGGCGGTTGGTTCGTGCGCGCCCGGTTGCGGCGCGACTACTTGGAATCGAGGATGTAGGTGGGCACGATGCCGGAGGCGGAGGAGAAGCCGGACTTGCCCATGGACAGCCAACTGGAGCAGCCCTGCACTTTGCCGAGGTAGGCGTGGGGGTGAACGTCCACCTGCATTTCGCGAAATTCGAGCGAGCCGAAGGTCATCATCGGGAAGACGGATTTCACGGGCTGCACGCGTTCCTGCACCACGTAAGGTGCGCGCATGGCCTGCTTAAGGGCGCGGTCCCAACCCGGTGAATCCATCTCCCAGCCGAAGTAGGTGTGCTGATCGCTGTAATCGTCGTTGGGCTTGAGGGCGAGGCGTTCGCGATTCTTGCTGATAAACTCGGGCAAGTCGATGGGCTTGTCCTGGTAAGTGGTCTTAGCGGCAGTTACCAGGCGCGTCCAGGGCACATGGTCGCGAATAGCCTTGCGTTCGGCGGCCGGGAACTTGGCGGTCATCGCCTCGTCGGTGAGCAGGCCAAACATGGCTTTCTTATGGGCAAGTTCGCTGCGGAAGCTATTGACCACGCAGACCGCGCGATCGCGGTAGGCGAGCACCAGCGGGTGCGAGAGGTCGAAGCGGATCAGAAATTCCTGCACGCCGAGGCGGCGGTACACCAGGTTGATTTCGAAGTTACCCTTGCGCAGGATGCCGTTGCGGTATTCCAACTGTTCGGGCGAGACGATCTCGACCAGGTAACCTTCGTCGCGGAAGAAATCGCGGAAGAGTTCGTACTCGCTTTGCGCCGAGGAAAACGAATTCTTAAACTCGACGATGGCGATATTGGGCTTCTTGTTACCGCCGAACTGCTTATAAGACTTGAGGAGCGCGTGTAAGAGGTGCTTGCGGCTGCCGATCTTGGAAAGCGCATATTTCTTGCGCAATTCCTTGACTGGGGGCACGTCCCAGAACAGGTCGGCAAGGGCATCGGCGAAGCCGGCGCCGGAAGGCGAATCCGCATTGTACTGCACGAAGTGTACGCTGCCATTGACGACGTGGGAATCGAGGCGGGCCGCCACTTCAAGCGCCTGATAGCCGGGATCGATGGAGGCCAGCATTTTCTCGGCGGGCAACAGTTCCAAACGTCCGAGAAGGGCGGGACTGGATAGTACCAGCTTCTCCATGCGGTCGATGGCCGAGATCAGGCATTCGCCGGTCTTCACCAGGGAATCGTATTGCCGGCGGGAGATGAAATTGGGTCTGAGAAACGGACAGATCAGGCGTCCGCCGGCGGAAAGCTTGCCGGCTTCCATGCGCTCGTGGAGGGCCTCGGCCCAAGCGAGATCGCTGTGTGGACCGGCTTCCAATAACTTGTTATAGCGGGATACTGCGTCGTCCAACTGGGACATTCGTGGTGTTTGCCTGTTCTCTCAGTGAGTATCCCACACAAGTCCGCAAAACGATAGGTTTTGGCTCGGAAAGGCCTGCGCAAGCCATTGTAAATAGGTAACTTAACCTATTTGACAAGATGGCTTGCGTGGTTTCGAAGAAAAGGCAAAAATCGGCGAAACCGCGGCGCAGCAGCCGGGGGGCCGGAATGGCGCCGCGAACTACTTGGATTCTTTAGCCAATTTCACCCGGGCGGCGTCCAGCTTGCGGGTAACTTTGGATACGTCGTCGGGATCGCTGTCGAGTCCCGCCGGTGACCGGAAATCCTTCAAAGACGACTGCCATTGCGTGATGGCTTCTTTGATCTTGCCGAGTTTCAGGTACACGTCGCCGAGGTGGTCGTGGACCGTGGGGTCGGCTCCGATACGCTCGATGGCGCGCGAGAGAAAGCCTTCGGCTTCCTCATATTTGCCCTGTTGGTAGTACGCCCAGCCGAGGCTGTCGAGGTAGGCGCCATTCTCCGGGTCTGTGTCCAGAGCCTTCTTGATCATGCCGGTGGCTTCTTCCAGGCGCAGTTTGTGATCCACCAGCATGTAACCCAGGTAATTGAGGGCGCCGGAATGGTCCGGATTAGAGGCCAGAACTTTGCGAAATTCGGCTTCGGCGGGCTCGACCTTCTTCTGACGCTCGAACATTGCGCCGCGGCTGAAGTAAATGGTTTCCTTTTCCTTGGCGGTGGTGGCAATCTTTTCCGCTTCGTCCAGCACCTTGGCCTCTTCGGGGTAGTAGCGCGCATGCTCGTAGACGGAACTGAGCAGCAGCAACTGGCCGAGATCCTGCTTACCCTTGAGGCGGCCGCGGATTTCGGCTGCCTTGGCGTCCACTTCCTTCTTCACGCCGTCGGCGTTCTTGGCGGCACGCAGGGTATCGATAATCTGTAGGGAGATGGCGTCGCTATCGTCCTTGTTGAGCGCGGCCGACTTGCGATAAGTCTCGACGGCTTCGGTGTACTGCGCGTTGGTGCGATAGAGGCTGGCCAGTTCCGCCAGCAGCGCGCCGCGCGCGGCGGTTTCGGAGGCGGAGTACTTGGGGCGCGCGGTTTCATCCACCAGAGTCTTCAACTGCGTGATAGCTTCGCCGTACTTGGCCTGCGCTTCCAGCAGCCGCACCTCTTCGTAGCGCACTTCCATGTCCTGCGGGTTGAGGGCCTTGGCCTTCTTGAGCGCGTCCGCGGCCTTGGTGAAATCGCGTTTGACGCGATAAATTTCGGCGATGCGCAGGCGGGGCTGCAGGTTGGTGGGATCGTCGTCGGCCAGCTTCTGGAAGATGGCGAGCGCTTCCTCTTCGCGGTCGCTGAGCATCAGATTGTTGGCGAGGCCGGCCTGCAGACGCGGATTTTCGGGCTGCATATCCAGCGCCTGCTTCAGCGTGTCGGCAGCGTTGCGGTAGTCGCGCAACTGCTCGTAGAGGGCGCCGAGTTGAACCAGCGTGCGCTCGTTGGGATTCTTTTCGGCCGCCTGCTTCAATTTTTCGATGGCGCGTTTGTTGTCGCCGAGATCGGTATACAGGCCGGCGAGTCCGGTGAGCGCTTCTTCGTTTTCGGGTTCGGCCAGCAGGGCGCTGTTGAATGCCTTCTCGGCATCCACCGAATTATTGGAGACGCGATAGAGGCGGCCGAGCGCGACGAAGCTATCGGCGTCTTTGGGATCCTGCGCGGTCACCTTCTGGAGCTGCTCGACCGCTTTGCGCAAATAATCTTCGTTGATCCGGTTGTCACTGGTCGTGATCATCTTCATGTAGATGCGGCCCAACATGCGGCGCGCGTCCACATTATCCGGATGGTTCTTCAGCATGTCTTCGGCCTGCGTGATAGCATCGCGCAGATGATTGGTCTGAATGTAAAGATCAGTCAGTTCTTCGAAGACGAGACTGGCGGCGGGATCCAGTTTCAGGGCCTCCTGGTAGTGCTGGATGGCCTTGTTGAGGTATTCCGGCCGGTTCCCGTAGGCCTGTGCCAGTTCCGCGTAGACGCGGCCCATCGCGAAGTTGTAGTAGGCACCGGCTTTGTTATCCGGTGCGGGAGTCTCGACCTGAGCCTGGCCGAACAGCAGGGTGCTCAGGGAGACAGCGATCAGCAGCGCTTTGGCGGAACGAATCATGACTCTACTCTCTTTTTCGACCGCGCGTCATCCCGGCCGCGGCTCAAAAACCGTCTTTTCATTGTATAACGGGGTTTGACGGCAAGAACCCCACACACTATACACCCTGACGCGGCGGCGCGGCCACTGGTTGCAGTGGCTGGTCCCACCGGGTCCGGTAAGAGCGACTTGGCGCTTTTGCTTGCGCAAACTTTCAACGGCGAAATCGTCAATTGCGATTCCCTGCAGGTCTATCGCCATTTCGATATCGGCACCGCGAAGCTGCCGCTGGCAGAGCGCTGTGGAATTCCTCACCATCTGATCGACATCCTCGACCCCGATCAACTCTTCACGGCCGGCCAATACGCACGGGTCGCGCGGGACACGATTCAGGAGATCTCCGCGCGGGGGCGCCTGCCGATTCTGGCCGGCGGGACTGGCTTTTACCTACGCGCTCTGCTTGAAGGACTTTTCGATGGCCCTGTGCGCGATCAGCCACTCCGCGACCGGCTGTCAGTGCGCGAAGCCCGCCGCCCCGGTTCCCTGCACCGCCTGCTGCGCCGGTTCGATGCCCCATCGGCAGCACGGATTCATGCCAACGATGTTCCGAAAGTGACACGCGCTTTAGAAATTTGTTTACTGACGCGCCAACCCGTGAGCCGGCTATTTCAGACCGGGCGGGATGCGCTGACCGGGTACCGGACCCTGAAACTGGGCTTGATGCCGGATCGCGAACTGCTCAATCCGCGATTGGACACGCGCTGTGCCTGGATGTTTGAGAACGGACTGGTGGAGGAGGTGCGCGGGATCGTGGCGTTAGGCTTTTCCCCGGGGTGCAAGCCGTTCGAATCGCACGGATACAAACAATCACTGCAGTTTATCGCGGGCGAACTCTCGCTGAAAGACGCGGTGTTCTACGCGCAGAGGAACACGCGACACTATGCCAAACGCCAAATCACCTGGTTCCGCAGAGAGAGCGAACTGGTATGGCTGAAGGGATTCGGCGATGCGGACGACATTCGTAGCAGCGCGCTGGAACGCACGGCGGAGTTTTTGGAACTCTCGCAGGGATAAATCCCGGAACCTTTTCATGGTTCGTCCGTATTAGTGAATGTCAGTCGATCTTACCGATCAAGCTCTTACAACTCAGTAAGTGAAACCACCGCGGCGTGCCCCGTGAAGCCGCCCGCAGTGGGCTACAAAAGACCACGAAGCGAGAGGGATGAAAACAATGATTAAGAAAGTTCTGCCTTTTTTCCTGGTTGCCGGCCTCGCCGTCGCCAGCGCGCGCTCCTACACGGTAAATTTGTTCCAGCCGTCGCTGGTGGGCACCACCGAACTGAAGCCTGGTGAGTACAAGGTGGAGGTTAACCAGTCGAAGGCGACAATCAAGAAAGGTAAAGTCGAGACCACCAGCGACGTCAAAGTGGAAGAAGGCGATACCAAGTTCGACACGACCAGCGTGCGCTACGTAAACAGCGCGGACGGTAAAGTGCGTATCCAGGAAATTCGCCTCGGCGGCACGAAGACCAAGCTCATCTTCAATATGTAAATCTCCTGCTCCGCGCTCCCGCGATGGCTTCAGCGCCATCGCGGCGCGCGGATTTTTGTCTCTGCACGCCGCCGGGCCGGCAGCATTTCGCGGCGCGAGCGCGGAGGTCAGGCGCGGGCTTGCATGCCGGGGGTGAAGGACGTGCCCACGGGGTTGCGCGGGATGCGGAAGCAGAACGTGGAGCCTTCGCCGACTTCGGATTCCACCCAGATGGTGCCGCCGTGCGCTTCGACGATCCTCTTCGATAAAGCCAGACCGATACCGTTCCCGGGAATCTCGTGCCCGTGCAGCCGGTGAAAGGCCTGGAACACTTTCAGGCACTGCGGTGGGTCGATTCCCACCCCGTTATCGCGCACCTGGAATTCCCAGAAATCGCCGTCGAGCCGCGCCGAGATATGAATCTCGGGCGGAACCCCGGGGCGGCAGTATTTGATGGCGTTGCTGATCAGATTTTGAAACACCTGCTCCAGACCGGGCTGGCCGAGGACTTCGGGCAAGTGGTCGTGGGTGATGACAGCGCCTGAGGCATGGATGGTCACAGCGAGATTGGCTTGGATGTGCGCCAGGATGGCTTCGCAATCCTGCTTTTCGTACTTGCTGATCCCGTGGGTGGCCTGTGCGTAAGTCAGCAGGCCGTCGACGAAGGTCTGCATGCGGGTGGCGGCGTCAATCACGAAATGAAGGCTCTGGCCGGCGGCTTCGTTTACTCTCGGCCCTAGGGCGCGGCT
This sequence comes from Candidatus Solibacter sp., assembly GCA_039934035.1. Lineage (GTDB taxonomy): Bacteria > Acidobacteriota > Terriglobia > Bryobacterales > Bryobacteraceae > Solibacter. Next base: position 14,955 of record JBDTMZ010000126.1, on the reverse strand, counting down.
GAGCAATTGGGTATGGGCGACCATGGTGCGCAGCGGTTCGCTGAGGTCGTGGGCGACGCGGTAGCTGAAGCCGGTCAACTCTTCGTTGGAGCGGCGTAGCGCATCTTCTGCACGGCGCGCACGCAGCAGGGAGCGGATGGTGGCGACCAGGACCGCCGGGTCGACCGGTTCCACAAGGTAGCTATCGGCGCCGGCTTCGAGTCCCTCGACCTGCTGGCGGACATCGATGTTAGTGGCGGAGAGGTGAATGACGGTGACGCCGGCGGTTTCGGGGTTCTGGCGAAGGCGGCGGCAGACTTCGAACCCGCTCATGTCGGGCAGATTGACGTCGAGCAGAACCAGCACGGGGTTATGCTTCGCCGCCGAGGCGAGGGCGTCGCTGCCGTTGGCGGCCTCGCGCACAGTGAAGCCGGATTGCTGCAGCACTTTCGTGCGGGCATAGCGGCCCGGAAGATAGTCGTCCACGTTAAGAATGATCTGAGACTGGGGCATTCTGATCACCTAGGCGCCGTTCAAGCCCGGAGCATTCTCTCCCGCGGCACGGCGCATCACGGCTGCGAAGTCCGTCAGGCCGACTTTTTCTTTGCTCACTACGTCGCGCGCACGCGACAGCAGTTCTTCCCTTTCGGTACTGGTCAACACACGTGACGTGACGACGACCACCGGAATTCCGGCGGATTGGCCGCCGCTCTTTAACTTCCTGAGCACTTCGAAGCCGGTCAGGTCTGGCATCACCAGGTCCAGGAAAATCAAATCGGGCCGGTGGAGCGCGGCGCGGCGGATCCCGTCGGTCCCGCTGGCAGCTTCTTCAATCAGGATGGGGAGGTTGCGGAGGCGCTGTTTCAACAGGTAGCGGTCGCGCTCCTCATCGTCGATGATCAGCACCTCGAAGAGACGCGGCTGGCCGGTGAGGGAACGCAGTTCGCGAATCAGGGAGGCGCTCTCGATGGGTTTGTGGAGGTAGCGATCGACGCCGAGTTGGAAGCCTTTGTTCTCGTCTTCCACGGAACTGGCGACCAGCACGCTGATGCCGCGCGTGCGCTCATTCTGTTTCAGGCGGGCGGCGAAAGCCCAGGCATCTTCGGAGCGAAGAATCACGTCGAGGATAATTGCGGCCGGCAGCACTTGTTCCAGGATGGACTCAGCTTCGCGCGTAGTGGAAGCGGGAATGATCCGGAAGCCGGCGCCCTTCAGGTAGGTCCGGTACATCATCATCATTTCCGGACTGTCTTCCACCACCATCACGGGAATGCCGGAATCGGCGGTGGCGGCCTGGACAAGCGTAGATTTGGGCGCTTCTTCGCGATAGCGGGCGGGAATCTGCAGGGTGAACGTGGAACCCGCGCCCAGTTCGCTTTCCACGGTGACGCGGCCGCCCAGCAGGGTGGCGAGTTTGCCGGAGAGCGGCAGGCCGAGGCCGGTGCCGCGCACGCGTCGCTGAATGGGGTGGTCGACCTGTCCGAACTCCTGGAAGATTAATTCCAGGTGTTCGGCGGCGATGCCGATGCCCGTATCCTGGACCGAGAACCGCACCTCGCCTTCGCGGGTGGTGGAAGCGGAGACGCGAATCTCGCCGCGCTCAGTGAACTTCAACGCATTGGAGATGAAGTTCCGCAGGATCTGGGAGACCTTGCCTTCGTCGGTGAAGAGCGGCGGCACGCTGGTGGCCTCTTCGAACACCAGGTTCACGGACTGATTGAGCAGCAGCGGGCGCAGCATGCCGCGCAGGGCGGCGAAGAGGTTGGTGACTTCGAATTCAAGCGGCTTGGCTTCGACTTTTCCCGCTTCGACCTTGGCCAGGTCCAGCAGATCGTTGACCAGTTCCAGCAGGTCTTGCGCGGCCTTGCGGATGTAGGTGACCTGCTGCGCCTGTTCGCTGCTGAGGTCGCCGTCGACGCGTTCCAGCAGCAGGCCGGTGAGCGCGAGTACGGAGTTGAGCGGCGAGCGGAACTCGTGGCTCATGTTGGAGAGGAAGCGCGATTTCAGTTCATCGGCGCGGCGCAGGTGGTCGGCCTTCTCGTCCAGTTCGGCATAGAGGGCGACCACGCCGCGATTGGTGTCTTCCAATTCGCGGTTGAGCCGGGTGAGTTCGGTCTGGCGCGCCCGAATCTCTTCGAGAGCGCGCAACAATTCCTGGTTTTGAAGCTGCAGTTCCTGGAACGGACCCTGCGGCTGTTCCTGCACCAGGGCGCTAGAGATTTTCGCGATTTCCGCCGGACCCACCACGGCGGACCGGCGGGGCAGCAGTTTCTTGAGCAGGACGGTGGTGCCGCGCCCCGGCACGGTATCGATCTCGAAGTGATCCATTAGCCGCCGTGCCCCCACGATGCCCAGACCCATGCCGGTTTCCGAGCGGTAGGCGCCGTTGAGGATGTCCTCCAGCTTGGTTATGCCGGGGCCCGAATCGGTCACGCGCACGATGAAGAGCTGGGGCGAGGTGCGGCCTTCCAGAAAATATTCGACACGCCCGCTGCCGGCGTAGTTGAACGCGTTGCGCGCGATTTCGGAAACGGCGGTGGAGATTCTGGTTTGATCCTGGATGTCGAAGCCCAGCAGGCGCGCGATTTGCCGCGCCCGCTGTCGCGCCGCGACGGCATCGTGTTCGTAGCGAATGGTGAGAGAAAGGATGGGAGCGCTCACGGTTCTCCTTATGCTGCTTTAACCACAACGACGGTGGCATCATCGCTGTGGCGGGAAAAATCACGGTACAGGACACCGGCGATGAGCGTTGGGTCGCGCATCGCCAGCCCATGCTGCTTATCGATGCCGGCGCTGGTTGAGAGACCGTCCGAATTGAGGACAAGGATCCCATCCGGCGGCCACGGGTAAGCGAATTCGCGGACCTTGGGAATCTGCATGCCGGCGGTGCCGTTGCTGGATACAAGATGCTGCGAGGGAAAGCCGTTGCGGTAGATCTGGGCAGCGATATTGCCCACCCCGGCAAAGGCGAGGGTGGCGCGGCGAGGATCGATTTGGGCGACGGCGACAGCGGCGCCGCGTGTGCTGCGCAGCGCCAGATGGACGCGTTCAAGGATGGTGACGGGTGGGATTCCGGGGTTATCGCGCAGGATCCGCACCGCTTGGGCGGAGGCCCTGTTGGCCTCCGGGCCGTGGCCCAGGCCATCGGCCACCAGCAGCGTACAAACCGAGTCGCCGCAGGCCATTCCCCACGAGTCACCGCACACTTCCTGCCCGGGCTTGCTGACGTTGACCGCGCCAACGCTCAGGCTGGGGCCGGGGTGAGTCTTGGCGGCTTGGCTCGCTGCCTCCGGCCAGCGGGCAAGCAAAGCGGTGCCGCGCCCGGCAATGGAATAGATGTCGCACAACGTGGAGAGGCGGCGAATGGCTCCGAGCCCCTGCCCCGGGGAGCCGCCGGTGCTGTAGCCGTCGCGCAGACACTTCTCCAGGTCGGCCATGCCGGGCCCCTGATCGAGCGCCAGGACTTCGAAAGCGGGGAGCGCTCCGGGCCTTTCGCTGGAGGCGGAATTAATCAGCAATTCTCCGCCACTGGCATGCTTGAGCAGGTTGGTGCAGGCTTCGGTGACGACGATGGCGACCTGTTCCTCGAGCTTCTCATCCATGCCGGCCCTGCGGGCGGCTGCGCGCGCGGTACGCCGCGCTTCCGCGGTCTGGCTCGATTCGTTCACGGCGATGCGCAGGCTTTCGGCCATCAGGTTACTTCCACCTCAAAATAGAGATACGGGTTCCGGCGCCGGGCACGGAGTGGATTTCGAATTCGTGGGAGAGCCTGCGCGCGCCACCCAGGCCGAGGCCCATGCCCTGCCCGGTGGTGAAGCCATCGCCCAAAGCCTGTTCGACGTCGGCGATGCCTGGCCCCTGATCTTCGAAGACGAGGCGGAGCCCGGCCTTCGCCCCATTGCGCACCACTTCGAGGCGAACCGTGCCGCCGCCGCCGTAGTCGATGGTGTTGCGGGCCAGTTCGCTGGAGGCCGTGACCACCTTCGTCTGGTCGACCAGGCCGAAGCCCAGTGCGACCGCTTTGCGGCGGACGGCCTGGCGCGCCAGCACGATATCCTCAGGCGTGCGCAGCTCGAGGCATTCAGTATCCTGCGCCGTCATGCTGATCTTCCCCTACCTCCGAGCCGTTGTCGATGACCGCGGCCTGGAGCAGCGACATCCCCTTCTCCACATCCAGAGCGGTGCGGATTCCATGCAGCGAAAGCCCCAGTTCCACGAGCGTGATGGCCACCGATGGCCGCATGCCCACTACTACGGTTTCCGCATCCAGCAGGCGCGCCATCCCGGCGATGCTGCCCAGCATGCGGCCGATGAAGGAATCGACAATCTCGAGCATGGAGATATCGATCAGCACGCCGCGCGCGCGGTTCTTCACGATCTGTGACGTCAGATCGTCCTGCAAAGTCAACGCCAGGCGGTCGTGCATGTCCACCTGGATGCTGACCAGCAGGAAACTGCCCATTCTGAGAATCGGTATGCGTTCCACGGGTTCCGCCTACAGGGCCTCTGCCCTGCTCGAAGCATGTCGCTTGTCGATTTTGGTTACCATTGCGCCGCTGCGGCGCAGCGCCACGGCGAATGCATCCGCGAGGGTCGCCTTGGTGGTCACATTGCTAAGATCGACGCCGAGATGGATGATAGTCTGCGCGATCTGCGGGCGCACGCCGCTAATTAGACAATCCGCCCCCATGAGGCGGGCGGCTGCCACGGTTTTGAGTAAGTGCTGAGCCACCAGGGTATCGACCACGGGAACGCCCGTTATGTCGATGATGGCGAAGTCCGAGCGGGTCTCCACGATGGCATCGAGCAGATTTTGCATGACCACCTGAGTGCGCGAAGAATCCAAGGTGCCGATGAGCGGGAGCGCCAGCACGTTGTCCCAGAGGCGCACCACGGGTGTGGAGAGCTCCAGCAGTTCTTCCTGCTGGCGAAGAATCACCCCCTCGCGCGTCTTTTGATACGCCTCGACCGTCGACAGGCCGAGTTTATCCAGCAGCTGGGTGGACTGCCATACGGCGTCGCGCAAGCCATCCGCGTCGTTGGAGAACTCGTGGAAGAGGGCCTGAAATAGGGGCTGTTTGAGGGAAAAGACGAAGGCGGCGGTCTCGGATGGCGAGAAGCCGTCGCGGGCGCGGCTGGCGGAGAGCGCCTCGATGATCTCTTGGGCCGGGGCCCACTCCGCGCCGGAAAGGTCCAACGAACCGCGGCTCAATCCCGCTACCAGGGCGTGCATAAAGTCACGCGCGTCCCGTTCCAACTGTTGGCGTCCTCCGGCGGGCAGCGATTTGTTTTCGGCCATCTGCAGTTCGAGCCACTGCTTGAGAATTTCTTCTTCCCGCTTGCCGATGATTGCAGGCAGAGCTGTCTTTTGCGCCACGGTACTGACTCCTTGTGTAGAAGATAACTTCGGTGACTCGATCGCTGCGACAGGCAGGATACGCTTCAGTATAACGGCAGTGGGTTAATAAGCATCGGGTAAGTGCCCCTACGCCTGTGTGTTAGATAACCATTCCGAATAAAGGTAAGACTAGATACGATTCCGGCGCCTGTAAGGCGCGAGGGAATATGCGGGATTCGCGGTCGGGCGCCGCTGGGAAAAGCACTCGGGTTGAGCCGCACCAAGCCGCCGGGCCGTCTTGCTAAAATTAAAGCTACATGGTTCGAATTCTCTCCCTGGTACTGGTGTGCGCCGGCGTTTTGCAGGCCGATACCGCGCTGGTGCTTTCGTTTTTCAATCACGCCAAGTCCCCAAACCTGGACTGGGTGGGTGAGAGCATCGCGCAGAGTGTGCACGATGCCCTGGCGTCGGAAGGCGTGATCGTGCTCGACCGCGAAGACCGGCTGGAAGCTTACCGGCGCCTCTCCCTGCGGCCGGGCGCGGAACTTACGCACGCTTCCATTTTAAAGGTCGGCGAATCGCTGGATGCCTCGCAGGTGATCTATGGCTTTTATGAGCTATTGCCGCCGGACCCCGCGAATCCTACCTCCAAGGGATCGGTGCGGATCACGGCGCGCGTACTGGATGTGAAACATACCAGGCAAGGGGCGATTTACAGCGAACTCGGCGCGCTGGAAGACTTAGGGTCCCTGTCCACGCACCTGGGATGGCAGACGCTGGGGATGCTGCGTCCGAAGGGTGCGCCCGATGAGCGCGAGTTCATGGCGGCCCGTCCCGCGGTACGTTTGGACGCGGTGGAGAGTTATATTCGCGGGCTACTCTCCACCACTCCCGAGCAGCGCCACCGCTACTTCACGCAGGCCGCGCGCCTGGACCCACATTACTCGCAGCCTTGCTTCGAACTGGGCAAAGTCTTCTGGGAAAAAAAGGACTACAAAGTAGCGGCGGGATGGCTGGCGCGCGTGGCGCGTGCTGACCCTCACTATCTGGAAGCGCAGTTTTTCCTGGGACTCTGCCTTTTTGCCAGCGGGGATTTCAAAGGTGCGGAGGATTCCTTTCAGCTGGTGGCCGCCGCCATCCCCCTGAACGAAGTGTTCAACGATCTGGGAGTGGTGCAATCCCAGCGGCAGGATTACGCTGCGGCGAGCGCGAACTTCCGCAAAGCGTTGGAAGGCGACGACGCCGACCCGGACTATCACTTCAATCTGGGCGCGACGTTGTGGCGCGCCGGGCAATACGATCAGGCTGCCGACAGTTTCCGCGCGGCGCTGGCGAGGAATGGCAGCGATAACGAGGCGACCACGCTGTTGGGACGCACATTGAAGAAGGAAGCGCCGCGTCCGGGAGATACCAGGGCGGACGGCAAGCCCCGGCTGAAGACGAATTACGAGGAGTCCGCCTTCCGGCAGTTACAGGCCGAGTTAGGGATTAAGAAGTAAGGCGAGACTTACAGCGCGTTCTCACGCCAAGATCGCCAAGGCAGGGGGCTGGGGGGATCGTCGCATGAAATCGGCCCTGTCTTTAGCATAGAATGAGGGATTACGGAGACAAGATGAAAAGGCTCAGCACTCTCTTATTGACTGTTCTCGGCGTATGCGTATTGACCGCGACGGCTCAAACCACGACGCCTCCCGCGCCTGCCAGGAAGGCGGCTGCCGCGCCCGCCAAATCGGCGGCCGCACCGGCCAAATCGGCGGCGCCCGCGAAGAAGGAAGAACCGGAGCCGGACCGTCCGCCGGGACTGTATTGGATTCTGAATACCTCGATGGGCAAGATCACGGCGCAATTGTACGAGAAGGACGCGCCCGGCACTGTCGCGAATTTCGTGGCGCTGACGCGCGGCACGAAGGCCGCGAAGGACAAGAGCGGCGCCATGACCAAACGGCCGTACTTCAACGGCGTCAACTTCCACCGCGTGATCGCGGGCTTCATGATTCAGACGGGCGACGGGCAGCAGGGCGATGGCTCGGGCGACTGCGGATTCACCATCAAGGACGAGATCGTGCCGCCGCTGAAGTTCGACAAGCCGGGCGTGCTCGGGCTGGCACGTTTGGACCGGAAGAATACGGGCGCCTGCCAGTTCTTCATCATGGACGATAAGTATCCGTCTTTGAATAATGAGTACACTGTGTTCGGGCAGGTAGTAGACGGGCAGGACGTGGTGGGAAAGATCGCGCGCGTGCCGAAGGATCCTAGCAACGACAAGCCGCGTACGCCGGTGAAGATTCTTACGGCGACGATCAAGCGCTACGGTCCGGCGCCGGCCGCTCCGGCGCCGGCCGCTCCGGCGCCGGCTGCTCCGGCCACGAAGTCCGCTGCGCCCGCTAAGAAGGCGGCTCCGGCGGCGCCTGCGAAGTAGTAGGGCAAGCAGCAGGGGACGGGCCTCCCGGTGGGGCCTGTCCCTTGAAGTTCGCCGCTGGCGGGCAGGAGCGAGGCGCTCAGCCTTCCACGGGTGCGGGTTTAGCGGCAGTTGCCGCGGCGGGTCGGGCCGCCGGGGCCGGCGCCTTGGCCGCCTCCATGGACTTGCGAATCATGTACACAAGGTACAGGGCAAAGCCGGCGGCGAGCAGGAGCGCCGCCAGCGCGAGAAACAAGCCATCCAACGTCAATGCTTGTCCGGTGGCCACCAGGTAGCCCACGCAAGCTACCGCGCCCGCAATCATCGCCACGCTGAACAAAAATAAGAATCCGCGATCTGACATCGATTCCGGAACCCCCTCTGATCGTTTGGTTGAACGCCCGGGCAAAAGCCCATCCGGTCGGAATTATATCACTCCCCGCCTCGCCTCAAGTTTGTCCCGCCTCAACCGATATGAAGGTGAACTCATGCACGCTCTTATCGGAATTGCCGCAGTGTTCGTCGCGATCCTGGGCGGATTTCTGCTCGAAAAGGGGAACCTGTACGTCCTTTTCCAACCCGCGGAGTTGCTGATTGTGGGGGGCGCGGCCCTCGGCATTGTCATGGTGGCGAATCCGCCGGGTCTGATTCGCAAGATCTGGCGGGGCGCTCTGGAGGTGTTTCGCCCGCCGGCGCGTACTCCGCAATCGTTTCTGCGCAATCTGCGTATGTTGTACGAGGTCTTCAGCTTCATTCAGCGGGCGGGGATCCAGGAGTTTGAGAGAGACGTGGAATCTCCGGAGGACAGCCGGATTTTTGCCAACCATCCGGAATTCTTGAAGGACCGGGAGGCGCGGGATTTCCTTTGCGATTCGCTGCGCATGCTGGTGGTGGGGATGACCACGCCGGCCGATCTCGACCGCCTGATGGATCTCGATATCGAAGTGCAGCGGCACAGCAGGCAGGAAGCGGTGGCGGCGCTGCACGCGATGGCCGACGCCCTGCCGGGGCTGGGGATTGTGGCCGCGGTGTTGGGTGTGGTGATCACCATGCAGGCGATCGGCGGCGCGCCCGAACTGATCGGGCAGAAGGTGGCGGCGGCGCTGGTGGGCACCTTCCTGGGGATCCTGCTGTGCTATGGCGTGGTGGGTCCGATTGCGTCGCGCCTCGAGAAGTTGGGCGAGACCGAATCGCAATGGTTGAACGTGGTGCGGATTGCGATGGTGGCCTTCGCGCGCGGGGCCTCGCCCATTCTGGCGGTGGAGTACGCACGGCGATCGATTCCGGTGGACCTGCGGCCTGGGTTCGTCGATATGGAACTGACAATCAAGCGCGACGCGCGCATTCCGCCGGCGCCGAAGCTCAACCTGCCGATGGCGCCGGAGGCCAGCGATGCCCAAACTCAACCTGCCTGAAGACGCGGAGGCTCGCGCCGCAGTACGTGTCCGGCAGCCGTCGGCAAGGCATGGCGGCGCGTGGAAGGTGGCTTACGCCGATTTCGTGACCGCGTTGATGGCGCTCTTCATTGTGCTCTGGCTGATGCAAAGCAGCCCCAAGGTAAAGGAGTCGGTGAGCGGATATTTCAGCGATCCGCGCGGTTTCGCGCGCGCACAGAGCGCGGCGCAACACGGCGTCAACTCGCCAGAGGGGATCGTGGTGCATCGCGAGAACATGAGCGAAATCCGGCGGCAGCTGCAACAGGCCCTGCAGGCAATGCCGGAGTTCGGCGGTCTGCGGGACCACGTGAAATTCAGCGAAACCGGGGAAGGTCTGCGCATCGACCTGCTGGAAACCGAGCAGGGCAAATTCTTCGTGAGCGGCAGCGCGGCGCCTACCGCCGACGGGCTAAACCTGCTGCTCGTATTGGCGACAGAGATTTCGCAACTGCCGAACCGGCTGGTGATTGAAGGGCACACGGATGCGCGGCCATTCAAGAACGCAAGCCCCGCGTCGGGTTACAGCAATTGGGAACTGGCATCGGACCGCGCCAACGCAGCGCGCCGTATCTTGCATGAGTATGGCATCCGTCCCGAGCAGGTGGTGGAGGTGCGCGGGTTTGCGGATCAGCGTCCGTTCAACGCGGCAGATCCCTACGACACGCGCAACCGGCGCGTGTCGATTGTGGTGCGGTTCGACGGGTGAGTGGAAGACTGCGCAGCGGCGCCGGCAACCGGGTGCTAGCCGATCCGCGATTTGCGCACTGCGGTCGCGGCGGTCTCGCTGCGCGCCGGTTTGCGTTCCAGGTGAGCGGCGCTCAGACGGCGCACCTGGTCTGTCACGCAAACCAGAAACATAGGTTGACGCGCGTTCTTCAACAGGTCGATGATGCGGTTCGGCGCTTCCTCGAGGAAGATCGATTTGCCGTCGGTGAGCAGATGGACTTCGGCGGTGCCGGCGATGGCTTCGCTGAGCCGCTTGCCCATGTCCTTCTGCAGGAAGCGGAGCACGCGGCGGATCTTCTGCAGCGAAAATCCCTTGCGGCGCAGTTCGGCGATCACCGAAATCTCCACCACCTCTTCCGCCATGTAGATTCTCTTGTGACCATCCTGCCGCGGGGAGACGACATTGCGTTCGTCCCACCACTGCAACTGCCGCAGGCTGACGCCGCAGATCCGCGCTACATCGCTGGAGTTAAAGCCTTCGCTATCGGAGGAGGAGGATACGGGCCGTGGCTTCCTGGCTTTCAACATTTTTGCGCACTTCCGTTTCGGATTAAGCTGCCACCATGAATTGTACATGCGCCACCGGCAGAGTCAATGGCGCGTTCAACAGAATAACAAAAGGCGCAGTGAGATGGGACACGCGCGTTCTGCATTGCCGCAATGGTAGCGGCATGGCGAGCCCGCTTGCACCCTGCCGGTACCTACAGCAGTATGCCCGTACTAACCACCGGCCAATGGTGTGGAAGCGCCCATATAGTAAAATTCAGGGACAGGCTAAACTCCTCCGGATTCATTTTTCCGGTGCACCAGGAACCAGGTTCCAGAAGGAAACACAGTAACCATAGTGGGCGATACGAGATTGGATTTCCTGACGAAAGAAGCGGTTGCGGGCGAACTGCTGTCGGAACGCCTGGGCCGCGGGCCGGTGTCTCCGGAGCAGGCGGTGCGGCTGGGCATCGAACTCGGCGCCGCACTGCAGAAGATCCATTCGCGAGGCTTGATTCACGGTGGTTTGACGCCCCTCTCCATTGCGCTGACCGAGGCAGGCGTGCGGATTCTGCAGCCCGGGCCTTCGCCAGTGGACCGCGCGCCCTATCGCGCGCCCGAGCAATTGCGCGGCGAAGAATCCGACGTGCTCGGCGACGTGTTCGCCTATGGCGCGGTGCTGTACGAAATCGTCACCGGCAAGCGGGCATTTCCGGGGACCGGGCATGAACTGAACGAAGCCATTCTGAAGCGTATCCTGCCAATGCCGGAGGGACTTCCGCCGGCGCTCGAAGAAGTGATTGCCGGCTGCACGGCGAAAGACCCGGCACAGCGCCGCCAGCGCGTGCAGAACGCGGTAATCGAGCTGAAACTGGCAGGGCATTCGGCGGCCCGCACCAGTGATGCGCCCCGGCGCGCTTCGATGCGTCCGGCGCCGTCCGTAGCTCCGCCGGCGGCGGTTGATCATCCGGCGCCGGCTTACGAAGCGGAAGACGCGCTGTATGCGCCCCCGCCCGGTCCGCTGTCTGCGCCGAAACGTCCGGCCTTCGCGGGGATTCCGCGACCGCAATTCACGCCTCCGCCGCTGGCGGCGCCGCGGCCCGCGGTACTGCCCTATGCCGTGCAGCAGGCGAAGACCATCTACGGCATCACGCTGCAGCGGCGTGTATGGATTTTGGCGGCTGCCGGACTGGCTCTGGCCGCCACCTCCGTGGCCGCCGTGATGTTCCTGCGGTCGAAGCCAGCTCCTCCGGTGTTGAAATTCGCGGTCACGCAGCCGGAGAACACGAGCTTTCCCGGCATGCCTGCGGTGTCTCCCGACGGACGCTATCTGACCTTCTCCGCGGTCGGGCCGGAAGGCAAACGAATGTTGTGGCTGCGTCCGCTGGATGCGCTGCACGCCACCATCATTCAGGGCTCCGAAGGCGCATCGTCGCCGTTCTGGTCTCCGGACAGCCAGCAGATCGCCTTCTTCGGTGGCAAGTATCTGAAGCGCGTGCGCATCACGGGAGGCGCGCCCGAGAATATCTGCCAGTCCGACGCGACCCCTGGCGGCGGCGCCTGGAACCGCGACGGCACCATTCTGTTCGCGCCCAGCCTGTATGGCGGCTTCCAGAAAGTTGCGGCCACGGGCGGCAAGCCGGCCATGGTGCTGAACCTCGACGAATCCAAGCAGGAGCGCGCCGACCTGTGGCCGCAGTTCCTGCCGGACGCCAGGCACTTCGTGTTCTACCAGCAGACCGACAATGCGGAAACCTCCGGCGTCTATTTGGGCACGCTCGATTCGCCGGAATACCAGAAGCTGTTCACCAGTCAGACGAATGCCGTGTACTCGCCGGAACCCGATTCGCCCCGTAACGGATTCCTGCTGTACATCAGCGATCGCAACCTGATGGCGCAGCCCTACACGGTGGGCAAACAGGATCTCACGAAAGAAGCGTTCGTGCTGGCTACCGATATCGGCGCGGTGCGGAGCATGGCGCTGGCGCCGCTTTCGGTCTCGGCGACCGGGGTGCTGGTGTATCAGGGTGTGGGGCAGCCCACCCGGCAGATGGTGTGGATGGATCGCGCGGGCAAGCAGATCGCCGTGGCGGGAGAGCCGGGTACCTGGGGGCCGCCGCGCATTTCGCCCAACGGCAATCGCGCGGTCGCGGCGAAGACCGGCCCGGACGGCAAGACGGCTCATCTGTGGCTGCTCGATTCCGCCGGTGGCACGGAACAGTTGACCGATGGGCCCATGCACGAAGGTTCGCCCGTGTGGTCGCCCGACGGATCGAAGGTGGCGTACTTCGGCAAGCAGGGCGAGGCGTTGGACATCTTCATCCGCGGCACGCAGGCAGCATCGAAGCCGGAACTCTACGTGAAGTCCGCGGAACGCAAGTTCCCTTCAGATTGGTCGCGTGATGGGCGCTTCGTGCTTTTCAGCGTGGAACAGAAGGACACGCGTCTGGATTTGTGGGGCTTGTCGGTGGGCGACCGGCGGACGGCGCCGGTTCTCGACACCATGTACTCCGAAGGCTTCGGCACGATCTCGCCGGATGGAAAATGGATGGCCTACCAGTCCGATCAAAGCGGCAAGAACGAAATCTTCGTGCAGTCCTGGGATGGTCTGACGAACGGGACCAGGCGCCGCTGGGTGGTGTCGAAGGTGGGCGGGCTACCGCGCTGGCGTTCCGATGGTGCGGAGTTGTTCTACATGACTCCGGATGGACGACTGGTGGCGGTGGGCATACACATCGGCGCCGATGGCGGCATCGAAGCGTCTCCACCGCAGATGTTGTTCCAGACCAGGCCTCTGCCGAAGAGCTGGAATCTGTACGATGTCTCTCCAGACGGACAGCGCTTCCTGGTGAACGTCCCGCTGGAATGGACCAGCTCCGCGCCCATCACGGTGCTCACCAACTGGACCGAGAAGCTGAAGGACTAGGCTGCTACGGCGCGGCTACCCGGTAGAAACTCAACGGTTTACGTAAACATTACATCCCGGACCCGTTTCCATTGCCGTAACTTGTTGACAACTCAATTATTTCGCGGTTGGCGCGCCAATTGCACTATGCCACCGCGAGGTTTTGAGACATGAAAGCTTTCCTTGCTACCACTTGCATCGTGACGGGCGCCTTGCTCGCCGGTGGGTGTGCAACCAAAAAATACGTGCGGAACACCGCTGCTCCCATTCAGGCAAAAGTGGATCAGGTTGGCGAGCAGACGAGCCGTAACGGTCAACAAATCGAAGATACGCGGACTCAGATGAAGGACGTGGACTCGCGGGCGCAGAGCGGCGTCAATGCTGCGACCGAGCGCGCCAACTCCGCGGACCAGCATGCCGGCGTCGCGGATCAGCATGCCGGCGAGGCCATGAACCGCGCCGACCAGGCCAATACGCTGGGACAGAAGAACTCCCAGGAACTGGACAGTTTGCGAGGCGTCGTCTCCAGTCTGGATGACTACAAACTGCAAACCTCCGTGGCGGTACCGTTCGCAGTCAACAAGTACAATCTGACCAAGGAAGCGCAGGCGGAATTGGACAAGTTCGCCGACGAGGCAAAGAACGGCAAGCGCTTCTTCATCGCGGTAGAGGGCTACACCGATACCACGGGCTCCAAGAGCTATAACGAAGCGCTCAGCAAGCGCCGCGCCGACCGGGTTGTGGAGTATCTGGTCGCGAAGCACGACATTCCCATTTATCGCATCCACACCATCGGCCTGGGGCAGGAGAAGCCGGTAGACGAGGCCCGCACGCGCGACGCGCGCGCCAAGAACCGTCGTGTCGAAGTGAAGGTGTTCAGTGCCGACCAGAGTGCGACGAACACAACTCAGGCGACCGATGCGTCCTCGGCAAATCGGATGGCCCCTGCGAAGAATTAGTTATATACATTTCCTCCGCTGCAAAATTCCGCCGGTCCCACGGCAGCACTTCGGGACCGGCGGCTTTTTTTGTGTGCTGTATGCGGGAAGACGACGCCGAAGGCGAAGCTGATAGCTGATAGCTGATAGCTGACAGCTTCCTCCGTCCGTGATACCGTGTGTTGCATGAAACCCATCGCCCTTGCCCTGCTGCTTGCCGGCTTCGCCTTGCCGGCCGGAGATCCAGCGGGTGTTTACTTCTGGAAATCGGCTGAGCTGAAAGGCTTCAGCACCTCCCTCCCGTCCAAGATGAACGCCCAGAAGCTCGCCAGCCAGAACCTCGGCAGCCACGGCAACTTTGCCCTCTCCGTGTCTCATCGCGAAGCTTCGGGAGAAGCCGAGTATCACGCCCTACAGGCGGACATCTTCTTCGTGCAGACTGGCGAAGCCACCCTGATTGTCGGCGGCGAATTAGAGAACGGAAAGACCACCGCGCCCAATGAAATGCGAGCGCCTTCCGCCAAAGGCGGCACGGAAAAGAAACTCGCGGCCGGCGACGTGGTCACGATTCCCGCCAAGGTCGTCCATCAGTTGGAGCTGGATGCCGGCAAAGAATTCACCTACTTCGTCGTCAAGGTGACGCAGCCTTAAACTAACAGGCAAGACGATGGGCCGCCGATGAACGCCGATGCACGCCGATAGCATTTTTCTTATCTCCGTTGTCTTATCAGCGTTGTCTTATCGGCGTG
>JBDTMZ010000125.1:0-110174 GCA_039934035.1 Candidatus Solibacter sp. | reverse complement strand
TATCTCGCAGGTAAGTCAGAAGCCGGCGACGCTTGGCAACCAGGGTCAACAACCCTTTGCGGGAGCCATGATCCTTCTTGTGCGTCTTGAAGTGCTCCGTAAGCATCGCAATGCGCGTGCTCAACAAAGCAATCTGTACTTCTGGCGACCCGGTGTCGGTTTTATGGCGCTGATTCCCGGTGAGAATCTGCTGCTTTGCTTCAATCGCCAGTGCCATTCTAGGGGTAATGCTCCTTGTCTTCTCGTAATCTCGTTTTGGTACGTCCACCAGAATACCACAGACGAGAAAACATCGTGGGCCGGGGTGAGGAACGAGTTGAACTCATATTATACAGAATGGCGGGGGTAGATGCCAAGGCCTTCCGCAGTGGACCCTGAGCCTTCGAGGCGGTCGGTCCGCAAAGGCGGCAGCGGACGCCGCGAATCTGGCGGACGCGCCTCATTTTCCGGATTCACCGGGTATGGTATTCTCAATAGGTCGAATTCATAACAATATCGCCTCCCGGCGTGCTGCCGGGCCTACCTTGAGAGGTTCACATGTCAGGCCATTCCAAATGGGCAACCATCAAACACAAGAAGGCGGCAACCGACGCCAAGCGCGGAAAAGAGTTCACCCGCATCATTAAAGAAATCACCATCGCCGCACGGAGCGGCGGTGACCCGGATGGCAACCCGCGCCTGCGAACTGCTATTGTGGCTGCCAAGAATGTATCGATGCCTTCGGACAATATCAAGAAGGCAATCATGCGCGGCACCGGCGAACTGGAAGGCGGCCTGATCGAGGAAGTCATGTTTGAAGGCTACGGACCGGGCGGCGCCGCGGTCCTGGTGGACGTAGCGACCGACAACCGCAACCGCACCGTCAGCGACATCCGCCACGCATTCTCCAAGAATGGCGGCAATATGGGTGAGCAGGGTTCCGTGGCGTGGATGTTCGAGCGCCGCAGCCAGGTCTTCGTACCCGGCGAGA
Organism: Candidatus Solibacter sp.; assembly: GCA_039934035.1. Taxonomy (GTDB): domain Bacteria; phylum Acidobacteriota; class Terriglobia; order Bryobacterales; family Bryobacteraceae; genus Solibacter. Next base: position 109,204 of record JBDTMZ010000125.1, on the reverse strand, counting down.
AGGCAACGGAAGACGGCCTGATGGCGCTCGTGCTGGATGCCGGCGCGGACGATTTGCGCAACGATGGCGAGCGGTGGGAGATTCTTTCCGATCCCGCGAGCCATGAAAATGTTCTGAAAGTGCTGGAAGCGAACTCGATTCCGTCCGAGGACGCCAGCATTGCCTGGGTGCCGAAGAACCTGGTCAAGCTGGAAGGCAAGAATGCCAGCGGAATGCTGCGTCTGCAGGACGCGTTGGAAGATCACGACGACGTGCAGAACGTCTATTCCAACTTCGACATCGACGAAAAGGAACTGGAGGCGATGTCGTAGCAGGGTGCGTGTCCTCGGCATCGATTGCGGCTCGCAGCGCACCGGTTACGGCGTAATCGATAGCGACGGCGCGCGGCATCGAATGGTCGTGGCGGGGGTGATCTGTACCAGCCCCAAGTGTTCTTTTGAAGCGCGCCTGCTGGAAATCGCCGGTGGGCTGCGCCAGTTGATTCGGGAATATGCTCCCGAATACGGTGCGGTGGAGGAAGTGTTCCACGCCGTGAATACCAAGACGGCGCTGAAACTGGCGCACGTCCGGGGGGTCGCCCTGCTGTGCATTGCGGAGGCGGGGGTGGAATTCGCGGAGTATTCTCCGCTGGAAGTCAAAATGAGCGTGGTGGGGTATGGCCGGGCGGAAAAGGGCCAGGTGCAGATGATGGTGCAATCGCTGTTGCAGCTTGCCGAAGCGGTAGCCAGCGAAGATGCGTCCGACGCGCTGGCAATCGCTATCTGTCACGCCACCCACGAGGCCACCAGCCGTAAGCTGGGCTAGCAGGTGAGTATGAAGTCGCCGTTACTTCCGTTGTTCGCCGTAGCGCTGTTTGCCGGGACCCTGCTGGGCCAGCAGGCGCCGCGCTTCTTCTATTCCAAGTCTTTTCCCGGAAGCGTGCCTGCCTATGTGCAGGTGACAGTAGAGAAGACGGGGGAAGTGGAATACAAAGAAGCGCCGGACGACGAACTGCCGCTGAAATATAAGCTGTCGGACGCGGAGACCGCCGAAGTATTCGCTTTGGTGGCCAAATTGGACGCCTTCAAACACCCCGTGGAATCCGGGCTCAAAGTGGCGTTCATGGGCACCAAGACTTTCCGCCTTGAGGACGGGACGAAGAAGGCGGAAGTCCAATTCAACTACTCCGAGGATAACGATGCAAAATTACTCTGGGACTGGTGCGAGCGGCTGACAGAATCTGCACAGCACCGGGTGTCGCTGGACCGTGCGGCGAAGTACGACAAGCTGGGCGTCTTCAAAGCGCTTTCGATGTTGGGTTCCGCCATCGAGCGAAAGCGGGTGGTAGGGCTGGATCAGTATCTGCCCACCCTCGACCGCATCATTAAGAATGAAAGCTACATGCACACGGCACGCACGCGGGCATCGGAAATCGCCGAGTTCATCCGCAACGGCGCACCGCCGGCGCAGTAACGTTATTCGAGATCTTCCTTTTTCAGCGCGCCTTTAAGGCTTTTCTCGGCGTCTTCGAGGCACTCCTGAATCTCCTCCATCCCGTTGACTTCGGATGGATTCACTTCCTTCAACGAGCGGGCGACCGTTTGCAGCTTCAAGCGGCTGTCCCGGATTCTTTCCTTGTCCACGCGGGTTAGACTCATAAGTCACAATCCTCCGCAGCCGTGGGAATCCACGTGCAACATCCAAAGGTATTTGGCACGATCTTTGTTTTCCTGCGCCACATGCAGCAGGAAATCGAAACGGCAGAAATCGGGGTCGCCCTCGATGACCGCTCGCGTTTGCTGTTCCTGAAGTTCGATCAACTGCCGGATGGCTGTGAGGAAATCATCGAGCAGCCGGTTCTTCTCCATGCAAAAACCGATTGAAGGAACGGCCGGATGATCTTTCTCGCCGGGTTTGTCCAAACAATCCAGCATACGAAACCAGTTCCCCGCTGTCCCGCATGGCATCCCCGCTACCAACGTGCAGCAGCACACTTCGGCGGGGGTGCTAGGGTACGGGATCCCCCGCACGAAGGTTAGCGAGCTACTTCAAGATGCGGATGGAGCCGTTGGAAGTGCTGAGGTCGATCAGCGGTCCGCCGCTGCCGAGCGTGCCCTCGATGCTGTGCTTACCGATATCGCCGCGCAGGCGCATTTCGAAATCGGTGGTGACCGAGGCATTGCTGGTGACCGCGGAGAGGCGCGCGTTGACCTCGCCGGGCAGGTGCAGGGTGATGCTGCTATTGGAGGTGTGGGCGCGCAGGGCAGTCTGGGCGCCGGCCGGCATGGTGAGATCAATCGAACCGTTGGAGCTTTGCACCCGCACGGGGCCGCTCACCGCGTCCAGGGCGGCGCGGATGGTGCTATTGCTGGTCGTGGCATCGAGCGATCCGTGGATTCCGGCCGCCCGGATGTGGCCGTTGGAACTGCGCACGTCCACGTTGCCTTCCACCTCGCTGAGATCGACGGAACTGTTGCTGGTTTCGCCGTTGAGCGGGCCTTTCAGGTTGCGCACCTCAATCGACCCGTTGGACGTCTTGAGGCGGGCGGGTCCGGCGCAGTCATAGGCTCGAATGGCGCCATTCGAGGTGGTGAGGCGATCCAGCACGATGCCGCGCGGGACCTTGATGGCGAACTTCGCCGAGTAGTTGCCGTGCCGCATGGTGGGGCGCACGGCGCGAATCGAGACCGAGTCTGCAGTGTGATCGATGTCGATCTTGATGTCCCGGGTATCTTCCTGATTGCGGCCGGTCTTGGTGCCGCTGATATCGACGGTCTGCTGATCCCACACGGTCACTTCGATGGAACCGTTAAAGCCTTCCACGGCCAGGCGGCCGCCGGTCTTCAAGGGATAGTTGTAGTGGAAATCTTCGTGATACCGTTCCAAACCGCCCACGTCTTCGAAATCGCAGCCCGCGAGAATGAAGAGACCGGCGGCGATGGCTGGAACTACCAGTTTGGCGCGCATAGTTTTGCCCTCGAACAGGCTATTACGATTTAGGGGGCCGAATAGTTTCAGGTTTCTGCATCGCGGGCGGGCGGAAGAGCGGCTGGGGTGAATACCGTCCCTCCGCACGGGCCCTCTCCCCACGGCCATCAAACCGATGGCCTAGTTGCCCTAACGGTCTACCAGGCGGATCATGCTGAGGTTGACGGAAAAGGTTCGGTCGTCATCCGGCGCAGTCCAGGTGGGCGTGGCGGTGATTTCCAGGTGATAAGTTTCCGCCTCGGGGAGGTCGGCTTCGATGATGAAGAGGCCCACCCGTTCCAGAGGTTGCTGGGCGACGCTTACGCCATTGGCACGGATCTCGACGACTGGCTGACCCTTGACGAACTGCGTCTGATGGGCGTAGCCGCGGATGCGGAGGCGCTGGGGAGTGGTGTGGGCGCGTTGCAGGGTGGCGGTGGCGCGGGCGCCGATCCAGCGATATTTGTTGCCGAAATCGCCTTCCAATTCGTACCAGCCTTCCCCAAGGCGTTCAGCGTGGCCCGGCAGGGAAAAATCGATCGCGTCGGCTCGGTCGCCCGGGTAAAGTTCGGCGCGCAATTTCGCCGGCAGCAGGTTGTAGACGCCGCCTTCGTTGGGGGCGCGGTAGCCGCAGGCGCAGGTCAGCGTATCGGCCTCATCGCGGGATAGGGGGCCGTGGCAATCCGGGCAGCGCAGCAGGGTTTCGAAGTGCCCGATGGCCGGGAGCGGCTGGGACGTGCCGGCCTTCTTGCACATGGCGGCGAGCGTGCCGCCCAGCAGGCCGGCGGCGCGCCACTCGTTGAGTGCGGCGCGCTTGACGATGCGTTCGCCCCAGCCGCGCTCGGGCACGAAGGGCTGGTAGCGGTATTCGGCGAAGTGCCTGGTAATAATGGCGTGCCAGTCGCTCAGGTACATCTTGTGATTCTGGCGGATGCCGAAGCTCTCTTCCTGTTCGGCGCCGATCACGTCCTGCGAGAGGTAGCCGAGCAGGCCCCAATCGAAGAGTTTGCGTTCCCAGGGCTTCATGCGCTCCTGGTACGGGGCGCGGTAGACGCGCAGGCTGAGCAGGCGGCGCAGCGGTTCCTCGGTGAAAAGGAAGACGCCCCCGGGGGCCAGCACGCGTTTCACTTCCGCGAACACGCTCTCCACGTTCATGAACTGGCTGAGCATCTGGCACGCCATCACGAACTGCAGGGAGTTGTCGCGAAAGGGGAGGTTGACGGCATCACCGGCGACGCGGATGGGGGCACGGTGGAGGCCCCAGCGATCCATCAGGGCGATGCCGTGGCGCAGGGCGTCGGCGGAGATATCGAGCGCGAAACCCTCGCCGCCGAACTGGTTGGCCAGCATGTAACTGGTGTGGCCGGCGTTGGCGCCGATTTCCAGGAACGGCGTCATGGGGCCGATGAATTCCCGGTGAGCCTCGATGACGGAGGCGCGGCGTACGTTTTCGTCCAGGTAGGTGGCGATGGCACGTTCGGGTTCGCCCAGGGAGGCGAAGTTGTGGAACTCCACCTGCGCCTGTTTGACGGAGAACGATTGTGCGTCGGTTGGGGAGGGCAAACCGCCATTTTACCGCGCCGCATAAATATTTCCGCTCGTGATGTCGAGAAGCGGCAACCGGCTCCGACTAAGGGGTGAACGCGCGCCAACCCGGTGCGAGAATCTATGAGGAGCAAAGGCAGAGATGAAATACATTCTGATGATGAACAACCGCAAGTGCGGGGATGAAGGGATCATGACGTGGCCGCAAGAGGATATCCAGCGCCATATCGGATTCATGATGGGCTTCAGCAAGTCTTTGGGCGAAGCGGGGGAACTGGTGTCGGCCGAGGGGTTGGCGTTCCCCGAGGAAGCGAAGTTGGTACGGGCAGGGGCTGACGGCACCCCGGTGACGGACGGGGTGTTTCCGGAGACGAAGGAGTTTCTGGCAGGCTACTGGATTGTCGACGTGGAGAGTCCGGAGCGCGCCTACCAGATTGCCGCGCAGGCATCGGCGGCGCCGGGCAAGGGGGGCGTGCCGCTGAATATGGGGATTGAAGTCCGGCAGGTGATGAGCGGTCCGCCCGAAGAATTTGTGTGATGGCGCGGCTGGATGAGTCCGCCGAGCGTCTGCTGCGCGAATGCGCGCCGCAGGTGCTCGGCGCAGTGATGCGGCGGTTTCGCGATTTTCCGGCTGCCGAAGACGCGGTGCAGGAAGCGCTGCTGGCGGCTTCGGTGCAGTGGCCGCGGGAAGGCGTGCCGAAAAATCCCCGGGCGTGGCTGATTCAGGTGGCGTCGCGCCGGATGGCCGATTTTCAGCGCAGCGAAATGGCGCGCAGGCAGCGCGAAAGTGAGGCAGCCGCCCCAGTGCCGCTCTCGCAGGCGCTGGAGGTCGAAAACGAAATGCAGGACGACACGTTGATCCTGCTCTTCATGTGCTGCCACCCGGCCTTGAGCGCGAGTTCGGCGATCGCGCTGACGCTGCGCGCGGTGGGCGGGTTGACCATGGCGGAGATTGCGCACGCGTTCCTCACGCCCGAAGCCACCATGGCGCAGCGGATCAGTCGCGCGAAAGCCAGTATCACCGGGTCCGGTGTGCCGTTCCAGCTACCGACGCAGCAGGAGCGGGAGCAGCGACTGCGCGCGGTGCTGCATGTCCTGTACCTGATCTTTAACGAAGGCTACGCGAGCAGCACGGGCGCGCAGGTGCAGCGCAGCGAACTTTCGCACGAGGCGATCCGCCTGACGCGTTGCGTGCGCGCGCTATTGCCAGGCGATTGCGAGGTAGCGGGACTGCTGGCGCTCATGCTGCTGACCGATGCGCGGCGTGCCGCACGCACCGGAGCGGACGGCGAATTGATTTCGCTGACGCGGCAGGATCGCTCGTTGTGGGACGCAGCGCTGATCTCCGAGGGGATCGCTCTTTTGAGTGCGACGCTGCCCAGGGGGAACGTAGGTTCGTATCAACTGCAAGCGGCGATTGCAGCTGTTCACGACGAAGCGCCGCGCGCGGAGGAGACGGACTGGCCCCAGATTCTGGCGCTGTACAGCATGCTGATCCGCATGTCGGATAATCCCATGGTGCGGCTCAATCATGCGGTGGCGGCGGCCATGGTGCGCGGTCCGCGGGCGGGGCTGGCGCTGGTCGGGGAACTGGAAGGCGAAGGCCGGCTGATGGGCCATCATCGGGTGGACGCGGTACGCGCGCATCTGCTGGAAATGGCGGGGGATAGGGACGCGGCGGCCGCGGCCTACAGGCTGGCGGCGGAGCGCACCACGAATCTGCCGGAGCGCAACTATCTGCTCACGCAGGCAGCGCGAATACGGGAGCGCGTGTAGGACAGGCGATGTCCGCCGCGCGAGCGTTATGTTGGAATTTCCGGCAACAAGGCCGTAAAATACCCTTTCGCTCCGGTTGGCACGGTGTTACGATGTGGACGCTGGAAGAGCCGGCACTGAGATTTGGAGGTTTGACCATGGGCGCAGGTAAGAAAGTATCGCGGCGAAACGTTCTCGCCACCACTGTGGCCGTAGGCTGTTGGGGTGGCCGGCCCGGGCATGCATGGCCCGAGCCACAACCCTCGGATCAGGACCCCGCTGCGGGCCCTGGCCAAGCGGCTGCCCCAGCCGCTCCCCAAGGGCCTCCCCAATTTGACCAAAGCGGCCGCAACCAAACGGCGGCGGCGGCCTGGAACCCGAGTGAAGGACCGAACAAGCCAATGGGAGAGGGCATCGGCGTCCACCCCGGGCGTGTCGTGTGGGTCCATAATCCCGCCGTGGCCACATGGGATGGCGTCACGGAGCGCAATAGCGTTGTGAAGAGTACGGGCCAGTGGTGGGACGACCAATACTGCAACCAGGACATCTGCACGGAGATGATGTCGGACGCCTTACTCAATTTGGCTGGCGAAAAATCGGAAAAAAAGGCCTGGGAAGCGATTTTCAAGAATTTCAACGACACCCACAGCTTCGGCAACAACGCGTACAAGCCTGGCGAGAAGATCGCCATCAAGGTCAACTTCAACAATGACCGGTCGAACACCCGGCCGTGGACTCCGGGACGGGGATACCCGAGCCCGCAGCTCCTCCAGGCCTTCCTGCGCCAACTGGTCCAGAACGCCGGCGTGCCGGGCGAGGACATTACTGTGTTTGACGCCGCTTCGGGGCGGTTCATCAGCGACCCGGTCTACAACCGCATCATGGCCGACCCGGATGAAAGGATGCACAAAATCCATTTCCAGGTGAATCCGCCGTTAGCGGCGAGAGGCCGCGATCCGGTTGAGGCGGACGAAACAGACCCCATCAAGTTCTCGGATCCCAAGGTGGGCGAGTGTTTCCAGCCGAAGTGCGTGGTGGAGGCGAAGTACCGGATCAGTTACGCGTTGCTCCGCGGCCACGAGATTTGCGGGATCACCTGTTGCACGAAGAACAATAACGGGTCGATCTACTGGCCTGCGAAAAACTACTGGGGACCCTCGGTCTACCACGGGTTCATCACGAAAAGCAGGGGAATGCCGGCTTACAACGCATTCGTGGACATTCTGGCGCACAGGCAGATCGGCGGCAAGAATCTGCTCAATTTTCTGGACGGCATCTACAGCGCCGAACAGAGCGAGACCAACGTGGTGCGGTGGAAATCGTTCGGCGACCACTGGACGTCCAGTGTCTTCATGTCGCAGGACCCGATCGCGATTGATTCCGTAGCTCTGGATTTCATCCGCAACGAGCCCAGCCAGTTTGGTGTGCATTCGCTTTACCGCGGCGACCAGGGGCATCCGGACAACTGGATGCACGAGGCGGCGTTGATCGGTAATGCGCCGTCAGGCACGAAGTACGATCCCGAGCAGGACGGCTCGCGGGTCACCAAGAGCCTCGGTGCTCACGAGCATTGGAACAACGCGACCGACAAGCAATACTCGCGGAACTTGGGGAAAAAGGAAGGCATCGAACTCGTCGCGGTGAAGAAGGGGCCAAAGCTCGGCGTCTAACCGGGGTGTTCAGGGCATCGGAACGATATAGACCAAGGGGCGGTGCGGGTCACCGCCCCGTTCTGCGTCGATGTGCGTGGCGGAGAGATCTTCCCCGCCGGCGTTTCGGCGCTTCCCAGACAGGGAATCGGGAAGCGTTCTTCAAGTAACCCTACGTTGGCTTCACCCTGCGAGGAGTTGCAGGATTGAAGCGGTTCCTGCCGTGTCGCTCCAGCAGGACCCGTCCCGCTTGCTTTGTGCTACGGTAGAGCTTTCACGCTGGAATTGGAGGCAACATGGAGGCCCTGGGTCTCATTGAAACAAAGGGATTAATCGGCGCCATCGAGGCGGCTGACGCGATGGTGAAGACCGCCAACGTCGTCCTGATCGGCAAGGAATTTGTGGGCGCCGGTCTGGTAGTCGTGCAGGTGCGCGGCGATGTCGGTGCGGTAAAGGCTGCGACGGACGCAGGTGCGGCTGCGGCCCGCCGCGTGGGTGAACTGGTGGGAGTCCACGTGATTCCCCGCCCCCATGAGGAGGTCGAGAAGCTCCTCCCGACAGGCAACAGCAAGAAGTAAGGGGCCATGCTCGAAGACAAAGACCTCCTGTCGATACAGGAGGTCCGCACCAAGGTCGAGAAGGCGTACGCTGCCTGGCAGAAATACCGCACGTATTCACAGGAACAGGTTGACGCCATTGTGGAGCGGATGGCGGCGGCCGCCCGTGCCAATGCGAAGCGACTGGCGGACCTGGCGGTGGAAGAGACCGGCTACGGCAACGCCAAAGATAAATACATCAAGAACCTGCTGAACTGCGACTGGCTACCGCGCAAGATGCGCGGCATGAGGACGGTCGGCATCCTACGCGAATTGCCGGACGAGAAGATCGTGGAAATCGGCGTTCCGGTGGGTGTGATCGCGGCGATTCTTCCGACTACCAATCCCACGTCCACGGCGATTTCGAAGACCCTGGTCTCTTTGAAGGGCGGCAACGCGATCGTCATCAGCCCGCATCCGCGCGCCTTCAGATGCACCTGCGCCACGGCGTCGGTTCTCTATCAGGCGGCGCTCGAAGCGGGTGCGCCCGAAGACATTATTCAGTGCGTGGACCGGGCCACCATGGAAGGCATTCAGGCGCTCATGCGGCACGAGCGCGTCAGCGTGATTCTGGCCACGGGGGGACACGCGATGGTGAAATCCGCGTACTCCAGCGGGAAGCCTGCGTTCGGTGTGGGGCCGGGCAATGTGCCGGTGCTGGTGGACACTTCGGCCGATCTGGAAGACGCGGTCGCCAAGATCGTCGCGGGGAAGAGCTTCGACTACGGCACGGTTTGTTCGAGCGAGCAGGCGCTGGTGGCCGAATATACGCTGCGCGATCGCATCCTTTCGCTGCTGCGGCAGCACAAAGCGTTTCTGTGCAACGAACAGCAAACCGAGGCGCTGGGCAAGCTGCTGATTACGCCGAACTGGACCGTCAATCCGCAATGCGTGGGGCAGGCACCCACCAAGATCGCGAAGATGGCGGGATTCGAAGTGCCGGCGGACACGTCGATTCTGTGCTGCGAAATTGCGGGCGTGGGCAAGAAGTTCCCGCTCTCGGCGGAGAAGCTTTCGCCGGTGCTCTCGCTGATCTTCACAGCGGACTTCGCCTCGGCGATGGACACGTGTTTCGCGCTGCTGAAATTCGGCGGCGCCGGACATACCGCGGCGATTTACGCGAAGAACGATACGCGCATTCGCGAGTACGGCTTGCGTATGCCGGCCATGCGGGTGCTGGTGAATACCCCGGCGCCGCAGGGCTCCACCGGGATCACCACGAATGTTTTCCCGTCGATGACATTGGGCTGTGGCGCAATGGCAGGCAACAGCACGTCGGACAATATAGGTCCGCTGCACCTGATCAATGTGAAGCGGCTGGCGTACACGGTGCGCACGCCGGAACAGGCATTCGAAATGCCGCTGGATTACGACAAGGCGCCGGACAGTCCGGCCGCTACGGCCGGTTTGGGCGGGGGCACGGTGGATCGCTCGGCGGTAGTATCGGCGGTGGAGCGGTATCTGGCATCGCGAGGCATTGGAGTATCGAGCGCGGCGCCGCCGGCGGCCCTCGCGGCTGCACCGGCCTGCGGTTGCTCGGGCGAAGCGCCGGCGAAGCCTTCGGTCACGCAAAGCGTGGTGGCCAGTGTGGCGTCGGAAGTGGTGGATCGTTTCCTGGCGCGGCGCCTCGGCAATCCGGCGGCTCCGCAGAGCGGTGCGCAGACCTCGGGCGGTTATAGCTGACTGTCCAAGCCTGGCGCCAAAACGCCGCCAACGCTGGAGACTCCCTCGCCGCGACCGGTGGATTTCGTGTGCGAGGCGGACGTGCGCCAGGCGATGAAAGAAAATCGAAAAATTTATATCGGGTCGAAGACGATTGTGACTCCTTCGGCCCGCGACCTTGCCAACCATTCCGATATTCTGGTGTTGGTATAGGGCTAAGGAAGCGACATGGACCTGAACCTCGATACTTTGAAGCGTGAAATTCTGGACTACCTGGAATCGCGCGACCTTGCCGTTTTCCGCAGCACGCCCGGAACTCTGGAAGACCCGCAGATGGTGCTTTGGGATGCCGAGCATTATCCCGACTACCGGATGTTCCTGGACGCCGCCATCAAGACCGGCGTGAAGATGATTCTGTTCGCCACCCGCGAATTCGAAGCCGGCGACATTGACGACCTGTTGGAACAAATCGAGGGGCTTTCCCTCGATCGTGAACAGGCACGCGACTATCAGGCCAGGCTGCGCAAAATGCGCATCTATGAAGGCGTGACCTGCTCGCTGGAACTGGCCTTCAATCACAACTCCAACCTCTACGTCTACGAATTACAGCCGGACTGGTACGAGGAGTTTCTGGTGGCGGAAGACGAGATCGCCAACGCTATGGCCGAAGGCGAAATGGACGAAGGCGACTCGCTTGGCGGGTATTTCTCCAAGAATTAGTTCGGCCTCGCGCTGGCTGCTGCCGGAAGAGGACCATGCCGCGGTGGCGGCTCTCGCCGGCGCCTTGCGGATCGGCACGCTGGCCGCCAAGGTGCTGGTGCGGCGCGGCTTTTCCGAAGCAGGGGCGGCGCGCACGTTCCTGAATCCCCGTTTCGAAGATCTGCTCGACCCGCTCACGCTGAAGGACATGCCCGTGGCAGTGGAGCGCATTGCCCGCGCCATACGGCAAGGTGAGCGCATTCTGATTTACGGCGATTACGACGTGGACGGCACGGCGAGCGTGGTGCTGCTCACCAAGGCGTTCGAGATGGCGGGCGGACTGGTGAACTATCACGTGCCGCATCGCTTGAAGGACGGCTACGGCATGCGGCCGGAAGTGGTGGAAGAGGTTGCCGCACAGGGCGTGAAACTGATAGTCAGCGTGGATACGGGGATTCGCGCCGCCGAGGTGGTGAAGCGCGCCAACGAACTCGGTATCGATGTGATCGTGACGGATCACCATTTGCCGGAAGCGGAGTTGCCGCCGGCGCTCGCGGTGCTGAATCCGAATCGTCCCGATTGCCCCTACCCGGAGAAGAATTTGTGCGGCGCCGGCGTGGCCTTCAAGCTGATTCAGGCGTTGCTGCCTCATCTGGAATGGCCGGCGGACAAGGTCCGGCGGGTCTCGGAGAGTTTTCTGAAGCTGGCGGCGATTGCGACGGTGGCGGACGTCGTGCCGCTGACGGGTGAGAATCGCGTGCTGGTGGCGCAGGGGCTGCGCGGGCTGGACAAGGTGCGCAATCCGGGATTGCGAGCGCTGCTCGATGTCGCCGGTTTCACGCCCGGCACCGCGCCGCCCAACGCGCGGCAGGTGGCCTTCCAACTGGCGCCGCGCATCAATGCGGCGGGACGCATGGATACGGCGAAGGCGGTGGTGGAAATGTTCCTTACCAGCGACGCGGAGCGCGCGCGCGAACTCGCGAAGGTGTTACACGATCAGAACACCGAGCGGCAGCAGGTGGAACTGGAAGTGCGCGAGACGTGCGAGCAGATCGCCGTGGCCGAGGCGGATTGCGCGCTTGTGTATTACGGGGCTAAGTGGCATCGAGGGGTATTGGGCATCGTGGCCAGCCGGCTGGTGGAGCGCTGCCATCGCCCGGTGTTCGTATTGGGGCGCAATCAGGAGGACGGGCTCGCGTCGGGGTCGGGGCGCAGCATTCCGGCGTTTCACCTATTGGACGCGTTGGAATCGATGGCGGAATTGTTCGTGCGCTTCGGCGGACACGCGCACGCGGCGGGCGTCACCATGGAAGTGGCCAACGTGGAAGAGTTCCGGAAACGCTTTAATGCTTACGCGGCGAAGCACCTGTGCGCGGACGATTTTCGGCGGCGGGTGGAGATCGACGCGGTGCTGGAATTGCGCGAAATCAGCGAGGCCACGGTCGACGAACTCTTCGCGCTCGCCCCATTCGGACATGGCAACGAGCAGCCGCTGTTCGCGTCTTTGGGAGTGGAAGTGGCGGCGCCGCCGCTGGTCATGAAAGAGAAACACCTGCGCTTGACCGTCCGCCAGAACGGGCGGACGCTGGTGTTGAAGGCGTGGAATCTGGCGCATCGCGCTCCGGAACTCACGCCTGGTACGAAGGTGGACGTGGCGTTTCAGGTGGAAGAAGACGCCTACTCGGCGGCGCGCGGCTATCCGCCGTGGAGCGCCACGCTCCGCGATTTCCGGCCCGCCGAATAGGCAAGCCAGGCGGCAGCAGTATGTTGGGGCGGTGGGCGGACTGCGTCCGTCTCGGGCCTTTGGCCATTTTGTGGGGCTTGCGTGGTGCCGACCCCATCGGCCTGCATTTCCGCTCACTGACAGGCGTCACTTTGCCGCCTGACAGATCGCCGCATCAGCGCTTCGCAGGCTGGCGCTAATCTGCCGCCGTTTGGTGTACCGGAGAATCAGACATGCACGTAGTTTGTTGGATTTAGGCTGCCGGAGATTTCGGCAGGCGGCGTGCATGCAACGACGGCACGCGCAGGTTGCGCGGAATTCTAAACGAGCGAGGAATACCAAATGAAAAAATCGATTCTCAGGCTGGCGTCTGTGGCTGCATTGACGACAGTGGCGATGCTGGCGCAAGGACCGCGCGGTCAAGGCGGGATGCATCCGGGCGGAGGGAGCGGCGGCTCGGGCACTGCCACCACAGACCCCGCAACCATGGTGGCGCGACAGGTAAGCTTTCTGACCACGCTATTGACCCTGACTACGGGCCAGGTAACGCAGGCAACCACCATCTTCACGACGGCGCTGACCGCGGCTCAGGCGCTCGAAACCCAAGTCGATACCGCCGAAACCGCGCTGGCGGCGGCGATCAAAGCCAACGCCACGGCCACGATCACCACCCAGGCAGCCGCCATCGGAAATCTGCACGGCCAGATCATCGCGAACAATGCCAAGGCCGACGCTGCCTTCTACCTGCTGCTGACGGCAGACCAGAAAACCAAGCTCGACACGCTGGGCACGGATTTCTTCGGCCACGGGCTGGACGGCATTCACATTCCCGGCGGCGGGCACTAAAAGGCTGAACTATTTGCTGGGGACCTCCGTATTCTGAGAGTGCGGAGGTGAGACATGTTTTGTGACCGTTGCGGCGCCAACCTGCAAGTCCCGGTGAGCTTCTGTCCTCACTGCGGAAGGCAGTTTAGCGCCGTTCCGCCGCCTGCTCCGGCGGTGAACCGCGTGGCCCGCCATGTGCGCAACGTGGCGATCGCCTGGCTGGTTTATTCCGCGCTTCGGGTGCTTCCCGGCTTCCTGTTACGCTCTATGTCGAATTGGGATTTTCCGTTCGGTGGCGACATGCCGTACTTCGTCCGCGGCGTGGTTCAAACGGTGGGCGGATTTTTCGTCTTCACGGGCGTACTTGGTTTGATTGCCGGCTGGGGCCTTTATGAGCGCCGGCACTGGGCGCGCATTCTGGCGATTGTGCTGGCCTTCCTGAATTTGCTGCATCCGCCGCTTGGCACGGCGCTCGGTTTCTATACACTTTGGGTGCTGCTGCCTGCCGAGTCGGAAGCAGAGTGGCGCCGGACGGCCATCCAGTAGATTGGCGGGCATCGACCGCATGCGCCCGGCGAAGGAAGTTCCGGGTCCGCGCCGCATGAAGGGCGGCGGGACAGGGGCGAAAAATCGGCGCCCCCGCTCGCGGCTCCGATTGGGACTCGGTAGCGGGTAGGAGCTTTTTCATTCAAGTCCCGCGGGCGGCCAGACAGGCCAGGAGGCCTGTCCTACCTAAAAGATGAAGCGGGCCTGAATCTGGAACATACGGGGCGGATCGATGTTGGCGAAGGCCGGGATTGCCGTAGCGGCAGTGCCGGCGGCGACGAACTGGCCGAACGTGGGATTCACGGTGGCGGTATCGCCGTACACCGTCTGTCCGCGGCCCAGGAAATTGCCGTGATTGAACAGATTGAAGCCTTCCAGGCGGAGCAGGATGGTGGTGTGCTCCGTGGGCTTGATGCGGCCTTCGGCGAAGATGCCGACATCGGCAGTCATGGTGCCGCGGAAGGCTGACTTGCTCATCACCACGCCGTTCACCACGGGGCGGTCGTTGTTGGCGCCATCGCCGTTATTGTCCACGCCGGTGGTGGCGGTGAACGGGCGGGCGGACGCGAGTTGCGTCACCGTGCCGGCGGTGATATGCAGCGGGAACTGGTAACTCGCGGTGATCACGGCGCGATGGCGCTGGTCGAGCAGGCTGGGGCCGCGCTCCACTTCGCCGAGGCGCGCGATGTTGCTTTCGCTAGGAGCCACGCCGTTGCCGTCCGGTTCGGTCGTGTTGGTCGCCTTGGAGAGCGTGTAGCTGAGTCCGGCATAGAGCTTGCGAATGCCGCGATAGCTGATCTGCGTTTGCAGGCCATCGTAGTCGGCAACGCCGAGATTCATCAGCACGTTCACCTGGCGCACGCCGCCGTTCACCGGCAGGATGGGGCGCGTGGCATTGGCGGCGGCCACCGTGCGGACCTGGCCGGGAGCCGTGCGATCGAAGATCGACGGCGCGTTCAGATCGACGTTGCGCGTCAAATTGGTCCAGTGCTGGTGCACGTAATCGGCGCCGGCAAACAGGCCGTGGACCAACTCGGCTTCCCCGCCGATCGACACCACCTGGCTGCGCGGATTCACCAGTTGATCCGGATAGTTCGGCAGTTTGTCGAAGTTGAGGCCGTACCTGGCGAACTGTGTCTGGTAGAAGGACCGCTGGCCCGCTCCGATGATGATGTCGCGGGCGGGCAACTGCGAGGGCGGGAGCTTGTTGGGGTCGAAGGCGAGCGGCACGCAAGGCGCGGTGAGGCAAGTTGGGAAGCCGAATTGCCCCGGAGTGGCGGTGTAGGTGGTGAGTCCATCCAACCCGTTGACGAGGTAGCCGGCCACCAGATTGGCCAGAATCTGCGTGTAGTACATGCCGTAACCGCCGCGGACGGACACCCGCGAACTGCCCCAGGGGTGCCAGCCGAAGCCTACGCGCGGCGCAAAGTCCTTAGTGGCGTCGCCGAGCGTCTGCCGGTCGTAGCGGAGCCCGAGGTCGATTGTGAGGTCGCGGCGCAGGTGAATGCTGTCCTGCACGAAGACCGCATACAGCCATTGCGGGAGATTGTAGGTGGTGACGCCGAAATTGATGGGCTGCTGGTAGTTCTGCACGTCGGCCAGGGTAAGCTGTCCCAAGGGCGCCGTGGTGGTATTCAGGAAGGTGAAAGTGCCAAGCACGGCCGTACCGGGTTCGCTGCCGAAACCGCCCGAAACGTGGCGCGAGACATTGCCGCCGAAGCGCACATCGTGGTGCCCGCGAGACCAGGAGAGCGTATCCGAGAATTGGGTTTGATGGCCGGAGAGATTCGAGAAGCGCGACTGGCCGACGGTGAACGGCACGCTGCCGGCGCGGGTGTAGGTGGTGGAGAGGTCCTTGGCTTCCCACTTGGTCACGGGGTCCCCATTTAGGTAGGTGAAGCGCGCCTCGTTGACCAGATTCGCAGTCAGCACGCTGGTGAGATTGGCCTGTACGGTCCACGAGCGGCGCGAGTAGCGGCGCGCCACGCTGGGGGCGTTGGTGCCGCCGACGGCGTCCTGCGGGTTGTCGTCATGGAAGCGATCGAGATTGAAGCGCGCCATGAGAGTGTGGTTCGAGGTGAGGCGGTGATCCACGCGCGCGTTGGCGAGCGCCTGCCGGTAGTGGCCGGTGTAGGCGAGATTGCCATCGGCCGGCAGAACGAAGGCAGGCAGATTGCTCGAAAGGTACGTGGTGCGATCCTGCCGCGTGTAATCGGCGGTGGCGAAGAAGAAGGTGCGGTCCTTCTGGATGGGGCCGCTGATGGTCGCGGAATACTGCTGCAAGGCGTCGGGGATGTCCACGGGACTGATCGAAGTGAGCGTGGTGGGCGTCACGCAGGTGGACACGGAGGGCGGGCAGAAGCCACTGGTGGAAAAAGATTCGGCCTGCAGGTCGCCGGGGCGGCCGAGGTAGAGTGCTTCGCCGTGTAAGCCGTTGGTGCCGCTCTTGGTCACGATGTTCAGCGCGGGGCCGGCGGTCCAGCCGAATTCGGAGGAAAAGGCGTTGGAGAGCACCGTGATCTCCTGCACGGCGCCCAGCGGCAGGGTGGCGACCATGGTCTGGCGGCCCCAGGATTCATCGTTGGTGGCGCCATCGAGCGTGGTGGTGGTGGTGCGGCGCGAACCGGCGCCCGTGGTGGAGTAGATCTGGTTGACGAAAAGGTCGCCCGTGCCTTTGGCTTGCCGGAAAGCGGAGTTGAGCAGCGGTAGCGCGGAGAGCTTACGGCCCAGAATGGGGGTTTCGTCGATTTGCGCGCTGTCCAGCCGCCGGCCGATTTGCGCATCGGCTCGCACGCCTTCGGCCGTGCCGAAAATCGTGACGTCCGCCTTGGCGGTGCCCACCAGCAGTTTCACGGTGAGAGTTGCGGTCTCGCCCGAGCGCAGGACGATGTCCTTGAGTTCGCCGTCGGTGAAGCCGCTCTTGGAAACCGCCACCGTGTAGGCGCCGGTCAACGACAGTGCGCCGATGGCGGCACTGCCTTCATTGCCCGAAACGGCTTCGCGCACGGCTCCCGTGGCGGTATTGCGCACGGAAACCCGGGCGTCCTTCACCAGCGCGCCCGCCGGATCCACGACCACGACAATCATGGCTGCGGTGTTGGGCGATTGAGCGGCCAGCGGAGCGAGCAGAAGCGCCGGAAGCGCAAAAAGATGCAGGAAACGGCGCGAACTCGTAGTTGTCATGCAGTGACCCTCGCTGGCAGTTCTCCTAGACTAGCGCCAGGGAGTGAGCTACTACCAACAGTCGTAGGTGACAGGCGGTGCCGGCCACTGGGGGATTTACCCTAGCATGTCGAGCGCGGCCTGCATCTCTCCGAGGGCATGTTGATTCCCGGAGCGGGCACAGGCTTCCAGACCTTCCTGATAGACGCCGCGGGCTTCGTCGGTGCGTCCCAGGCGCTCCAGGGTCTGTCCCCCGTGGTAGTAAGCGGGCGTATAGTCGGGATGGTTCGCCATCAGGTTCCGGAATTCGCTCACGGCTGCCTCGGGATCGCCTGAATTGCGGTATTCCATTGCCAGGCCGTAACGCGCAAACGTGTCGGTGGGGTTCTGCTCCACCATGCTCTTGAGGATGTCCAGACGGGTGCTTGCCATGCTTGTGTTACTATACCGTGCGAAATGGCTTGTCCGTATTTCTACCCGCGGGAAGCGCGCCCGGCAAGTCCGATGCTTCCCTTAGGCGACTGGTGGCAGGGGAGTTGTCACGCCATCGCGGATTCCCCGGTGGAAGCCGCGGGCGGTGGCGGCGACGCGCAGTGCAACCTGGGGTACGCCCGCGGCCACTGCGACCGGTTTCCCGCAGGCGACGGCGCCGACGCCGTCCGGTTCACGATTTCCGGCCACGAAAGGGCGCTACTGCGCATCTACTACGTGGCGGAACGCGATCATCACCCGTTCGCGCACGGCGCGTTGGAATATTCACTGGCCGGATCCAGCCTAGTAGAGCCGCCCTCATCGGCCGTTCTGGCGCGGCAGGCAGAGGCGTACGTGGAGAGCTATCTGCGCCGCAAGAAGGAGGGGTAAATGGAAGGAAAGCCGGTACGCGAATCGGTCTCGGAGTATTCGCAATTGGCGCTGCCCAACGATGCCAACGCGTTCGGCAACGTGCTGGGCGGAACAGTGATGCACCTGGTCGATCTGGCGGCGGCGATGGCCGGATTACGGCACGCCCGGTTGCCCGTGGTTACGGCATCTGTGGACAGCCTGCACTTCCTGCATCCGGTGCACATCAACGAGTTGATCATGCTGCGGTCTTCGGTGAACCGGGTGTTTCGGACTTCGATGGAGATCGGAGTGAAGGTGATGACGGAGAACTTACTAACCGGCGCGCGCCTGCACACCTGTTCGGCTTACCTGACGTTTGTGACGATCGTTAAGGGCGGGAAATCGATTGAAATTCCGCAGGTGATTCCGGAAACGGAAGCGGAACAACGGCGCTACCGGCAGGCCGGCGAGCGGCGGGAATACCGTTTGGCAATGCGCGACCGGTTTCGGGAGTGAAGCCGGCTAGTTCTCTTTGTACATGTACTTGATGGCCGGTTTGTAGAGCAGGATATTCGGTCCTTCGGTACGATTTACTTTCAGGCAGCAGCGGTCATACCACTCAATCACACCGTGGAGTGTCTCGCCGTCGCGGAGCACGAAGACCATCGGAGTCTTAGCCTGCATCTGCTTCACGTAGTAAAAATTCTCAGCGTTGGTCTGGTCCGGTGGAACCGGTTTCTTCTGCAAGGGAGCGCGACGAGGCGGAGCGATTTGCTCTTTGATTTCGTTCAACGACGGACGGATAAGTTTGCGATTGACAGCTTCCACGGGATGCCATCCTTAGATGAGATTATGACTGGCCGTCGCTACTCGTTTCAGCGGGGCGGTGTAGATGAATTCTTTCTCTTGAACCCATAAATAACACAATGAACCCCTCGCCGCAACGTGAGGACGGGCGGCTTGGGTTAGGGTACAAACCTCACTTGCCGGTAAATGAGTGCCAGTGGTTCTTCAGGCGCTCCATCAAGCCGGGTTTGGAGGGTGGCGCGGGCGATTCCGTCACGGGCAGCGGCGCGGGATTCTGTAGCGAGGGTGCCGGCTGCGGCGCTTCGCAGGCGTGCTCCCCCGCAAAACGGATGGAAACGCCGAGCACGGCGTATTCGCGCCGGACGCGCTGGCCATCCTTCTTTTCCACACAGACCGAGAAGCCGGGATAGCTGGACGCGCCCGTTTTTGACGCGACGTCCACCTCTTTGAGCAGTACCGGAGAGTAGCCGATGACACTGCGTTCGATGTACCCGGTCTCATAACGATGACGGCGTGTGCTCCAGGTGAAGACGCGGAAACTGTCGAAGTCCCAGGGCTGTTTACTGTCGCTGGTGGTGGTCCAGAGCCAAGTGTGCTTCTTTTCGCCATCGTCCAGCACTTCGCCGAGCGGGAAATAGCTGACAATGCGTTTGCCTTCGGCGTATTGCGCCACCTCGTCGGGAATGGCCATGGAGACCAGGCGCGTGAGCACCCAGCCCGCCTGTCCGGAAGGGGTGCGAATGAGGCTCCAGCCATCCAACTTGGGGGCGTTCTTCTGCGGCGGACGCTCCTCGGCAGTGGCTTCGTCCCGATCGGTTTTCGACAGCTCGAGCCAGTCCGGGGGCAGAGAGGGCGGCTTCGGCATCGGAGGAGGCGGCACCTTCGGCGGCTTCTTTTCCTTTTTGGGCGGCGCTTTGGCCTTTTTCGGCCGCGGCGGAATTAGCGATTTTCGCGGCGCCTCGCTACGTTCCAGCACCACGGACAGGAGCACGTCGAACTTGTCGTTCTCTTTGAGTTGCAGGAAACTCGGCGAGGTGAGGACGGGCTGCGTGTGGATGTTGAGCGAGGCGTAGGTGGTGGCGAGTCCCTGGGAGGGCAATTTGGCGGCGCGTGCGGTGAGTTCCTTGAGCGACGCCATGTCGTTGGCGGCCAGCAACTGGCGCTCATCGGTCCAGCCTTCCGCTCCGCCGGGCGTGCGCACGCGCAGAAAACGGCGCCGGGTCTGCAAAATTTCCAGACGGTCTCCGTGCTTCACTGTGGCGGCGGTGGCAGATTGCAGGGGAATGTCCGTGCGAATCTTGAGGATCGCGGGACCAACGAAGGCTTCCCCGATCACCGTCGCGTGCGGGGGGCCCTTTGGGGAGCACCCGCATAGCAAAAGGAGAGCGGCTGCGGTGCTGACTCTTGTTATGGAACCTGCGAACACCCGTACTTATGAGTTTACCAGCCGTACTACGCACCACCCAATTTAAAATAGAGGAGTGACGGCCAACGTCAGAAGCAAAGTGTGGCGGGCGGTTCTGGGACTGCTGGCATTTGTGTCGCTTGCGGAGTGGCTGCTGTGGCTCATGCCGAAGCCACACGGTCCGCTGACCTACATGGTTGCAGGCGCCGCGTCGACGGTGGCGGCTCTCGGGATGTTGTTCGCACGCCTGGTGCGGCGCAAAGAGCTCTGGATCGTTCACCGGCGCGGGTGAGCGCCCGGGTTGCGGATGATAAGCTGCAACCCGGCCTGCCTCCAGATCATAACGAGATGCTCAAGCGCGTGGAGGCCGCTCTGAAACCGAAAGACAATTAGTCAGCGGTCCTTTAAGCGCCGTACTGCTCCAGGAAGTGGGCCACCGTGCGAATCCCCAGGTAGTAGTTTTCGATTTTGTACTTCTCATTCGGCGAGTGCAGTCCGTCATCAGGCAGGCCGAACCCCATGAGGATGGTGGGAATCCCGAGGTGGGTGGCGAAATCGCCGACGATCGGGATCGAGCCCCCGGAGCGCACGAAGACCGTGGGTTTGCCGAATACGTCGCCGAAGGCCCGGGCCGCCACGCTGATGGCCGGATGGCCGGGGTCCACCACCAGACCGGGTCCGGAACTGAGCACACGCACTTCGGTCTGAATCCCCTTGGGCGTGTTGGCCGCCACCCATGCCCGGAACGCCGCGATCACGCTGTCGGGGTCCTGGCGAGGCACCAGGCGAATGCTGACCTTGGCCACCGCTTTGGCCGGAATCACCGTCTTGGCGCCTGCCCCGGTGAACCCGCCGGCAATGCCGTGGACCTCGAAAGTGGGGCGCGACCACACGCGCTCCAGCACCATACGGCCCGGCTCGCCGGTGAGTTGGGTGGACCCGACTTCCCGGGCGAGGAAGTCGCTCTCCTCAAACGGCAGGCTTTTCCAACTGGCGATTTCGGCGGGCGCCGGCTCTTCGACGTGATCGTAAATGCCGGGAATCAGCAGCGCACCGTCGCCATCCTTGGCCTTGGCCAGCAGTTCCACTAAACCGAAGACGGCATTGGGCGCGGCGCCGCCGTAGAGCCCGGAATGCAGATCGCGCTTGGGACCGGAGGCTTCCACTTCCATGTAGACCAGGCCGCGAAGGCCGATGCACAGCGTCGGCATGCCCTCGGCATACATCGCGGTGTCGGAGACCAACGCTACATCGGCGCGCAGTTTGTCCGGATTTTCCGCGACATATTTGGCGATGGACGCGCCGCCCACTTCCTCCTCGCCTTCCACCAGGAATCTGACGTTGACGGGCAGGGAGCCCCCGGCAGCCATCAGCGCTTCCACCGCCTTGATGTGAGAATACATCTGGCCTTTGTCGTCGGCCGTGCCGCGTCCGTAGAGGTTGCCGTCCCGTTCGGTGGGTTCAAAGGGAGGCGAGGTCCAAAGCTCCAGCGGGTCCGCCGGCTGTACATCGTAATGCCCATAGCAGAGGACGGTGGGCTTGCCGGGCGCGTGCAGCCAATCCGCATAGACCAGCGGATGCTTGGCCGTCGGCACGATCTCCACGTTCTCCATCCCGGCGTCGCGCAGGGCGTCCGCCACGAAAGCGGCGGCGCGTTCGACGTCCGGGCGATTTTCCGGGAGGGTGCTGATGCTGGGAATGCGCAGGAACTGTTTCAGCTCTTCGAGCAGGCGCGCTTGATTCTGTTGAACGAAAGTATCGGTGGCGGCAGACATGATTTCTCAGAGTTTACCGCCCCGGACGAATTATGTCGCGTTCATCGTCATCGGATGCGCGAACCGGGTGCAGGCGTTATACAGAATGCGGCGGACTTCGGGCTCGTAAAACGGCTGGGCGAGCAGATCATAAGCGCCGAGGTTGAGCGCCTCGGCCCAGAAGCGCCCATCCGCCTGCGGGTCCGTGACAATCACTTGAATCTCGCGCGGACATTCGCGGGCCAGATGCAGCACGTCCAACCATCCGCCGTCGGCAACAGCGGATTCAGTGAGGATCACATCAAAATGTTCCTGCTGGAGGTGCGTTCGTGCACGGCGGAGAGATTTCGCATGCTGGACCTGAATCGGCAAAGCATGCAGCATTTCAGTGAGGCGAAGGGCGTCTTCCGGGCTGCCGGAAATAAATAGAATTCGGGAGCTCATACCGCACACTCCTATATGAAGCTTCCTATATGAAGCTTCCTTAATTCTAATCTCCTTCGATGAAGGTAGAGTGACGAATTTGACAGAACCGTGCGAGGCTGGATTTTTGGGCAGTTAAAGTCCGTACAGTTTAAGAAAGATTTACCCGATTCAACTTGCCCAGCGTGTCAGCCGATGGATTGCCCTCAATGCCGCACTCGTGGCGGCTCCGGCGGGCTACTTCACCGACACCGTAACGTTTGCGGTACTGCTCCAATCGCCGATCTTGACGATCACCGGTGCGCCTACCGTTGGCGCGAGTCCGGCGGGAACTTCCGCATTGATCTGAACCAGTCCCGCGATCGAGTCGGGGGCCGCTCCGGCGAACTTCACGACAGCGTTGAGGCCGCCGATGGTCACCACAGGGATCTGGGTAAGGCGCCGCAGCGGACCGCCGATCACTTCGCCATCCAGGCTGGCGGGATCGGTGACGCCGCCCCCCGTGCAGTAGATCGCGATGACGGACAGCGGCGCCGCGCGATTGCCGCTGGTATTCACGGTGAGGTCCTGGTTGAGGATGGCGCCGGGGCCGACGCCGCTGGAATCGAGCGTGAAGACCCCGGGGTGCGCGGCGCGCACGGTAACGGTCATCGTGTTCGATACCTGATCCAGATATTTCACCTGAATGGCGGTGCTGGGCTTCCCGGCCACCCCGTAGGGCACTACGGCGCTGACCTGCCCCTTCAAGGTGTAGACCATCGGCGCGGGCACATCGTCGAACAGCACCTGGGTTCCGGCCAGCGAACTGGTGACCGTGCCGTTTTCCAGTTGCAGGGTGACGATGGAGGCGGGGCCCATATTGTCGCCAAAGAGCGCCACGATCTCGCCGGGCGCGACGGCGTCGGCGTTGTAATTGGCGGCGCTGACGACACCGCGCACGATAGGGGCGGGCGAGCCGGAAGCCAGTTGCGTAATCGTATACTTGAGCGCGCCGACGCGGATGCTGCCAAAACGCTCTGCCGCCGTGTTCGCCAGAATGCGATACGAAATTCCTCCATTGCCTGTGCCCGTGGAGCCGATTGTGATCTGAATCCAGTTGACATCGGAGACCGCGCTCCAGTTGCAGGGGTCGCCGGTGGTTACCGTGATTCGGCCATTGCTGGCGGCGGCACCCACTGTGGCGCTGGTGGCCGAAAGAACGAGATTGGCCGCGGACCCCTCCTGGGTGACGGCGACGGTGGGCGGAGGCGGGGTCGTGAGTCCGGTTTGTACGGTAATGGTGCCGGTGCGCGCAGAGACACACACATTCGACGCGACGCTATACGGCACGGGAATTCCGGAGGTCGAATTCGCTTTCAAGGTGAGCCACGGCACATTGCTGGTCGCCAGCCAGCCGCAGCCGGATTGCACCAGGAACGTAGCATCGCCGCCGCCCACCGGAAAACTCTGCGACGTGGGCGAGACTGAGAAGGAGCAGTTTGCGCCCCCTTGGTTGACAGTGACATTCTGCAGAGCGATTTGCATCACGCCGCTGCGCGGCGAAGCTCCAAGATTGGCGTCCGCGATAAAATTCACACTGCTGCCCGGCAAGCCGCCGCCCGTATTGGGGTCGATATGCAGCCACGGGACCGAAGTGGTGGCCAGGTAAGGGCCGCAATTGCTGTCGAACGTCTGAGACACCTGCACAGTACCCGGAGTGGTGTCGGCGCCGATATTGAATACGGTCGGTGTGACGACGTACTTGCAGGTCTGCGAGAACAACGGCGCGGCGAACGCCAGAGCGATCAGGAGCCTCATTGTAGTTATGGTAACGCCTCGCGGCATGCCTTCAGGATCGCCACTGCTCCCGGAGTATCGCCGTGCACACAAATTGTCTGCGCCAGTCCCTCGCGGGCGAAGCGCAGCGCCTGTGCCGCGGCGTCCGCCGGCGCCGTAATCAGCGCTCCCGGCAGTTTGCGCGAGCGCAGCGTGCCGTCCGGTTCGTAGCAGCGGTCCGCGAAGGCTTCTCCGGCGACGCTCATTCCCATGGCGCGCCACACCGCGAGCATGGGCGACCCGGCAAGTCCGAAGAGGACCGTATGCGGATTCCAACGCGCCGCCCCTTCGGCGATGGCACGCGCCACTTCCGGGTTGCGCACCGCGACATTGTAGAGCGCGCCATGCGGCTTGACGTATGAGACCGTACCGCCCAGGCGCGTGACCACGCCTTCCAGCAGCACGATCTGCGCGTAGACGGAGTCCGCAATCTCCCCGGGCGTCATGGCCAGTTCCAGGCGCCCGAAATTCTGGCGATCGGGATATCCGGGATGGGCGCCGATCCGCACGCCGCGCTCCAGCGCCAGGTGGACGGTGCGCTCCATGGTCTGAAGATCGCCGGCATGCGCGCCGCAGGCGATGCTCGCCGAAGTGACGAAGGCCATCAGCGCCGCTTCGTGCGCCGCATCCTCCAGCTCTCCCATATCGCAATTAAGGTCGATGCTCATAGCGAGTACAGCCACTCCTCCTGATCGCGCAGAAGTGCCAGTGCGCCTTCCATGGTGGCACGTTCGAAGCGCACCTCGTCACGCGGGCGCAACTGCCCGAGCCGCCAGAAATCGGCGGAGATCACGTTGGCCGGTTTCGGATAGCCGCCGGTGGTCTGATGGTCCACGAAGAGGATGATGGGCTGTCCGCCGGGCGGCGCCTGCACCGCGCCGAGGCCTACGCCCTCTGTGATCATCTGCCCGCCGGGCGATGGCAATTCCGGACCCAGCAGACGAATTCCCATCCGGTTTGAGGCCTCACTGACACGGTAGGCGGAGCGGTACAGTTCGTCGCCGAAATTCCGCGCCTGCGGTCCCGGCGTGGTGCGGAGACGGGTGGGCGAGTCGGGCACGGGATACCCACGCGCGGGGCGGCGGGGCTTTCGCACCGCGGCGTCGCCGATCAGCAAGATGTCGCCGCGCCGCAGCGGCCGGCCGCCGATGCCCGTCATTACATGGGTAGACGCGCTGCCCATCGCATGCGGCACATCCAGCCCGCCGCGCACGGCAAGGTAGCAGCGCGCGCCGTTACGCGCGGCGCCGCAGCGCACCGTCTCTCCGGCGCGGACCTCCACTGCCTGCCACGGCGCGTGCGACGCGCCGAAATCCGCGCCCGCCAGCGCGATTGTTGCCGGGTGATCGAAGACAATCTCCGCGCCGGAGAGGGTCATTTCGAGCACCGCGGCATTCTCCGCATTGCCCACCAGCAAATTGGCGGCGCGCAACGCCAGCGGGTCCGCCGCGCCGGAGGCGGAGATGCCGTACTGCGCGTAACCGAAGCGTCCCAGGTCCTGCACGGTGGTCAGCATGCCGGCAGAGAGCAGGTGCAGACGGTTCACCGCCGCGCCTCCCGGACCGGAACGAAACGGAGGTGGTCGCCCATGCGCACCAGGGGCGGCGGGCAGGCCGAGGCATCGAACAGCTTCATCGCGGTGCGCCCGATCAGGCGCCATCCGCCCGGCGACGCGAGCGGATAGATGCCTGCCTGTGCCCCTCCGATCGCCACGCTGCCAGCCGGCACTTGCAGGCGAGGCGCGGGCAGGCGAGGCGTTGCCAGTTCCTTCGGCAGTCCCCCGAGGTAGGGAAAGCACGTGGCGAAGCCGACGAAGTAAACCAGGTAATCCGCCGACGAATGCAGTTCCACGACACGTTCTTCGCTCAGGCCGGTGTGCCGGGCGACGTCCGCCAGATCGGGGCCCGCATCGCCGCCATACTGCACCGGGATCTCCACGAAGCGGGGCGCTGGCGGCACATCGTCGCGATGCGCTGCAATCCCGGCGCGCACCAGGTCTTCCACTTCGGAATGCGAACGCAGGCGCGGATCGAAATCCACCAGCACGGACGTGTACGCCGGATGCAGGTTCAGAATGCCGCGGACGGATTGCAGGCTGCGCGTCAGGCGCGCCACGGCCAGGTGAGTGTCGAGCGTGATTTCATCGCCGAAGGAGATCAGGAGCGAGCGGTCGCTGGCCGGTCGAATGGTCACGTGGTCAGGGTAGCATTCCCGTGTGCGTCAAAAGCGCGGCGTGACCGCGGGTCAGAACTGCGATAACCTCGGAAAGTGGAACGGACGGAGCCATGCCAGAGCAATTGACCAAGCAGGAAACCATCCAAGAAATCACGCGCCGCCTGGTGGAGTACTACCACCCGGAGCGGGTATATATCTTCGGCTCGGCTGCTCGCGGCGATGATGGGCCCGACAGCGATCTGGATTTCTGCGTCGTGCTGCCGGACGATGCCCCCGGGAGTTTCTACCGCCCGGGAGCCCGCGAGGCGATTCGGGGAATCGGTACCGCCGTGGACGTGGTTCGCTGGGCAGTGACCGACTTCGACGCGCGTGCAACGCACGTGCTGGCGTCGTTGCCGGCGACCGTGGTGCGCGAAGGGAGGCTGCTCTATGACGCCCGAAGCATTGCGGCATGACGAGGCCAGCCGCTGGCTGGCCTCGGACGCTAGGGACTTGAAGGGGCCAGGGTGCCGCAGTTCACCGAGTTGGCATTCCCAAACGTAAACAGGAAGGGATTTGCGATATCCGATCACGAGTCCGCTGTCTTTTCGGCTCGCCAACGGACTCGGTTTTCCGATGAGCTATTGAATTGGTGGGCCCTGTAGGACTTGAACCTACGACCGACGGATTATGAGTCCGCTGCTCTAACCAACTGAGCTAAGGGCCCGCCTCCCATATTGTACCCGCCCTTCCGCCCGATTCCGAAAACCGGGCAGCCTACGCTAGACTCACGGGTGGAGGCCTCTCCCTATGTCCCTGCGACCTGTTAAGCGTCTCATCCAATCCAAACCCGCCGTGGAAGGAGCCGGCGTCCACCTGCGCCGCGGCTTTGGCTTCGGCAACACTACCGAATTCGATCCCTTCCTGCTCTTCGATGACTTCCGCAACGACATCCCCGACGACTATCTCGCCGGCTTCCCCTGGCACCCGCATCGCGGCATCGAGACCATCACCTATGTGCTGGCCGGCACCGTCGAACACAGCGACAGCATGGGTAATCGCGGCGCTATCGCTCCCGGCGATGTGCAGTGGATGACTGCGGGGCGCGGCATCATTCATCAGGAAATGCCCAAGGGCGACGCAGCGGGCCGCATGCACGGCTTTCAGTTATGGGCCAATTTGCCAGCCGGTCTGAAGATGACCGCGCCGCGCTACCAGGAAGTGAAGTCCACGGACATTCCCGAAATCACCGACGACGATGGCACCAAAGTGCGCCTGGTCTGCGGCAGTTTCTGGGGCAAACAAGGTCCCGTGGACGGCATCGCTGCCGACCCCGTCTACCTCGACGTCTCCGTGCCGCCGGGCCGTCGCCGCAGTTTGCCCGTCGAGACTACGCGCCACGCCTTCGCCTATATCTTCGCGGGCGACGGCAAATTCTGTAACGCTTCGGGCCCGCTCGCCGTGCCTACGGAAAGCGTGGGCTGGCTGGACACCGCGCCGCCTGCGAAGGCCAGTAATCGTTCGCTGGTGCTGTTCGACCGTGGCGACGAAGTGGAGGTGCAGGCTGGCGAGGACGGCATTCGTTTCCTGCTGGTCTCGGGCAAACCGTTGGAGGAACCCGTGGCGTGGTACGGACCCATCGTCATGAACACCCAGCAGCAGCTGAAGGATGCGTTCGAAGAATTGGAGCGCGGCACGTTCCTGAAGGAGCGCTGACGTACTGGTTTCCGCGCCTATACCACTTCCATCAGCGCGTTCCAGATAGGTTGGATCATCGCCATCAGCGAGCACACCGCGACGTGCCAGACCGGCCGCGCGGAACCAACGCCAAAGCCGGTAATCAGTTTCATAAGGGAATGTTGCCGTGTTTCTTGCGCGGCATAGTATCGACTTTGTTCTCCAGCATGCGCAGCGCCGCAATCACGCGAGGGCGCGTTTCGTGCGGCTCGATCACGTCGTCCACGTACCCGCGCTCGGCGGCCACGAACGGGTTCGCGAAGCGTTCGCGGAATTCCTCGATCTTCTGCTGCCGCACCGCCGCCTGATCTTCGGCCGCATTCAGTTCGCGCCGATAGACGATGTTGACCGCGCCTTCCGGCCCCATCACCGCAATCTCCGCCGTCGGCCACGCGAGATTGATGTCCGTGCGCAGGTGCTTCGACCCCATCACACAATACGCGCCGCCGTACGCTTTGCGCGTGATCACAGTGATCTTCGGCACCGTAGCTTCGGCGTAGGCGTAGAGCAATTTGGCGCCGTGGCGGATGATGCCGCCGAACTCCTGCGCGGTACCCGGCAAAAACCCCGGCACATCTTCGAAGGTCAGAATCGGAATGTTGAACGCGTCGCAGAAGCGCACGAAACGCGCCCCCTTGGTGGAGGAGTTGATATCGAGCACGCCCGCCAGAAAGGCCGGCTGGTTGCCCACAATCCCAATGGACCGCCCGTCCATGCGTGCGAACCCGACCACCAGATTCTTCGCCCAATGCTCGTGCACCTCGAAGAACTCCCCGTCGTCCACCACTCGATGGATCACATCCTTGATGTCGTAAGGCACGTTGGATTCGGCGGGTACGATGCTGTCGAGCGCGGAGTCCATGCGGCTCGCGGGATCGTGTGTGGGCCGCCGCGGCGGATCTTCGCGATTGTTCTGCGGCAGGTAGGTCAGCAGTTCGCGAATCATACGGCAACACCCGGCGTCGTCCGGCGCGATAAAGTGTCCCACGCCGCTCACCGAGTTGTGCGTCATGCTCCCGCCCAGCGTCTCCTTGGTGACGTCCTCGTGCGTCACCGTCTTGATCACGTCGGGACCGGTCACGAACATGTAACTGGTGCCGTCCACCATAAAGACGAAGTCGGTGATCGCAGGCGAGTACACCGCGCCTCCCGCGCAGGGGCCCATGATGGCCGAGATCTGCGGGACCACTCCGCTGGCCAGCGTATTGCGCAGGAAAATGTCCGCGTAACCGGCAAGCGAGACCACGCCCTCCTGTATGCGCGCGCCGCCCGAATCGTTGAGGCCGATCACGGGCGCGCCGGTCTTCAGCGCGAGGTCCATCACCTTGCAGATCTTCTGCGCGTTGCTCTCCGAAAGCGAGCCGCCGAATACGGTGAAATCCTGCGCGAAGACGTAGACCAGCCGGCCTTCGATGCGGCCGTACCCGGTGACGAAACCGTCTCCGGGAATGACCTGCTCGTCCATGCCGAAATCACGGCAGCGGTGCGTCACCAGTTTGTCGAGTTCTTCGAAGCTGCCCTCGTCCAGCAGCAGTTCGATCCGCTCGCGGGCGCTCAGCTTGCCCTCCTTGTGCTGGCGGGCGCGGCGTTCCGGACCTCCGCCCTGTTCGGCGGCCTTATGGCGGAGTCGTAATGCTTCGAGGCGGTTCATTGGGATTCATTGTACTGGCATTCGACCCTATCTGACCGCGCGTCTACGCGCTAGCTCGCACCTCGCGCAGGCGGCGTTCCAGAAAGCGCCGTTCGCTATCGTTGGTCACCAGGGCGAGCGCCTGTGCATAGCTCTCCGCCGCTTCGGCAGTGGCGCCAGTGCGGCGCAGCAAGTCGGCGCGCGTAGCGTATAACAGGTGATAATCTTCCAACTCGCCGCCGGCCGCCAATTCGTCCACCAGGGCGAGTCCCGCTAACGGACCGTCTGCCATCGCCACCGCCACGGCGCGATTCAAGCGCACCACGGGCGAGGGCTGCAACCGCAACAACAGATCGTAGAGCCGCTGGATCTGCGGCCAGTCGGTATCCTCGGTCCGGCTCGCCTGACAGTGCAGTGCCGAGATCGCTGCCTGAATCGCCATCGGTCCCACCGGCGCCCGAAACGCCTCTTCCACCAGCGGCAGCGCTTCCGCGATCTGCGCGCCATTCCACAGGCGGCGATCCTGCTCCTCGAGAATCACCAGATCGCCGGCGGCATCCAGTCGCGCTTCCCGGCGCGCATCCTGCAAAAGCATCAAGGCGAGCAGTGCCGTGGCCTCAGTGGGCGTTTGCGGCGCGGTCAACCCGCGGATCAGCCGCCCCAGCCGGATCGCCTCCGCGCACAAACCGGTGCGCACCAGCGGTCCGCCGCGCGTGGCGGCATAGCCCTCGTTGAACACCAGGTAGATTACCGTGAGGACCGCGTCGAGCCGCTCGCCGATGGCCTTGGCCTCGGGTACCGCGTAGGGAATGCCGGCCTCCCGGATCTTGCGTTTGGCGCGGACCAACCGCTGCGCCATGGTTGTTTCCGGCACCAGGAAGGCGCGCGCGATTTCGTCGGTCTCCAGCCCGCAGAGCGTGCGCAGCGTGAGCGCCACCTGCGCTTCGGGCGACAGCGCTGGATGGCAGCAGGTGAAAATCAGGCGAAGCCGGTCGTCCGGAATCTCGTCGGTGTCGTAGTCCGGAACTTCCGCTTCGCGCACAAACCCGCTCTTCACGTACGAGTCCAGCTTCTCCTCGGTGCGCGCTCGATGGCGCAGCCGGTCGATTGCCTTGTGGCGCGCCGTCTGAATGATCCAGGCTCGCGGATATTCGGGGATGCCCTCGGCCGGCCATTGCGCGACGGCGGCCGCGAACGCCTCCTGTGCTGACTCTTCGGCCAGGTCGAAATCTCCCACCACGCCGATCAACGTCGCGACGATCCTTCCCCAATCTGTGCGATAGAGCTCTTCAACGGCGGCGGAGGTGTCCCGGGGCATAATCAAATTGTAGAAATATTTTTCGTAAGGCTGTCGATTTCACGATTTCCCGCTCGATCAACCAATAGAGAATACCTACATGAAATACATGCTGCTGATTTACCTGGAAGAGACCGCGATTGACGAGGACGAGCGCGAAAAGTGTTACGTCGAATCCACGGACCTTGCCAGGGACCTACAGGCCAAAGGCCAGTTCCTGGGAGCCAACCCGCTCCACCCGACTTCCACCGCCACGACGGTCCGCGTACGCGAAGGCAAGCGGTTGGTAACCGACGGACCGTTCGCCGAGACGCGTGAGTATCTCGGGGGCTACTTCCTCGTCAACGCCTCCAACCTCGACGAAGCCATAGAAATCGCGGGGAAGATTCCGGGAGCGCGCTTCGGCAGCGTCGAAGTTCGACCGGTGATTGAGATCGGGGGAATTCCCGGGCAGTAAATCGTTCCCAGACGTGACGATAATCGAAAACCAGAGTCAAAAGAAAAGGAAACGACCATGAACCTGAACTCCTATTTAGTCTTCGATGGACGGGCCGAAGAAGCCTTCAAGTTTTACGAGAAGAGCCTCGGCGGCAAGATCCTTGCCATTTTCAAGCACGCGGACACGCCCGCCGCCGCGCATGTGCCGGCGGACTGGCAGGACAAGATCATGCACGTGGCGCTGAAGGCGGGCAATGGCGTGCTGATGGGGTCGGACGCGCCGCCCGATCGTTACAAGACGCCGCAGGGTTTCTCCGTGAGCGTGCAGCTTGAAGATGTGGCGGAGGCGGAGCGCGTTTTCGCCGCGCTGTCTGAAGGCGGAAAGGTGGGGATGCCGATTCAACAGACCTTCTGGGCGGCGCGATTCGGTATGTTGACCGATCGCTTCGGCATCCCGTGGATGATCAACTGCGAAGGAGCGAAACAGTGAGCGGCGTTCGCGTGCTCGCCGGTACCCGAAAGGGAGCCTTCATCCTGACTTCAGACGGGAAGCGTGAGAAGTGGGACGTTGCCGGCCCGCACTTCGGCGGCTGGGAACTGTACCACCTCAAGGGGTCCCCAGCGGACCCCAATCGCATTTATGCGTCGCAATCGAGCGGCTGGTACGGCCAGCAAATCCAACGCTCGAACGATGGCGGCAAGACGTGGGAGCCCGTGGGAAATAAGTTCGCCTACGAAGGCGAAGTCGGCACGCATCAGTGGTACGACGGCACGCCGCACCCCTGGGAATTCAAACGCGTGTGGCACCTGGAACCGTCTCTGACCGACCCCGACACAGTCTACGCCGGTGTGGAAGACGCCGCGATCTTTAAGACCACGGATGGCGGCCAGAACTGGATGGAACTGCGCGGTCTGCGCGGCCACGGCACCGGCGCCAAGTGGCAGCCTGGCGCGGGTGGCATGTGCCTGCACACCATCCTGCTCGATCCGGGCGATCCCAAGCGCATCTATATCGCGATTTCCGCCGCCGGCGCCTTCCGCACCGACGATGGCGGCGAAACCTGGAAGCCGATCAATCGCGGACTCCTCTCCCAATACATTCCGGACCCCAACGCCGAGATCGGACACTGTGTCCACCACGTGGCGATGCACGGGGCACGCCCGAATGTGCTCTACATGCAAAAGCACTGGGACGTGATGCGCAGCGACGATGCCGGCGACAACTGGCACGAAGTGAGTGGCAACCTGCCTTCGGACTTCGGCTTCGTCATCGACGTGCACGCGCACGAGCCGGAAACCATTTACGTCGTGCCCATCAAGAGCGATTCCGAACACTACCCGCCGGATGGCAAACTGCGCGTCTACCGCAGTCGCACCGGCGGCAACGAGTGGGAGGCGCTGACCAACGGCCTGCCGCAGAGCGATTGCTACGTCAACGTTCTGCGCGACGCAATGGCGGTGGATTCGCTCGATTCCTGCGGCGTCTACTTCGGTACGACCGGCGGCCAGGTGTACGCATCTACTGATGGCGGAGACCATTGGGTGCCCATCGTACGCGACCTGCCGCCTGTGCTCTCCATCGAGGTGCAGACCCTGCCATGATTCGCGTCGTACTTCCCGCGCACCTGCGGGATTTGGCCAAAGTCACCGGCGATGCCGAGGTCGAGGTGCAAGGCCCGGTAACGATTCGCAGCGTAGTGGACGCGCTCGAGACGCAGTACCCAATGCTCGCCGGCGCCATCCGCGACCACGAGACGAAGGTGCGCCGCCCGTTCATCCGCTTCTTCATCTGCGGCGAAGATTGGTCGCACGAGTCGATTGATGCTCCGCTGCCCGAAGCGGTCGCGTCGGGAGCGGAGCCTTTCCTTCTCGTCGGCGCGATCGCCGGCGGATAACGCCCGGAGTCGTCCGACTCGGACAGGGGCCGAATTTAGATCGCCGCTTCGGCATCGCTTTTCGGCCATTTCTTGTACCGGCTCGTACTGCGCAAGAAATCGCCAGCTCTCGCTAAAATATCGGAATGGCAGCCCCTTCATCGTCCCAGCGGCCAGGCGCCCGTATCGCATCGGTAGACGCCCTCCGCGGCCTGGTGATGATCATCATGGCGCTCGACCATGTGCGCGACTACTACCACCGCGGCGCCACGACGTTCCAACCCGACGATATCTCGCGCACCACGGCCGTGCTCTTCTTCACCCGCTGGATCACGCACTTCTGCGCGCCTGTCTTCATGTTTACCGCGGGACTCGGCGCCTACCTCTGGCTGCGTCCCGGACGCACCACTGCGGACCTGTCGCACTTTCTCTGGAAGCGCGGACTGTGGCTCGTCTTTTTAGAGTTGACCGCGCTGCGGCTCGTAATGAGCTTCGGGCTGCTCGACGGGCCGGTATTCCTTACCGTCTTATGGGCGTTGGGCTGGTCGATGTTCCTTCTCGGCTTCCTGGTGCGAATGCCCATCCGCCTTCTCACAGTCTTCAGCCTTGCCGTCATCGTTCTGCACAATCTTGCCGACCCGATCCGCGCCGCAAGTTTTGGCAGTTACGCCTGGGTCTGGAACATCCTGCATCAGGCCGGATTCATCCAGGCGGGGCCTGTGCCGGTGATCGCTGCTTATCCGCTGGTGCCCTGGTTCGCGGTCATGGCCGCGGGCTATTGCTTCGGTCCTGTCCTCTCGCTTGAACCCGCGCGCCGCCGACGGTGGATGGTACGCCTCGGCGCCGCGCTCACGCTCACCTTCATCGTCCTTCGCGCCATCAACGTGTATGGCGACCCGGCGCGTTGGACCACGCGCTTCCCCGGCATGACGCTGCTCTCCTTCCTGCGCGTCACCAAGTACCCGCCGTCGCTCGATTTCCTGCTGGTCACGCTCGGGCCC
This sequence comes from Candidatus Solibacter sp., assembly GCA_039934035.1. Taxonomy (GTDB): domain Bacteria; phylum Acidobacteriota; class Terriglobia; order Bryobacterales; family Bryobacteraceae; genus Solibacter. The sequence goes on along the minus strand of JBDTMZ010000125.1, from coordinate 74,939 downwards.
GCACTGCTGATGCTCGCGTTCTTCGATCGCCGGGAATTCCGCTCCTCCAACCCGCTGATGGTCTACGGCAAGGTGCCGCTCTTCTATTTCCTCGCGCACTTTGCCCTGCTGCACGTGCTGCTCTTTCCACTGACCTACCTGCGCTATGGACGCGCGGATTTCCTCTGGCACGCGCTGACGCTGGGCGCCGATGCCAAAACCTATCCACCCGATTTCGGCTACCCGCTGTGGTTCGTCTATGTCGTGTGGGCTGCTGTCGTGATCGCGCTTTACCCCGTCTGTCTCTGGTTCTCGCGCCTGAAACAGCGCCGCCGGGATTGGTGGCTGAGCTACCTATGACGGCGGCTCACCGCACCAGTTCGAAACGTCCGTCGGGCTGCAGATAATACTTCCGCCCGCGCCACAGAATCGTATTGCCGAAGAAGCCCGCGACCCACATCGCGAAGCTCAGCACATCCTGCACCGGCACCAGAAAGAACAGTCGCGCCGTGAGTCCGTCGCGCAACACGTATCCCGCCGTCGCAATTCCAGCGGCGGCGCGAAGCAATAGCGCTGCCGCCACCACCGGCCACCACTCCGGACGCGCCGCCCACAGCATCAACGCGAGTGGCACGGGATTGGTAAATAATTGCCCGACATATCCTGCCGGCCTCGACCGCCGCGTACTGCGATTCCACCGCAATCGATGCCGCAGATTCGCCGCCAGCGATTGCGCCCCAATGTGGTGCTCGATCACGTACGACGAGAGAATCACGCCATCGCCGCGCGCCGCGGCCAGGTGGCCCATAACGAAATCTTCCGCCAGGAAATCCTTCACCGCGTCGAATCCCCCGATGCCTTCCAGGGTCGCGCGCCGCGCCGCAATCGTCGGCCCCAATGCGAATTTCATCCCGTCCAACATGCGCGCGACCAGCACGCCGCCGATGAATTCCGTATTCAGCCCCACCGCTTCCAGCGTGTTCCAAAGACTCCGTCCCGGCACCGCTCGATAGGGGCACGTGGCCAGGCCCAATCGCTCATCCTGAAACTCCGCCGCGATCACCCGCAACATCCCAGGCGTCACGCGGACATCGCTGTCCGCCATCACCAGCAGGTCGTAGCGTGCCGCGGCCAGCATCCGGTCCAAGCTGTAGACCTTCGCATTGGCGTATGGCGGCTCGCCCGTGACGATCAGGCGTGACGGCACATTTGGAAACTGAGTTCGCAGTCGCTCCACCACGGCAATCGCGGGATCTTGCGGACTGCGCACCGCTAACAGAATTTCGAACCACGCGTAGTCCTGCTCGAAAAACGTGCGCAGATTGTCTTCCAGTCCGTCGTCGATTCCAGCCAGCGGCTTCAGGATGCTGACCGGCAAGTCTTCAAGCAGCGGCGCGGGACGTACCGCGCGATAGCGAACTGCGGCGACAATGGTAAGAACGCAGTAAACAAGCGAGCCCGTGACAAGGGCTAGCAGTGGCCAGGCAAGCACTTCTACACTGTAACAAGCCAATGAAGAACATCATCGTGGGCACCGCGGGACACATCGATCACGGCAAGACTGCGCTTGTCAAAGCGCTCACCGGGATCGATGCCGATCGCCTCGAAGAAGAGAAGCGCCGCGGCATCACCATCGATCTGGGCTTCGCGCACCTCGCTCTTGGCGATGACATCTGCCTCGACTTCGTCGACGTGCCCGGCCACGAACGCTTCATCAAGAACATGCTCGCCGGGGTGGGCGGCATCGACCTCGTGCTCTTCGTTGTCGCCGCCGACGAATCCATCAAGCCGCAAACCCGCGAGCATTTCGATATCTGCCGCCTGCTCGGCATTCGCCGCGGCATCGTTGCGTTGACCAAGGCCGATCTGGTCGACGACGACATTCTCGGACTCGTGCGGCTGGAAGTAGAGGAGATGGTCGCGGGCTCCTTCCTTCAGGGCGCGCCGGTCGTGCCCGTCAGTTCTATCACCGGCGCGGGTCTCGACCATCTGCGGCGCGAACTGCAGGCCGCGGCCGCCGAAGCCGGCGAAAAGAACGCGGCCGGCTATTTCCGGCTTCCCATCGACCGCGTCTTCACGGTGAAGGGTTTCGGCACGGTGGCGACCGGCACGCTGATTTCCGGCTCCGTCGCCAAAGAGCAGGATGTGGAGGTCTACCCCGCGGGCCGCCGCCTGCGCGTGCGCGGCGTGCAGGTGCACGGGAGTACCGCCGGACGGGCGAAGGCCGGACAGCGCACCGCCGTGAACCTCGCCGATATCGAGCCAGCCGATCTCTCTCGCGGCGACGTGCTCAGCGAACCCGGCCGCTTCCAACCTTCAACCGTGATCGATTGCCGACTTCAGTTGCTGCCCTCCGCCAAGCCGCTCAAGCATCGCGCACCCGTACACTTCCATTCCGGCACCGCCGAAATCGAGGCGGAGGTTCGACTACTGGAGGGCACCGCGGCCATGCGCCCGGGCAGCACCGCGTTCGTGCGTCTGATTCTGCGCCAGCCCGCGCTGCTGCTGCCCGGCGATAGTTTTATCATCCGCATGTTCTCCCCCGTGGTCACCATCGGAGGAGGCACCATCGTCGATACCGGCGCTAGCCGTTATCGCAAGGGGGATGACGTGAAGGGCCGCCTCGCAACCCTTTCCGCCGGCGATATCGCCTCTCGCATCGCGCTGCTGGTGCGCGAGTCCCCCTACGGTGCAGGCATGGCCGGCCTGGTGGCGCGTACCGGGCTCAGCCAGCGGGAAATTGCGGCGGCAGCAGCCAAAGCACCGGTCGTTGAAATTGCGCAGCCGCAGCCCTGGTATGTCGATCGCGAGTGGATGCAGCGCGAGCGCGAGCGCATCATCGCCACACTGCGCGAGTTCCACAGGAAGTCACCGCTGCTGCCTGGTTTGGCGCGTCAGGAACTGCGCGGCAAAGCGCCTGTATTCGTTTGGGATTCGTTGCTGGAATCGGCAAAAGAGGTCGTGGCCGAAGGCGAAGTGGTTCGTCTGCGCACCCACAAGGTGGTGCTGAAAGAAGACGAAGAGCAGGCGCGGGGCAAGATCGAAGGCGCCTTCGAGCAGGCTGGACTGGCCGTGCCGGCGCTCGCCGAAGTACTCGCCAAGTCGGGCGTGGAACCCTCGCGCGCGAAGTCGCTGCTGCAAATTCTGCTGCGCGAAAAACGACTCGTGCGCGTCAGCGACGACCTGGTTTTCCATCGCACCGTAATCGCCCAATTGCGTGGCCTGCTGGCCACCCACAAAGGCGAGCGCTTTCGCGTCCCCGAATTCAAAGACTGGACGGGCATCTCCCGCAAATACGCCATCCCCCTGCTCGAATTCCTCGATCGCGAAAAGGTCACCCGTCGTGAAGGCGACGAACGCGTAGTGATCTGAGAAGAGGCGCTCCTTTTGGGCCGCCGACCATCCCGTATTCTCGCCGCCCAATCCCGATAGAATGTCCACGAGGCCACGTATGCACATTCCAAGACGCCGATTTCTCGCAGCCCTGCCCGCCTTTGCCGCTTTCGGCCAGACCAAGCCGCTGGAGATCACGGCCGTCGAAATCTGGAGACTGGACGGACATCGCGACGCCACCACGGGCCTCAACCAACAGTTCCAGATCAATCAGCTTCACATCTACGACGAGCTTCGCCCCAAGCCCTACGCCGACGCTGCGCAGTCCACCACGCGCAAGGCTCCCACCACTGCCTACTACCTCAAGATCAAAACCGATGGCGGGCCCGACGGCCTTTACGGTCCGATCGACAAGGAAATCGCCATCGTCATCGACGACCAACTGCGCCCCTTCCTCCTCAAGAAGGACGCGCTTGCGCAGGAGAAGCTCTGGGACCAACTCTATCGGTCCAACCGGCACGCTCGCCGCGGCCACTACCTGATGGCCATCTCCGCCATCGACCACGCGCTATGGGACCTTCGCGGCCGCTACTTCAAAGTGCCGGTTTACCGCCTCCTCGGCGGACCTACGCGCGAGTCCGTCGAAGCTTACGCCAGTTGTCTCAACTACTCCCTGGAGCCGGACAAAGCGCAGAAGCGCGCCGCTCAACTGAAACAGGAAGGCTACCGCTACCAGAAGTGGTTTCTCGCCTATGGCCCCGGCGACGGACCCGCCGGCATGCAAAAGAACGTGGACACCGTTCGCATTTTGCGCGAAGCGGTGGGGGAGGACACCGAACTGATGTTCGATGTATATAGCGGATGGGATCTCACCTACACGCTCGCCTGGGCCAAACGCGTCGAGCGTTATCACCCACGGTGGATCGAGGAGATGACGCAGGCCGATAAGATCGATAGCTTCACCCAACTGCGCAAAGGCACGTCGATTCCCGTGGCCAGCGGCGAGCACATTCAGGGACGCTGGGAGGTCTACGACTACCTGAAAGCCGGCGCTCTCGACGTCGTGCAGTGCGACCCCGAATGGTGCGGCGGCACCACTGAGTTGCAGAAGATCTGCACCATCGCCTCACTGTATGACGTGCCGGTGATTCCGCATGGACACAGCATTCATGCCGCGCTCCATCTGGTTGCGTCGCAGAGCCCGGCCGTATGCCCGCTGGTTGAGTACCTGATCATCAAGATGCAGTCGTACTACCACTTCGAGAAGGTGGCGCCCGCACCGGTCAAGGCGCATTTCGCGCTCCCCACGGGGCCAGGCTACGGCATCGAATTCGACGAAGCGAAAATCGAGAAGCAGGAACTCGTCCACTGGTCTTAGCGCCCGCCGGATGTTACGTGAGCGGAAGCAGTCTCGCTCTCGGCCTGCCGGCGCAATCGATCGTAAGGATAGCGCCGGCGTCGAGTTCGCTCGCACAATCCTCAATCGCGCCCATCAAGGTCGCGCCCCGAACCTCCGGCGTCAGAGGCTCACCACGCAGCAGGATAACGCTGGGCTTGCCGGCCGATGTGTGTGCGAGAATCTGCGGAAAATCCAAGTCGTTGGTAATCACGATAAAGCCGTGCTGACGGGCATATGAGCAGATTATGGTGTCCGGCGCGGTTGTAGGACCGACTTCCGACCAGTGGGTACATTCGTGGCCGGCGCCGGTGAATACTGAACCCAACGCGGCGTCAGGTTCATGTCCACCAGGAACCGCATCAACTCGCTAAGCGCACTTCACGGCCTTGGGCCAGGCTCGCAGCGTAGGCAAACGCTTCACGAAGGTCAGCCTCTTCGAGGTATGGGAAATCGGACAGAAGTTCGGGAATGTCACGGCCCGCTGCGATCGCCTCAACAATCATCCCGACGGTCACACGCATACCTCGGATGCAAGGTTTGCCGCCCATGACAGTCGGGTCAATTGTGATGCGACTCAGTTGCTGCACGCCTTCATGATAGCTCAAGGAGACCGCGGCCGAACTTTAACGTCGCCCTACATCACATCCCGTACTTGCACGCGGAACTTCAACGTGAGAGGCTTGCCTTTTTCCAGGGTGTAGTGATCGACCGACGCCGTGCGCCCGGGAAACGAAGCGCCCACAAACCCGTAATTTCGCAAGCACCACTGATACGGCGCGCCCGGATCGTTCGGGTCTGGCGTAATTCGCAGCACGACTTTCTTGCCGCCGTACACGCCTTCCAACTCCGCCCATTTCCGCGGCGTCAAATCCTCATCCTTGGTGAGGACTTCGCCATCGGCGCGCAGAATCGTGCCCTCGCGAGCCGCGAAGCGCGCGCTCAAGCCGCCGTAGCTCTTGCCTTTTTCTTCCGACCCCTGGAGCGTGACCGGAGCGCCCAACGCTTCCCAGGTCAACTCCACATCCATTTCGCGCGAGTTCCCTTGCGCCGGCAGCACCGTCAGCTTGACATCTTCCTTCACGATGTCCTTGCCGCCCGCCCCCCAAACATCATGCGCCGTCAGCGTGCCGCCCTTGGTCACCGGGACCCCGACAGCGCGGTGCTTCGCCGTGAAATCCTTCCAGATGTCGTACTTTTTGCCGTCCGTCTCCACCACCGGCCACGACCAGAACAGCCCGCGATGATGCCAGTGATCCTGCGGGAAATCGTCGAGCATCGCAACTCCGCCCGGCGTATAGATTGGAAAGATGTAGCAGCAGCGTCGCTTGTCTTCCGGTGCGCCCGCCTTCAGCTGTGGCCCATAGTTGTAGGCCAGCGCTACCTTGCTGCTCTCGCGGAGTTCCAACTTACCTCCGCCCACATCTTTCCACGTAAACTGCGCCTGTGCGGCCACTGGCAGCGCAAGCAATATCAGGCTAACCGCGCGATGCATGTCGGACTTTCTCCTCGTCTACTTCCACGCCGAGCCCGGGTCCCGCAGGCACCGCGAGCGCTCCGTCTTCCACTACAAACGGCTTCTTCAGGAACGTTCCAGTCAAGAACTGCAGACCGTTCAGCGCCGCCGGATACTTCAACCCGTACGCCCCAAAGAGCAGCAGCGACGCTGCCAGCGACACGTCCGGATCCGTCAGCCCGCTGCCCAGGAACATGAGCTTGTTGCTTTCCAGAAACTCCACTTGACGCCGCGCGTCGAACAGTCCGGCCGTGCGCGCGGGCTTCATCGCCACGCCGTCCAGCAGGTTCAATTTATGAAACTCCACCAGATCGTTCACCGACACGACGCCTTCGTCCAGAATCAAAGGGAGCGCGCCCTGCTTCTTCACCGCCGCGAGACCGCTGAGATTATTCGGCGCTACGGGCTGCTCCAACACATTCACGCCCGCCGCCTTCAATTGCGGCACCGCCGTCAATGCCGTATCGGTATCGTACCCGCCATTCGCGTCCGCCCACAGGAAGCTATCGGGCGCCAGTCGCCGCACTTCCTTCGCCAGCGCCACATCGAATGTCACGTCGGGCGCGACCTTGATGTTGAAATTGCGATAGCCCCGCTTCCGGCCATCCGCCATCAGCGGCGCCACTTCTTCCACGGCTTTCACGTTCACTGTCCAACTCAGGGGAATGCGCGCCAGCGGCTTGCGTCCCCATAACTCCGCCACGCTCTTGCCCGCGTACTTCCCGGCGAGATCGTGCAGCGCCAGATCGAGTCCCGCCTTCGCAATCGGCATGCCGGTGGAGAACGAGGCCGCGATCGCCTTATTCATCAACCGGTGGGCGCCTTCGATGTCCGTGGGATTCTTGCCGATCAATGCCGGCCCCAAATAATCGCGCAGCGCCGAGGTCGCCGACTCCGGCGTTTCATAGCTCCACGTGGGCAGGGGCACGCTCTGTCCCCAGCCCACTGCACCGTCTTCGCACGTCACCTTCACGAATACCGACGGCCGCTCCGGCTTGGGCAGAAACTTGAAGTACGCGGTGACCGGGTAATTCACCGGGAACACGTCCACGGATCGGATGGGCGCGGCCTCGCGCGCCATCATCGGCACCGCCCCCAGGCCCGCCAGAAAGATCCTTCGCGTCATACGCACCGCCACTATATCACCGCCGAGAGTCCTCACTTTGTGCTCGGATGCGGGACAGCCCTCTAGTCGTCGCCCCACTGCCGCTCGATTCGTGATGCGACTTCCGGGATTCATCGCAGGGGCAACCGCCGGACACGCAATGTGACTCCGTCGGCCGAAATTACTGCGCCTTCGGACAGTGTGTTTTGACATTGGCGGCAAATTGCCTCGATCAGGTCCGCCTGAGCGTGAGCCTTGAGGCCTTCGATGCGCAACAGAATGACGGAGGGATATCCCTGTCCAGTGAGTGCGAGGTGGGCGTGAAAATCGTGATCCAGAGTCACACAAACACGGTGATTGGTTCGGGCCATCTCGAGAATGTCTGCGTCGTCGGATCCAGACATTCCGATTTCCATCACGTGAATGGCGTCAAACGCACGGTCACGAAGTAGCGCTGCTGCGACGGGCGAAAGTCCCTGATCCAGCAGAACAGCGATCATGCCACTCGATCGATACCAAGACTCTGATCGTCAACGCTCGCTGCCGCAAAGCGCAGCACTTGGCTGAGATCTTCCGGTTCCAGATACGGGTACTCTGCAATCAGCGAGTCACGATCGGGGTAGGTGGCAAGCAACTCCAGGACGCGCCGCACCGTTATGCGCATTCCGCGGACACACGGTTTGCCACCGCATTTTCCCGGTTCCACTGTGATGCGATCGAATGCCTGAACCGTCGCCATATTCTTCAGTTTAGACCAGGACGTTCTATCCGGAAGATCAGCTCCGCCCATCCTTAGCAAATGGGAAGGCGCCCGATTCATAAATGCAGCTATTAGAATTTTCAATAGCAACCGCCTCTTGCATTTACCAAACTTGTAAGCTAAACTCGAATTTCACTCTGATGCTGAACAGCCTTCCAACCCGCACCGTAGTTCCCACCGTCAGCGGTATTCCTGTAGGAATCATTATTAACGTACTGGTCATCGTACCCGGCCCCGCTTAACCTGCCGGAACTTAGGTTCCTAAAGGCCATCAGCGGGGAGAAGTTAAACCCGGCTGATGGCCTTTTTTGCTTTCCAACGACTTTTTCTGAGGCAAACCTTTTATGTCAACTTTGATGAGCGGCGCGAAGATGCTGGCCGAATGTCTGGCCCGCGAGGGCGTCGATTGCATTTTCGGCTATCCCGGCGGCGTCACGCTGCCCTTCTACGACGTGCTTTACGATCACCATGTCCGCCACATCCTGGTGCGGCATGAGGAAAATGCGGCCTTCGCCGCCGAAGGCTATGCGCGCACCACCGGCAGAGTCGGCGTCTGCTGCGCCACCTCCGGCCCCGGAGCCACCAACCTCACCACCGGACTCGTGGACGCCATGATGGATTCGATTCCGATCGTCGCCATCACCGGACAGGTCACCAGCAAACTGATCGGCAGCGACGCGTTCCAGGAAGCCGATACCTTCGGTATCACGCGCCCCTGCACCAAGCACAACTACCTCGTCAAGAAAATCGACGAACTGGCGCAGATCATTCACGAGGCCTTCTACATCGCCTCCACCGGACGTCCCGGCCCGGTGCTGGTCGATATCACTAAGGATTGCCTCCAGGCGCAGGGACACTATCAGCCAGTGACCTCGATTCACCTGCCGGGCTACAAGGTCTTCACCGAAGGCCACACCGGCCAGATCCGCCGCGCCGCGCAACTGATTCAGGAATCCGAGCGCCCGCTGGTGTACGCCGGAGGCGGCATCGTGGCCGCCGGCGCGTCCGCCGAATTGAGGGAGTTCGTCAAACTCGCCGACGCGCCGGCAGTCACCACCCTGATGGGCCTCGGGTCACTGCGCAGCGACGACCCGAATTACATCTCCATGCCCGGCATGCACGGAAGTTACGCGGCTAACATGGCGATCACCCAGTCCGACCTGCTGATCGCGCTCGGCGTGCGGTTTGACGATCGCGTCACCGGACGCCTGGCCGCCTTTGCGCCCCACGCCAAGGTGATCCACGTGGACATCGACCCGGCCGAAGTCGGCAAGATCCGCACCCCCGAGGTGCCCATCGTCGGCGACGTGAAACGGGTGCTCGCCAAACTCAACCGTTTCATCCAGGAAACCCCGCTGGAACCCAACGCCAAGCGTAGCGCCGCGCGCCGCGCATGGTGGCAGCAGGTGCGCGCGTGGAAAGAAGAGCACCCCTACGACACCCCCACCAGCGATAGCGAAATCAAGCCGCAGCACCTGATGGCCGAAATCGACCGCCTCTCCGGCGGCGAAGCCATCATCACCAGCGATGTCGGCCAGCACCAGATGTGGGCCGCACAGCTCTGCCGCTTCAACGAACCGCGCCTCTGGATCAACTCGGGCGGTCTCGGTTCCATGGGTTTCGGCGTCCCCGCCGCCGTCGGCGCGCAGATGGCCCGCCCCGACAAACTCGTGTTCGCGATCTGCGGCGATGGCGGCTTCCAGATGGCGATTCCCGAACTCGCGACCATCGCCAGCCAGGGCCTGCCCATCAAGATCATCTGCATGAACAACGGCCACCTCGGCATGGTGCGCCAGTGGCAGACGCTCTTCTATAACAACCGTCTCAGCGCGGTCGAACTCGATGCCTTCCCCGATGCCGAGAAACTGGCCGGGGCGTATGGTTTCAAGGGACGTACCGTGGATAAGCCGTGGGAACTCGTGGCCGCTCTCGAAGAGGCGGTGAAAGAACCCGGTCCGTATCTGCTCAACGTGAAGGTCACTCCGTTTGAGTGCGTCTACCCCATGGTGCCCGCCGGCGGCGCCATCAATGAAATGGTGCTCGGCCCGCCGCAACCGGTGGCCGTGCCGGGAAACTAGCGGCGGACAGGCGCCTCGCAAATATAAGGAATTGATATGCTGCAGATCATCTCAGTAATGCTCGAAAACAAGCCCGGGGCGCTGATGCGCGTGACCGGCCTGCTCACCCAGCGCGGCTACAATATTGAGAGCCTGACCGTCGCTCGCACGCTGGACCCCGAACTCTCCCGCATGACCATCGTGGTCGATGTCGATTCGCTACAGCGCGCCCAGGTCATCAAGCAGATGAACAAGCTGATCAACGTGCTGCAGGCCAACGATCTCACGGAAGGCCCTTCCGTAATCCGGGAACTCATTCTCCTGCGCATCCGCACGGCGCAGGAAAGCCGTACCGCCGTGCTCAAGGAAGCCGAGATCTTCGGCGGACGCGTGGTGGATTCGGGCACCGAAGGCTTCGCCATCGAGGTCACGGGGGACCCTGAAAAACTGGGCGAATTTGTGGACGTCATGAGCGCTTACGGCGAAGTCGACGTCACGCGCAGCGGCGCTCTCGCCATTGCCCTGGATTCCAAAAAGCTGCGCCTCCAACCCCCGGTTCCTACCGTGGGCGCGGTGCCCGTTCAAAAATAACTTTGGAGCTTCAATGCCTAACCGCTATTACGAAAAAGACGGAAACCTCGATTACCTCGCCGGCCGTACCGTTGCCATCATTGGCTACGGCAGCCAAGGCCACGCTCATGCCCTGAATCTGCGCGATTCCGGCGTGGATGTGGTGGTCGGCCTCCCTGCCGGCAGCAAGAGCGTAGCCAAGGCGGAAGCCGCCGGACTCAAGGTGCTCTCTCCGGCAGACGCCGCCAAGGCCGCGAATGTCGTCATGATGCTGGTGCCCGATCATATCCAGGCCGACCTCTATAACAACGAGCTGGCTCCTCACATGACTGCCGGCAAGACGCTCATGTTCGCTCATGGCTTCAACATCCACTTCGGCGCCATCACTCCTCCCGCCGACATCGATGTGAGCATGTGCGCACCCAAGGCCCCGGGCCACCGCGTCCGCGAACTGTACACCGAAGGCGCCGGCGTGCCGGCCCTGGTCGCGGTTCACCAAAACGCCACGGGCGAAGCCATGGAGCGCGCGCTGGCGTATGCTCTCGCGCTAGGCTGTCTCAAGGCCGGTGTGCTCGACACCAATTTCAGGGAAGAAACCGAGAGCGATCTCTTCGGCGAACAGGCCGTGCTCTGCGGCGGCGCCGCCGAGTTGATCCGCGCCGGTTTCCAGACGCTGGTCGAAGCCGGCTATGCTCCCGAAATCGCCTACTTCGAGTGTCTCCACGAACTCAAGCTGATCGTCGACCTGATTCAGGAAGGCGGCTTGAGCTACATGCGCTACAGCGTCAGCGATACCGCCGAGTATGGCGACTACACCCGCGGACCGCGCATCGTAACCGAAGCCACGCGCGCCGAAATGAGGAAGATCCTTGCCGAAATCCAGTCGGGCGAATTTGCCCGCCAGTGGATCGCCGAGAACAAATCCGGGCGCCACAAGTTCCTGGCCATGCGCGAAGCCGCCCAGACCGACCAGATCGAAACGGTCGGCAAGGGCCTGCGCGAGATGATGCCCTTCCTCAAGAAGAAGAAGGAAGTGGGAGTGCCTGTAGCGTAACAGGCCTCAGGAAATGGACAGGCCTCCCGGCCTGTCCATTTCAAATAACGAAACGAGAGCCCTCAATGAAAATCTTTACCTTCGACACCACTCTCCGGGATGGCACGCAAGGCGAGTCCATCTCTTTCTCCGTGGACGACAAGCTCATTATTGCCCAGAAGCTGGATGAGCTCGGTATTGATTACATTGAGGGCGGCTGGCCCGGCAGCAATCCCAAAGACGCGGAATTCTTTAAGCGGGCTGGTGAAATCACCCTGCATCACTCGCGCCTGACCGCCTTCGGCAGTACCCGCTTCGCCAAGAACCCGGTGCACGAAGACCGCAACGTGCGCGCCCTTGTCGATGCCGGGACGCCCGTGGTGGCCATCTTCGGGAAGACGTGGGAACTGCATGTAAAGCGCGCGCTCGGCATCACCAACGAAGAGAATCTCGTCCTCATCGCCGATACCGTTCGCTACATCAAAGATCACGGCAAGGAAGTGATCTACGACGCCGAGCACTTCTTCGATGGCTACTTGGCCAATCCCTCGTACGCGCTTGAAACGCTCGAAGCCGCTCGGAACGCCGGCGCCGATGTGCTCTGTCTGTGCGACACCAACGGCGGCATGATCACACACCGCCTGCTGGAAATCATGGGTGAAGTGCGCCGCCGTTTCGACGGCGTCATCGGCATCCACGTACACAACGATGGCGATCTCGCGGTCGCTAATACGCTCACCGCCGTGGAGGCAGGCGCCACGCACGTGCAGGGCTGCATGAACGGCTACGGCGAACGCTGCGGCAACGCCAATCTCGCCAGCGTCATCTCCAATCTCGAACTCAAGCTCGGACACACCACCATCGGCGCCGATAAACTCGCGGCGCTTACCGGCGTCTGCCGCTTCATTGCCGAACTGGCCAACCTGCCGCTTCGCAACGATCAGCCCTTCGTCGGCAAGAGCGCCTTCGCGCACAAGGGTGGCGTGCACGTCAGCGCCGTCATGAAGGACTCCACCACTTACGAGCACATCAAACCCGAGCTTGTCGGCAACCGCCAGCGCGTCCTGGTCAGCGATCTTTCCGGGCGCGGCAACATCCTCTACAAGCTCAAGCAGCACGGGCTCGCCGACCGCCTGGAAGAAGACACGCGCCGCGAACTCCTCGAGCGCATCAAGCAGATGGAATACGAAGGCTACGAGCTGGAAGCTGCCGAAGGCACCTTCGAGCTGCTGGTGCGCGAAGCGCTTCGCCCCGGCACGCACTTCTTCGATATCGAAAGCTACGAAGTCTTCACGCGCGCGGCGGGCGGCACTTCTGTCTCTACCGCCACGGTCTGCATCAAGGCGCAGGACGGCGTTCATACCGAGACCGAATCCGGCCACGGACCGTTCGACGCCTTGCACGTGAGCCTGCGCAAGTGCCTTTCCAAGCTCTATCCGCAAATCGCCGACGTGCGCCTCACGGACTACAAGGTGCGCGTGCTCGATTCCTACAAGGGCACCGCCGCCAACGTGCGCGTGCTGATTGAATGGAGCGACCACCGGCGCAGCTGGAGCACCGTCGGTGTCAGCGAGAACGTGATTGAAGCCAGTTGGAAAGCTCTCGTCGATGCCATCCGCCTGGAGCTGATGCGTCTCACCGAGAAGGACAACTCCATCGACAAAGCCGTGGAAGATTACTGCTGGGGTGTCTGAGTTTAATCTACAAGCCCGGAGGGCGTGCGCCAGTTCCTACTTCCCCGTACCCCTCCGGTACCAGCAGCGTCAGCGCATCCGGCACGATCCGGAATTCCGCCGGCAACCGGCCGCCCAATTCCCCGTCCACCTGCACGTGCGTGCGCATGCCGCGGGCTTCGGCGATGGTGACGCGATCCGCGCGCAGCACCGTCACACCGCGCATTCCCGGCAGGCGATTCAGTGCCATGCCCGCGAAATACTTCACGTAGTTCGACGCCGCCCCGCCCTCGAACAGGATCACTTCGAAGTGGTCTTGCAGCAGCGTCACGCTACGTGCGATTTCGAAATCTCCGCCGTAATTGCGGACCTTGCTCAAGAGCGCAAAAGAACATTTTCGCGTGTGCCCGTCGATCTGCACGTCGAACTCGGCCAGCCGCTTGCCCAGCAGGCTCCAACCCGCCACCCAGTACGCGAACTTCCCGGTTTTGGCTTTCAGCGCCGCATTCACTTTGTAGACCACGTGCGCATCCAGGCCGACGCCCGCCATCAACAGGAAGTGGCGCGATACACGGCCGCCTTCGCACGCCACGTGGCCCACCGAAATCCGCTTCTCGCGCAGGGCGCCCAGGTTCCGTGCCACGTCTTCCAGATTCCGTCCGAGTTTCATCTCGGTAGCCAACACGTTGGCCGTACCCGCCGGCAATACGGCCAGCGGCACGCGCAAGCCCAGCATGCCTTCGGCCGCTTCGTTGATGGTGCCGTCGCCGCCCGCCACCACGATCAGATCCGCGCCGCTCTGCGCGTGGGCCCGCGCCAGGGCGCCCGCCGTGTTCGGTCCGGTGGTGGGCGCAACCGTCAGGTTGTGCCCTTCCTGCTGGAGAATTTCGGTCGCGCGGCGAATCAGCGCGCCTCCGCTGCGTATGACCTTACCCGCACGGGGGTTGAAGATCAGTACAGTGTTCCTGTAGGTTGTAATGGTGTGCGCTCCGGTTCCTCGTTAAATTATAGATGAGAGGCAAATGAAAGATCCCGCACTCGAAATCGAGCAACTCCGCGAACAGCTGCGCCATCACGAGTATCAATACTACGTGCTCGACTCGCCGGAGATCGCCGACGCCGAATACGACGCACTGATGCGTCGCCTGCAAGCCATCGAGACCGCGCAGCCGGACCTGCTCACTGCCGACTCTCCCACGCAGCGGGTCGGCGGCAAGCCGCGCGAGGGCTTCGTCAAAGTCCCCCATAGCACTCCGCTGCTCAGCCTCGACAACGCGCTCAACGAGGCGGAGCTCCGCGATTTCGATCGCCGCGTCCGCGATCTTCTCGGCGGCGCCGCTTATCGCTATGTCACGGAGCTCAAGCTCGACGGACTCTCCATGGCCGTGCACTATCGCAGTGGCCGCTTCACGCAGGCGGTGACGCGCGGCGACGGCACCATCGGCGAAGACGTCACGGAAAACGCCCGCACGATACGCTCCGTCCCGCTTACGGTCAAAACCAAACTCAAGGAATTCGAGGTGCGCGGCGAGACCGTCATGAACCGCAAGGCGTTCGAGCGGCTCAATGCCGCCCGCGAGGAGAAGGGGTTGTCCCGCTTTGCCAACCCACGCAATGCCGCGGCCGGATCGCTCCGCCTGCTGGAACCGCAACTCACGGCCGAACGCCGCCTCGAATACCACAGCTACTTCCTGCTCTCCGAGGGCAAGCCGCTGTTCGACAGCCACTGGCGGTCACTCGAGGAATTGCGTGCTTTCGGTTTCAAGGTCAACCCGCACAGCAAAATCTGCCAGAGCATCGACGAAGTGGTGGAAACCTGCAATTCGTGGGAGGATAAACGCGACTCGCTGCCCTACGAAATCGACGGCGTCGTCGTGAAAATCGATTCGGTGGACCAGCAGCGTTTGCTCGGCTTCACGGCGAAAGCGCCCCGCTGGGCCATCGCCTATAAATATCCCGCGCGCCAGGCCACCACCTGCGTGGAGGACATCATCATCCAGGTGGGACGCACCGGAGCGCTTACGCCGGTTGCCGTTTTGAAACCGGTGGAAGTCAGCGGCGTCACGGTGTCGCGCGCCACGCTCCACAACGAGGATGAAATCGAACGCCTCGGCCTGCAGATCGACGATGAAGTGGTGGTCGAGCGCTCCGGCGACGTGATCCCGAAAGTGGTGCGCGTCTCCTCGCAAGGCTCGTACCGCCGGCTTTTCCGCATGCCCGCCGCCTGCCCCATCTGCGGCGGCAAAGTGGTCCGTGAAGAAGGCGAAGCGGCCACCCGCTGCATCAATTCCAACTGCCCGGCACGCCTCAAAGAGACGCTGCTCCACTTCGCTTCGCGAGGCGTCATGAATATCGACGGCATGGGCGAAGCGCTGGTCGATCAACTGGTGGATAGCGGCCGCGTTGCCAACGTCGCGGACCTCTACGATCTCAAGATCGAAGACCTCATGAATCTCGATCGTATGGGCGTCAAGAGTGCCGGCAAAGTGATCCGCAATATCGATCGTTCACGCGCCAGCGCGCTGCCCCGCGTGCTCACGGCCCTCGGCATCCGTTTCGTCGGTGAACGCACCGCGGTGTTTCTTGCCGAAGCGTTCGGCAGCATGAACGCCATCGAGCAGGCCTCCGTGCAGGACCTTCAACTGGCGGAAGAAGTTGGCCCCAAGGTTGCAGAAGCGGTGGTGCAGTATTTCAGCGAGCCCAAGAATCGCGAACTGGTAGACCGCCTTCGCAAGGCCGGGCTCCAGTTTACTTACGCCTCTACCCGCCCCAAAGGCGGCCCGCTACAGGGCAGGATTCTAGTGATCACCGGCACGCTGCCCACCTTGACGCGCGACGAAGCGCGTGTGTTCATTGAGGAGGCCGGCGGCAAAGTCAGCAACGCGGTCAGCAAGAAGACCAGCTTCCTGCTGGCGGGTGAGGACGCCGGCAGCAAACTGACGAAGGCCAAGGAACTCGGCATCCCGATCATCACGGAAGAAGAACTCCGCGAACTGCTTATGCAGTAGGGGGAGTGGTCAGTCGTCAGTTGTCAGTGGTTAGTGGTTAGTTAGCTTTCAGCGATCAGCTTTCAGCTTTCAGTCCCGCCTCCGGCGTCATCGGATTGTATAATTGGTGTCGATTAATTAGGCAAAGCAGGAGTCTCGTGCCGGCCACGCGCCCCGCGGGGCACCGACCGTTTCTGCGGGGCAGCGACCCTATCCCCCGCTCTGTCGAATTGCCGGCGCTTCCCACACCCGCACGCCCTCCGCCGGATTCTCGACCGCCCGCACCAGGCTTGCCACCATCTGCGCGGCGCTGACCAGACCGAGCCGCCGCGCGCTGTCCCGCGTTGCCGGCAGCGCTTCCAGCAGCCAGTACATGGGCACGAGCGCCAGCGGCCAGCGGCGTCCCGGGCCCAACACATACCAGGGCCGCAGGATGCTGGCGTGCAAGCCCGACGCGCGGATTGCCGCCTCCGCCTCCGTGCGCGCCGCAATGTAGTCCTTCATGATGGGCGCGGGATGCGCCACGCTGACATATACGAAGTGCCGGACGCCCGCGTCTTGCGCCGCGCGCACCGCTTCCAACGCCGAGGCCAGATCGATGCTGCGGAACTGCGCTTTCTTCGCCGGACTCGGGTGCGCGACTCCCACCAGTTGAACCAGCGTGTCGCACCCGTTCAACGAAGCCAGGTACGTGGACGCGTTCAGCGGATCGCCCGTCGCCACCTCGCAGCCTGATGCGATTCTGTTCTCGCTGCCGGGCCGGGCCAGTCCCCGCACCGCGTGCCCGCGCACCGTCAGTTCGGCCGCCAGGCGCCGGCCCATGAAACCGGTCGCGCCGGTGATGAATACCTTTGCCATCTGAAGGACACTACGCGAAACCTGGCGCCGCCGGATGAGTCGAGCCAGTGGTCTTCGATCAGCTTGTTAAGGTTCTCATGCCGGCGGATTTCGCCGGTCGCGCCGGTGATGGCGACGCCGGATGAATCGGGCTACTAGTCTTTGATCATCCTGTTAAGCCGCTTCATGCCGCTGCGGATCTCGTCCGTGGCATCGGAGATCTGGTTGGTGTCGTAGATGACGCGCGGCGTGAGGAAGACCACCAGTTCGGTGCGGGTCTTGGAAGTGTTTTGCGCCCCGAATAGCGCGCCGAATCCCGGCAGTCTGTGCAGGAACGGCACGCCGGCCGAACTTTGCAGGTTGCTTTCCTGAATAATCCCGCCGATGGCCACCGTATCTCCGTCCTGAACGGTAATCTGCGTCGAAAACGACCGGTTCTGGAAGGATGGCGATTGAATGCTGCTCGACGACGACGCCGGTTGTGGCGAACTCACATTCTGATTGATGACCATGGTCACGATGCCGCTGGAATTCACGCGCGCCAGGATGCTCAACGTCACGCCGGAACTGCGATTCTGCACCGTATTCGTGAACAGCGAATTGCCGCCCTGCTGCACCCCGCCGACGGCCTGCGACGTCAGCACGGGCACGTCATCGCCCACATTCATCGACGCCGCAATACTATCCGTGGCGATGATGCTCGGCGCCGAAATCACGCGCGTATATGACTTGGTCTCCGATGCCGTCATCGCCGCCAGCAATTCATGACTGCGCAATACCAGAGCGCCCGTCGTCAGAGCCACGCCCGCGGAACTCGACGCGGCCTTCAGCACGCGCGCCGCGGCGCCGCCTTCGCCAGAGTCCTTCTTTTCGAGGTAGGCGGAGACTCCCATGGCGAACGCGCCCTTCAAATCCACTTCGTAAATCCTGGCGTCGATCAGCACCTGCCGGGGCGCAACGTCCAACTGCCGCAGCAGATTCAAAATCTGTTGGTATTCCTGCGGCGTGCCCTGAATCAAAATAGTATTGTCGAAGGGATTGGGAATGACGTGAGGCATCCGCGGACCCGCGACTCCGCCCGCCGCCCCCGGCATGCCGAGGTACTCTCCGGTCTGGCCGACGGTGCTCGGTGTCACAGCGCCCGGCGCGCCGGTGATTCCCGCCTGAAGCGGCGAAGCCGTCTGCATGGGCTGCGCGTACCCTCCCATCGCGTAGCCGCCGCCCATACCCCCGTAGCCGCCACCTCCCATGCCGTAGCCGCCGCCCATACCGCCATAGCCGCCGCCCATGCCACCGTAACCGCCGCCCATGCCGCCGTAGCCGCCACCCATCCCGCCAACCGCTCCCGGGAAGCCGGCGCCGCCGTTCATCGTCATGTTGTTGCCGGCCTGCACCATCGCGCTCATCTGCAACATCGCGTACGGATTGCCGCTGTACAGCGCCATAATCGCCATTGCCACGGTATCCGCCCGCGCATACTTCAAGCGGTATACGTAGCTATTGATGGAGCCTGCCGACGACTTCACGGCAATGTCCAGTTTCCCGATCCAGGTTTCCACCTGGTCGAAAATTCCCGGATTCGGCGCCACCGCGATGATGGTATTGATGCGGTCCACCGGAATGAATTTCACCGCGCCAGACCCCTTCTCGGAGAGCGAGTAGGCCTTGAAAACCTGGTCCAACTCGTGTTGCAACTCGCTGGGCCGGCTGTTTTCTACTTCGAACAAGCGGACGCGCTGCCCCGCGAACTGATCGCTGTCGAACAGGGCGACCAGGTCCATCGTGCGCCTCATGCTGCGCGCGTTGTCTTCGATCAGCAACAGGTTGGCGGGCTCGTACACGCTCATATACGCGCCCTCGCCCAGAAACGGCTTGACCAGGTTCTGAATTTCGGTGGCCGTCGCATATTTCAGGAAGATCAGGTTCATGATCATCCGTTCGTCGTCGGGCAGAGTCTTGGGGTCCGCATTGACCATCGGGGAGAGGGGCAGTTGGTTGATGCGCGCCACCGGCACGATTCGGTACAGGTCGCCCACCTTGACCATGGCCGCGCCGTTCACGCGCAGAATGGTTTCCAGTAGCGGCATGTAATCCACCGGCTTGACTTCGCCATAGGTGAAGATCGAAACCGTACCGCGCACAGCGGGATCCAGGATGTAGTTGATCTTCAGCCGCTTCGCCAGCAGGTCAATCATCTCCGTCAACGACGCGTTGGGCATCACGAACGCCCCGCTATCCGTCAGCCGCGGCGCGTCCGCGGCGGGAGCCGTCTGAGGCTGCGTCGCAGGCGCGGGCTGTCCCGGTTGACCCGCCGGCGGCGTGGCAGGCTTGGGCGGTTGTTGCGGCAGCGGTTCCGCGGAAGGCTCAATGACGCGCGAGGGCGCCACCTGCGCGTGCAGCATCATATTCGCCGCTAAAGCGGTCAAGGTCAAGCGGAGAAAGAACGTCTGGCGCATGCTCATCCTGAGTGATTCCTATTTCGAAGTGTTCTGACGATTCGATTTCGAAGCCTGCAGGGCAGCCTTCTCGCCTTCGTCCAGTTCGGTCTTCTTCTTCTCCCACTTCCACAGACCGAACGGGCCCTGCTTTTCGAAACGCACCTTGTCGCCTTCGTCAAACGCCAGGATGCCCGCGCCACCCGCCGTCGAGGGCCGACCCTGGGTGGCCACGGGTTGCGGAGCATCTTCCAGCCGCGTCACACCGAACGGAGTCTTGCGGTAGAGCCACTTGTTGCCCTGGGCATCGGTGTGGTGAAAATCGCCCGTCGCGTCCTGTACCGCGTCCGCTGGAATCGCCATGGGTTTGGAGGCGTCGGTAGCTTTCGCCGGCTTGGCAGAGCTCTTCGCTGTAGAGGACTTGGTGGTGGGCGCCGTACTCTTCGCCGCCTGCCCATCGGCCGCGCTCGCGGCCAGTACCGGAATCAAAATCGCAAAAAATAGTTTCATAAAGAATCTCTCTTTCCTACTTCACGGGGTCCCACCGGCACGACTTGCCGAAAGGCGTGGTCGTAATCGTCTTGCGGAACCCTTGCACTATGCTTCCCTCGGGCGTGGTATCGTTCGGCACGCACGTTTTGAACCCGAAGCCCGTCAATTCGCCCGGGCCGTACACCGCTTGCATCGGCGGAGGGGGGGGCGGAGCAGTCGCGGAGGCGGGCCGGTTATCCGCCGCGGGAGCCGCGGCCGCCGAATTGTCCGCCAATTCACGAAGACCGCGCCGCGCAATTTGCCCGTTGTAATTCCACGCAAACGCGATCTCATCTCTAGTGACGTCTACCAGCTTGAATTGGCCGATGCTCTCTCCGGGTTTTACGGCTTTTTCCGGCATACCGGGTTTTTCCACCAGCAGCGCCATGGGGCCGTCGCCCAGATTCATCTGTCCGTGGAACTTGGGCAGATCGGGCATCGGCGGCGGAGGAGGAGGCGGCGGAGGCAGTTCCACCGGCACGTTGGGGTCACGCGATGGGTGGAAGAGGTTCTTCATGGCCACGTCCTTGTACCCCGAAGGCAGCACCGGCCCTTCGTTCGGCAGCGCGCGGAACGGCGGCGCCGGCAGCACCGGAATCCGCTTGGCTTTTAACGCCGCTTCCCTCGCCTTCTCCGCTTCGTAGGCTCCATGCAACTGCACTCCGTCGTAGACCACGAAGGCCGCCAGCGCCACGTTCAACAGGATCAGCTTGCGATTCATAGCCCGCTCCCCGCCTTCTTCTCCTGGCTGAGTTTCTTGGCCACCACTCCCGACAAGGTGAGGCGCACCTGGATGGCTTTGTTCTTGTCCGTGCCGCCGCTGATCTGGATCTGGCTGGTCGAAATGTCCTCCGGCTGGACGGCCAGCGCCGCCAGCAGATTCACCAACTGCTCGATCAGGCAGCCGAAGCGGACGGTGACCGACACTTCTCCGTAGTCGGCGCCCATAGGCTTGACGCGCGCATCTTCCACCCCGCGGATATCGATGGCGTTCAATTGCCCCAAACGGTGCAGCATGTCCTGCAACTGCGCCTCCGCCTGTGCCGCCGTATCCGCCTTGAGGATGCCCTTCTCGCGAGTTGCCAATTCGCCGGCGGCCAGCTTCATCAGCTCTTCTTTGCCGGGAACCGTGGCGGCAATCTGGCGCAAACGTTCCAGCCGCCTTTCCGCCGTAGGCAGGTCCTCCGATGCTTTCACCACTTCCGGCGTGCGGTCGGCCATGACCACGAAGCGGAGCACCAGAATCGCCACCAGGCCCAGCGCGCCCAGGATCGCCGTCTTCTTATCCAGCGTGCCGACCGTCACTTGCCCCTCCTGCGATTGGTGCGAATCTGAAACGCTTCGCCGTTGGCGCGCGGCGCCGACATCTGGATTTCCGTCTTCTCAAAAAATGGAGATGAATCCAGGATGCGCAGCAATTGCGCGGTTTGTGGGGTTTCGCCGGCGATGCGAATGGAATCGCGCGAGATTTCGATGTTATTGCTCCACGTGGGAGGCTCCAGCAGATGGGTCAGCTCGTTGAGTGCGTCCAGATCCAGGCGCGTCTGCTTGCTGAAATCGTTCAGCAGCAGCGCCCGAGCCCGCGTGTGCTCCGTGTCTTTGTCCAGCAGGTCCGCCCACCGCCGCGACGGCTCCAGCCGGGCAATTTCCGCGTCCACCTGTTTCAGATACTGCTTCTCGCTCCACTGCCCGTAGACAAACATCGAAATTATCACCAGGAGCAGCAGCCCGCCGAGCACCATGGTGGGAATGAAGACCGTCCGCGAATTGAAGCGGCGGTATTCCGCCGGTAGCACGTTCACGGAAGGTGTGAGCCAGGGGCACGATCCGGACAACGCCGTCGCATAGGGCAGCGCATTGCGCGAGAGATCGTTCATCACCGGGTTGACTCCGGGCTTCGGCAGCACTTCTTCCAGGGTCTTTGGGGCGGAATCACCGGCGAGGCGTAGTTCCGAAATAGCCAGCATCGCGGCGCGCTGCGGAGGCAGATCGAACTCCGCGCTGAAGACCGGTTTTGCCGGACTCTCGCCGTAGATTTCCACCGCGCCGGACGCCGTATAGCTCAAGGCAACGAAGCCCTCGCCGTGTCCGCCACCGTTCATGCGGATGGCCGCATGCACCGCCGACGCCGAAAAAGTAAAGCTGCGCACCGCCACGCCCGCTTCCACGAACAGACCCACATAGCGCTCAATGGTGCGGCGCAGGGCGATGCCCACCAGCACCGCGCCGTAATCCAGCCGCGACCAGCCCCACACCACTTCATCGTCGCCGTAAGGATGCAGGGTATCGAGTTGGAAACGAATGGCGCCTTCGAGGTCTTTCTCCGCCACGCCGGGCAGCGTGATCTGCCGGACGATGACTTCGCGGCGCGGCAGCAGCACGGTGGCGCTCAAACGTTCCGCGCCGCAGGCTTTCAGGAACCGCCCATACTCCGCGCCCCATTCCGCCGCCGGGCGCGCCGCAAAATCGTGAATCGTCATCCGGCCCAGCACCTGTATGCGGTTGGGACGCACGCGCGTGACGGCAATTTCCAGATCGTTCGGGCCAATCTCCATGCCAACGCCGGAGCCGAAGGCCAGCAGTTTGCGGAAGTCGGTAGTGGTGGGTTTCGAAATATCGGTGGGCATGGCAGCGACTAGTTGCTCCACGTGGTGTCATACCAGCGCAGAATGTGAATCGGCGTGGAATAGCCGGACGGCATGTACTTCACCAGTGCCGCAACCGTCCGCTTCATGTCCGAGAGCTGCCCGTTGGCCAGCATCGCGCGCGCCGTGGCGCGAATGGTCAAAATCGAATTGCCTTCGAGGCGCAGCGACGCCGCCCCCGGACCGAAACCCGAAGCCATCTGGGCCAACCGCTCCGGCGTCAGCGGCGCGACTTTGCGTGCCTCTACCAACTGGCGGATGGCGGCATCGGGCAAACCGGCCGCCGACAGCACCGCGGCGTCCGCCGTATTGGCGTCCACCTGCTCGCTGGTGCCGTAGACTGTCAGGCAGTCCGCCAGTCCGCTGCGCCGTAGCAGGCGGGGCTCGCCCTGGCGAACTTCACCCTGCGCCGTTTCGTTAGGCACATAGGTACCGTAAAAGATCTCGGGGGTAATGCCTCTCACCGAAAGTAATTCCTCTATCTCCTGGAAAGACGCTCCGGACTGCGGAAAAGTCGGAGCCACGGGCAGAGAAAGCGCCGCGCCCACACCCAGGCGGCGCGCCAATATCCCCTGCGCAATCTGCATACTAGCTCCGGGCTCGACTCCCAGGGCGGCGAGCAGCCGCAGCAGGCGCTCTGGCGGAATGAAGTTGACATTCAATTTCGCAGTCTCGGGGATCAATTCCACGTGCGCCCACCCGGTGGGGAACTGATAGTCCACCCAGGCGGAACCCTGCTTGATTTTGCGATCCTGCTGGTACGTCACGCCCCAGAGCAGTTCGACGGCGGCCCGGTCGATGGCGCCGGTGGCGAGGTAGTAGCCGCGTACGTCGTCGACCATGGTGGAGGTGCGGTCGGTCTCCCCGCGCACGGTGTTGGCCAGGGAGAAACTGATAGCGGCGAGCGCGGCGGAAATCCAGAGCACCATCAGGAGCGCCGCGCCACGCTGCCCGGCGGACGCCTTACGGGGTCTGGAGGGGCTGATGGAACGAAGCCAATTTTTGTTGCAAACAAACGAGTTACGGAAAGCGAAGCCAATTTGGGGCTTGGCTGCCCGCAAGGGCTCCTCCTGCTTCGAGGTATAGCATGGCGGAGAGGCAGAGTCCGAAATCGCCGGTTGGCAGATGCTTGCAGGGGCGGGAAATAGAGATTTGCGGTTGGAGTGACTGCGAGGCGGTCCGCCGCGGTTAGAAGTCGCCATACTGCACCCCCGGTAGGCGGAAGATATGAATCGGCGCCACCAGACTGGCCGGCTGCAGGCGCGACGCATCCGGCACCAGGGGGGCCATTTCGATACGCACGCCGCGCGGCCACGTGGGCCCCACGAAGCGCGGATACCAGGCCAGCGGCATCGCCTGATCCTCCGGCTGGTCGAGGAAGGTGAAGCGGCAGAAGGCCAGCTTATCCGCCAGGACGAACGAAGTGGGCGCGGCCGATACCGGCATGTATTTGCGCTGCCCCGTGCACAAGCGGGCGGCGGATTGCGGTCCCAAATATGGCAGTTCGTTGACCACCAGCCGTACGCCGCCGGTAGAACCGGGAATCACGAAGACCTCGAGAATCTGCGGCCGCCCACGCCACGCGCCTTGCAGCGAAAAAGTCGAAACGAAGCGCATCACTTCCGGCTCTCCCTGAAAGAATTGCTCCTTGGTGCCGCCGCCTTCGGCGGTCATGCCGCAGGGAGCCACCACCGGCACCAGCCCTGCCAGTTCCTGCTCGATGATCCGCTGCGCGCCGGCCACGCGCCGGTTGTCCATCAGCTTGCTCTGCGCCTTTTGATAGGTATTCAGCCCGATGCGCAGAGCGAATAACAGACCCAGGGAGAGCATGCTCAACAGCAGCACGCCGATCAGCAGTTCCATCAACGTGACGCCGGCGGTGGAGCATAGGCGGCGCTTCACTTCATCGCCTCCGCTTCTTCGGGACTCAGAGTGCGCCGCCGGTAGCCCTCCAGCGGAAAGGTCTTCCGCTGGCTGCCGGACATCCACCAGATTTCCAGCTGCACGCGATCGAGCACGTATTCGCCCGCCTGCGGCACCGGGGATTTCTCGGCGACGCTGAGTTGCGCGCGCCAGCCGCATACCAGTTCGCCCGTCAGCGCCGGGTCGAAGCGTCCCTCCTGCGGCACATTGACCGGCACCCGCGGATCGGCCAGCAGGCTGTTCATGCGCAGCCGCGCCAGTTGCACCACGCGATCGTAATCGCGCAGCCGCGCCGCATTGCGGGTGGTGCTGGAAATGCCGCTCATCAGGCCGGCCACGGCGATGCCCATGATAGTCACCGCGACGAGCATTTCCAGCAGGGTGAAGCCGCGCCGCCCCGTCATTTGTCTTCTTCCACGGCTTCCACGCGCGGGAATCCGGTCATGGGGTCGAGCCGGATCCGGCGGTGCGCATGGCGCCGGTTGGTCAACTGAATCGCAATTCCAGGGACCGTGGCGCCGGGAATGAAGAGCACGCGCATGGGCTGTCCGGCTCCGGCGCCTTCCACCTCAGGCAGCACGGATTCGATGGTCACCCCGTCCGGCATCTTCAGCTCACGTATGAAGCCCGGCTCGTTGGAGTACAGCTTGAGCACTCCCTCCTGCGGCAAAATCACCAGTTCCACGGGCTGCTGCTTGCGCTCCACGCGGTTCATCGCGCTGTTCAGGAAGGTGGCCACGCTATCGCCGGCGGACACGATGCGCACATTTTCCAGGCCGGCCGTGGCCGACGGATAGCTCAGCCCCATGACGAGCCCGATAATCGCCACCACCACCACCATTTCGATCAGGGTGATGCCGCGCTGGCGGTACGACCGGCTACTTCGATTTCCAGCTGAGGATGTCGGCATTGATCCCATCGCCGCCGGGCTGCCCGTCGGCGCCGAGGCTCACAATTTCAGGCTCGTCGCCCTGGTGCTCGCCGGGGAAGCGGTAGGCGAAGTCATGGTTCCAGGCATCCTTCGGGATGTCTTTCGGCATGTACGGGCCGTTCCACTGGTTGACGTCGGCCGGCTTCACGCGCAGTGCCTGGAGGCCCTGCTCGCTGGTGGGAAAGACTCCCGTATCCAGTTTGTAGGTGCCGAGCGCGGTCATGAAATTGTCGATTTGCGAGCGCGTCATCGTCACCTTGGCTTCGTCCGCCCGCCGGAACAGGGCTGGGCCGACCAGGGCCACGAACAGGCCGATGATGGTCACCACCACCAGCATTTCGATCAGCGTCACACCGGCTTGCCCGGAGCGTTTTCGGTTGCGTTTCATAGTTTGCGCCATTTCATCCCGCAAAGGTCGTTAGATTGCCACGTCGTTGATGCTCGTAATTGCCAGCAACATACTCAAAATCAGCGCGCCGATCAGCACGCCCATCACCAGAATCACCACCGGCTCAAAGATCGAAGTAAAGCGCCGGATGGAAGAGCGCGTGTCGGTCTCGTAGATTTCGGCCATGCGCGTGAACATCTGATCGAGATGTCCCGTCTCTTCGCCTACCGTGAGAAGGTGCGCCGCCAGCGGCGGAAATACTCCTGCCTTGCGCAGCGGGCCTGCGATGCCTTCGCCGCGCTTGACGCCCATGGCCACGCCGGACAACGCGCCGGCGATCATCTTATTGTTCAGGGTGGCGCCCGCAATGGCGATGCTCTGCACCAGGGGCACCGAATTCGCCACCAGCGTGCCCATGGCGCGCGCGAATCGCGCCGTCTCGGCCTTCAATAACGCATCGCCCAGCAGCGGCAGTTTCAAGCGCGTGCGATCCCACCACAGGCGTCCCTCCGGGGTGCGGGTGTAGACGGTCCAGGTAATGATGAGGGCGGCGAGCGATCCCGCTCCGACCCACCAATAGGCGGTGAGGAAGTTGCTGGCCTCGAGCATCATTTTGGTGGGCAGTGGAATCTTCATCGAGGAATCGCTGAAGATACTGGCGAAGCGCGGCACCACGAAGGTCAACAACAGAATGATCGAACTCAGGCCGACGCAGGCCAGCAACGCCGGATAGATCATCGAGGAAATGATGTAGTTGCGCAGGTCGTCGCGGGTGCGTTCGAATTCGGAGAGCCGCTCGAAGATGACGGCGAGGGCGCCCGATGCTTCACCGGCGCGCACCATGTTGATGTAGAGGTCGCTGAAGTACTCCGGATGGGTGGCCAGGCTGTCGGCCAGGGAACGCCCGCTCTTCAGGACGCGCAGAATATCGAGCACGACGAAGCGGAAGGCCGGCCGCTCGGTAAGTTCGGCGGTAATGCTGATGGCGCGGTCGAGCGGAACGCTGGCGTTGAGGAGGGTGGAGAGTTCCTGGGTGAAGAAGAGGACGTCGCGGCGGCCCTTCCCGAAGTTGGGGAGCTTGATTTCCAGGGCGCCTTTATTGGGGGCGACGCCTACGTAGATGGGGGTAAGGCCTTGCTTGCGGAGCTCGGAGGCGATGGTTTTTTCGGTCTCGCCCGCGAGGCTGCCGGAGCGGACTTTTCCGTCACTGGCGACGGCTCGGAAGAAGTACGTCGAGGCCATTTAGGGGAGCTCCGGAGAGGCGGATTGCGGAGGGAAGAAAGAGCTTTCACCGCAGAGACGCAAAGGCGCAGAGGAAAACGCAGAGAAGACGGGCGGAAAGGAGCGCGCACGGAGGTCGGCGGATGAGTTTCCGTGAGAGGTGGAGAGAGGTGCGGAGAAGAGCATGATCCGCTCCGAAGCCGTGAATTCAACGCAGAGACGCAGAGACGCGGAGTTAAGCGCAGAGAAGACAGGCGGAAAGGAGCGCGAACAGCGGTTCCCAATTGGGTGAGTTTGAGCGGCCGGTAGAAGGGCGGAGAAAAGTATCAGGTGTATGTGTTCCTCTGCGCTTATCTCTGCGCCTCTGCGTCTCTGCGTTGAAGACACAGCCTCGAACATCACACTGATCTCCGGCATCAGAGTTCCTGCGTGACGCGCATGACTTCTTCCACCGTGGTCACGCCGTCCTGAATTTTTCGCCAGCCGTCCTCGCGCAAGTTTCGCATGCCGTTCTTGCGGGCGGTGCGCGTCAGCACGCTGGCGTCCGCGTTGGCGATTACCAGTTTGCGAATCTCGTCGTTGACATCCATCATCTCGAAGATGCCCATGCGCGAGATGTAGCCGCGTCCCCCGCATTCCGCACAGCCCGCGCCGCGATAGGCCTGCACCGTTTCTCCCTCCGGCGAGAGCACGATGCGATCCGCCTCCTTGCAGTGCTGGCAGATCACGCGCACCAGGCGCTGTGCCAGGACGCCCACCACGGAACTCGAAATCAGGTAGTTCTCCACGCCCATGTCGGTGAGCCGCGTGATGGCGCTGGGCGCATCGTTGGTGTGCAGCGTGCTGAACACGAGGTGCCCGGTGAGCGCCGCGCGGATGGCCACGTCCGCCGTCTCACGATCGCGGATTTCGCCCACCATGATGACGTCGGGATCCTGGCGCACGATGTGCCGCAGTCCGCTGGCGAAGGTGAGCCCGATCTGCGTATTCACGTGGATCTGGTTGATGCCGTCCATCTGATATTCCACGGGATCTTCGATGGTGATGATCTTTTTGTCCGGCAGATTGATGCGCTTCAAAGCGGAATACAGCGTAGTGGATTTGCCGCTGCCCGTGGGACCCGTCACCAGGAAGATGCCATGCGGCAGACTGGTGAAGTGCTCCATCCGCGCCAGCATGCGGTCGTCGAAGCCCAGCCGGCGCAGATCGTAAAAATCGCCCGCCGAGCGATCGAGCAGGCGCATGACCACGCTCTCGCCATAGAGGGTGGGCAGCGTCGAAACACGCAGATCCACTTCGCGGCCCACCACTTTGATTTTGATGCGGCCATCCTGCGGCAGACGGCGTTCGGCAATATTCAGCTTCGCCATCAGCTTCAGGCGGCTGATGATGGCGGCCTTCAATTCGCGCGGCGGCGGTTCCTGGTTGAACAGTACGCCATCCACGCGGAAGCGGACGCGAAACTCCTTCTCGAACGGCTCGATGTGAATATCACTGGCGCGCAGTTCGATGGCGGAGGCGATCATGGCGTTCACCATGCGGATGACGGGCGCTTCGCTCGCCATGTCGCGCAGGTGCTCGAGGTCGGCGCCGGTATCGTCTTCGCCCTCGGTGAACGCGCCGCGCTGTTCGCTCTCGCCGTAATTGCGATCGATGGCGTCGAGAATTTCCTGTTCGGCGGCCAGCACCGGCTTCACTTGCAGGCCGCTGAAGGCACGCAGCGCCGCCACGGTTTCAAAATCCAGCGGGTCGGCCATGGCGACCGTCAGGACGTTGTCGGCCAGCCCCACGGGAATGGCGCGGCACTGCCGCAGGAAGCGCTGGGAGAGTTTTTCGATCTCCGGCGCCGAAGGCGGCGCGCCCTCCACCGTCACCAGCGGAATGTCGAGTTGATCGCTGAGCGCGGCCAGGACGTCGCGGTACGCCACCGTACCCATGTCCACCAGAATCTTGCCCAGTTTGTCGCCGCGTTCGCGCTGCAATTCCAGGGCGCGCTCGATATCCTCTGCTTCGATTTTGCCGCGCGCGAGCAGAATCTCGCCGATGCGCAGATTGCGCGGGCCCAGTGGCGCTCCCGCCTCGGAATCGGGGTGCGGGGGCAATGTCGCGGCCACTACCGTTCTTCCATTTCCACGTTGCCGGCCTGCGCATTGGCGCGCGTCGCCCGCATCATGACTTCCTTCGGCATGCCTGTTGTGTCTTCCCAGGTGCCGTAATAGAGCCGTACCGCCAGTACGACTTGTTGGGAGGCAGGAACCTGCGCCGCCACCTGGGTGGCCACGCTGCGCATCATTTCCTTCATCGCAGCGCGCAGCGCCGGCAGACGATCGACGCGCGTCTGGCGGATGCGTCCCGCCAGTTCCGGCGGAATCTTCTGCATGAACGGCGTAATCGCCGGAGTCAGCACCAGGCTGACCTCGGCCGTAAAGATCACTCCGAAATCGTCCATCTGCACGCCGCGCGTATCGCCCATCAATTCCGCGGGACTATCGACGTCTTTCACCAGGCTCGACAGCCGGAAGTTGAAGAAACGCTCCAGTTCACGGATCGCGTTGAAGGGAATGTGCTGCGCCTTCACTGCCGCGGGCAGTTTCGGATTGGTGGTCAGGGAAGCCGGCTTGGCCAGTTGGCCCCAAGCCGGAATTGCGCACAGAAGTAGCACCGCGGCCGCCGGTCTCATTTCACGTCTCCGCTGTCATCCACCTGATTGCTTGCCATGACGCGCTGCACCTGTTTGCGCTTGCGGCTGGCTTCGGCTTCGCCTTCCATCCATTGCACGTAGCGTACGCTTTCCTGAATCCGCTGCTCGAGACCAGCCACCAGTTGTTTGTTGGCCAGTTGCTCGCGAGCTTCGACATCGGCCACGGCTTTCGCCACTGCCTGTTGAATCTGCTGTTGCACCTGTTCGGGAGAAGGAGCCCCGGCGGCCATGGTAGGGACCGCCGGGCGAACCGGCGCGGGAGCCGGACGAGCTGCAGCAAAGTAAAAAATCGAAGCCGAGAGCATGAGCGCCGAGGCAAAGCCGAGGCGCGCCGTGGAACCCCAGAACGCGCCCAACCAGCGGCGCACGGGCGAGGGTTCGAAGATGGGATCGCTGACAAAGGCAATGCGCTGTGGAATTTCTTCGTCGCGCAGGGTGAACAGGGCCGCCTGCGTCAGTTGCAGGCGGTCCAACTCTTCCCGACAGGCTGCGCAGCTGCGAACATGCGCTTCCACCTGCTGCCGTTGCGGAGACGGCAGCTCTTCCAGGAAGTAATCCTTCAATTCGAATGGCGAACAACTCATGACTAATCCCTTGCCTTTACGGGAGCCAATTCGCTCTTCAACAACTCGAGCGCCGTATAAAGCCGGGACTTGATTGTGGACACGGGGCAGGAGAGAATCTCCGCCATCTCTTCGAATTTGAAGCCCTGGTAGACTTTCAGCACCACCGCTTCCCGCTGATCGACCGTTAAACGGTCAAGCGCGCTGGCCACGGCGAGCGAAAGCTCCACCGGAAACACCGAACTGCCGCCCACGGTGATCTTCGTCCCCGTTGCCTCGGGCTCCAGTTCGTCGATATCGGTTTCCGGTCTCCGCTTGCGGAACATGCTGTACGCCTCGTTATGCGCGATGCGGTACAGCCAGGGGGCAAACCGCCCCGGGTCGTCCAGCTTGCGAAGGTTCTGATACGCCTTCAAAAACGCGTCCTGCGTCAAGTCCAAAGCATCTTCCCGGTTACTCGTGATTCGCAGCAGATAATTGTAAACGCGCTTCTCCCACCGCGACACGAGGAGATTGAAGCTCTCCACGTTGCCCCGGATTGCCTGCCGAATCAGGTCGGTATCTTCAACCGCCCGAAAGATCAAAATCTCTGGCTCCTGGTGTGTAGACGCAAGGCGTCCGCAAAAAGTCGGACCGGATGTCCATAGTTTAGCGCGCCGGAACCTGGTACTCGCGGGCGGCTGAAATCCGGAGGTCGCGTTTGACCGGGCACGCCCGAGATCGCCGAAGAGCGCCGTAATCGTCACCCGTTCCGGCAATTCGGGCGTTACAATACACTAAGGTGATCCGAATCTGGCTGGCACTGGCGGTCCTCTGTGCCGGGACGGCCAGGGGAGCAGCGCCTACCTACTCTGCTGCCGGGATTGTCAATGCGTCGAACTTCACGGCGGGCCCGTTTGCGCCGAATTCCGTGCTGTCTATCTTCGGCAGCGGACTCGCGCGGTCCACCCACGCCCTGGCGGAGAGCGACATGGTTGCCTGCTCCGCCTCCCTCGGCACTCGCTGCCTTCCCTTGGAACTGAACTATGTCCAGGTGTTCGTGCAGGGTCGCGCAATGCCCCTGCTCTACGTCTCCGACCAGCAAGTGAATTTCATCATGTCGAGCGTCGAACCGGCGGGAACGGTGAAGGTCCGCGTGGTCACGCAAGGGGTTTACGGACCCGATGTCCCCATCGTTCTGGTCAACTCCGCCCCCGCTCTGTTCACCTTGCCCGACAACTTCGCCATTGCCACCAACGCCGCCGGCAAACTGCTCACGGATGACGCTCCTGCCCACGCCGGCGACATCATCGTGATTTACGCTACCGGGCTCGGGATGACTTCGCCGAACCCCTCGAACGGCGAGATTCCGACCTACGCGGCCTCGGCCCTGCCCTCCGCCGCGCTCAAGATCACGCTCAACGGGGCCCCGGTAGATGCCATGTTCGTGAAGTACGCCGGACTCACGCCGGGTTGCGCCGGGCTGTACCAGATCAACCTGGAACTCCCCGACGGCACCGGGCCCGACCCGGAAATCCGTATCTCGGCCGGCGCCTTCGTGGCGCCAAGCGGCCTCAAACTCCCGGTTCAGTGAAGGATGATAGGATCGCCGCTCAGCAGGCACATCAGAATGTTTGCTGGCTGGATCGTGTCCGAGTAGCCGACGATGCACTCGGAGCGCTATCCCACCAACTTTAGCGATCGCAGACGCCCAAGTCATTTCTCGCCGGAGACGCACGGGAGGCGCGATTCCCGGTTCAAGACGAGCGTCAACGCTTAAGCCAGTTATGAACCAACATGAGCGATACGTTGGATTCGGGTTGGCTCTTTGCAGCACAAACGGCAAGCGGGCAGCCTACGGTCTCCAGTGTCTTACTTACGGAACTCACACAGCGAGCTGCGAATTATCGATTTCATGTACTCATAGTTGACCGTGTAGTTCTGGATGCCGAACAGGTCGCGCAGATCAGATTCCTTAAGGGATGGAGCGATCTTTTCGCAGAGCTGCCGCACACAATCGGCGCGTGTGTTAGAGAAATTGCAGTGCGTTTCGATTGTTTTTGAGGGTCCGGACGAGTGCGCCCCAATACGCCAGACAAGGATCTTTTCGTTTTGGTATTCCGCTCGCCATTTGCCGTCAGGGCTAAAAACAGGGCCGAACCTAGGGTCGTCGGCGCTCTTGAACTCATCCGAATTTCCGGCTGTGGCCAGCAGCTGGAGTTTCGGACCGATGTCATAAAAGCTTTGGCCATGACCGTATATCCGTATTCGTGTTCCGCTTGCGTTGAAGGCCACGCCCATTGATGTACCCATTGATGTCGCAAATGGCTCTTCGATGTGCGGGCCGAGGGTCACCTGCCCCGACTCGAGTTCCCAAGTCCCCGTGCGTAGGTAACGTCCCCCCCAGAGCTGCGTAAACTGCAACCGCTGGTCACTCTGGAAACGTACTGTTTCGATACCGCCCTCCGATAGATTGGCGCCGTTCCAAGGAATCCCAATCGTTGGCGGCAGGGTTGCGCGGAACAGCTTGCCGGTCCTCCAGCCGCAAACCCGCAACAGCCCAACAGGGCCGCCGCCCGCAATCA
This sequence comes from Candidatus Solibacter sp., assembly GCA_039934035.1. Classification (GTDB taxonomy): domain Bacteria; phylum Acidobacteriota; class Terriglobia; order Bryobacterales; family Bryobacteraceae; genus Solibacter. The sequence goes on along the minus strand of JBDTMZ010000125.1, from coordinate 41,791 downwards.
AACTACCGTCGTCGGAAAGGGCGAAAGTTTTTAATTCGGAGAACTGACATGCCTTGAGGTCATGCCTGGACCCGCTGCTGATCTCCCACAGCTCGGGCGTATTGTTTTCCGACCGTGCAAGCAATTGGGAAGCATCGCCTGCAAACCGCAGGGTGTCGGCTGGACGCAAGCTGCTCGCCATCGGGGGTCCGGCCAGGGTCCACGAAGCGGTGTTCCACAGCAGGATCGATCCTTCCCGTCCGATGGTCGCCATCAGGCGGCCGTCGCGGCTGAACGCGAGAACGGTTATACCCTCGGTATGCTGTCCCAGGATTCGGGCCAAGCTGGAGGAAGCCCGGTCGATTCGCTCGAGCGCGGCTCCCGCTTCATCCGTGGGCGCAAGCTGCCATGCCATAATCGCGATCTTGATCGCGTCGTCGACACTCTTCTCATTTTCGATCTTATTGATAGCCCACATCGACAAACGGCGGGACTCCGACTCGCGCCAATTCGTTATCGCACGTGCCGACTCCTGACGTGCCGTCCAGAAAAAGTATGCAGCTGCCAGCGCGAGCACGTTGAGTACAACTACGGTTCCTACTGACGCGATTCGAAAACGGCGATGCTCACGAATTTCCTCACTGTCCAATTCGTCCTTCGACCTGCCGTGCAGCCGGGCCGCCAGTGTCAGGATCGCGTCGCGAAACTTCGAGTGCCGCAGTGAAAGCTCAGATTCACTTCTAGCCCAGCGCAAATCGACGTGCAGAGGCTCACCTTGGAAACGGCCGGTCAGGACAGAAGGAAGGCATGTCGTTCTTTTCCAGTCGAAGTCATTGCGACTTTCATCCCAGACTAGCTCTCCGCCCGTCACGACGATCAGTAGTCGATCGATTGTTCGTTGCTCCAACCACCATTGGATTTCCCGCCGAACCCAAGATGACTGCGCGGCTTCAGAGGATGCGAGATAGATGAAGTACTCGCATGCAGTTAGGTTGCGTACGATCTCGGGCCAAAGCTGAGGACTGGCTGAGAGACTAGCTTGGTCGCGAAAGAGCTTGATGACAGGACGCCTGAACCAACGCTTGCCGATCCGTTGAACGGCCCGCTGCAGGGCAGGAGCCAGCTTGCCGTCGGCGGCATGACTGTACGAAATGAAGCCCTTGTACTTCAAGTTTTGTCTCCATGATCATAGCCCTTCTCAGGCCGCATTTTTCTCCTTCAAGTCCGCCTCCTTGCGTTTGCCGTCTGAATATCCCGTATCCCCGGAGGCCGAATCGGCATCGGACACTAATCCAAGGAGAGCGGGAGCGATTCTCGGCCAGCCATTGTCGGATTTCCCGGACCCATTTTATTCCGGGAAGACAACTCACTGAGAACCGGACCCTGCGGGACGGCAACGAACGCAAACAGGAAGGAAGCAACTTTCCCCATACCCCGCGCGTTAAACCATATAGGCTAGATGAGTAGGAGTATTTTTCGGATGTCGATACGCCCAGTTCTGGCGATTTCCTTTATTTGCACGGGTTTGCTGACGGCTCAGCAGGCGGCGCCCGCCTTGGCCGAGTTCACGCTCAATACCGGCACCAAAGTCCCGTTGAGCCTGATCAATAGCGTCAGCACTAAACACTCCGCCGAAGGCGATCGGGTCTACCTGGAAACCGTGTTTCCCGTGCTGGTGAATGGCCGAATCGTGGTTCCGGTGGGCAGTTACGTGGCCGGAACGGTCACCCAGCTGAAAAAGCCCGGACGAGCCAAGGGACGAGGGGAGCTCTACGTCCGGTTCGACTCCCTGACCCTCCCCAATGGCGTAACGCGCGATTTCCGGGGACGGATCGGCAGCATGGATGGCAACACCAAGAACGAACTGGATCGCGCCGAGGGCAAAGTGACTTCCGAAGGCAATAAGGCGGGCGACGCGCGCTCGATTGGGGAAGCGGCGGCCGCCGGAGCCAGCGTCGGCGTGATCGCCGGTGGAGCGGGTGGCGGGAGCTACGGGATGGGCGCTGGCATTGGCGCGGCGGCGGGAGCTACGGCCGGGATGATTGGCGTGTTGCTCTCGCGCGGTCCGGACGCGGTGCTGGCTCGCGGGATGACGCTCGAAATGGTGCTGGACCGGTCCCTCACGTTCAATGAGAACGAGCTGAATTTCAATGGTACGTATCGCGCGCCGCGGGCGGCTGCGGCGGGAGTGCCGGCGGAAGCGAACCCTGAGAAGCGCAGCACGCTGCCCATGCCGGGCCGCCGGATGTAGGACCCCGGACCACTCGGGAATTCACAAGACGACGCGCACGATTCCGAGGGCCTGCGGCGCCAGTTCCCGGCGTAATTATAGTGGACGGTGAGCCACTGCCAACCCAAACCCAGCACGCAACAGACGAGCGCCAGGGTCAGGGCGCGACAGTTCATTTGGAGCCCGGCAGGAATCTCTTAATGAAGTTGGTGTCGAAATTCCCCGCCTGGAAATCCGGGTCGGCCAAAATTCGCTGCTGCATCGGGATGGACGTGTAAATGCCCTCCACGATGAACATGCTGAGCGCGCGCTGCATGCGTTCGATGGCTTCAGTGCGGTTGCTGCCATAGGCGATCAGCTTGGCAATCAGCGAATCGTAGAACGGGGGAATCACGCAATCGGTATACGCCCAGGTGTCCACGCGGATACCGATGCCGCCGGGCAAATGGAAGCCTGTGATCCGTCCCGGCGAGGGCACGAAGGTATCGGGATTCTCCGCATTGATGCGGCACTCGATGGCGTGGCCGCGCAATTCCAGTTTCGCGGGCAGAATTTCGGCCAGCGTCTCACCCTGCGCGATCCGGATCTGGCTCTTGACGATATCGACGCCGGTCACGAACTCCGTCACCGGGTGCTCCACCTGCACGCGCGCGTTCACCTCGATGAAGTAGAGCTTGCCGTGTTCGTCCATCAGGAATTCGACGGTGCCCGCGTTGGTGTACCCCGCGTGCATCATCGCCTTCTTCAAGCCGGCGGAAATTTCCTCGCGCTGCGCGTCCGACACCGCCGGCGAGGGCGATTCCTCCAGCAGCTTTTGGTGCCGGCGCTGCACGCTGCACTCGCGTTCGCCGAGAATCTCGACGTTGCCGTGCTCGTCCGCCAGAATCTGGAATTCGATGTGCCGGGGCGCTCCAATGTACTTTTCCAGGTATACGTCGGGCGAACTGAAGGCGCTGCCCGCTTCCGTCTGCGCTTGCAGGAACAGCGAGGGCAGTTCGTCGGGGCCGTTGACGATGCGCATTCCGCGCCCGCCGCCTCCCGCCGAGGCCTTCAGAATAACCGGGTACCCGACCTCTTCGGCGAGTTCCAGTGCTTCTTCGGGGCAGGTCAACACGCCGGGCGAACCGGGCAGAATCGGCACCCCCAGCTCCCGCATGAAGGCGCGGGCGCGCTCTTTGACGCCCATCATCCTGATGACTTCGGGCCTGGGACCGATGAACTTGATTTGCGATGCCTCGCAAACCTCGGCGAACGTCGCGTTCTCGCTCAGAAAGCCGTAGCCGGGATGGATCGCGTCGACGTCGGTGATTTCCGCGGCGCTGATGATGGAGGGGATGTCGAGATAGCTGCGGGCACTTTTCGCCGGACCGATGCAGATGGCCTGATCGGCAAACCGCACGTGGGAGCTGTAACGGTCCGCCTCGGAGTACACCGCGACGGTTTGAATTCCCAGTTCCTTACAAGCGCAAATGACGCGAACTGCAATTTCGCCGCGATTGGCTATGAGAACTTTCTTAAACGGTACGGACGGCAAACAATGCCTCCCCGTACTCCACCGGCTGTCCGTTCATTACCAGCTTGCTTTCGATTATGCCGGTGGTTTCGGACTCGATCTCGTTCATCAGCTTCATGCTCTCGATGATGCAGAGCACTTTGCCGGGCTGCACCCGTTCGCCCACGCGCACGAAGGGCGGAGTTTCCGGCGAAGCCGCTTCATAGAACGTTCCGACGATCGGCGACTTAACCAGTACCAGGGTCGGATCGTTCGGTTTCTCACCTTTTGCCAGCGCTTCCGTAGCGGGAGACGCGCCAAGTGCATGCGTGGCGGGGGGAGAGAGCGACGATGGGGCGGCCGGGGCGGCATACGAAGGCGCGGCGACCACGATTTCCTGTGTCGCGTTGAAGCCCGCGCGGCGGATGCGCACGCGATTGTCCCCGCGCTGCACCTCCAACTCCGCGATCCCGGATTCCGACGCCAAGGCGATCAGTTCACGAATTTCATCGACTGTCATTAATCTGTTAGCTTAACAGACGTCAGCAACCCGTTTGGCGCCGGGTGCCCGGCCGGTTTAAGTGCGACATAAACGTGGGGGATTCGCGAAATGCCCGGCCAATCGAGAAAAACCTGGCGTGAGGGCGTTCGAGTCTCACGAACGTTAATCCGGCATGGACTGCAACGCCTCGTCGCTTCTCTGATTGGGTGATACACCTCGCTCGTCCTGGCCGGTTGCCCGGCGGTCTTCGCCGGTAAGCGCCCGCCACTGGCCGATTCCCTGGCACGCCCGCACGACATTCGCCGTATACTCCGGTGACATGCTGGAAATCAGAGGATTGCACAAGCGGTATGGTGCCCTGGTGGCCGTGGAGGAGGTCTCCTTCACCGCCCGTGCGGGCGAAATGGTGGGACTTCTGGGGCCCAACGGCGCCGGAAAGACCACCACCGTCTCCATGATCGCCGGTTTGCTGAAGCCCGACCGGGGCGAGGTGCGGATCGACGGCGACGTCGTCCGGGGCGAGACCGACCCGGTCAAGCTCCGCATCGGGCTGGTTCCGCAGGAAATCGCATTACACGACGAGCTCTCCGCCCGCGAGAATCTCGCCCTGTTCGGCGCCATTTACCGCCTCCGCGGGGCCACCCTGGCGCGCGCCATGGATCAGGCCTTCGAAGTCGCCGGGTTGGCCGACCGCGCCCGTGACCGTGTCAGCACCTTCAGCGGCGGCATGAAGCGGCGCCTGAATCTGGCCGCCGCCCTCATGCACGCGCCCGGCATCCTGCTGCTCGACGAGCCCACGGTCGGCGTCGATCCGCAGAGCCGCAATCAGATCTTCGCCAGCCTGGAAGAGCTGAAGCGTCAGGGAAAGACCCTGGTCTACACCAAGCACTACATGGAAGAGGCGGAGCGCCTGTGCGATCGCATCATCATCATCGATCACGGCAAGGTCATTGCGAACGACACGCTGGCGGCAGTCCGCCGCCTGGTGCCCAGCGTCAATGTCCTGGAACTTGTGGTGGAAAACGCCGGCGGCGATGGCTGGCTGGACGGCTTGCGCGCCGTGCCCGGTGTCTCTGCCGCGGAATGGGACGGCAGCACGCTACGCGTCACCCTGCACGACCTCTTGGAACATTCGCCGCGCGTCTTGCTGTGGCTACACGATCGGGGCTACCGCTGCAGCCATCTGAGCAGCCAGCGCGCCGATCTCGAAACGGTATTTCCCACCCTCACCGGAAGGAGCGTACGTAACGCATGAGCATCATTGCATTCCAGGCGCTGGTGCGCCGCGACCTGCGGCTGTTCTTTACGGATCGCCGCGCCGTGATTATGAGTTTCGTGGCGCCCATCGTGATTGCCAGTTTCTTCGGCTACATTTTCGACGGAGCTTCCAGCGAGAAGCCCGCTTCCAAAATCGAGGTCGCGGCCGTCAATCAGGATACGGGCGACCTTTCCGCGAAGGTGCTGTCCGCCCTGGCTGCCGACGCGTCCTTGAATGTCAAGACCAGCGATCTGGCCAAGGCTCGCGAAATGGTGCGCGCCGGTAAGGCAACCGTCGCCGTGGTCATTCCCGCGGGATTTGGCGATCGCGCGGCGCGCGCACTCTTCCGTGGAGGCGATAAGCCCGACATGCAGTTCCTCTATGACCCGTCGCACGCCACGGAAGTTCAGGTGGTGCGCGGAGTGATGATGCAGCATGCCATGGAAATCATCAGCCGCGAGGCCATGAGCGGCGCGTCGTCGCAGCGCCTGATTGACGAATCTCTGCGCGATCTCGATCGAGCCACCGGGATGAGCGCCGCCGATCAGTCCGCACTGCGGCGCATGCTGCAGGGAGTAGGCGCATGGACGCAACGGTCTGGCGCTGCGCCGGCGCAGGGCGGGGGAGGCGGCGGATTCAGCATGCCTTACACCACAAGTCAGGAAGCGGTCACCGCGCGCAAGGGAGTGACGTACAACAGCATGGCGCATTCTTTTGCCGGCATGTGCGTGCAGTTCATTCTCTTCATGGGAATCGACGCAGGAATGGTGGTGCTTTACCAGAAGCGCAGCGGGCTCTGGAAACGGATGCAGGCCGCGCCTATCTCGCGCTACACCGTGATCGGCAGCCGCGCGGCCAGTGCGGCGATTGTGGCCATGCTGATCATGATGGTGGTGTTCAGCTTCGCGCGCGTCGTTTTCGGAGTGCGCATCGAAGGCAGTTTTGCAGGCTTTTTGGGGGTATGTCTGGCCTTCGCGATCATGACGGCTACGTTCGGCCTCCTGGTGGCCGTGCTGGGCAAGACACCCGAAGCGACTCGCGGGATCGCAGTCCTGGTGACGCTCTTCCTGGTGATGCTGGGCGGCAGTTGGGTGCCGGCGTTCATCTTTCCGCAGTGGCTGCAAAAGGTCAGCTTCGCTGTGCCGACGCGCTGGGCGGTGGACGGGTTGGATGCCATGCTCTGGCGCGGCTCGGGGTTCGAGGCCGCGGTCGGGCCGATCGTGGCGCTGCTGGCGTTCGCGCTGGTGTTCGGCGCGGTCGCGGTGTGGAGGTTCCGCTGGGAAACGGAGGGGTAGAGGGCGGAAGGGGAAGGGGAAGGGGAAGAAGAGGAAGACAAGAGCCTTCACCGCAGAGACGCAAAGACGCAGAGGAAAACGCAGAGAAGACAATGAAGGGAAATGAAGGCCTCCTGTGATTCTTCTGGCTGCTTTTCTGTCTCCCTAACGCGAAGACCCTGTCACTCTCACGCCGAGCAACGCCAGCACGGTGAACATCGCGCACACCAGCGGGAACCAGTCGCCGAAGCGGGTATATAGGGTCAGAGCGCGTTCGTAGCTGAAGCCCGTATACGACGCCGCTTCGACGTACTTGGGCAGCGTCCCCCGCAGGCGGCCCGCGGGGTCGATGGTGGCGGTGATGCCGTCGTTGGTGGAGCGCAGGATCCAGCGCCGGTTCTCGGCGGCGCGCATGCGCACCATATTCAAATGTTGTTCCCGCGCTGCGCTCTTTCCGAACCAGCCGTCGTTGGAAATATTGAACAGCACCTCGCTGCCCTGCGCCACGAACTGGCGCACATAGTTCGGGAAAACGCTTTCGTAACAGATGAACGTGCCGATTTTATGCGTGCCCACCGGCGAGACCACCACGCCGGTGCCCGCTGCGAAATCGCCCACCTCCGTCGAGATCTTGTTGGCGAACCCGAAGGGCCAGGGCACGAATTCCCCGAAAGGCACCAGATTCACCTTGTCATAGCGGCTGACCGGGATGCCTTCCGGCGATACCAGCGCCGCCGAATTCAGCGGGGCGCCCGCCGGTGTATGCGCCACAATGCCCAACAGGACGTATGCCTTCACGGTGCGCGCCAGATTGTTCACATACCCGCGGAACACCGCGTCCTCGAAGTAATACAGCGGCGCCGGAACCTCCGGCCACACGATGATCGAGGGCGGATGGCCCGGCTCGGACAGCGCCGCCTGGAGCGACAACATCACCTGCCGCCGCTTCATGGCATCGACGCTTTGCTCCGTCCACTGCTCGGTTTCCGAGATCTTGGGCTGTAGCAGCACCGCCGCGTCCCGCCCGCGCTCGGCGGGCGGCAATTCCGGCAGCAGCATCATCAAGAGGATGGGGGAAAGCCACAACAGTTCGCGCCGCGGCCGCCGCATCGCCGCCATCGCCATCACCGCGCTCATTAGCGCAAACACGAAGGAAATGCCGTAAACGCCTGTGAACGGCGCCAACCGCATGGGAATCCCCATGTCGATTGCCGCGTTTCCCAACGCCAGCCACGCGAAGCCCAGGGACCCGTGCGTGACTTCCACCGCCACCCACAGTGCGGCCACTGCCGGAGCGGCCCACCAGCGGCCCATCACCGTCCCTGCCAGTGCCGCGAACACCCCCAAGTGCAGCGCCTTGGCCACGCAGAAGAGCAGAAAGACCGCCCACCCCGCTGTGTCTCCCAATCCACCGTGGAACGAGAGCACAAACTGAATCCAGTAACAGACGCCGAACCAGTAGACCACGCCCGCCGTCCAGCCCAGCAGGAAGCGGCGCGTCCAACGGGGTTCCCGCGCCAGCGCCACCAACAGCGGCGTCAGCGCCACGGGCGCAAACCACACAATGGAAAATTTGGGGAAGGTGAAGATGAGCAGCACGGCCGAAGCGAGCGCCAGCAACCAGTTCAGCACAACGCCTGCTGCGCTTCCGCGCTGACCAGGTCCGCCATGTAGGAACTGCGCACCAGCGGCCCGCTGAACACCGCTTTGAATCCGATGCCCAAACCGTATTCGCGATATTCCTCAAACTGCCGCGGGTCCACGAACTCGGCCACCGGCAGATTGCGCCGTGTGGGCTGCAGGTACTGGCCAATGGTCGCCACATCGGTGCCCGCCGCGCGCAAATCGCTCAGCAGCGTGCGCACTTCTTCCGGCGTCTCGCCCAAGCCCACCATGAAGCCGGATTTCGTCAGCACTTCAGGCGAGTGCTTCCGCGCGAACGCGAGCACGTCGAGCGACTGCCGGTAATCCGCCTGCGGCCGCACGCGCGCGTATAAGCGCGGCGCTGTTTCCATATTGTGATTAAATACGTGGGGGGCGGCGTCCAGCACGCGTGCCACCGCCTCCAGATTGCCGCAGAAGTCGGGCGTCAGCACTTCCACGCGCGCGTCCGGCAGCGCCGCCCGCACCTCCCGGACCGTCTCCGCGAAGTGCTGCGATCCGCCATCTTCGAGATCGTCACGATTGACGCTGGTGATCACCACGTAGCGCAGGTTCATCTCGCGCGCCATCCGCGCCACATTGGCCGGTTCGGCGGCATCCAGCCGTACCTCGTGTTTCCTGGGATTCAGTTTCTGCACGCTGCAAAATCCGCAGCCGCGCGTGCAGCGCTCGCCCAGAATCATGAACGTGGCCGCGCCGCGGTGGAAGCACTCGTGGATATTCGGGCAGCGCGCTTCCTCGCACACCGTGTGCAGGTTGAGTTCGCGCAGGCCGCGCTTCAAGTGATTCAGCGATTGGTAATGCGTCTTGCTGCGCCGCGCCCACTCCGGCAGGCGTGCCCGCTTCGGCGCTTCCGGTGCGCCGCCCGAAATCTGTACCAGCGAATCAATCACGCTTGAACCGCACCGGTTGAAATCCCGCTGTTTCGAGCTCGGTCTTCGCGCGGCCCAACGACGGGTTGTCCATGTAGGGTCCCACCAGCACGCGCGTCAAACTGCTCGTCGCCGGTGTCAGCGAAACCTGAAATCCCTTGTCCCGCAGCGTCCGCCGCATGGCTTCGGCGACCTCCGGCTTGACCGCGATCACCTGCCAGTAGGAACCCGCCGGCAATTCCGACGCTGCCATAATTCCGGTGCTCGCCGAGTCCACCGCTTTTTCTCCGCTCGTGGGAGCCGACCCTTGTGCCGGCTGCGTCGTGGGTCCCGGCGCCGGCCCCTCGCCCGGCGGAATCTCTCCGCCCTTGGGCTCCGGCGCGGGCGCGGCGGGTGGCGGTTGCTGCATGGGCGTGGATGGCTGGGGACGCGCATCCGGCCCGACATTGGTCGCCATCGCGCTGCCTTCCGACGCCATATGCGCCGGACGCTGTGTGTTCTGTCCCACTACGTAACCCATGGCGAACGCTACCGCGAACAACAGCACCACGATGAAAAAGCCGCTTAGCAGCTGTTTGTTGCCGACTACCAGTTCGAACTCGCCGGTTTCATTAGTTCTCATGATTTATGCAGTTCCAGCGCCGGTTTGGAGCCCATGCTGTTCCAACGCTCGCGCTAATGAAGCAATTATATCGACTGGGAGCGGGAAAACGACGGTCGTGTTTTTTTAGATCCGATTTCCACCGTAGTCTGCAAATATACGGATTCGCCGCTCACATCGCTATCTCCTTCAACCCCCAGGTTCGACCGTCAACTTGAACCGGTCGATGGCCGTGACCCTGACGCGTGCCCCCTTGGCCACGGGGTGCACCGCAATAGCGTTCCAATACTCGCCGTGCACGAAGACCTTGCCCTCTGGCTCCAGTTCGGTCCACGCTTCGCCTTCCTGACCCACCATCGCCTCGGTCCCGGTCACCCTCTTATTACGCCGCGCCCGCGCCGCAATAGTCAGCAGGAATACCGTGATCGCCGCAAACGGCAGCGCCACACCCACCGCCGTACTCCAGCGAATCCGCAACTCGGGCGAGGGACTGTCCACCAGCATGACCGCGCCCAACGCCATCGCCAGCGCCCCGCCGGCGCCCAACACGCCGTGGGACGTAAGCTTCACTTCCAGCACGAACAGCACGGCCGCCAGCACGCATAAAGCTACGCCCACCCCATTGATCGGCAGAATGGAGAGCGCCGATAGGGCGAGCAGCACAAAAATTCCACCCAGAACCCCGGGCGCAATCAGCCCCGGCGCGCTGAACTCGACATAAATGCCCAGTACGCCGAGCACCAGGAGAATCAACGCAATGTTCGGGTCGGCGATGGCGGAGGTGATGGTCTGCCGCAGCGTCGCCGGGTGGAGAATCCCCGTGACGTCCGCCGCGACTACCTTCGGAGCGGCGCCCCATGCCTGTGCCGCCAGCGCAATCGCCAATGTCACACTCGCGCCAAGTCGCACAATGTACCTCAAATATACACCCGTCGGACTACTCGCTCTGAAAGTGTCCCGATCGCGCCCGTTGCGGCTTGACTTATGCCGCCTTCCTGACTCCAAATAGCTCGCATGTAATTCAATCGATAGAAAGATTTGATGCTAATGCAACGTGCGATCGACTAAAATGGTTAAGTAAAAGATCCTGCTGAACCGAAAGAAGAACTTATGGCAAGTAAGCGTACATCTGAAAATAAAGTAGTAGCCACACCGTCGGGAGCTGCCGCGGCCCCGGCCCGTCATAAACCGAGCAGCAAGCGCATCACCCGCAGCACTGTTGAAGTTTCCAGCACTCCCACCACCGCGCCCGAAGTCCTGACTGTTGCCGCCGTGGCGAGTGTCGGACCGCTGGCCGTATCGACCGTGTCGACCGTGTCGTTTCAGGATGCCGTTGCACGCCTGGCCTATGCCTACTGGGAAGCCCGTGGCTGCCAGGGTGGTTCGCCCGAAGAAGACTGGCTCCGCGCCGAGCAGGAACTGTCCGCCAAGTAAGCCGCTAGCGATATTTTCTTAGGACGGCAAGTAATCGTCCCTGAATCTGTACATCCCTTGCAGGAACTAAGATTGGTTTGATCGCGGCGTTGGCCGGTTGCAGGCGCACCATATCGCCCGCTTCCCGATAGAAGCGTTTGAGCGTCGCGTCGCTGCCGGCCACCAGCGCGACCACGATATCTCCGTCCTTAGCCTGGGAAACGCGTTCCAGCAGAATCACGTCGCCGTCGCAGATGTGGTCTTCGATCATGGAATTGCCGCGCACTTCCAGGGCAAAGGTATCGCCATGGCCGGCAAAATCGGAAAAATGCAGCACTTCCCGCTGCTCCACCGCTTCTAACGGCGCGCCAGCCGCAATCCGGCCCATCAGGGGAATCTCGGTCACCGTCGCTTTCGGACGCCGCTGCTCCTGCACATACTTCGAGGTCAGCTCCAGTGACCGGCTCTGGTTGAACCCGCGCTTAAGGTAGTTCTTTTCCGCCAGCACGGAGATATGTTTATGGACCGTTGCCAGCGAGGCCAGGTCCAATCCGCGCGCAATTTCCTCGAAGCTTGGGCAATACCCGTTCTCATCGACGAACCCGGCAATAAAATCCAACACCTGCTTTTGACGCTTGGTCAGTGCCATCGATTCTCCCTTGGCACTATTTTGGGCGAACAAAAAGTGAAAATCAAGCGAAATCCACCAGATTCATGCTCTTGCCCAGAATGCCGGTATTTGGGCACCCGGGCTGACGTGGCTCCCCCGCTCCCCTTGCCAACTCCTTATTTGCCACCCTTTCTCACTCTGGCCCTCGTGTTGCCCTAGCTCTTGCGGTGCAACATGCTCAAAATCACGCTACACGATAGTGCCCGAGAATTCCGCTTGAAGCTGGAAGGCCGCCTTTCCGGACTCTGGGTTAGGGAACTTCAGCTCTGCTGGCAGACCGCCCATTCGACCACCCAGGGCAGGAACACCGTCCTCGACCTCGGCGAAGTGGATTTTATCGACACCGACGGTCAGGCCCTGCTCGCTCGCATGCACCAGCAAGGCGTCGAGTTCGTGGCCGTTACCCCGCTCATCTGCGCCGTCCTCCAGGAAATCTGCGCGCCCACGCCGTGTGCTAGGGTGGAAAAAGTCGCTTCGACGACTTGATGCCAGCCTCCGCACCCAACCGCCCGGATCCCACCCGCGAGCGCTACGAGACCCTGCTCGAAGTCGCGGAGTCGATCACTGCTCACCGCCTGCTCTCCACCCTCTTCGCCGACCTCAGCCGCCTTCTCAAACGCCTGGTTCCCTTTGACTTTATCGGCCTGACTCTGCTCGATCAAAAGGAACAAGTGGTGCGCCTGCACATCCTGGAAACCGAGCGCCCGGTGATCGCCCCGGCCCCGGAGGGCACGCCCTTCGACCAGACTCCCACTATCCTTGCCCTGCGGAATCGCCGTCCTTACTACATCCCCAGGGTGGAAGCCGAAACCGCTTTCCCGGTGATTCGCTCGCTACTGCTCGCCAACGGCATTCAATCCGCCTGCATTCTGCCTCTGTTCACCGCGCAGCGCGAAATCGGCGGCATTCATTTCGGCTCCCTGACCCCGAGCGCCTACACGGCGGAAGATATCGAATTTATGAGCCAGGTGGCGCGCCCGGTCGCCGTCGCTGTGGATAACGCGCTCCACTCCGAAGCCACCGCCGCCTACGAGGCTCAACTGGCCCGCGAACGCGACCGCCTGCGCACCCTGCTTGAAGTCAACAACGCCGTCGTCGGTTGCCTGGAAACCCGGCAACTCTTCCAGGCGATCGCTACTTCCCTGCGCCGCAGTTTCCATCTGGATTACGCCAGCCTGCTGCTCTTCGACCAGGAAGCCCAGGCCCTGCGCCTTCACATGCTGGACTTCCCCGATGGCGCCGGCGTGATTCGCGAGGACGCCATCGTTTCACTGGACGACAGCGTCGCAGGCTACGTGTTCCGCAGCCGTGAGGGCCGGGTCTTCAGCCTGGAAGAAGCGCGTGCCGTGTCCCCCGGTACCGGCGTCATCTTCGAACGCGAAGGCATTCAATCCATCTGCTGTGTGCCGCTGATTTCCCGCGTGGGCAACGCCCTCGGCACGCTCAATCTCGGCGCGCGCCAGGCCAGCCACTTTGCCGCCGAAGATCTCAGCTTCATCACCCAGGTGGCCGGCCAGGTGTCCATCGCGCTGGACAACGCACTTTCCTACGAGCGCATCGAGGAACTCAACGCCCGCCTCGCCGAAGAGAAAATCTACCTCGAAGACGAAATCCGCAGCGACAACCGCTTCGAGGAAATCGTCGGCCAGAGCCGCGCCCTCAAGACCACGCTCAAACAACTCGAAACCGTCGCGCCCACCGATTCCACCGTGCTCATCTACGGCGAAACCGGCACCGGCAAGGAACTGCTCGCCCGCGCCATCCACGAGTTCAGCTCCCGCAAGAACGGCACTTTCGTCAAGCTCAATTGCGCGGCCATTCCCACCGGACTGCTGGAGAGCGAACTCTTCGGCCACGAAAAAGGGGCCTTCACCGGCGCCATTGCGCAGCGCATCGGCCGCTTTGAACTGGCTCACCGCGGCACCATCTTCCTGGACGAAGTGGGCGAGATCCCGCTCGAATTGCAGACCAAGCTGCTGCGCGTGCTGCAGGAGCGTGAATTCGAACGCCTCGGCAGTTCGCGCACCATCCGCACCGACGCGCGCCTGGTGGCCGCCACCAATCGCGATCTCGCGCAAATGGTGGAGCAGAAGCAATTTCGCGCCGACCTCTATTACCGCCTCAATGTCTTCCCGATGACCGCCCCGCCACTGCGCGATCGCGGCGAAGACATTCCTCTTCTCGTGCGCTACTTCGTGCAGCAATACGCGCGGCGCATGAACCGCCGCATCACCAACATCCCCACGGAAGCCATGAATGCGCTGGCCCGCTATCACTGGCCCGGCAACATTCGGGAACTGCAAAACTTCATCGAACGCGCTGTGATTCTCTCCACCGGCAGCACGCTGCAAGTGCCGCTTCGCGAACTCAAACGCAGTCCGGGCGGAGCCGCGGTGGTCACCCTGGAAGTGGCGGAGCGGGAAGCCATTCAGCGGGCCTTGCTGGAAGCGGGCGGCAAGGTCGGCGGAGAACGTGGCGCCGCCGCCAAATTAGGCATGAAGCGCACTACCCTGCAGGCCAAAATGCGCAAACTCGGAATCGATAAATAGGACGCTGCCAGCGCCGCCGCGCCGCTAGAATTTTTGCAGGCCGCGCAGCAGGCTGTCCGTACTGCCGCCTGAATGCAGCGTGACCGAATGGATGGCCTTCCAGTTCTGGTCCATGGTGCCGACATACTTCACGCTCTTGCGGTCGGGCCCCATCAGAATAATTGTGACTTTGCGGTCGGGATAATTGAGCGCTTCGTATTGCAGTGTGCCCGTTTCGCTCTGCCAGTGATCCGTCGCCGGTTCGCCCAGTTTGAGCACCACTTCGGTGCGATCGTCGCGCGCGGTCAGCCCCAGAAAGGTCTGATCTTTCGTCGTGTACACCACGCGCTGCCGCGACAGCGTCACTGCGAACACGTACAGCAGAATAGCCGCCGTCACCGCCGTGCCAATCAGCCGGAAGACCCGCTTGTCCTGCGCCGACGACATGCGGATTCCCACAATCAGCCCAGGCTCGGGCCGTTCCGCCGCGGTCGCGACCGCCGGATTGCCGCCCACCGCCACGGGCATCTCGATCACCCGGCGCTGAAAGGGCACCACCATTCCACTCTTCAATTCAAGTTCGCGTGTCAGCCCGACAATCAGCACTGGGTCATCCACTCGGGAAACTTCTCCCACAAAACGCCGCGATAGCCAAAGCTCCTCGGACGATTTGCAGTTCACTACCAGAATTTCGCTCCAACTTGCTTTGCGGTACAGCCACTCGTTGTGCTCCACCCCGATAATCGGCGGATAGAAGGAAAACGGGCGGGTGCCCAGATGGTCCAACTGCGGCGGAATGGGCGGCGACGCCATGAGATCGGTAATCTTCCACTTTCAGTTTACCCGACCTGTGCGCTGGCGCGATGCCGTGGAACGGCCATTGCAATGTGTGCCTGCGAAAGTTCAAGAAAAATCGGCAGAGCGGCGCGAAATATTCACGCGGGAGGGGGGCGGCCTGTCCATTGTGCCGCGGTGGCCGTGGCCCGCCGGACCTCAAACGGCACGGCGTTCGCCGGCGTCGCACCTGGTGTCTCCTGCTTTCAGGCTCATCTTGTATGAGAATCCGCCCAGCCTCATTTGTCGCTGAGAAACTGCGAAGGCGGCGCTCTACTTCCGGCCGATCAGCCGCAAGCGCACACTGAAGGCACGCGCCTGGCCGCGCCCGTAGGTCAGAAACTTCGGCGAGCCGAGTACGTTATCCACCACATTCGGATTGAGATTCGCCGTCAGGTTGGTATAGCCGAAACGCCACGCCCAGAGGTAGTGCAGAGCGCGGAATTGCCGCTCCAGATGCAGATTCACGTTGAAATAATCGGGGTAGCGGTAGGCATTCGCCCGCCCCACCAGGAACCCCTCCTGGTCCACCACATTGAACGGGAAGCCGGTGCGGTACTCCGCCAGATAGCCCACCGTGGTGTTGCGAATCACAAACTGCCAGCGCTCGGGCAGTATCCGTGCGGACACCGGGACCCAACCCCACATGTGGACCCGGTTCGGCGTATCCCAGGCGAACGGACCCGGCATCTGCGGCGCGAATACGGGATTCTCCAGGCTGTAGTCCACCACCGCATTGGTGCGCGTGCTGGAGCGCGTGTAGCCCAGGAACCATTCGAATTTGGCGGCAAATGTCCGCCGCAGCGAGAAATCAAGCGCGTCGTAGCGGTCCCGCCGCGAACTGCGCAGCACGAACACCGCGCCGTCGTAGAACATGGGGCCATACTGCGGCGAGGTAGTATCGAACACGAAACCGCGCCCTCCGCTCCGCCACGTGTAGCCCGCCTTGGCGAAAAATGCCATCGGCATCTTGCGCTCGACGGTCAGGCTCGCCGTCTGATACCGCGGCGTGGAGAGTGTCTGGTCATTCACCGTAAAACTGGTGGGCACGGGACCGCGCGTCTCCCCACCGGGCAGGAAAAAGGTCGAATAACTGGTCTGCCCCTGCCCGCGCCCCAGCATTCCCAGGCTGATGGAATCGTAGTAGACACCCCATCCCGCCGCGATCTTCGTGTCGCCCGATTTCCCCGGAGACCAGGCGGCCGACACGCGCGGCGCAATTTGGAAATCGCGCACCACTTCGTTCCACTCCGTGCGCAGCCCGCCTTCAATCGCCAGGCCCTCCCGCGGCGTCCAGTGATCTTGAATGTAGAGCGCGCTCTCCAGATTCTTCCGCTCCTGAAACCCCGCTCCCGAGAACGTCACCAGGCGCGCGATGGATTGATCGTCGCGCAGCACCTCGTAGTTGTGACGCTGCGCCTGCTGGTGGTAGCTCTCCCGTTCGACATCCGTGCCGAATTTCAGGCGATGCTCGCCACCCCAATGCTGCGCCGGCAGGAAGAGATTCGCCATCACCTGCTGGCGGTACCAGTGGCGGTCCACGCCGCTAAAGTAGTTCCCGCGATTGCCTTCCGGCGTGATCTGGTACACAGCGTCGCCCAGCGGGGAAGATCTCGTGATGCCGCGAGAATCGGCAAACCCCAGGTCCAGCAGCGCGCCGTTGAAATAATGTTGATCGCGGATGGTGCTCATGTACGTGCTCTGCCGGATGTTGGTGGTGGTCTCCAGCGGATTCAGAATGCTGAGGCCGTAGCGGTTGGTGTCCGCCAGGTTATAAAGGAAGCTCGCGGTCAGAATGTTCGCTGGCGTGATGTTGACATGGAAGCGCGACAGGTTGCTCGCCGAGATGCCGCTGGTGCGGTTCGCCCCGTGCGGCAGACCGTAGACGCTGTCCATGTTGTAGAACACGTCCATGCCATTGTGGAACCAGGCCCGCCCTTTCACGAGGGGGCCGGAAAACTCCAACCGCGGCGTCCACTTGTTGACGTACAGGCCGTTCTCGCTGGTCACGCCGGGGATGAAGTTGGTGCCTGTGAAGCGCCAGCGGTCGTCGCCCATCTTGGTCTTCACGTCCAACACGCCCGACGAGCCGCGTCCGTTGTCGGCTCCGTAGCGCCCGTTCTCCAGATCCATCGACTGGATGGATTCGATGTTGACGCGCGTTTCCAGCCGCCCCGTCACCGGGTCGGAAATGTTGAAGCCGTCCAGCGTGTAGTTCGCCTGATTGGTGTCGCCGCCGTTGAAATGCAGCCGCCCCGCGTTGTCCTGCACCACGCCGTTCATCATCGGCAGCGCGTTGCGATAGTCGTGCGGCGCGGGATACGGCACGCTGATGATCTCCGCGTTGGTCAGTTCCTTGCGCTCTGACGTTTGCTGCGGATCGATGGCCGGCGGCGAATAGGTGACGTCGATTTTGTCGGCGAATTCCTGAAGGTGATTCAGGCGGATGGTGAGTTGCTGTGTGCCCTCTTCGAACTGCTGCCCGCGCCCGGTATAGAGAAAGAAACCGGCGCGCTCCGCAAGCACGTCGTAGGCCCCCGCACCGGTCAGGCCCGCCCGGAAATTGCCCGCCTGATCGGTGGACGCCCGCGCTGAAAACTCCCCCTGCCGCAGTTCCACCAGCGCGCCGGCCACGCCGGTGCCGTTTTCGTCCACCACTCGGCCGGCGATCGTGACCTGTGCCGGCAAGACGGCGCACACCAGGCACAACGGCAGCACCAACCGCAATAAATGTCCCCACGGCAACATCGGTCCCACACTACTCCACGTCCAGGATACACCCCCCTTCCAAAACCCCCCGTCGCCCATGCGAGGCAGGCCAAAGACGGCTCCACGCGAAAACAAAAACACCCCGCCTCCCCGAAGGGAAGTGGGGTGTTTTTGGTACTGCGTGGGCTGCCGCCTCCCGCTTTAGAACACGATCTTCGCGACCAGTTGAATGGAGCGCGAGTTGCTTGGGAAGTTCTGGCTCCAGTTCTGGAAGGCCGTGGTGTTGGGCAGCAGGAAGCTGCGAATCTGGGTCTGCGAGGTCAACTTCACGGAACTGATCAAGCCCGCGGTGTACTGCGCGTGATTGAAGAAATTGCTGAAGTCGCTGCGGAATTCGAAGTACCTCTTTTCACCAAAGTTGAATTTCTTGGCGAGCGAGATATCGAAGTTGTTGATGCCCGGCATCGAAATGGTATTGCGTCCGGCCGTGGCCATGGCGCCATTGCCCGCTGTGATGTAGCGCGCGTTGGGATTGGTGGCCAGGTAGCCCACGATGAACTTAGGATCGATCGCGTTAGTTTTCGGGTCGGCATACTGGCTGCACGGACCACCCGTGCAAAGCTGCGTGACCCCGCTGCCCAGTTTGGCATCACCGGCCGAATTGAGGATGGTGCGGTCCGGGGCGCTGTCGCCGTTCAGGTTCGAATCCGTACCACTCTGCGCGGTCACCCATTCGCCGCTCTCCGCGGTATAGGTGCCCACCACGCGCCAGTTGCCAACCACGTTCTTCATCGCCCAGTTGTGTGACTGCTGTAGGTACGGCATGTCGTAAAGCCAACTCACTGTCAGGCGATGACGGCGATCCAGCGGAGAGTTGGAGCGTTCCCCCGCAAGGTTCTGGAAATCCTGCGGACGGCGCGGTGAAAGAATCGTCGAGAAGTGAGTCGCCGTGGAATTATCGATGTTGTGGCTGAAGGTGTACGCCACCGTGCTCTGGAACCCGCGCGCGAAGCGGCGGGTCAGCTGCGTGGCCAGCCCGTGATAGCTCGAATCGCCCCACGGCATGAAGGCTGTGATGTTCGAACCGCCGAACCCTCCGGCCGCATAGGCCGGTACAATCGCCGAACGCGCCTGAATGGACGCCAGTGTCGTGGTGAGGCCGTTGAGAGTGGCTTGCGACGGGGCCGAAAGGTAAGTCGGCAGGAAGTGCGTGGCATCCACCTTATTCTGTTTGTTCAACTGAATCTGCGTCAGCAGGTGCACGCCGCGCGTGCCCAGATAGCGCGCTTCCAGCGTGTAGTCGTTGTGGAATACGTGCTGCACGCCCAGGTTCCACTGGATGGAATACGGCAGTTGCTGGTCCGGCAGGAAACTGGAGGTCGAGAGCCTCGCATCCGTTACGCTCAGGTTGCTGCCGCCCGGCAGGCTGCCCGGATAAATGCCGCCGTTGGCCAGGAACGGAGCGTGGAATATGCCCGCCTGATCGCCGACGCCGCCCTGGGGGTCCACATCGTAGGTGGCGCTCAACTGCGGAGGATAGGCTGTGCTGCCCACGTTGTCGAAGATCACGTCGTACGACATGCCGAAGCCGGCGCGGATCGACGTCCGTCCGCTCTTACCCGGCGAATATGCCAAACCGATGCGGGGCGCAAAGTTCTTGTTGGCTGTCTTCGGAGCGTGGAAATCGATCAGGCCCGGCACGCTGGCCAGCGCGTTCAAGGACTGTAACTGCTGGCCGGTAGGCACGGTGGTCCGCTCATAGCGCACGCCCAGGTTGACCGTGAGATTATTGCGCAGCCGCCAGTTGTCAGTGGCATACAGATAGGTAGCGAACTGGTTGCCGTAGTAGCTCGTCTTGCCCAGGTTGCGTTCCGCGAAATCGTCCGGAATCGCGTCCGTCAGGAACGTCTCGAGCGTCGTGTAGTAATAGTCGCCGCGCTCACGCTGAATGAAGTGCTGCGGCGAAATCACATTTCGCCCGTCAAAGCCGAACTTCAAACTGTGCTTGCCCTTCGTCCAGTTGATGTTGTCCACAATCTGATAGGTGTTCTGGATGCTGTACTGCGGCGCGTTCGGATTGGGTCCGATGTTGAGGAACAGTTCGTTGTCGAAAGTGATGTTGGGGAACACATCCAGCCCCGGATAGGTGAACTGGCTCGGCACCGAGTAGAACTGGCTGAAGCGGTTGAACGCGACGCGCAGTTCGTTGGTCAGCGTGGGCGAAAAGGTGTGATACTCGGCCAGTGACACCAGGTAGAACCGCTGCGGCAGCGAGGTCCAGAAAACCGGCAGGGTAGCCGCGTTGTCCAGCGAATCTGACCGGTTATTGATGAAGCGGCCGCGAACCTGGTCGTTGCTGGACATGTTGTAATCCACACTGCCCAGGAAGGTGTAGAAGTTGGTGTAGTTGGCGCCTGTAATGGGCAGCACCCCCACCGGGATGTCCGTGTTATTGACCTTCACCTTATCGCTGGCCGAAGGAGCCGGGTTGACATACTGTTTGAAGATCGAATAGTTGGTCTTCGACAGGTTCGTCATCTTGTCCAACAAGCTGAAACCAGCGGCCGTCGGAGCCAGCACAGGCGTGTTAGTCGTGCTGCCAACGCCCAGCGGCGCGTATTCCGCGTTGCCGAAAAAGAATAACTTGTCCTTGATCAGAGCGCCGCCCAGCGACAAGCCGAACTTGTTCTGGTCGTAGCGGGGATTGGAGCGAATGCCCTGATTGGCGTAAATCGCATCCACCGCATTCAGATTGCGGTTCTGGAAGTATTCGTACGCGGAACCATGTACCTCGTTGGAGCCGCTCTTGATTACGGTATTGAACTGGCCGCCCGAAGAGTGGCCGAATTCGGCGCCCACCTGATTCTGCAGCAGGGTAAACTCCGCCGTGGCTTCCGTGGGAACGTAAACCAGTGGACCGGTGATGGTCTTGTTGTTGTTATCCACACCCTCGATCATGAAGTTATTGTTCATGGGACGCTGTCCACCCACCGAAGGTCCGGTGCCCTGTCCCACGCCGCCGTTCGACGAAACGCCCGCGCTCAGCAGGGAAAGGTTCAATGCCCCGAAAAGGCCATTGGCGTTCTCGATGATCGGCAAATTCACAATCTGGCGCGCGTCGAAGTTCGACTGTAATTGAGCCGTGGTCGTATCGATCACCACGCCGACTTCCGACACATCGACGCTGGTGGAAACCGTTCCAACCTGCAGCGTGATGTTCGCCGTGCTGGTCTTGGACAACTGGATGTCCACGTTCTTTAGGGTCGTGGTCGCAAACCCGGCCGCTGTCGCCGTGACGTTGTAAAGCCCGATGGGAATGTTGTTAAACCGGTACTGACCGTCGGCATTCGTCTTAGTTGTATTTTTTACCCCCGTAGCGCTGTGTTGGATTTCCATGTTCGCGTTCGGCACTGCCGCTCCGCTCGCATCCACTACAGCACCCACCAGGTTGGCGTCAATCGCCTGCCCGTATACCGTCCCAGTCAGGCTCAAAAGCGCCATGAGAATTGCCACAGCAAGTGTTTTCATATTTGTCCTCGAAAGGTCAATCGTGTGCGAAAGTTGACGCGAAACAGTTAAGCATGCGTAGGTCCATTAGTAAGTAGGCCGAATTTACTGGGAAATAAGGAGTTATCCGCAGGCATGGGGGACTGGGTCGCGGAAATTGGTAGAGGCTAGCACCACCTGGAGGAGGCGGTGGCCGCTCTAACCTGTTGAACTCGTTCCCCGTAAATCGAATATGAGTTTACGGAGGGTTAGAATTCAGTCTGTCAAAGGTTAATAGCTGTTTACCAATGGGATGGGTGTCTTAGGGCGGTCAAACGTCAGAATACGTGATGTCCATCACGCTCGAAACATCGCAATCAGAGCCAAATATCCAAAAGAGCTATCGTAAGACCTCCGATTGAGTGGCGCTCCGCACAGACGAAAGGCGCTTCACGCTAGCGGACACGGGGGAATCCCTACTCCCGCATCTTCGAGCGCCGCCCCCAAACGCAGGATGCGGACCTCGTCGAACGCCTGTCCAATGATCTGAAGTCCCACGGGAAGCGCGTCGCTTAACCCGCATGGCATCGACAGCGCCGGAAACCCCAGCGCGTTTACCCCTCGCGCCAGTCGCGTGGTCGCCAGGCGAACGTCTTCCTCGCGGCCGCCCAGCCGCACGGTGGTCTGCCCGATGCGCGGGGCTACCGTAGGCGTCGCCGGCGTCAGCAGGTAATCCACCTTCTGCCACACGCTGCGGAACTCATTACGCAACTGCCGGCGCAGGCGCTGCGCGTTTACGTAGTCTGCCGCCGCTACCAATCTCCCCTGGTCCAGCAGTGCCAGTACGTCCGGGCCCAGCTCGTCCCTCCGGTCGACGAATCCCTCGCCCACCGCGGCCGCCTCGGACAGCAGCACCATGCGCGCAATCGCATTGAGGGCCGTCATGTCGGGCACGCGTACCGGCATCACTTCCGCCCCCAGTTCTTCCGCCCGTGCGATGGCGCCGCGCACCGCCCGCTCGACGTCCTCCTGCACATATTCAAAGAAGAAATTCTCGGGAACGCCGATCCGCATGCCGCGAATCGAGCATCCCGCCTCGGGCACGAAGTCTTCCGCTGGTCGGCGCGACGAGCCCGGGTCGCGCGCATCGAATCCCGCCACCGCATTCAAACACCGCGCGGCGTCGCGCACCGTCCGCGTCAACGGACCCACATGATCCAGGCTGTAGCCGAGCGGGAGCACGCCATGCCGGCTGACCCTGCCGTACGTCGGCTTCAACCCCACCGTCCCGGGGGAAAGCGGGAGAGAGCGCGTGACGTTCGAAGGCGATGAGTTCCTCGCAATGCCGAGTGACACACAAAAGTAACGTCCCGGGGAGTGGTCTTCGCTGCGCTTCCTCTGCGTCTCCGCGTCTCTGCGGTTGTCTCTAACTGCGCCCCATACTCCCGGGGCCGCGCTATGCCATTCCCAGCGCTTGCCGCAAGCCGGGATCGTGCCGCACCCGCCAGATCCTGCTATCGAGGTAGTAATGCGTCAGTCCGAAACCGCAGAAGAAGCCGAACGCCAGGTCCGACACCTGCCCCAGCTGAAAGCCGGGAATGCGATACAGCGCGCTGAACAGGAGCGCCGCCGCCACGTACGCGCCCAGGCTGCGGCTCAACAGCGTCCGCCCCGCATAGCGATTCCGATTGTGAAACCACACCAGCGCGTGATACTGCAGGTTGTGCACAATCGTCACCGTGGGCACCGCCGCCTGCCAGCTCATATACGCAAAGGTCAGCCAGTGCAGCGGGACAATCGCGGCGAACAAAAGATACTTGGGGACATTCTTCCGCCAGCGCCCCATCTGACGCGCGCCCCAGACTGCAACGGTGGCCGCAACCATCGCCCACAGATAAGGTTCCGCTGCCGGAAAGGCCAGCTTGATTCCCAACTCCTCCGGGTGATGAATGAAGAAACGATGGAACGGCGGAAAGACCATCATCACGCCCAGAAAGATCCGGTCCAGCATCTGATCGCGTTTTTCCAGGTCGCCGTTCTTCACCTTGTACAGCACCAGGAAGCCATAGTGCTGCCGGATCACGTGATAGTAAGCCCACACGCCCACCAGCAGCGCGAGCAGTCCTTTCTGCCCCGCCAGCACCATCAACGGACCCAGTGAGAAAAACACCGCCAGGCTGCCGAACAACAGCCGCCGGTCGCGTGTCCGTGCTTCCGAGTCGAAATAGGTGCGGCTGGCGGTAGCGAATATGTGCGTGCCGTCGAAGCCCACGCTCCAAAACCACCAGAGCAGCGAAATCTTGACGTGCAGCACGGTGTACAATCCCAGGTACAGGTAACCGGCGAGCGCACTGCCGATTACCAGACCCAGGTCGACTCCGCGATTGACAATCCAGCGGGGAGAACTCCCCACCGGCGCTGTGGCGACGGCGGCCATGGTCTCGCTACGCGCTTAAATGTAGCGCACCTTGGTACCGCCTTCGTCCCAAAGAACCTTCTTCTGGTTCTTGTAGGCCAGCGTGGCCATGTGCCCGCTGATCGCCGCCTGCTGCCCCACGGGCGGTGGGGCGATCACCTGTTCCTTGCCCAGCACGCTCTGAATGAAATTGCGGAAATGGTTGATCGCGCCGTCGCTCTCTTTGTATTCCTGCGGACCGTTGATGTGCAGCGCCGCGCGTGCTTTGATCGCGCTGGGCGCCCGGTTCGCCGCGCCCGCCCGCCGGGAATTGAAGGTTTCAGGTTCGAAGTAAAGATCCTGCCGGTTCATCACCCGGATGGTCCCTTCGTTGCCCATGATCTCTTCGCCATAGCCGAAGAATTCGTTGCCCAGATAGCAGCTGTAGTTCAACTGCATCTTGTCGGAGTAATCGTAAATGGCGCTCAGGCAATCCGGCACGTCGCGGTCATCCGAAGCTTCCGTCCAGCGGTAAACGCCACCGCTCGCGATACAGCTCTTGGGCACCGTCTTGCTCAGCATGAAATTCACGATGTCTGTCTGGTGCACCAGCAGGTCGGTCGAAATGCCGCCCGAATAGTCCCAGTACAGGCGCCACTGGAAATACCGGTGCGGATCCCACGCCCGCTTGGTCGCGGTGCCCAGGAACTTCGTCCAATCGGTATTCTGCGGCGTGGCTTCCGCCGGAATCACATACCGCCACGAAGGCTCGGCCGGCAGCCCGTTGCGATACCAGAAGGCGCGCACATAGTGAACGTCGCCCACCATGCCCTGCTGGATCAGTTCCTTGGCCTTCTTATAGAGCGACGAACTGCGATTCTGCGTGCCCACCTGCACGATTTTCTTCGCCTGCTCCCACGCCTTCACAATCTCGAAGCCTTCTTCGATCGTGTGCGCCAGCGGCTTTTCGATATAGACATGCTTGCCGGCCTTCAGCGCCGCGATGGTCATATCGTGGTGCAGATGCTCCGGTGTCATGATGTACACCGCGTCGATCGATTTGTCGGCCAGCAGTTCCTTGTAATCGACGTAGGCCTTGGCCTTCGCGCCCCAGATTGTCTGCAACCGGTCTTGTGCGCGCGCGATGTACCCCTGATAGGTATCGCAAATCGCTGAAATCTGGACTTCATTGGCCGCCGCCGTGTGAAGCCAGTCCAGTCCCGCGTAACCACGGGTACCGACCCCGATCCAGCCGATATTGATCTTATTATTGTTGCCTTGAGCCGATATTACGGCAGGAGCAGCGGCAATCGCTGCCGCCTTCAAGAAATTTCGCCGGTTGAGTTCGTCCGCCATGGGACCTCCAATTCCGATATACCCAGATCATAGCAGCGTGCTCGCGCTAGAGGTTATCATCGCGTTGAGACCATCATCGCGTTGAGACCATCATCGCCGTTGAGACCATCGCCTATGAGACGCGCCCTCTTCCTCCTCGCCCTGGCGTCCCTGCCCTTCCTGGTCAGCCGCGGCGAAGATCCGCGCGTCTATGTCGACTACCGGGAAGTCATGATCCCCATGCGCGACGGGGTCGGCCTGCAAACCGTGCTGCTCATCCCGCGCAATCCCAGCGGCCCCTTGCCCTTCCTGATCGACCGCACGCCCTACGGCGTCCCCAGCCGCGAATCGGTCGCGCCGGGATTCCCAGCCTCCCAACGGTGGCGCAGCGAAAACTACATTGCCGTCTTTCAAAACATCCGCGGACGATTTCAGAGTGAAGGCAAGTTTGTCATGTTCCGGCCGCCCCACGATGCCTCCGCAACCACCGACGAAACCACCGACGCCTGGGACACGGTGGACTGGCTGGTCAAAAATATCCCCAACAACAACGGCCGAGCCGGCATCGCCGGTACGTCTTACGATGGCTGGACCGCCGTGATGGCCGCCCTCGAGCCGCATCCCGCCCTCAAAGCGGTTGTCGAGCAAGCCTCCCCCGCCGACCAGTTCCTGGGCGACGATTTCCATCACAACGGGGCCTTCCGACTCAGCTACGGCTTCGAATACTCCGCCCTGCTCGAAACCACCGCGGAAGACAACTACCACTTCGAATTCGACCGCGCCGATACCTTCGATTGGTACCTCGGTCTCGGTGTGCTGTCCAATGCCGAGGAGAAGTACTTCCATGGCAAAATGCCCACCTGGACCGATTTCACCCGTCACCCTAACTACGATTCCTTCTGGCAGCGGCAGGCCTTCGCGTCCTATTTGAATGCTGTGAAATTGCCCATCCTGAACGTGGCCGGCTGGTGGGATCAGGAAGACTTCTACGGTCCACAGAAAATTTACGAGCTGCTCGAACCACACGATTCCCGGCATTACAACTATTTCGTGGCGGGTCCCTGGAATCACGGCGGCTGGCTGGGCGATGGCAGCAAACTGGGAGAGCTTTCCTTCGGCTCCGATACCGCGCTGCACTACCGCGAGAAAATTTACCAGCCCTGGTTCGATCACTGGCTGCGCGACCCCGACCAATCCTGGCAACTCGCCGAAGCCACCGTCTTCGAAACCGGAGCCAACCAGTGGCGCGAGTACGCTTCCTGGCCGCCCAAAACCGGCGTCGAACCGCGCCGCCTCTACCTTCGCGAAGGCCGCCGTCTCTCCTTCGACACCACCGGCGCGCGCGGGGACGACAAGTTCGTCAGCGACCCCGCCAACCCCGTGCCCTACCGCCCTCGCCCGATCTCGCCCACCTATCCGGGACCCGACTGGCGCGTCTGGCTGGTGCAGGATCAGCGCTTCGCGCAGAACCGGCCCGATGTCCTCACCTGGCAGACCGAGCCGCTCGCCGGGGACCTGCGCATCGCTGGAGAGATCCAGGCCGAACTGCTGGCTTCCACCAGCGGCACCGATAGCGATTGGGTGGTGAAACTGATCGATGTGTACCCGAAGGAGGGCGGGGAACTGCCGGGCTATCAACTGCTGGTGGCGTCAGAGATTCTGCGCGCCCGCTACCGCGACAGCTTCACCAACCCGCAACCCGTGCCCGCGGGCAAGCCGGTGAAGTACCGTATCGGCCTGCACACCAACGCGCGCTCGTTTCTCAAGGGCCACCGCATCATGGTGCAGGTGCAAAGCAGTTGGTTTCCGCTCTACGATCGCAATCCGCAGAAATTCGTGGCGAACATATTCGAAGCGCATGCCGCGGATTACGTGAAGGCCACGCAGAAGATCTATCGCGGCAGCGCGATCGTGCTGCCAGTGGTGAAGTGAGGTGGTGGCATAGGGCGTGTTGCCCTTTACTGCCCAGGAACCTGGTGCCTCAGTCGCTTATCGACGCTTCCGTGATGGACCCGACCGGCGTCCAGGCGCTCAATTCCCGCAGATCGTCCACCCAATAATCCGGCGAAAACCTGGCCAGATCCTCGCGCCTGCCGTACCCGTATGTCACCGCGCACGTCTTCACGCCGGCGCGCTGGCCGGCTTCCATATCCGCGGCCGAATCGCCCACGAAGAGACAGTCCTCCACCGTCGCGCCCATCGCGTCTAAGGCCCGGAAAATCACGTCCGGCGCGGGCTTGCACGGAAATCCGTCCGTCCCCTGTACGTGATCGAAGTACTGCACCAGCCCGAATTGCTCGAGCACCGCGCGCGTCGTCGGACTGCCCTTGGTCGTCGCCGTCCCCTTACGCCCGCCCAGCATCGCGAGCCCTTCCACGACGCCCGGGTACACCCGTGTGGCGGTGTGCCCGCGCTCCAGATACAGACTGCGATACTGCGCCAGCATCGCGTCCATCTTTTCGTGCGTGGGATTCTCGATCACTTCGGCGAAGAGATCGAATAGGTGCCGTCCAATGAAGCTTCTGAGGTAATCGAAGGTGACAGGGCGGGAATCGGAGGTCACATCCAGCACCTGCTGGACAGCGCCGCAGATATCCGCGGCGCTGTCCATTAAAGTGCCGTCAATGTCGAACAGGTAGACCGGAAATGCGGGAATCACGCCGGCTGCGAACCTTCGTTCAGGCCCGGCACGCGGCGCCCCGCATCCGGCCGGATCACCTGCTGCACCCCGCCGCCCGGCGTCTCCATCGGAATCTGCGGAGCCAGCTGCTGGCCCTTGATCAATTGCATGACTTCGTTGCCATCCAGAATTTCGCGCACCAGCAGCATCTCCGCGATCGCCACTAACGCGTCGGAATGCTGGTCAATGATCGCCTCGGCGGTGTCGTACCCGGTCTGGATAAACTTCTTGACCTGGTCGTCAATCTTGATCGCGGTATGTTCCGAATAGTCGCGATGTTGGGCGATTTCGCGGCCCAGGAAGATCTGCTCTTCCTTCTTGCCATAGCTCATCGGTCCCAGGTCGCTCATGCCCCACTCGCATACCATCTTGCGAGCCATGTCGGTGGCGCGTTCGATATCGTTGCCGGCGCCCGTTGTCATGTGGTGCATATACTTTTCTTCCGCAATGCGGCCCGCCATCAGGATGGCCAGCTGCGACTGCAGATATTCCTTGTCGTAGGAATGCTTGTCGTCGATCGGCAACTGCATCGTCACGCCCAGCGCCATACCGCGTGGGATGATCGTGACTTTATGCAGCGGGTCGGCGTTGGGCAGGCATACCGCTACCAGTGCGTGTCCCGCTTCGTGATAGGCGGTATTGCGCTTCTCGGCGTCGCTCATCACCATGCTCTTGCGTTCCGCACCCATCAGGATCTTGTCCTTGGCGAGTTCGAAATCGGCCATGGTGACGACTTTGCGATTCTGCCGCGCCGCATTCAGCGCGCTCTCGTTCACCAGATTCGCCAGGTCGGCGCCCGCAAGGCCCGGTGTCCCGCGAGCCAAAACGCTCAGGTCGACATTGTCGCCCAGCGGAATCTTCTTCGTGTGCACGCGCAGAATCGCTTCACGGCCCTGTACGTCGGGACGGCCCACCACCACGCGGCGGTCGAAACGGCCCGGCCGCAGCAGCGCCGGATCGAGCACGTCGGGACGGTTGGTCGCCGCCACCAGAATCACGCCCTCGTTCGATTCGAACCCATCCATTTCCACCAGCAGCTGATTCAGCGTCTGCTCGCGTTCATCGTGCCCGCCGCCCAAACCGGCGCCGCGATGGCGCCCTACGGCGTCGATTTCGTCGATGAAAATGATGCACGGCGCATTCTTCTTGCCCTGCTCGAACAGGTCGCGCACGCGGCTCGCGCCCACGCCCACGAACATTTCCACAAAGTCCGAACCGGAGATCGAGAAGAACGGTACGCTCGCCTCGCCCGCGATCGCGCGCGCCAGCAGCGTCTTGCCGGTGCCCGGAGGCCCAATCAGCAGTACGCCCTTGGGAATGCGCCCGCCCAGCTTCTGGAACTTCTGCGGCTCACGCAGAAATTCGATGATCTCCTGGAGCTCTTCCTTGGCCTCTTCCACTCCAGCGACGTCCTTAAACGTCACCTTCTTCTGCTGCGTGGAGTGCAGGCGCGCCCGGCTCTTGCCGAAACTCAGCGCCTTGTTCCCCCCGCTCTGCATCTGCCGCATCATGAAAATCCAGAACGCCAGCAGCACGATGAATGGCGAGGCATTCAAGAGAATCGAAACCCACCCGCCCGAAGACGGCTGCTCGATCCTGGTATTGACCTTTTTATCGTTCAAAAGATCGTACAACGCAGGGTAATTGGTGGGAACCTGGGTTTTAAATCCAAGCTGGGGATTCTGGTAGGTCCCGTGGACATCGCGGTCCGCAATGGTGACTTCCCGGATCTCGCCGGCCTTCACCTTCTCCAGGAACTGGGTGAAGCTAATGGCATCTTCTTTGGGGCCCTGACCCGTGCGCACCACGGCGAACAACAGCACCGCCACGCAGATCAATACCACCCAGAAAATCAAAGTCTTTACGTTCGAGTTCACGAAACCTCCGTACCGGTCGCTATTCCTATAGACGCCGCCCGATGTAATCGCGATTCCATTACATTTGCCATCGCGCTCACCGGCATTCTGCTTCACTCACGGCCAGAATCTTGCTGCACCCGCGATCGGCCGCCACCGCTGCCGCGGCGCCAAACCGGCGCGTCCACACAATCGATTCCGCATCCGTCAGGACCGGCCACTGCGTTCGCTCCCATACAGGAATACGTGCCTGCTGGAAAAGCGCCTTGATCTTCTTCGCGGCGGGGACCCCAAAGGGCCTGTACTGGTCTCCCGGCTGCCAGCTTCGCAACTTCAAACGACCGGACAGCCGATTCCAGTCCAGACAACCCATCTGATTATTATATACGTAGTCAAGGGACGGCGAAGTTTCCCCGTTTTCAAGCATTTCCAAAGAAATGCATAAATTGGTTCCCGGGACGCGCGTGCGGCCCGGTACACTTACCCACAACTCAAAACTCCGGCCATCCCCCGGCACCCCGAATCGCAGCTCACCGAAAGACCGAAGTACTTCCAGGCCCGGTACTTGCACGCGCCCCGTGCCGCTCTTCCGTCCCGCCAGTTCCAGTACGTCTGTTACGTGTTCGAAATCCGCCCCAGCGCCGCCGCGCGGCGTTACCTGCATTGCGTACCGTACCAGGCGCCGGGCTGCCGCCAGCGGAAGTGCCGTCAGCGCTGCGGCGGAAATCCGCACGCCCGCCCCGTCCCTGGTGAGGTGAAGCGCCGCCAGACGCTCCATCTCCGTCTGCCAGAACTCTTCCTCCGCCAGCGAAATGTCCGCCGTGTGGGCCAGGGTCTCCGTCAGGGCCGGATTCCATTCGCGCGTCAACTGCGGCAGCAAATCGTGCCGGATCCGGTTGCGCGCGAAATCCCGCGAACGGTTGGTGGAATCTTCCCGCCACGCCAACCCCCTTACCCGCAGGAAGCGCTCCACCGCTCCACGGTCGACATCCAGCAGCGGGCGCACCAGCCCCGCCTCCGTCAGCGGGCGAATGGCGGCCAGCCCTGTCACCCCGCTACCGCGCAGCAACCGGAAAAGCACCGTTTCCGCCTGGTCGCTGCGCGTATGCCCCAGCGCCACCCGAGTCACGTCGCCGGTGTGGATCCGGTGGTGAAAAAACGCCAGGCGCGCCTCTCGGGCCGCCGCCTCCAGATTCCCCGGCGTCCCCGCCAGGTCGAGCTCGTGCAGCACGAACGGCAGTCCCAGAGAGCACGCCAGTTCCCGCACGAACGCGGCGTCACCTTGTGATTCCGCCCCGCGCAGATTGTGATTTACGTGCAGCACGCTCAGCGTCAGGCTCCACCGCCGCGCGAGCTCCACCAGCACCTGCAGGAGGCAGACGGAGTCCGCCCCGCCCGACACCGCTACGCCCACGCGCTCCCCGCGCGCGAACATGCCATGCCGTTCGATCGTCTGCTCTACCTGTCGCAGCACAAGTCCATTGTAGGGTGCATCGGGCTCTGCCCTGGTGCATCCAGGCGGGAAGATCCCGGCGAGAAGAAGGTGGGCACGCCGGCTTCGAATGCCCTTCCATGCCATAACATCACAGGCGATGTGATATCTTCGGTGATGTGAGAGTGGTGTTAGACACGGATGTCGTGGTCGCTGCCATGAGAAGTCCGTCCGGGGCATCCGCCGCCATCGTTCGAGCCGTGTACCGCAAGAAAGCCGTGCTGCTTTTGAGCGTGCCGCTGGCCCTGGAATACGAAGCCGTGTGCCGCAGGCCGGTGCACCGCCTGGAGGCCGGCCTTTCCGTTCGTGACATAGAAAAGTTTCTGGATGCCATCGTGGCACTGGCGGAAGCGGTGCCGACCCATTTTCTGTGGCGGCCCCAACTGCGCGACCCGAATGATGAAATGGTATTGGAAGCAGCAGTCAACGGGGGGGCAGACATTCTGGTGACGTTTAATGTGCGTGATTACGGGACCGCCGCGGGCCGGTTCGGTGTCGAAGTCCTGCTGCCACGTAATGCCATAGCGAGGATGAAACCATGAAAGAAACACGGACCTATCCATTGCGCCTGCCGCGCTCGCTCAAGGAAACAGTTGAAAGGTTGAGCCGCGAAGATCGCACCAGCATCAATCAGTTCGTGGCCACCGCGGTGGCGGAAAAAGTGTCCGCCCTGCAGACCGCCAAGTATTTCACGGACCGGAAGGCGCGAGCCGATTTCAAGGCGTTCGAAAAAATCATGAATCGGAAAGGCGGAAAGCCGCCCCAGGCCGGCGATGAACTGCCCGAAACCTAGCGCCGTACCCCGGTCCGGTATTCACCGCCCCCCTGCGTAAACCATACCGCTACGTCCGATAGGTATACTGAGCGTGAGCCAAACCTATGCAAATCATCGCTGGAGTTGCCCTGGGCCTGTTAGCCTGGTTTCTCTTGCGTATCGTCCTGATGGGTGTGTACACCGTCGATCAGAACGAGCGCGCCGTGAAAACCAGTTTCGGCCGTGCCGTACGCGTACCCGGCAACAGCACCACCCTCAACGACCCTATCTCCGAAGTGCTCCGCCCCGAAGAGCGAGAGCGCTATAACTACCCGCAGGTCCGCGTCATTCCCCCCGGCGGGCCCTATTTCAAAATGCCGTGGGAGAAGATCTACAAGGTCTCCATCGCGACCATGACTGTCAACATGGCGCTCGATCCGGAGACCCCCGCAGCCAACGCAGGCGGCACCAGCCTTGACGCCGTCACCAAAGACCAGCTCAATACCGGACTTACCGGGCAGATCCGCTACCGCGTCAGCGAGGCCAACCTGTACGCCTTCCTGTTCGCCATCAAGCGGCCGTTCGTTCACGTGGTGGCCTACTTCGTTTCCGTCCTGCGCCAGCGCATTGCCAGCTTTGAAGCCAGGGAGAAACTCGTCCCGCCGTCCATCATGGCAGCGCAAACAGCGCTCGCCGGCAGCGAAATGACCGGCATCTCCATCAACGACCTCCGCAAGAATCTGCGCGACCTCAATGAGTATATGGACAATGAGTGCCGCTCCGCCCCTGCCCGCTACGGCGTCGTCTTGGACGCCTCGCTGATCACCGGCATCGACCCGCCGCCCGAAGTCGAATCCGCCCTCGCCGCCATCAACACCGCCCACAACCAGGTGTCGAGCGACATCAGCCTCGCGCAGGCCGCGGCAGACCAGCGCGTGGTGCAGTCCCGCCGCGCCGTCGAAATCGAAACCCTGCGTGCCCAGGCCGAAGTCGAACCCGTCAAATCGCTCGCCGCCGAACTCGGCGCGCTCCATAAGAC
Organism: Candidatus Solibacter sp.; assembly: GCA_039934035.1. Lineage (GTDB taxonomy): Bacteria > Acidobacteriota > Terriglobia > Bryobacterales > Bryobacteraceae > Solibacter. The sequence goes on along the minus strand of JBDTMZ010000125.1, from coordinate 8,730 downwards.
CGGGCCCGGAATCCTCGCCGCCTATCTGCGCAACGTCCGCCTCGCGCTCTACGACAAGGCGCAGCAAATCTACATGGAGACAGGCAAATGACCGACCAACCCTTCGTCGGACTCCTTTCCGCGGCGCTGTTCGCTTTCGTCATCGCTTTCATCGCCGAGCCAGTCCTGCTCGGCCTCTGCCGCATTTTCGGACTCTATGCCGTCGTGCAGGAGCGGACCTGCCGCGTCTACATGCTGTTCGGTAAGGTGGTCGCCGTACTCGATGATCCCGGCCTCCACTTCCTGCCCGCACGCCTCGGTCCCGCCGCTTTCATCATTAATCTGTTGGGCAACTGCTACGTGCTCGACATGCGCCTCGACCAGGAGTACCTGCGCAGCCAGCCCGTCAATTCCGAAGAAGGTGCGCCCATGGGCATCGGCATCTGGTACGAGATGTGGATCAGCGATCCCGTCTCCTATCTCTTCAAGAACACCGATCCCCGCGGCTCCCTGCGCGCCAACGTCAGCAATGCCACCGTGCGCTGCCTCAGCAATATGAAACTCGCCGAGATGCTGGAGACGCGCCACAATATGAGCCAGACCGTCCGCGCCGAAGTCTCCGATAAGTCGCAAGCCTGGGGCTATCAACTCGGCAGCGTCTATATTCGCAAGGTGCACTTCCGCGATGTCGGCATGATCCACCAGATTGAAGAGAAGGTGGTGAACCGCCTGCGCCAGGTCACTTCGGCGATCCGCCAGGCGGGCTCCAATCAGGTGAGCGTCATCACCAGTTCCGCCGAACGCGAAGCCGCTATCGAATTTGCCAAAGCGGCGGCCATCCGCCCTGCGACCCTCGGTCAGGCCTTCCAGGAGATCGCCCGCGAACCCGAAGTCGCCACCGCCCTGTTCGACGTCCTGGAAACGCAGCGCATTCTCGGCAGCAGCGCGAAAATCATGCTCCTCCCGGGAGGCCCACACGGACGCATGCTCGCCAACCTGATGGCCGCCGACAAGCAGGCATAGCGGATTTCAGGACGCTCGGATGTACGCCTTCCAGGAGCAACGCATCTCCGTGGGACAGCAGTTGAGACCGAGGTTGGGGCGGCTTAGGACGGAATCCGGGCCGGGGTCGATCAGGTCAACCCGTACGACGCAGTTCCTCCCGAATCACACGGCGAATAGTGGACTCCAGCGGTTCCCTGCGACGCGCAATATGCTCCTGGAGGGCCTCATTGATGAGGGTCTGATAGTTCCCGCCCCCCATGCTATCCACCTGTTTGCGAAACCAGTCCAGGACCTCATTTTCCAGACGAATCGTCACCCGCGTCTTGCCTGGCGGAGTGCTCACCACCGCTCCGCGTTTCGCCTTCGTGAAATCGTATTCTTTCTTCATCTAGCCTCCCCATATGCCACCCGCTCCGCCGGTGTCGCAGGACGAGCCGAGATCATCCGCACCCGGTCATGCCGCCACGTATAGACGACGACCAGAACGCGCCCGAACGCATCCGTACCTAGAGCGATCCAGCGCTCCTCGCCGTCCATCGATTCCTCACTCATCGTCAACGCGCGATCGTCCTCAAGCACAGCCACGGCATCAGCGAACTGCACGCCATGCTTCGATGCGTTGCGCCGCGCCTTTTGTGCGTCCCATTCGAACTTCATCGCTGTGTACAATTGTACACCGGACTCGCTGGCGGTGCAGCTAATCGATGATCGCAGCGAACCCTACGCCCTCTTTCCTAAACCGTCTCCCTCAATCCGCGCCTGAGGACTCGCAGCCGCTCGCCCGCGTGGCCTCGTCCTGCCGCCGCATGTTATAAGGGAGATTGGCGTCTGGAATCGCTGGACTTTTCCCCTAATTTCGGCTGGCCCGCCGCAGCCTCACCGGGAGCGTCTCCGTCCCGCTGGCATGCGACACCCCGCGGCGTGCCCCAACCGTTTGGAGCAGCTTATGGAACAAACCGCAGATATCGCTTTGATCGGCCTTGCAGTCATGGGCCAGAACCTCATCATGAACATGAACGACCACGGCTATACCGTGGTCGCCTTCAATCGCACCACTTCCAAGGTCGACGAGTTCCTCAACGACGCAGCCAAAGGCCGCACCACCATAGTCGGCGCGCACTCCATCGAAGAGGTGGTGAAGCTGCTCAAGCGGCCGCGCAAAATCATGCTCATGGTCAAAGCCGGTAAGCCGGTGGACGAATTCATCGAAACCCTGCTTCCCCACCTCGAGCCCGGCGACCTCATCATCGACGGTGGCAATTCGCATTTCCCCGACACCATTCGCCGCACTGCCTATCTCGAAAGCAAAGGCCTCCTCTTCATCGGCACCGGCGTTTCCGGCGGCGAAGAGGGCGCGCGCTTCGGTCCCTCCATGATGCCCGGCGGCAGCCCCGCCGCCTGGCCTCTAATTAAAGACATCTTTCAGGCCATCTGCGCCAGAACTCCCGAAGGCGAAGCCTGCTGCGAATGGGTCGGCCGCGATGGCGCCGGCCACTACGTCAAGATGGTGCACAACGGCATCGAGTACGGGGACATGCAGTTGATCTGCGAAGCCTACCAGCTCATGAAGGGCGGACTCGGCCTCTCCAACGACGAGATGCACCAGATCTTCACCGAGTGGAACAAGGGCGAACTCGATAGCTACCTGATCGAAATCACCCGCGACATTCTCGGCTACAAAGATCCCCAAACCGGCGAGGCCACCCTCGACAAGATCCTCGACACCGCCGGCCAAAAAGGCACCGGCAAGTGGACCAGCGAATCCTCGCTCGATCTCGGCATGCCCGTCACCCTGATCGGCGAAGCTGTCTACGCCCGCTGCCTCAGCGCCATGAAGGAAGATCGCGTGGCCGCCAGCCAGATCCTCTCCGGCCCCAAGCCCGAGTTCACCGGCGATAAGAACGCCTTCGTCGAAGACGTCCGCCAGGCGCTCCTCGCCTCCAAGATCGTCAGCTACGCCCAGGGCTTCATGCTGCTCCGTGAAGCCGCCAAAGAGTTCAAGTGGGACCTCAACTACGGCGAAGTCGCCATGATGTGGCGCGCCGGCTGCATCATCCGCAGCGCCTTCCTCGGCAAGATCAAGGCGGCCTACCAATCGCAGCCCGGTCTCAGCAACCTGTTGCTCGACGGTTATTTCAAAGAAGTGATCGAGCGCTGCCAGGGCTCCTGGCGCCGAGTCGTGGCACGCGCCGCGGAATCCGGCGTCCCCGTCCCCGCCTTTATGACCGCCCTCGCGTTCTATGATGGCTACCGCACCGAACGCCTGCCCGCCAACCTCCTGCAGGCGCAGCGCGATTACTTCGGCGCCCACACCTACGAGCGCGTCGATGCCCCACGCGGCAAATTCTTCCACACCAACTGGACCGGCAAGGGCGGCAACGTGTCCGCCGGCACCTACACAGTGTAGTCAAGGACGGGCCCCCGGGCCTGTCCCTCTCTGTTCGTCATTTTCAGGAGAACTCGTTGAACGCAGATATCACGCAATTAGCCTCGAATATCAAGCTACTACTCATGGACGTCGATGGCGTCCTCACCGACGGCCGCCTCTATAACGTCCCTGGCCCCGATGGCAAAATGGCCGAGACGAAAGGCTTCGATTCGCAGGACGGCATCGCCCTCCAATGGATGCACAAACTCGGCATCCCCGCCGGCCTGATCAGCGGACGCGTTTCCCCCGCCACGGTGGAGCGCGCCTCCCAGTGCAAATTCAAGTACGTCTACCAGGGCTACACGGAGAAGATCCCCATTCTTGAAGAAATCCTCGCCGACGCCCAGGTCTCCCCCGCGGAAGTCGCCTACATCGGTGACGATTTCACTGACGTCGTCATCATGCGCCGCGTCGGCTTGAGCTTCGCCACGGCCAACGCCCGCCCCGAAGTCAAACCCATCGCACACCACGTCACCAGCGCACCCGGCGGCGCCGGTGCGGTCCGCGAAGTCGTGGAGATCATTCTCCAGGCGCAGGGCAAGTGGGATGCCATCCTGAAACACTACGAAATTACTCTGGAGAAATAGTCGATGAGTACAGGCCTCAATATCCGCCCGGACGGCGCGCTGGATTTCCTTTCCCTCGGCGCCCTGATTCACCGCCTCGACCCGGGAATCATCCCCTTCCGCAAGGCGACGGAATGCAAGATCCACGTCTCCGGCGGCGAGTTTAATTGCGCCGCCAACCTGTCCGATTGTTTCGGCCTCCATACCGGCATCGCCAGCGCCATGGTCGATTACCCCGTCGGCGCCCTCATCGCCGAACGCGTCCGCGCCATGGGCGTGCGCCCCTTCTACAAGCAGTTCAAGCACAACGGCGTCAACGGTCCCAATATGGCCACCGTCTACAGCGATCACGGGCTCGGCGTGCGCGCCCCCATGGTCTTCTACAACCGCAGCAACGAGGCCGCCGCCCAGCTTAAGCCCGGTGACTTCGACTGGAAAGCCATCTTCGGCCAGGGTGTGCGCTGGTTCCACTCCGGCGGCATCTTCGCCGCCCTCTCCCCCACCACCGCCGAACTCATCATCGAAGCCATGCAGGCTGCCAAGGATGCCGGCGCCGTCACTTCGTTCGATCTCAATTTCCGCGCCAAACTCTGGAACATTTCCGGTGGGGAAGACCGCGCCGTCGAAGTCCTCGACCGCATCGTGAAGAATGTCGACGTGCTGGTCGGCAACGAGGAAGATCTGCAAAAGGGCCTCGGCATTCCCGGACCCGAAGTCGCCGCCAAGTCGAAGCTCGACTCCAGCGTCTTCTTCGGCATGATCGATAAGGTGGTTGCCAAGCACCCTCATGTGAAAATCGTGGCCACCACGCTCCGCGAAGTCCACTCCACCAATCGCCACAGTTGGGGCGCGGTGGCGTGGATCAACGGCAAAACCTACGAGAGTCCCACCTGTGACCTCGACATCCACGACCGTGTCGGCGGCGGCGATGGCTATGCTTCCGGTTTCTTCTACGGCTTGCTGAGCGGCGAATCGCCCGCGGAAGCGGTGAAACTCGGTTGGGCGCACGGCGCGCTGCTCACCACTTTCCCCGGCGACACCACCATGGCCACCGTCGATCAGGTCCGCGCCTTCGCCAAAGGCGGCTCCGCCCGCATTCAGAGGTAGAACAGGCCTCCCGGCCTGTCCCGCTGGAGTTCTTGTGGCATATGGCTCTGCTTTGTGCAGGCGAGCGAGGCTCGCCCCCGCTCCTGCTTCGCCATGTGGTGGACAGGCGAGGACGCGCCTCCCCGCCCGTCCCTGGGCGAGAAGCATTGCTCGCCTCTGGATAGGCGTCCGCGCGCCGCCGCCGCCCTACACCACCTTGATCCTTCGAGTCCCGGTGGCAACGCCCGCGCATTCCGCGCGGCACGCATACTCGCCCGGAGCCATCCCCGCCGGCACCGCCGCATTCACCTGCCGTAAGCCGTCCGCGTCCTCCCCGACGAAGTCCACCGCCAGCCGCTCATCTCCCAGGTAAACGTCCACATTACTCCGATCGCAATTCTCCGGCAGGCCCGCCACCCAGCAACTCAAAAACCCACGGACTTCCGTCTCGCTCCACGTCGCCGCGTCGCATGCCCCCTTCAACTCCAGCGACTCCACCCGCAGCGGCACGTCCACCGCAATCCGCGCTTCCTTACTCGCCCAATCGCTATCCGCGAAGCGTAGCCGCACCTCGTGCCATCCCGGCGTCAGCCCCAGCGGTAGACGGAAATTCGCCATCCACCCGCCATCCACATCCGGACGCACATACAGCGCCGGTACCCCGAACGGACCCACTTGCAGCCGCAATTCCTCCCGCTTCCGTGCTTCCAGCCCGCGGAACCAGCACGTCACATACTCTTCCTTCCGCGACCCGAAATTCACCGAGAAGGTCCGCGAATTCGCTACCGTGACCAGCTCCGGAGCCGCGCCCAGCGGACCCCCCGGCACCGGCTCCCACTGGCGGAAACAGGCCACCCCGGCGTGCATCCCCGTGGTGTGCAGAAATTCCACCCGCGCAAACCCCGCCGCCCGGCACATCGCCATCAGGCAGCTCACGCTCGGCCCGATCCAGTTGTCCAACTGATTCCCTAACTCGTCCGTCTCGTAAAACTCCATCACCGGCACCTGCTCCCGATGCTCCTGCCACGTGTCCGGATCGATCACGAACGTTTCCACCACCGCCGTGTCGGTCGTCAGCGCGCACACAATTTCCAACGCCAGCAGTGGATGCTTCAGGTGGTACAGAATGCCCAGGCAGAACACGTAATCGAACACGCCCAGCCCCGCTTCCGGCAATTCGTAAAAATCGTGAATCAGGTAATCCACCTGCGACCCGAGGCGCCGCCGTATCTCCAGAAAATTAGCCAACTCGACGCAGTCGATCGACGTCACCGCCGCTCCGTGTCGCTCCGCCTCGAAGCTGAACCACCCGTCCCACGCTCCGATGTCCAGCACACGCTTCCCAGTCAGATCCCCGGGAATCGGAAACCGGTCGTAGCGCGTGTGCAGCCAGCCGACCTTGTTGTAGCCTTCGATGCTCGTGCCGTCCGGCAACTCAAAGCTGTGATACCAGCCCTTCTCGGACAGTTCCCTGGAGAAATCCTTGCCCCTTCGGGGTTCTTGCATACCCCCCGATTATCGCAAGGCGGCCATCGGGCGCCGAAATTTCACGCAAGGGATCCTCTCATCCAACGCCTGTGTGTCGCGCGCTCGTCGCCAGTCCTCAACCCTCAAACGCGCGTAAGGGCCGGCCAAAACGTCGCGCAGATCCACACTCTGTGGAAAACAGCTAGCAAAAGAAAATCACACCCGATTATACTGGAGGTCGCCAAGCAATGAGTATCCCTCTTCAAATCGTGGTCTGTGGCAGTCTTGTCCCCGACCCGTTGCAGACCCTGGAGCCGGTCACCGGTCCTGCGGGTCCGTCCCTCAAGAACGAATTAATGCTGCCCGCGGTGCTCGACCCCTGGGCGGGCCACGCCCTCTTCGAAGCCGCCAACCTCGCCCGCCAGCATCCCGGTAGCAAGGTCTACCTCGTCAGCCTCGGCGCCAGGGCCAAGCTCCAGCAGGTCATGATGACCGTTGCTCAAAAGGTCGCCTTCGAGCTCGTGGCGCTCGACGGACCCGCCTCCGGCTTCACCGATTCCTTCGAAACCGCCGCCGCCCTCGCCGCCGCCATCGAGGCCATTCCCGCGCTCGACCGCTCCAAAATGCTCCTCTTCGGCGGCTGGGAATCCGCCTCCCGCGGCGCCGGAGCCACCATGCAAATGGTCGCCGAACGCCTCGGCATCACCGAGCAATTCCAGGGCGTCGACCAGATCGCCATCCGCGACGACGGCAGCTTCCAGGTCCTCGAACGCGTGGAAGGCGGCCGGCATCAGGTATCCGTCTGCGCGGCCGCCCCCGCCCTCCTCGGCTGGGCCACCGGCAGCCTGCCCGAACCCCGCAACAATCCCCAGGTCGGCATGGCCAACATGCGCACCGTGATGCCCGCGCTGCAGCGCGCCAAGGCCGCCCCCATCCCCAACACCGGCCTCGCCTACGAATCCGTGGCCCTGCCCAAACAACAGCGCCAGACGCGCATCGTCAAAGATATGCCTGCGCAGGAAATCGCCCGCGAAATCGTCGCCTGGATGGCGGAGGAATAACATGGAAACCCTTCTCGTACTCGCTCACACCGAGCCTGACGGCACTCTCGCCAAACCCGCCCTCGAAGCCCTCGCCGCGGCGCTCGCGCTCGGCGGACCCGTCACCCTCGGACTCGCCGGCGCCCTCACCCAGCCCGCGGCCGATCAGATCGCCACCTGCGGCGCCGTCCGCTTCCTCTCCATCGAAGGCGCCGCCTTCGCCGCCCCGCGCTACGCCACCGATGCCGCCGCCGCCGAAGCCCTCTGCCGTGCCGCCAATTGCGCCATCGTCATCGCCGCCGGAACCTCGCGCTGGGCGCGTGCCCTTCCCGGCGTCGCCTGGCGACTCGGCGGACGCGTCGATACCCACGCCACCGGCATCGCTGCTCAGGGCGGAGAACCCTCGCTCACCCGCTGGTTCTACCGCCAACGCATGGAGGCCACTCTCTCCCGCACACAGCGCCCCTGGATCGTGCTCCTCGACCCCGGTTGCGTCTCCGGCTGGAACGGCGCGCCCGGCGCAGCCACGGTCGAAACCGTAGCCCTCGAAGCCCCCGCCACCCGCACCACCGTCACCGGCTATCAGGCGCCGAAGTCCAACGAGCAGACCATTCGCCCCGATGCCCGTATGCTCCTCGTCGCCGGCGCGGGCTGGACCAAGAAACAGGCCGACGGCGCGGTCCACACCGCCGAAGCCGAGCAACTCATCCTCGGCTTCCTCCGCAAAGCGCAAGCCTCGCTCGGCAGCAGCAAGAGTCTGGTCGATCAGAGCGGCGAAGGCCAGGCCGTGCTTACCTGCCTCTCCCACATGAACCAAATCGGCCAGACCGGATCCACCCCGCGCCACGCCAAAGGACTCTCCACCTGCTGCCATGGCGAAGAGCCCCACGTGGTCGGATGGCGCTTCGTCAACCAGCGCCGAGCTATCAACCTCGATGCCGCCTGCGGTTGGGCCCGCGGCAAAGCCGACGTCCTCTACGTCGCCGACGCCTTCGAAGTCATGCGCCACCTCGTCGCCATGCTCTAATGCCAAGTGGCTGCCTTCTGCATCCGAGCGCAGGTCGCCCCTGGAGATGGGCTTTTTTTCAGGCAGCGTAATGCTGGGGTGGGAGTCGCGGTAGGGACAGCGGTTACCCGCTGCCCCCCGCACAGACCCGTG
>JBDTMZ010000124.1:0-15926 GCA_039934035.1 Candidatus Solibacter sp. | reverse complement strand
GGGGTGGGCCAAATTAGACGATCAAAGTGGGCCAAATTAGATGAGCGAACTCAGAGCAAGCCAACCGTGAAACTCTACCGCACCTCCAAGGACATTCGGTGGTTCGCATTCAGTCAACTGATCGGATGGGTGACGTTCCCTCCTGAGATTGGTGGATGGCAAAAGCGTCGGTGTGTAAGCGGCGTTGTTCTATTTGATATGCGGGAGGTTCCATTGAAGATGGCATTCAATACTGGACTTCCTGGCGCTCCCAAATCGGCGACTGGTCCTTTGGGTCTGCCTGCTTTAGACGTGCAGCCCAATGCGAAGCAGAAGCGTAAGAGGGCAAAGATTGTCTGCCTCACCTGCAACCTCACGGGATGCGTAGGCCGTTGCCGCTTTCAATCGGTGGAAACTCCTCCGTTGCTGAAGTCGGCGTAGACGGTGGATTTTGGCGAGTTGCGGCGGTTTTTGATCGGAGGTCATGATGGAAGCGGTCCTCAAAATGCCAACAATAGTATCCGGCAGTGGGCGAACGAGATGTACACCATGCTGTTGTCCAATCCCAAGCGGGGCTGACGGTAACGGAGATAGCTATAGCCATTGCAAGGGTTTTGGCGTTGTCCTGTGCCGGGATTTGCTGGATGGGTTCAATCAATGTAAGTGTGATGAGGTGATTTAGTATGAAGATGCTTGGCTATGGGGACACAGTAGAAATCGAAGGGCTGCGGCATCCGTATCAATTAGTCTTGGATCAGAAGGGATATTGGGCATCCAGAGGCTTGCTGTTCACCGACGAGATTACCGAGGCAGAGATGCATCGAGGTGGGCGTTCGGTAGGGTTCATCGCAATCGTTGGCGTACATGAGGCCATCAAGCACACGCTGTCTTTTGGTGAACTGGTCCAGGTCAGCGGCGTGGTGTACACCGTCAGTGCTCCTGGGGTGGGCGATGGCGAGAGCGCCAATCTAGTTCTGGCGAATTCCTGTAATCAGACGGTGCCAATAATGAAAACGCAAAAGGCTCCGAGGTAACTGCGGGGCCGCTTACGGCGAGTGAGCAGAACCGATTGAAACGCATGTGCAGGAATCAGAGCCGCCGAAGAGTGGTCTCACCGTGCGCCAGGGCCGTGGTGCGGTCTCGGTCCTTCATCGCCGTCAACATTGATCGAACATGCGGCATCGCTCGATTCAGTTTGTCCGCAACGGGTCTGTGAACGTATCGTGACGTGGACCCCATCGACGGACTGACGGTAGGCTCCGACATTTCCACCATCTCCGAAAGACAGCCTTGAACGAGTTCGGTTTGCGCCTGCCACTCGGCTTCGTTTTGAGGAGGTTCGGCTTGCAAACCTCGGACGACACTTTCCAGCAGGTTCTTCGTATTGCCGTAAAACATTGGATTCTCTGGTTCTGTTCTTGGGTTACAGCGGCGGAAAAAGGATTTATACACCACGATTGTTTCGAATATGGACACCTGAATCGTAGCTCATGGCACCTGGAATTACCACGTTGCCGAAACAGACTCTTCCCTGGTCACAAAAAGACGACTGTAATTCCTCGGTTCGAGATCCGAGTCCTTGTACAACAGCGGCATTCGGTCAATCAACGTCAGCGTCCGCAGTTCAAACTTGGACCACTGTTCGCCGCCAACGAAGTCTTTGATCGACCCGCTGGTCTTCAATTCATCGAGCAGCGTATGGGTGGCCTTGCGAAGTCTGCCGCCCTTCCCGGTGGAGCCATAGCCGTGGATGATCTTGACGGCCTTCACGCCCGACTTCTTCAAACTCCGTAGCCTCTCGGTCAGCAACGGCATCGCCTCAGCGACCGTAGGCATCCCGTATTCGATATGGATCTCTTCCATTGGGATCGGCTGGAACAACGTTAGCCCGAAATCAGACCACTACCCCCCATCAGAATACCCTGCACGGACTATCTCATTGAAGCAACAAGGACTTTGAAGCGCCTGTCTGATTCCGGCGATATTCTCGTTGGTTTTCGCAAACATCTGATAAAACTTCCAGCTAACAAAGAAGATAAAGCCGCAGAAGAGGATGCCGAGCAAGGCTCCAACGCCGACGAGCAGATCAGGAAGGCCGATAGCCAACCTCGTCAAGTCGCGTATGTTCCCGGAGATGCTGGAGGGCGCGGTGCGCAAGTATCACAACCGCGCCGTGGAAACCGCGCAGGTGATCGAGGAATTGATTGGGCTTGCCAAGGAAATGCGCGCGGCGAACCAGCGCGGCGTAGACCTCGGCCTCAACGGTGACGAGCTTGCGTTTTACGACGCGCTCGAAGTGAATGACAGCGCCGTGGCCGTGCTCGGGCAGCCCACCCTAAAGATGATCGCGCGCGAACTGGTGGACGCCGTGCGCCGGAACGCCCGCATCGACTGGTCGATCAAGGAGTCGGTGCGCGCGCAGATCAGGGTGATGGTGAAACGCATCTTGAAGAAGTACGGCTACCCGCCAGACAAGCAGGAGCGTGCCACCGTCACGGTGCTGGAGCAGGCCGAAGTGTTGTGTAGGGATTGGGCGGCGTAGGCGTCGCAGGGAGTCCGGCACCACTACCGCCGACGCTTGACGGCTTTCGCAGGCTTCTCAAGGGCAGCCTCAAATCTGCGCACGAACTCGCCCAGTTCAATGCCGATGGCGTCGCAGACATCTTTGAGTTCAAGCAGGTCCAGTCGCCGCGCGCCGGATTCGTACTTGCTCACGAACGACTGCGGGTGCCGGATCGCGTTCGCCACATCTGTCTGATGAATCCCCTTCTCTTCACGGACCGTGCGTAGCAACCCGAGCAGGACTTCCTGTCGCCGCCTGTCTGCGCCCCGAAGTGGCCCGCGTCTCTCCGCCATGAACCAGCAGGATAGATTGCGTCACAAAGTATCCTAGATTAGGATGTGTTTAGGCGGGTTTACGGCGTTTCGCGTCTTCCCGCCAATAATCCCGCTTTCGCGAGATGCGTCAATCCACGGTGCATCATGTGCCAAAGGAGCCGACCAAAAATGAGGGCCCTGGTTTTTAACTGTGTCGTCTTGCTGCTCGCAATGTTCTCGTGTCTCTCGTATGCGTCGGGACAGGAAGCAAGGGTTCCCGCTCAGAGTCCACTGGATTTGCTCCGAGAACAAGCCGAGAACGGGGACACTTCCGCCCAAGTCAAGCTCGGCTTCAGGTACGCCAATGGGGTAGGAGTACCAAAAGATGGAGCCGAGTCTAACCGCTGGTTCCGCAAAGCCGCCGACCTTGGGAACGTGGACGCTCAATACCACCTTGGTCTCACGTACCTGATAGGCGGGGGTTTACCACCGGACCAAGCCCTGGCTGCCCGGTGGTTCCGCAAGGCCGCTGACCAGGGAAGCGCAGATGCCCAATACCACATCGGCGACATGTACCGGGAAGGAAGTGGGATAAAGCAGGACTACGTCGAGGCTGCCCGATGGTATCGCAAAGCGGCCGACCAGGGGGTGGCTCTCGCTCAGTTCTACCTCGGCGTCATGTACAACAAGGGAGAAGGCGTGGCGCAAGATCACGCCGAGGCCGCCCGGTGGTTCCGTAACAGTGCGGACCAGGGGAGCGTTTCGGCTCAGTTGAACCTCGGTGTCATGTACGAATATGGTCAGGGCGTCCCGCAGGACTACGCGGAAGCCGTCCGGTGGTACCGCAAAGCTGACGATCAGGGAAGTGCCCCAGCGCAGGCCAAGCTAGGCTTCCTGTACGGGCCGCACGGCACAGGCGTAGCACACGATTACGCCGCAGCCGCCCGCTGGCTGCGAAAGGCCGCCGATCAGGGACTCCCTGTTGCTCAGTTCGACCTCGGATTCTGCTATGACCAGGGCAATGGCGTGCCACAGAACTACGCCGATGCTTTCCGCTGGTTCCGCAAGGCCGCCGACCAAGGGTTCGGCGACGCTCAAGGCTACGTGGGGATAATGTACTACGAAGGGCAAGGCGTGCCGCAGGATTACTTTGAGGCGCATATGTGGCTGAACCTTGCTTCTTCTCGGACCAATGGCGAGGCACAGAAGAAATACGCTGAGTTACGAGAGTTGGTTGCAAAAGAGATGACCGCGCAGCAGATCACCGAGGCGCAGCGTCGGGCGCGGGAGTGGAAACCAACAAGTAGCGATAACGAGGGTACGGGCCGATGATGCCGGATGCTCTCCGTCGTCCGTGACGGCCCCAGGCCCCCCACGGCCGACGATGCCGGGCACTCTGTATGCCGCGCCGGAGGGCGGCGGCACTTCTACCGTCTACCTAGAAGCCGGTATCTACTCAGTTCTCCAACGCCGTCCCCACCCTCTGCCAATCCCGCACCTGCCGCTCGTACGGCTGGTGCGTATTGAGGATGCGAGCGCCACAGTGGTACATCGGCCAGCAGCGCGTGCCGCTTGCCAGCATGAAGCCCTCCGGCCTCTCCACGGCGGTCCTGAACGCCATCCGAGGTAAGCCGTACCCACCAACCAGCGCCCGGTACGCCCGCTCCTCGAGAGTCACCACCACCTTCGGCGAGATCACGTCGATCGTAGGCTTCAAGAACCGGGCTCCACAGTTCGCGAACCACTCCGGCCGCACGTCGCCCTGCATCCCGCCGTCCTTCAAACAGAGGATCGCGTTCGTCATGAACACCGCGCCGCCGCCCGCGTCGTCCGCCGTGGGCACGGCGATAACGATGCCGATGGACGCCAGCAACTTCATGAGCGTGACGTTCGTGGGGTTGCCCGCCTTCTCGTGGCCCTTGTTGGCGCTGAAGTAGCCGGTGTCTCCCCAATCCTGGCCCACAATGACGAGGTCGGCGTTCAGGTTGCCTTGCCACAGGCTCCACGGGCCGATGGCATCGGAATCGTGGATACCGCCGTCGCAGGCGGCCGGGTTGATGAGCCCGGTACAGGCACGGCATAACTGGCGGGCGGCGACGAGGGCGGCGTAAGAAGCGGTGCGGTCAAGTGGGGTCACGCGGGCATTGTAGCGGGCGTCGTGAATGGTGAGGGATATCCTCCTCCGTGTCGTTTACGTCTTCAACGCGCCCGCCATCACCCGCGCAATTGTCGGCGCGACCGTGCCGACCAGGTAAGGCATCTGCTCATTCAGTCCCCAATTCAGAGCGCCGCGCGCTGAGGGGTGCGAAAACGATACCAGCGTGGCCGCCGCGCCGCCGATCTGTACCTGCTCGACACCATCATTTGGGCGCTGCGCTGGCAGGCCGTACGCGCGCGCGATCCACCGGCGCACTCCATAGCCCTGGGCGACCACAAGCGTGGGGGCCAGGGCCTCCAGGGCGGTGCGGAAGTGTGGCGTGGCGGCCAGCTATAATCTCGGTTTCGTCAGCACGCCGTCCAGCGCGATTACGGGATCGATAGCACAAAATACTCTGTCTCCCAAATAGGCAGGGCGAAGACTCTCCCGCCCCAGTACGTTCCGCACCGTCAATCGGAACTCCCGAACCCGTAGCGCCCGCGTCGCGGCCCGTGGCGCATCGCGCAGACCACTGTGCTATCCCTAAATCATGGACCGCGAACTCAGCGACGACCTCACCGCGAGGATGCCGATCGTGCTACACGAGACCGTCATCGGCGTCGATTGCTGCGGCTGCATCGTGGCGGCCGTGTATGGCACCAGCGTGGAGTTGCAGTGTAACGAGTGCGGGGCCGTCGTGGGCGTGGTGCAGATCGACACCTTGCGCGGGCTACTTGGCCTGAACTAGGCCACGGCGGGCGAGTAGTGAGGGTGAATGAATCACCATCGATCGCTGGTCCTCGGAGCGATGGTCCGCAGACACCTCGTCCGAGTTTCCACACAACTGTGCAAAAGTCTGTGGATTTGTCTAACCCAAAGGCTCGTGCGCCTTTTGCTTGCAAATATTTAGGACACAATGCACTGAAATGTAACATTGGGAACAACACCACATCGCGTTTATTGTCTTTCGTGCCAGTCCGGTGTCACCCGGCCCCCTCACGAGGGCCGACGATCGGGGGGTCACGGCAGCGAGGGCGGGAGCCTTACAGAAAAAGTAATGGCCCCAAGCTGGGTACTCGGGGCCTGCACTTAAAAGTCGGTGGGAGAAACACCGTCAAAATGCTGCTGGTGTTCACCGTATCAATTTAGAGCCTTGGTATCCATGTACCTCTTAGTTAGTACGCTCCGTCTTTTCTCCTCTGTGAGCAGCGTGCCTCATTTCCCCCGCCGTCGAGGGCCCAACGATCGGGGTGGCCGGGGGCACGGCGGGGATGGGGGACGGGCTGCGGAAGCGGCGAGGTACCTGGCGAGGCACCCTGGTCTACTACGCCGCTCGGCTCTGTTTCATGTCAAGTTTGGGGTCTAAATAGATATCCACCAGTGGGATAGAGAGAAGTGTCGTATGCAGTGGGAAACCGTCCCTGGCCACCACCCCCACCTTATGTCCGCCGCGGTAGGTTGCAAATGGCCGCAAGGAGGAACATAATCCGTTCTTCATGAAGGCTATCCTTGCGATCGCCGTTTTGGGACCCGTCGCCGCGTTGCTGGTGGCTGCCGATTTCCCCCGTGTCGAGATTTCGAATGGCGAGATTCGCGCGGAAATTTACCTGCCGGACGCGAAGAAGGGCTTCTACACGTCCACCCGCTTCGACTGGTCGGGAGCGATCAGCAGCCTGATCTACAAAGGCCATGAGTATTACGGGAGATGGTTTCAGAAGGTCGATCCGAAGACCCGCGACATCGGCTACGAGGGCGACCTCGTCGTCTCGGAACCGTATACCGCGATGCTCGGAACCGCCGAGGAGTTCGAGACGGCGGGGTTGGCTCTGGGATACGTCGAGGCCAAGCCGGGCGGGACCTTCATCAAAATCGGCGTGGGGGTGCTCAGGAAACCGGACGACACCCGCTATCACCATTCGAAGGCTTATGAAATCGTGGACGGCGGAAAGTGGAGCGTGCAGAAGAAACGTGATTCGGTGGCCTTCACGCATGTCCTGGGAGATCCATCCACCGGTTACGCGTACGACTACCAGAAGACCGTCAGCCTCACTAAAGGCAAACCGGAGATGGTCATCGCGCACGTCTTGAAGAACACCGGAACGCTGCCCATCGATACGACGTGCTACAACCATAACTTTCTCTCGCTCGACAATCAGCCGCCGGGTCCGGATTTCGTGATCACTTTTCCCTTCCAACTCCGGGCGGGCCGCGGGCCAACGACCGGGCTCGGTGAGATTCGCGGGAACCAGCTGGTCTATCTGAAAACCCTGGAGGGAAAAGAACGGATGAGCGCAGGTCTGCAGGGCTTCGGCGATACAGCCAAGGATTACGACATTCGCATCGAGAACCGCAAGGTAAAGGCAGGCGTGCGAATCATCGGGGACCGTCCCCTGTCCGAACTCGGATACTGGTCGATCAGGACCGCCCTGTCGGTGGAGCCCTTCGTCGCGTTGAGAGTCGAGCCCGGCAAACAGGTTGCCTGGAAGATCACCTACGAGTACTACACGCTGCCTTAGCGAATGGCGATGGATCGCCCGTCCCGGCGGCGTCAAGCGGTTGGTTCAGCTCGTTCAGCCTGGAAGTTCAGCCTGGAAGTCGAGCGAAGCCTATTGAGTGGGTATACAATCGGTGATCCTGCGTTGCGTGCGGGCCGCTGGCCAAACGAAGGACCTCGGTGAGGAGTGGGCAATGTCGAAGATAACCAGAAGGCAACTAGTGCGGGGCGTGGTGCCGGGTGCTGTGGCTGGCGCCTTGCTGGACCCGTTCCACCTTGACGCCGCGTCCGGCCTCCAGATAGTGAAGGACGGTGCGGACTTTCGTTTCGTCAGCGGCACGACAATCGTGGCCCGCATCCCGGCTGTTGCGCAGGGAGACGCGAACTCCGCCGTGGCGCAGGTGAAATTTGGCGCCGTTGGCGCCGGAAAAGCCACGCGGACTTTTCAAAGCGGTTCCTGGGATGTGAGCGAGCAGATCCGGCGGATCCAGCCGGGCTTCTACGAGTGGAAGCGTACCTGGAAGAACCACACCAGCCAACCCGTCCAGGCCGACCTGGCGATGGAAATCGAAACCGGGTACTCCCCCGAATTCACGCTCGTCCCCGGCATCAGCTATAACGGCAACCCCGAGTATGGCCGCAATGCCGTGAAGGGGCTAGGGGAGAACGGGACTCCGTGGATCTTCTCTGCGTTTCGTTCTAACATACCGGCCGGCAATTACTCCGAAGGCGGCGGCTGGTCCACCTATGTCTTCACATCGGTGGAGCGCAAGTCTCTGTATTGCGCTTTCTCTCTCCACGAGCGGAATCAGAAGCTGGCCCACCGCCTGCTCTGGCCGGAGCGCGACACAATTGCCACCAACCGGCCGCCCGCCGGCCGGGCACCCTCGGCGCCGATCAAGGAAGAACTTACCCTCGCTCCCGGCCAGGAGTTTGCGGTTACGGCGTACGTCGTGCTGTCGCCCGCTGTCCAGAAACGGCGCGCTTTTGCCGTGGGCACGGATCATGCCTGGCGCCTGAATCGCAAAGACGTCAAACCGTCATTTCCTCCCCAGCGCCTGTGGGAACTCGGAACCCAGTACGCGCGCGAGTCTCTGTGGTACGACAAGGAGGATTTCACCGGGTTCAGTTGGGGGCTGGACCGGGAGGGAGAGAAGTGGGTTCAGCGCCACCAGGATCGCGGGCAGCCTTCGGGGCGATTTGAGATTGGATGGTGCAACCAGAACGCCGGCATGGCAGCGGTCCTGCTTCAGGACTACATCCTGCACAAGAACGAGGAGTCCCTGGCCAAGGGCGAAAAGGCGCTGGACTTCTGGGCGAATAACGGACGCCTGCCCTGCGGCCTTTTCCACACGCATTGGGACGCGAAGCTGGGCAAAGAGCGGTGGGCCTATCACAACGCGACATTTCTGGGAAGGCCTGCCAAGCCCGGTGAGTATTTTCTTGATACGTGCAATCTGGGCTTCGGCGCCTATTACTACCTGCTGGCCTCGGAACTGGCCGAGAAGATGGGCAAGCCCAAGCCGGTCTGGCGCCAACTGGGTATCGATGCCTGCAATTTCTTCGTCGATCATGTCCTGCCCGATGGAACCTTCGGAAAGGCATGGTCGTTGCAGGGCGAGTGCCTCGCGCCGGGATACACCACCGGCGCGCACATCCTCTGGCCCATGGTGAAGGCTTACAAGATGACGAAGGACGCCCGCTACCTCCAGGCGGCGCGCCGCGGATTCCGCGCCTACGTGGATCGCGACCTGGATCGCCTCACCTGCACCGGCGGCGCCATCGATGCCGACACCATCGATCGCGAGGCCGGTGTTCCGCTGATGCTTGCAGCCATGGATCTGTACGATATCACCGGAGAGAAGGAATATCTGCGCGACGCGGAACTGGCGGCTTACTACCTGGCCACCTGGCAATGGCACTACGCCCTGCCGATCCATCCCGATAGCCCGATCGTGCCGATGCACTACGAATGGTTCGCGGGAACGGGCATTACCGTGATGGCGCAGAGCCAGGACCCCTGGGGATCCCTGTGGGCTTATGCGTGGCTCCGACTGGCCAAAGCCACAGGAAAGGACATTTGGCGGGATCGCGCAATCCAGTGTTGGAACCAGGGCACACGGGGGATCTCTGACGGGACCATGGTAATTCACGGCGTCAAGCGTCCCATCGGCAGCCAGGAGGAAGCCTACGGGTTGAGACTGCAAACGCCCGAGGGGAAGCGGTTCTACGGCGATTCGCGGGATTGGCTGGTCGCCTGGCCCAGTGTCCACCGTCTCCACACGCTGATGAACTGGCCCAACTGGAAGGACTTCGAGGTGTAGGCCTGGCCGCGATATCCCCTCGCCGAGGAATAAGGAGGGGCTGTTCCCGGGGATTTGCGGGTGGTAGGCTCCAGTCATGGGGAAGTTGGCGATTGCGGTCGTCCTGATTGCCGGCCTCGCGGGCGCGCAGGGTCAGAAAAAGTCGACTGCCAAGAAGGTCGCCGGGGCCGTGGCGCAGGAGTGCGCACGCGGCGCGATCTGTTTTTCCGGCGAGGTTCGCGACGGGCAACAGTTCCACAAGGATCTCAATGCCGAACTTCAGTTTGTCCTGAAACTGCCGGGCGGCATCGATGTCGTGAGCAAGCGAGCGGATACAAGCTGCCAACTCTCGTCATGGGTCGCCAATCCACCGCTGCGGGCGCATCATGACACGGAGATCGATGCAGCTTATGACTGGACCGCCGAGCAGGAAGTCGCCCGATCGCTGCGCGAGTTCCGCTTCGCCATCAATTGTGATGACTTCGACCGCCTCGTGAGTCTGAGCGAAACGAGCGCGTTGGCGTACTTCGACAACCTCGAGCGGCTGGCCAAAGGGCAGGGAAGGTTGTGGATTACCGGCTCCCGCGTAACGCACGCACACGGCGCTGTCAGCGGCGAAAACGGCGCTGTCGAGTGGATGAGCTTCAGCGTGGAAATCAGGCTGCCTGCTTCAAGATAGGTCAGGGCGAGCCGAGACTGCCTCTCTGCCAGGAACGTGATGGAAGTCCCGCCAAGGAGAGTAAGACGTTGTGAAACGGGTGGAGTTTCTGACTCCCTGTTACAATACTGTCTTCCATGCCCACGTTGGACATTAACGAAATTCGGGCTATTCTGCCCCATCGCTACCCCTTCCTTCTGGTCGACCGGATCATAGAAATGGAAGAAGACCGCGTCGTCGGTATCAAACAAGTGACGGCCAACGAGCCTCATTTCGCGGGACACTTTCCGGAGTTTCCGGTGATGCCCGGCGTCTTGATTGTGGAAGCGATGGCGCAAACCGCCGGCGTGCTGGTGCTGCACAGCATGATGGATCGCGGCAACAAACTCGTCCTGCTGGTGGCCATTGAGAATGCGCGCTTCCGCCGCCCGGTGGTGCCAGGGGACACGCTGCGTATGGAAATGAAGATTATCAAGCGCAAGGCCAGCGTGGCGAAGATGGCCGGCGTGGCGACGGTGAACGGCGTAGTGGTGGCCGAAGCCGAAGTCATGTGCAAGCTCGCCGATAAGGAAGAAAAGCCGCCCGCAATCGCTTAACGATGCCGATCCACGCTACCGCCATTGTCGACGCACAGGCGGAAATCGATGCCTCCGCCGAGATCGGCCCCTACTGCATCCTCGGCGCGGAAGTTCACATCGGCGCGCGCACGCGCCTGATGGCCAACAACTTTTTCGAGGGCCCGACGTGGGTGGGCGAGGACAACATTTTCTTCCCATACTCCACCGTCGGGGTAGCGTCGCAGGACCTCAAATACAAGGGCGAGCGCGCCGAAACGCGCATCGGCCATCGCAATCGCATTCGCGAATTCGTCACCATTCACCGAGGCACGCAGGGCGGGGGACTGCTCACTTCCATCGGCAGCGACAATCTGCTGATGGCCTATTGCCACGTCGCCCACGACGTCACCATCGGAGACCATGTGATTATGGCCAACGGCGCGACCCTGGCAGGCCACGTCACCGTCGGCGATTGGGCCGACCTTTCGGCGTTCATTGGCGTGCATCAGTTCTGCCGCGTGGGACGGCATGCCTTTGTCGGTCCGCATAGCGTGGTGGTGCAGGACGTGCTGCCATACTCCACCACGGTGGGGAAGCGCGATGTGGGCGTGTTCGGGGCCAACCGTGTGGGCCTGCAGCGGCGCGGTTTTTCCACTGAGACCATCGAAGCGCTGCAGACGACGTTCCGCCTGCTGACGCGCGCGAAACTCAATACCACGCAGGCCATCGATCGCATTCGCGCCGAGGTGCCTGCCTGCGCCGAAGTCGACGAACTGATCGAGTTCATAGGCTCTAGCGAGCGCGGTGTGGTGAAGTGACATCCGCGCCGCCACGCTACGGCATGATCGCCGGCAATGGCCGCTTCCCGGTGCTCGCGTTGGAAAGCGCGCGGCAACTCGGCGTGGCGATCACGGTGCTGGCACTGAAGGAAGAAGCGTCGCCTGAGATCGAAGCGCTGGCCGACCGGTGCTATTGGATCTCCATCGGGCAATTGAGCAAGCTGATCGATATCTGCCACAAAGACGGCATCACCGAAGTGATGATGTGCGGGCAGGTGAAGCACGCCAAAATCTTTTCCTCGATTGCAGCCGACTGGCGGCTGATCAAATTGCTGGCCAGCCTGCCATCAAAAAATACCGACGGATTGATCGGCGGCGTCATCAAAGTGCTCGCGGACGAAGGCATTCAACTGCGCGATTCGACTCTGCTGCTCAAACCGATGCTGGCCACCAGCGGCGTGATGACGCGGCGCAAGCCCGAGAAGGACGAACTCACGGACATTCAGTACGGGCGCCGTGTCGCCAATGCGCTGGCCGGGTTCGATGTCGGCCAGAGCGTGGCGATCTGCGAGCGCGCGTGCGTGGCGGTGGAGGCGATGGAGGGTACGGATGCCATGCTGCGCCGCGCGGCCACGCTGGTCAACGGCCGCCGTATGGCGCTGGTGAAGGTGGCGCGGCGGCGCGAGCATCTGCTGTTCGACGTGCCGGTAGTAGGGCTGGCAACCATCCCGGTATTGCGCGAGACCAATACCACGGCGCTGGCGGTGGAGGCGGGACGGACGCTGATGCTGGATAAAGCTGCGATGCTGGAAGCGGCGGATGCGGCGGGGATTACGATGCTGGGACAAGACGGATAGCCACCATGCATGACCTACCCAGAATTGCTGTCATCGGCGCCGGCGCCTTCGGTCAGAACCACTGCCGCGTGGTCCACGAATCCGGCCGCGCGCAACTGGTAGCCATTGTCGATACCGATTCCGCGCGCGCCGGCGAAGCGGCCGAGCGTCACCAGACGGTGGCACTGACCGATTACCGCGAACTGCCGGGAAAGGTGGACGCCGCGGTGATCGCCGCGCCCACCACGCTGCACTCCGAAATCGGCTGTTACCTGCTGGAAGCGGGAATCGATGTGCTGGTGGAGAAACCGATCGCGATCGATCTGCCCGCCGCAGACCGGTTGATCGCGGCCGCCGCACGTGGCAAACGCATTCTGCAGGTGGGGCATCTGGAGCGCTTCAACCCGGCGGTGATCGCGCTCGAACAGCGGACGACGCTGCCCTTCTTCTTCGAGATTCACCGCATGAATCTCTTCAGCCCGCGCTCGCTCGATGTGGATGTGGTGCTCGATCTGATGATCCACGACGTTGACGTGGTGCTGGCGCTCACAGGCGCCGAGCCCGAAGAAATCCGCGCCGCCGGCATTTCGATTCTGTCCGGCAAGGTGGATATTGCCAACGTGCGGCTGCAGTTCCCCAATGGCTGCGTGGCGAACCTGACGGCCAGCCGGATTTCGACGGAGCGGGTGCGGAAACTGCGTCTGTTCCAGCCGAACCAATACCTTTCGCTCGACTATGCGCGGCAGGATCTGGCGATTTTTAGCGTCAGCGGGGAGCGCCAGATCGGGTTCGAACAGGCTCCCGTGACTAAGGGCGAGCCGCTCAAGCTGCAATTCGACGCTTTCCTGGATTCGGTGGTGTCGCGAGATTTACCGAAATCTTCCGGCGCAGCCGCGCGTCGAACTTTAGCGGCTGCTCTCGCGATTCTTGATAAAATCAAAGAGCACTCCGAAATTGTGTCCAATACCTTGGCTGCCGGATGGAAACCGTAGGGCAAGCACCCGACGATGTCGAATTGCACCTTCTGACGGAATGGGGCGATCCCGCATCGCGCGGGCGCACCGGCGTCGCGGGAGTCCTTTCGATTTGCCTGCACATCGCGGGTATTGTTTTCGTTCTGCTTCTGCCTACGGACCTGCTCACTCCGCCGCCGGAAGTGCGGCAGCCGCGTAAATTGATTACGCCCTTGATCGAGCCGCTCACCGAATTCACGCAACCCACGCCGTCCAAGGCGAAGATCACGCGGGAAATCGATATGGCGGCTCTGGCGCCGCGCGACCGGATTCAAGCGCCGAAAGCGGCGCCCTCCACCACGCAGCCGATGGCGCAGCGTCCGGCGCCCATTCCCACGCCGCCGTCGCCCGCCCCCGCCGCCATGCCGGAACCGCCGAAACTCGAAGCATCGGCCCAGGAACCGCCGAAGATCGAACTGCCACCAACCAATTCAACCGTTCCGCCTCCCCCGCCCACGGTGGAGAAACCGAAGTTGGTGCTGGAGAATGTCGGCGCGCCTGCGCCTCCTCCGCCGCCGAGCCAGCGCAAGGTCGATATTCCGAATACCTCCGTGGCGGACGCGATCCGTCAGACTTCGCGGGGAGGGGCGCAAAGTGGAGGCCTCATGGTGGGCGACCCGGGCGCGATGGGCATTGGCGGCGTCGGCGAGGGGCGCAACCTGCCGCCTTCCCCGGGCGTGCAGGGCAGTGCGCTGGAACTCAAGAGCGATCCCATGGGTGTCGATTTCCGGCCCTACCTCTCGCAGATTCTTGCCACCATCCGGCGCAACTGGTACGCGGTGATGCCCGAGAGCGTGAAGTTGGGGCGGCGCGGCAAGGTGGGGCTGCTGTTCGCGATTGTGAAGAGCGGCAACGTCAGCAAGGTGACGTTCGCATTCCAATCGGGCACCGATGCGTTGGACAAGGCGGCGGTGGCGGCGATCAGTGCTTCGAACCCCTTCCCGCCGCTGCCCGGCGAATTCAAAGGCGACCGGGTCGTGCTCCAACTCAATTTCGCCTACAACGCGCAGAAGTAGTTTCCCCGCCCGCCACGCCCTGCGGGCCGCCTGCAAAGGTAGGATGCCCGGCGGCGAAAGAATACGCCACGCAGGATGATGGGCTGTTTAACCCACTCCCCAAACAGCCCCTTGACATACGCCGTATTCAGAGCTACATTTTGTAGCACTACAATGTTTAGCGATCGAAAGTCCCGCAAGCCGCTCAGCAATCTCGAACACTTGGTGATGGAAATCGTGTGGCAGAACGCCAGCTGTTCGGCCGATGAGGTTCGTGTTGCCCTGGCCGGGCGCCACCCGATGAAAGAATCGACCGCGCGCACCATGCTGACGCGATTGGAAGAGAAGGGCTATGTGCGGCATACGGTGGAGGGGCGCACCAATAAGTACACCGGGGTGGAAGCGCCCAACAACGTGGCGGCGCAGGCGGTCCGGCAGATAATCGACCGCTTCTGCGGCGGCTCGGTGGAGCAACTGCTGGTCGGGATGGTGGCCAACGAGGTGGTAGACAGCCAGGAATTGGAGCGGCTGGCGCAGCGCATTGCGCACCGCAAAGAGCAGAAGGGGAAATGAGATGGAACTGCCCAACGTGTTGGTGAAGGTGGCCGCGCTCATCGTACGGCCGCTGGTTTTGGCCGCGATTGCCGGCGTGGCGCTGGCAGCGTTCCGCGTGAAATCTCCCGCGGTACGGCACGCGATCTGGCTTCAGGTAGTGATCGGGATGCTGCTGCTGGCGGTGGCCGCGGTGGTCGCGCTGCCCACACTTCCGGTGCGGATCCTGCCGCCGCGCGCGACTCCCGCCGCAGCATTGATTGTTGGCTCGCGACCGCCAGTGCCAATCGCGCCGTCGCGCGTATCGTCTGCACCCCGACCTCGCCCGTTCCCATGGAATGACGTGCTCACCGCCGTGTATCTGGTGGGACTGCTGGTGTCAACGGCGCGCCTCGCATTCGGCCTTCTGCTCGCGCGCCGCCTGGTGGGCCGCGCCCGCCGCCTGGCGAACTTCGCGGGCGAGAGAGTGCTCGCCTCCGATGCGATCTCGGTGCCGATGACCCTGGGCTGGTTTCGTCCGGTGATTCTGCTGCCCTCCGGATGGGACAAGTGGCCGGAGGACAAACTGCAGGCGGTGATGGTTCACGAGCGGACGCACGTGGCGCGCGGGGACTGGGCGGTCGGCCTGCTGGCCAGTGTCAATCGCTGCGTCTTCTGGTTCCATCCGCTCGCCTGGTGGCTGGAGCGCCACCTGCGTCTGCTCGCCGAATTCGCCTGCGATGACGCCTCGCTAGCGCAGGTGCCATCGCGCGACAAGTATGCCGAAGTGTTGGTGGAAATGGCCGCCGCCGTGGGCCGCCGCGATC
>JBDTMZ010000123.1:0-20946 GCA_039934035.1 Candidatus Solibacter sp. | reverse complement strand
ACGGCTCCAAAGAGCCGCAAACGAAAGACCAGCTAATTCGCGGACACTACACTAGAGGGACTCGGCTTCATGGCGCAGGCGTTCCAGTTCGCGAGGCAGCCCCGCATAGCTGGCCTGGCACTGGGCGAATTCTCCGGCAGCCGCCTGCTGTTCCAGACGCTTTAACAACGCAGCCATGGAATTGGCTCCCACATTGGCACAAGCGCCCTTGCAGTAATGCGCCAGCCGCATAGTGCGCTGCGGATCCTGCTCGCGGATGGCGCAGTCCAACAAATCCAATTGCGCCGCGGTATCGGACACCAGCGTGTCCAGGAGTTCCTGCATCAGGTCGGAGTCATCCATCGTGATCTCGCGCAGTTGCTCGCGGTCCAGTATGGTATCGGTATCGAGCGAGTGCATACCTGTATTGTGGCGTCCTGGACGGGCGCAGACAATCAGAACATAACCTTAGTACGGTGCGTGATGTGCCTTAGCGCCCGCGCAAGGTACCGAACTGGAAGGAGGCTTCCACTACCTGCAAGCCGGAATCGAGCACCGCGCGGCTCATGAATCCGGGAGCCAGCGGCGTGCCGAAGCGCATATCGAAGACCTCCACCAGTTTGCCGTTCTCCACGGCGGGGTAGGGCGTGACGCGCCAGAGCGGATACTGCGAGAAGCGCAGGAAATCCTGGAAGACGGGGCTGCGGCGCGCCGCCTCGATCGCAGGGTCGGCTTCCGGCTTGTGGAACACTTGGGCCCGGCTGCCCAGATCGCGCACCAGATTGAGATCCTGCACGACGTACGCACCAGGGGTCTCCACAATGCCTCGCCACTGGAATGGATTGACCGGATCGGGCAGAGCGGCGGCGCGCAGCGGCACGACGCCCTCCACCATGCGCGATTCCAGGCTGGCCACGACGCGGGAATGCAGCACGGCTCGCCCGCAATCGTAAAAAAGCACCGTCAGCAGAGCGAACCAGGCGAAGCCGCGCCCGTGGTTGCGGTTGAGTCGTCCGCCGGAGCTGATTTCCGAACCCACCAGGCGGCCGAGGAACGGCCCGGCGATGCCCAGCGCCAGCACGGCCCAAATCCAAAGGTCGAACACCGACGTGGTGTCCGCACGCAGCCAGCGGCTGGAGAAAGGCAGCAGAAGGCGTATGCCGTAGACATTGGTCCAATCGAGAACCAGGTGCGAGGCGATGGCGAGCAGGGCGGCGCAGAATGCGCCCGGCCAGGCGACGGGCTTGCGGCCCAACACGCGCACCAAGAGCACCGCCGCCAGTGCCATGACCGGCGCCAGCACAACGGCGTGCGTGAGGTGACGGTGGAAACTCAGGTAACTGAGCGTACCGCCGAGCCAACTGACGGCGTCGGCATCGGGAAGGTTGGCGGCCACCAGCATGACCGCGGTAGCGCGCGGGCTCCATTTAGCGGGTCCGATGCGGGCAAGGAACAGTCCGATTGCCGTATGCGTGAGATTGTCCATGGGAAGTGGAGACGGAAAGAACCATTGTAGAAGGGAACCGGGCTGGGAATGCTGAGGGAGGCAGGAGGTAAGGATGGGGCGGCAGGTACCCGCCCCATGCAGTCTGGGGGGATCAGGCGATCCGGCGAAGCGGCACCTCCATTCGGGGAACCCGGGCTGGTACCGGATCGAAAGCACGCATCGGATCGCGCCGGATCGTGCCCCCGAAATACTCGTCAAGAGGATAGAGCGCGTAAGGCTCGAGCTCGGAGAAGGCCCGTCCCAGTAGCCGCTCAATCCGGTAAATGGCGTGGAAGAAGTTGCCACGGTCCATCTTGAGGCGCCGGGCACAGAGCTGCCAGTCTGCTCCCAGTAAGAAGTAGAAACGGAAGAGCTGATGATCTGCGTCATCGAGGACTCGCCGGCTCACAAGACAGAAGTCGGCAATGTACTCTTCCTGCTTACGCGAATAAATGCGCCGTCCACCAACACCGGCGCAGAACTCCCAGGAGACCGTGCCGAAGGGGGTTCCGTTCTCGGTACAGTCGCGGAAGCGGGTCAGGCAGGCTCGAAAAATCTTACGGAAGACGCAATTGCAGGGCGTGGTCCTCTTCTTGTAAACGATTCGCGTTCCGTTGCCTTCACAGTATTTGCACGATTCGGTTGCCATACCGATCGTATTCGATCGATCCCACTGCATTTTGAGAATGTCCTCCTGGATGCGGGCTTTTCTTGCCGCCCGCTCACCATGGATTTAACAACTCTTTCAACTCTAGCCCGCAAAAGAAAAACGTCAACGAATTCTAATTTCCACGTTATAAATAGAGGAGGAAAGTACTACTGGGTACCGGGGCATCCCATTGATAGTAGGGAAAATACGATAAATATAGCCTAAACACTTAAAGATTAATCTTAGTTTTATACCTATAGTTCTAAGGGTTTTTCCTAGAACCCTATTTCTGTGAGGAATAGCACTCTTGTCGCGCCGATGACATTTCACGATTTACAGAACCGGCTGATTGAGGAACTTCGCCAGCGGGTGCGCAGCGGCGCCGCCACCGAACGCGGTCTGGCGCGCGACCTGGGGCTCTCCCAGCCGCACCTCCATCATGTGTTGAAGGGCAAACGGATTCTCTCCCTTCAGAAGGCGGACGAAGTGCTGCGCCGTCTCGAACTCGACGTTTTGCATCTGATTCAGCCGGAAGATTTGCCGGAGGTCCGCAGTCGCCGCTAAGCTAGGGTGGTGCCCCGCATCGCAAATCAAACTCAAAGCCGGGACGCGCGGCTGAAACGGCTCGCCGGGAATATCGAGGCGCTGGCCGCCAAGGACGAGCGATTCCTGCGCCACGCCGCGGAGATTGGCGCGCTGCGGCGGGCGGCGGCGGCGGACCTGTACGCCATCTGTGCCGATTTCGTGGCCTCCGTCAACCGCCTGCTCAGCCATGCCGAGATGGAACTCGACCCCGCCACCTACAGCGGCGATGCCTTTCAGGACGAAGTAGTCAACCTGGTGCAGATCAACGTGCGGGGGCGCATCCTGCAGGTAGCCTTCAGCGCCACGCCCGAATTGATCTCGACGGAGGACTTCCGCGTCCCTTATACGCTCTCCGGCACCGTCCGGGCCTTCAATCAGGAACTGCTGGATAAGGACATCATCGAAGAGCAGTTGATCTTCTATACCATAGAGAACCATAAGAAGATGTGGCGCTTCTTCGACCCCCGCACCTACCGTTCCGGGCCGTTCGACCAGGAGTATCTCATCGGGCTGATGGAGCAACTGCTCTGACGGGCTCCTGTATGATGAGAAAATGACTACCGCCCCGCCCCCTGTTGTGGACGCCGACGCGCAAGCCGTAATCGACCTGGAACGTGAATATCTGCTGCAAAACTACGCCCGCTATCCGCTGGTGCTCACCCGCGGAAAAGGCTGCCACGTATGGGATACGGCAGGGAAACGCTATCTCGACCTGATCTCGGGTATTGGCGTCAACGCGCTCGGCCACGCCCATCCCCGCCTGGTGAAAGTCATCCGCGAACAGGCTGGACTGCTGATCCACACCTCGAATCTCTACTACCACAAGTATCAGGGCCTGCTGGCGGAGCGTCTGGCGAAAATGAGCGGACTGCAGCGCTGCTTCTTTGCCAACAGCGGCACGGAAGCGGTGGAAGGCGCGCTGAAGATGGTGCATTCGCACGGGCGCGCCCTCGACCCCGCGAAGACGCAGGTGATCGCGCTGGAAAACTCTTTCCACGGGCGCACCATGGGCGCGCTTTCCATCACCGGGCAGCCGAAATACCGGCAGGACTTCGAACCGCTGGTACCGGGCGTGATTTTCGTGCCGGCCAACGATCTGGCCGCCCTGGAAGCGGCGTTCAGCGCGCAGACGGCCGGCATCGTGCTCGAATTGATTCAGGGCGAAGGCGGCATCAATCCGCTGACCCCGGAGTACGTGACCAAAGCGCGCGAACTCTCCGACCGCCACGACGCCCTGCTGGTGGCCGACGAAATTCAATGCGGTGTCGGACGTCCGGGTACGTACTTCGCTTATCAGCGCTCGCATCCGGTGGTGCTGCCGGACGTCATGGTGACCGCCAAGCCGCTGGCCTGCGGTCTCCCCCTGGGCGTGATCATGGCCAACGAAAAGGCCGCCGCGGCCATCAAGCCGGGCATGCACGGCAGCACCTTCGGCGGTAGTGCGCTGGCCTGCCGGGTGGCGCTGGAATTCTGCGACGTGCTGGACGAACTGCTGCCCGCGATCCAACGGGTAGGCGGCTACTTCCACGTGGAACTCAACGAGCTGGCCCGCAAGCACGCGTGCGTGAAAGAGGTGCGCGGCTTCGGCCTGATGCTGGGCGTGGAACTGGATCGTCCCGGCAAACAGGTGGTGATCGACGCCATGGCGGAAGGCATGCTGATCAATTGCACTCACGATACCGTGCTCCGCATGCTGCCTCCGTACATCATTACGGAGAAAGAAGTGGATCAGGCGGTCAAACTGCTTGGCAAACTGCTGGCGAAGCTGCAATGACCGGCCGCTGGTTGTGCGTGATGGCCGCGCTGGCAGCGGCTGCGCAGGCTCAAACCGATCCGGCGGCGCGCGCCGCGCGTGCCTGGCGCGAAACCCACGAGCGCGCCATCCTCGGCGAGTTCATGGGCCTGCTGGCCGCGCCCAACCTGGCGCGCGATGGCGAAGGCGTCCGCAAGAACGCCGCGCTGATTTCCGCTCTCCTGGAGAAGCGCGGCGTGAAGACGCAATTGCTTGAGGTGCCGGGCGCGCCGCCTGTGGTGTATGGAGAGCTCCGCACGCCGGGCGCGACGCGAACGATCGTCTTTTACGCGCACTACGACGGCCAGCCGCTGGATGTGAAGGAGTGGGCGACGCCGCCGTGGGAACCGGTGGTCCGCGACCGCCTGCTGGAAAAAGATGGCCGCGTGGTGGCGCTTCCCGCCAGCGGCAGCATCGACCCGGAATGGCGCATCTACGCTCGCTCGTCGAGTGACGATAAGGCGCCGATTCAGGCCATTGCCACGGCTCTCGACGCGCTCAAAGACGCGCGTACGCTTCTGCGGTCCAACCTCAAATTCTTCTTCGAGGGCGAGGAAGAGGCCAGTTCGCCGCACCTGGAGCAGATCCTGAACAAGTACAAGAATCTGCTGGCCGCCGACGTATGGCTGATCTGCGATGGCCCCGTGCATCAGAGCCGGCGCCCGCAGATTGTCTTTGGCGCTCGTGGGTTGACCAGCGTAGAGATCGCGATCTATGGTCCGAATCGTGAACTTCACAGCGGGCACTACGGAAACTGGGCACTCAATCCCGCCATGGCTCTGGCCCGCCTGCTCTCCGGGATGAAGGACGACGAGGGGCGGGTTACGATCGACAACTTCTACGACGGCATCGAACCGTTGACGGAGACCGAGAAACGGGCACTTACGGAAGCGCCGGACATCGACCGCGAACTGATGCGCGAACTGGCGCTCGGCCGGACCGAGGGCGGTGGCAGGAAACTGGTGGATCTGATCAATCTGCCTTCGCTCAACGTGCGCGGGATGGCGGCGGCGCGGACCGGAGACAAGGCCAGCAATGTGATTCCGTCGGTGGCGGTCGCCGACATCGACATGCGGCTGGTCAAGGGCATCACTCCTGCGATGGCGTACCAGCGCCTGCTGGCGCATATCCGCAAGCAGGGGTACGAGATTGTGGAAACCGAGCCCGACGCCCAGACGCGCATACAGCATCCCAAACTGGCACGCGTCTCGTGGGTGGAACGCGGGTACCCCGCGGCGCGCACGTCGATGGACCTGCCGGTTTCGCAACTGGTGCTGCGCACGGCGGAAGCGGCACGGGGCCCGGTGGTGAAACTGCCGACCATGGGCGGCAGCGTGCCCCTCTACATGATGGAAGACATTTTGCACACTCCCACGATCACCGTGCCCATCGCCAATCACGACAACAATCAGCACAGCTTCAACGAGAATCTGCGCATACAGAATCTGTGGGACGGCATCGAACTGCTGGCGGCATTGCTGGCGATGTGACGCTTACGCGGCTCGCAGGGCGATCAGCAGCGCCACCGAGACCACCAGATTGGCCGCGAGCAGCAGGCTTCCGGCCACCCGTTCCGTGTGCAGTTTGAACCAGAGGTAGATGCCGGTCGCGCCCAGGGCGAGCAGCCCGAGCGAGGCGAACAGCACCAGCCAGCCCCAGGCATTGCGGCGTCCCGTGTGGTTGTGCAGCCCGTGAAAATGATGCAGGCGGTTCAACACACCGAGCATGCCGGTCTGCGTCTCGCGGAAATGCACCTTCCCGGTGGCGGAGTCATATTGAATCACCGTATTGCCGCCGGCGCGGGTGAATTGGAAGCGGTAGCCGCCGGGACGCGAGGTGACGGCCGACATCTCGCCTCCCAATCCTTCCCGCTCCATCAGCAGGTTGGCGAGCGGCCGCGCTTCCAGGCCGGCGGCGGCGCTCACGTCGCGTTCCGTCACCACCTGTTCGATGCGCACGCGATGCGCCATCTGCGCCGCGCTGACGCCGTACATCAGCACCACCCAGAAGAGCAGCAGGCCCAGCACGAGATGGGTATTGCGCAACAGCCGGTACATCTATTTCACCGCCCAGTAAAAGACAAAGAACATAGTGGTGCCTGTCGCGAGGGCCGCTTTGGTCCACCAATAGGGCCAGCGCGTCGTCAGGCCGAGCCAGATTCCCGACAGCGACATCAGCAGCAGCGACCAGATGGAGATTTCGATGTACCACGCCCAGGCATTGACAGCCCAACTCGATGCCGATTCCTGAGGGGTGGTGGCATGGGCGTTATCGATGAAGCGCCAGATACTGTTGCGGCGGGTCTCCACATTCAGGCGCCCTTCGTTTTCCAGGAGCGTCGCGCGTACCAGTCCGTTGACGCTGTAGAAATCGGCGACGAGTTGACGATTCTCGTTGCGGCGGACATTGGGCTTGCCGGCGTGGCGGGGTTGCAGCGTCTGACCGATCAGCGCGCCGACCTCTTTGTCTGACGCCGCACCCGGCGCCTGGAACGGGACGCTGGCCACCACCGGGACGGAGCCGCCGCGAAAAATGTCGGGAGCTTCCGCCGTGACGACCAACCCCGCGAGCCCGAAGACGCAGAGCAGGGTGAAGTTGAAAAGACCCAGGTAGATGTGGATCCGCCTGACCCAGAATTTCATAGCGCCTTACAGCATATGCCGGAATGAGCGGCGGCGGTGAAAAAAAGCCGCCTAGTGGGTCATGGAATAGATGATGTAGTTCACGCCGAGGCGTATGGCGAGGTCGGCGAACTTGGCGGGGTAGCGCGGATCGTCCGCGTATTCCCAGGCATCGCCGAGATCGGAGTTGTACGAGATGGCCACCATCACCCGCCCCTTGTCGTCGAAGATGCCGCGCCAGTGGGCGCCCTTGCCGTCCTGGCCGCCCTTGTAGCCGTTGTAAAGGTGAGCCTGGCCGGGCACCTGATAGCGATCCACCACGTCGTAGACCGTGTGAAAGATGGCGTCGGCGTCTTCGATGTCGCGGATGGGGTATTCGGGGAAGGCGAGTTTGATGCGGCTTTCGAACTCGTAATATTCGTCCTGCCCGTGAAAGTCGTCGGCCACGAAAAAGCCCCCGCGCAGGCAGTATTCGCGCAGCAGTTGGCCCTCCTGCGGCGTCAGGCCCCATTCGCCCACCTGAACCGCGTAGAGCCAGGGCCAATCGTAGGCATCGCCCTCTTCGAGCATCACGGGTTGCTCGACGCTGCGCGTGTGTATGCGGGTGAGGCGGCGCACGGCTTGCGCGAAATGGCGGTCGGCGCGGGGGTAGTCCTGGGTCCAGAGCGACATGCCGGTGTGCCAATCGCCATCGCGGCCGCGGTAGCCGTTGAGCGGACCAGGCGGAAACATGAGGCGGGCGAACACCCATTCCGTCTTGTCCTGCCAGTCCGGAGTCAGTTCGAAAGTGAAATACTCCATGCCGGGAAACTGGCGGAAGGGGCGTTGAAAGGCAAAGAGCGCACCGACGCAGAGCAAGCCGCACAACGCCCGCCGCAGTGCTTTCGGAAATTCCATCCCAGCCCTCTCAACCGAGCATATCACCGGCGCATACCCCGGGGCGCGCGCGGCGATCCGCCAGACTAACTGTTCTATACTTACCAGTATGCGACGAAATGTAATTATATTCTCCGCCCTGTCGGCGGCCTTCCTGGCCTCGTGCGGGAAGCAGGACGCGACTGCCCCGCTCACGGCGGAACTGCCGCACGCAACAGTTGTGATGCGCGACGGCACCAAGGCGTCGGGTGGGGTGTCGGCCACCACCGCGTCGGATATCACCTTGAATCTGGATGGGGGCGGGAGCCGTACCATTCCCATGAAAGACGTTCGCCGCGTCGATTACGGGGAACTGGCAAGCTCCGTGACGCCCGCATCGCCCGCATCGCCCGCGACGGCTGCCGCGCCTCCGGCGCCCGAACCGACCCACGAGGAGCACTATCATCCTCCGGCCGCGGCTGTGCAAAGCAAAACCCTGGTGCTGGCGGCGGGGACCAGCATTCCGGTGCGCAACGAAGAGACCATCGATTCGGGGAAGGCCGTGGAAGGACAGCTATATGCCGCCGAGATTGCCAGCGACGTCAAGGACGAGGACGGAGCGATTGTGATCCCACGCGGATCGAATGCGCACCTGGTGATCAAGTCGGCCAGCAAGGGCGGCAAGATCCGCGGGGCCAGCGATTTGGTATTGGACCTGGTGTCGGTAGCGATCGAGGGCCAGCAGTATAGCCTCGACGCCTCGGACATTTCGCAGAAGGGGCGCAACGGGGTGGGAGCGAACAAGCGCACCGGCGAATTCGTCGGCGGCGGCGCGGCGATCGGCGCGATCATCGGCGCGATTGCAGGCGGAGGCAAGGGCGCGGCGATCGGCGCCGGATCGGGCGCGGCCGCGGGTGCGGTGACGCAGATTGTCACCAAGGGCTCAATTAAGGTGCCCGCGGAAACCATTCTCACCTTTAAGCTGGATACGCCCCTGAGGGTCAAAGAAGCGAGATAGCTGTCGCGCTTGAAGGACCCGCCGGGATAGGCCGCTCAATCGATGGGACGTTGGCGGCCTGCCCTTGCCGGAAGCGGCTTATTTCGGCGCTTCGCAGTTCACCATCCAGGGAACGCCAAACCGATCGGTGACCATGCCAAATGCTTCGGCCCAGAACGTCTTTTCCAGCGGCATGATGACGGCGCCGCCCTCTGCCAGGCGGTCGAAAATCTCTCGCGCGCGCTCCGGGTCGTCCAGCCCGAGCGTGAGACTGAGGTTTCCCCCCGGCGGCACCGGTTGGGGAGAGTCACACATCATGACGACGGAATCGCCTACCTTGATCGTGCAGTGCATGATGAGGTCGGCGCTGGCCATTCCGGCCATCGGCGATTCACCGTAGGTTTGCATGAAAACAACTTCGGCCTGCAACGCGCTCTTATAAAACTCGATGGCTTCACGGCAAGTGCTATTGAAATTGATGTACGGCGTCACTCCCAGCATGGATGTGTCTCCCCCTGCGTGATGTGCGATGTTGCGATCAATGTTTAGTTGTCGGTGGGCTTCGTCACTTTGTCGATGACAAAGGTTTCCACTTGCGCCTTGCCGCTTTCCAACTTCAGTCCAAGCTGCTGCCGGACCGCCGCGATCAGGTCGGGACGATCTTCGATGCTCTTGGGCAATTCCGGCGGAGGACCGCCTCCGGCCATCGCCGCCGCCTGGATGGAATCCGGCAGCCACTCCAGCGTGAAGTCGAAACGGTCGGTCAGGCCGGTCTGGTCCACTACCGGCCGATCTAGAATGCGGCCCTGCAGGAAATCGGCGAATTCCGCCATGGTGGAGTTGCGGACACCGATTGAGCCGGGCCCGCGGCCGCCAAAACCGGGCAGGATCCCGCGTCCCTCCGCCTTGGACATCTTAACGCCTGACTTGTCCACCGTAATGACATACGCCGCCAGCTCTTTCTTCTCGCGGTGGAAGACCAGCCCGAAGCGCTCGCCGAGCAACTGCTTCACCATCATCTGCAATTGCGTCACGCTGGGCATGCCGGGCGTGTCGGGCTTGGCCGTGATGTCGAACTTCTCCGAATCCACCCACGAGGGACCACCCGTCAACTGCTTCACGTGGATGCCATATGCGAATTTGATCAGCTCGCTGAGCGGCGTGTTGGCCGTCGTGAAGGTGTTGGCCCCGCCCACGCCTACGTTGATGCGCTGTCCCTTGGCTTCGGGATCGCTCGGCTTAATAGTGGCGACGTCGAAGACCGGCTTCGCATCCGGGGGCATGGTCTTGGGGGGAGGCGGCGCATCGGGAATCGCCCAGGCGGTGGAGGGCGTGGCTTTCGTCAGGACCAGCGGCAGGGGCCCGCCTTGCGTGAACGTGCCGTTGACCGTATTCCCGTCGGCGGCCAGTCTGCCTTCGTAGCTCCCGCTGATAGCGGGGATCGTCATCTTGAGCACCTGACCCTGCAACGTCACAGCGCTGGCGTTGATGCCCGCACCGGGTTGATCGATGCTGAAAAGGGTCGCTTTCAAGGTTTCGTCGCTGGCGCGCGTCACTTTCATGACGATGCGCAAGGCGCGCTGGGGGGTCTGTAAAGTTCCCTGCCACGTGCCGGTAGCATCCTGGGCCATTGCGGCAGTCACCGAGAGGACGGCTGCCAGCAGAGTTTTGAATTTCATATTAAAGAAATGACGGGCCGGGGCGTGAGTTGATAGCACGGAAATTCCCTCCAGACACAATACTTCGGGGCGCCGGTCGGGGCGCCACCTAAGCTACGAGGAGCATTCCGGATATGTTCCGCCTATTCGTCGCGGAAAACAAGCGTACGGGAGTCGCGTGGGGTCGGAAAGGTGCGCGAGATGTGGTCATGCCAGGCGAGACTCTCTTCGTCGGCGAGCGACCACAGCAGGCCGAGCATGGTACAGCGGCTCAGGCTGGATGCGATAAAACGCACCAGACGCTGCCGGCGGTCCGGCGGAAAGCCGTCGAAGGTGGTGAGTTTCTGTTGTGACCAGAGCATGCCGGGGGTCTCCGCACCCGCCCAGGCGAACAACATTCCGTAGGTGAAACCGACCAGCAGGAACATGGCTCCGTAGATCATCAGATTGCTGCGAGTTAGCTCAAAGGTGCCACCCAGCCCGGAAAACACGCCCAGGAAAACGGCGTACCCCAGAATGACCATCGCCCAATCGAGCGTGCAGGCCACGGCGCGGTGCAGCGTAGTGGCCACCGGCGCTTCACAGTAAATGACGGCTTCGACACTGGTGCCGAGCTGGCGCGGCTTGGCCGGCGCGGGGGGAAGAAAATCGAGCGTTCCTTGCCCTTCCGGCACCGGTTTGGCGCGGCGCGCCGCCGTTCTCGGAGCGGCGGGCTTCACGGGACCTTCGGCGCGGGTACGAGGCTTGGCTTCGGGCCGCGGCGGCATGGCGATCACATTGGACGCCGGGAACAACGAAGCCTGAAATGCCTGCGAAAGACTGGGGGTTTCTTGTACCTCGGGCCGGGGTGCGCGCTCTACCAGCTGGGGACGCGGCACCGGATTCAACTGTTCGGCCAGCGCTCCGTTGACCCCATAGCCGCCGGACGGCGTATCTTCAGGCCTACGCCCGCAGCGTGTGCAGCGATGCTCGCCATCTCCATTCCGGGTTCCACAATAGCCACAAGTCATTCGATGTACTCCGCCAGCTGCGTAACCTGATTTATGCCTCGATAGCTCTTCCGCACCATCCCTTTTACCGCACGAAGTGTGCTAGCTTCAAGCTTTGAGGCCCCGCCTGAAACGCTCTCTCATAGTTAGTAGCATAAAGCTCCCCCCTTGTCACGAGAAATCTTCGAGTATTAGGTGTCATTTCCCTCTTACAGTGTTGGTTGGACTGCTTTTAGCTGTTAGCTGTGCGGCTCAGGTGAATCCCGGAGAAGAGATAGAGCGCCCGCCGGCGGTCCCGCCCAAGTCTTTGGCGGCGGGAGATTGGAATCTGCGCTACCGGACGCAGGACATCGCCGGGCACGTGTATAAGCTCCGGGGATCGCCCGGTCTGCCGGCGGAAATCGAAAATTCGGAGATGCTGTTCCGGGCGGACGAAATCGATTTCGACCAGGATACCGGCGAGGTGCGCGCCACCGGCCACGTGTTCTTTCACGATTTCGGCCGCAATATGAAGATGTGGGCGGGGCATCTCACCTACAACACGGATGAGAAGACCGGGCGCTTCTACGACGTGATCGGGGAGACCAAGCCGCACATTGTCGCCAAGCCGGGCGTGCTGACCACCGATAACCCGTTCCACTTCGAAGGCGAATGGGCAGAGCGCCTGGGGACGAAATACGTGCTGCACGAGGGCTTCATCACCAACTGCAAGCTGCCGACGCCCTGGTGGAGGCTGCGCGGCAAGAGCTTCGACATCATACCGGGAAAGCGCGTGATCGCGCATAACAGCACGTTCATCCTGCGCCGGATGCCGCTGTTCTTCACGCCGTTTTTCTACCACTCGCTCGAAAAGGAACCGCGCAAAAGTGGATTCCTCCTGCCTCTGATCGGGCACAGTTCGCGGCGCGGCTGGATGGTGCACGGAGGCTATTTCTGGGCCATCAATCGCAGCAACGACGTCACCTATCGCGCGCAATATTACACCTCGCGCGGGCTGGTGCATCACGTCGATTACCGCGGCAAGCCGCGCGCCGGCACCGATTACGACGTGATCCTGTACGGCGTGCAGGACCGGGGGGCGCCCGATTCCGGCACGCCGCGGCAGAAGTTCAGCGGCATCAGTCTGCTGGCGGTGGGGCAGAGCGATCTCGGCAAGGGCTGGACCGCGCGGGCCAACATCAACTACATCTCGTCCTTCCGTTTCCGCCAGGAGTGGAGCGAAAGCTACAGCGACATCATCGGGTCGGAAATCCACTCGGTGGCGTACGCCAACAAGAACTGGTCGAGCTTTACCGTGAATGCGATTTTCGCTCGCCTGCAAAATTTCCAGTCGACCGAAATCGCGATCAGGGATACGCCGGATGCCGAGCCGCATTATGTGGCCAATGCGGTGAACGTGCGCAAACTGCCGGAGGTGGAATTCAGCAGCCGCAACCGCCGCATCTGGGACCGCCTGCCCTTTTACTTTTCGTTCGATTCGTCGACCGGGCTGCTATACCGTTATGAACCGGTGTTCAACAAGGACAACACCGCCCTGGTGGATACCTTCCAGACCGGCAATTACATGAACCGGTCGAGCATTGCGCCGCACGTCACCACCGCCTTCCACTGGGCGGGCATCCACATCGTGCCGAGTTTCGGAATTCAGGAGATCTACTACGGCGAAGCGCAGGCGCCGTACCAGGACCGCTACAGGGTCGTGGGCACGAATATCGTGCGCAGCGCACGCGATTTCTCGGTCGATATCATGTTGCCCACGTTGGCGCGCGTCTTCAATAAGAAGACGATATTCGGCGATAAGTTGAAGCATACGATAGAACCTCGCGCTACTTATCGCTATGTAACCGGGATCGGCGACAACTACACGCGCTTCATTCGCTTCGACGAGCGGGATCTGTGGGCCGATACCAACGAACTGATGCTTTCGGTGGCCAACCGGATCTACGCCCGGCGCAACAACACGGTGGAAGAGATCTTCAGTTGGGAAGTCTTCCAGAAACGTTATTTCAACCCGACCTTCGGCGGGGCGCTGGTGGAGGGGCAGCGCAATGTGATCGGGCCCAGTGCCGACCTGACCGCGTACGCGTTCCTTGCCGGTCCGCGCACCACCTCGCCGGTGGTGAGCGTCATGCGCATGACTCCCGTGACGGGACTGGGCATACGCTGGCAGACGGACTACGATCCGCGCAACAGCGGCATCGTGGACAGCAGTTTCTCGATGGACTATCGTTTCCGCTCGAAGTATTTCTTCTCGGGGGGCCACGACATGGTGCATACCGATCCGGCGGTCACCACGGCGGCCAATCAGTTCCGCATCCGCGGCGGGTTCGGCGACCCGAATCACCGCGGCTGGAATGCGGCGTCAGAGGCGATTTACGACTTCAAGCAGGGCGTCATTCAGTACACGACGTCGCAGGTCACCTACAATACCAACTGCTGCGGCTTGAGCGTACAGTTTCACCGCTACAATATCGGGTCCAACCTGGGCGCGCGCAACGATTTCCGGGTGGCTTTCGCGGTGGCGAACATCTCGACGCCGCTGGGCAATCTGAAAAAACAGGACCGCATGTTCTAACAGCGAGTCGCAAAAGTCTACGCGACCCTGTCGATTCAATGACTTAACGAGCTGCGACCGTGACAGAGCGATCCTTTACTTATGTCCCCGGCAGCTCCCGACGGGCTCCTCAGCTATGTAAGGCGCGGCGCGCCTGCTAAAGTATTCCCCGCGACGGCCGATAACACGGAGTAGTGAAGCGTGTATGTATCCGCGTCCTGTGGCTCGTGTGCCTGTGCGGCGGACTGCTGTCCGGACAGCGCTACAGCTTCAAGGAGTTTGGGCAGGACGACGGGTTGACAAACCTGGATGTCTATTGCCTGCTGCAGGACCGTACCGGCTTCCTCTGGGTAGGCACGGAGAGCGGGCTGTTCCGCTACGATGGGCGCACCTTCCGCGCCTTCAGGCAGGCTCAGGGACTGCCGGCGGTGCAGATTCTCGCGCTCCATCAAACCGTATCCGGAGAGCTCTGGGTGGGGACCAATCAGGGGCTGGCGCGCCTGGTGGGCGACCATTTCGAGACGGTGCGCAGCGGACCGGGCAGTGCCACGGTGGCGTTGGCTTCCGATGCCGCGGGTACGCTCTACGTGGGTACCTTTCATGGGCTGGTGGTGTCGAAGACGCCGGCGCAGGGGATGGCGCGGGAATTTCACGAAGCGGCGTCCCCGCCGGGCAGCGAAAACCGGAAGACCGTGTTTGCGATCGCCGTCGAAACGGCGGACCGGGTCTGGTATAGCTGCGGGCAGGGACTGTGCCGGTTGGATCAGGGCGCGGCGCGCGCGATCAGTGAAGCAGGCCTGCCGGCGGACGCCTGGCAGGGTCTGTTGGTGGACCGCGAACATACCCTTTGGGTGCGCAGCACCATGCGCCTGTTTGCGCTCTCCAGGGGCGCGGCGAAATTCGTGTCCCGCGACAGCGGGTTGCCTCCCGCGTCCCGCAATCCGGCGGTGTTCCTGGATCGCGACGGCGAACTCTGTGTGCCAACTACGCGGGGTCTGGCGCGGCGCAGCGGCACGGGCTGGAAACTGGTCCGGCGGTCCAACGGCCTGCCCACGGCAGCGGTCAATTATTTTCTGCGTGACAGCGAAGGCTCGGCCTGGATTGCCCTGGACGGCGGCGGACTCGTCCGCTGGCTGGGCTATAAAAATGCGGAAATCTGGACCGAAACCGAAGGTCTCAATCACGACGTAGTGTGGTCGCTCGATCGCGACTTGGATGGCAACTTGTGGGCCGCCACCCAGGCCGGCATTGCCCGCTTCCGGCAAGACCGCCAGGCGTGGGAGCCGTTCCGGCATCGCTTGCTCGGGGTGGGCGCCACCCTTTCCCTGATCAAGGCCGGTGACGGTACGTGGTGGGCGGGACAGGCTCCGGGCGGAGTCTTTCACTTCGACCCGAGAACCGGTCAGGCAGAACAGTTCGGGGCCGAATCGGGCCTGGCGAATTCGCTGGTGTACAGCCTGGCCGTCGATCGAAAAGGGCAGGTCTGGGCAGGAACTCCGGATGGCCTGTTCGTCGGGCAAAGGCTTAACGGCAGACTGCGTTTTCATGCGGTTCCGTTCCAGCCGGAGCGAGCACATCTGATCTACGCGCTTCTGGCGGACAGTGCGGGCCGGGTCTGGGCCGGTAGTTCGGGGGGGATCAGCCGCCTGGAAAACGGGCGCTGGACTCTGTTCACTCAGGCCAACGGGCTCCTGCACGACAACGTCACCTACCTGACCGAGGGACCGGATCATGCGCTCTGGGTGGGCTACCGGAACCCGTCAGGGATCAGCCGGCTGGAAATTCAGGGCGGCGAGGTGCGGGCGCGCCACTTCGGTCCCAAGGATGGCCTGCAAGCCGCCAAAACGTACTTCCTTCGTTTTGACCGGCGCGGCTGGTTGTGGGTAGGCTCCGATCAGGGAGTGGACCGTTGGGATGGCAAGTCGTGGAGGCACCTGGACAAGTCCGATGGTCTGGCGGTCAACGACTGCGATCACAACGCGTTCTACGACGACCCGGATGGCAGCGTCTGGATCGGGACCGCTAAGGGGTTGACGCATTTCCTGCACCCCGAATCGCTGGGTGACCGTGCTGAGACCGTCCCCGTGGTGCTGACGAACGTGCAGTTCGGTGGCATGTCGGTGACCGCGGACAAACCGCTGGAACTGCCGTACTCTCAGAGGAGCTTCGCGGCGCAATTCGCAGCCCTGACATTCGTCGACGAGGCTGGCGTGCGTTTCCGCCACCGGTTGCTGGGCCTCGATGCGACCTGGGCCGAAACGTTGCACGCCGAAGCGTACTACCCAGGTCTGCCGCCGGGGAGTTTCCAGCTGGAGGTACAGGCGAGCGTGGGTGGGAAGTGGTTTCCCATGACGGCACGCCTGCCGTTTCGCGTGCTGCCGCCGTGGTGGCTTACCTGGTGGGCACGCACGGGTGCGGTTCTGCTGCTCTTGCTGGCGGCACGTTGGTTGATGGGTTGGCGGGTGCGCAACATGCTGCGCAGGCAGGCCGAACTCGAAAAGGCCGTGGAAGACCGTACCCACAAGTTGCAGATCGAACAGCAGCGCGCCCTGGAGGAGAAGAATATCGCCGAACGCGAGAAAGCCATCGTCGAGAAGCAGAAGGTGGAAATCGAGCATTTGCTGGCCGAGAGCCGGCAGGCGGCCAGGGCGAAGACCGAGTTTCTGGCCAACATGAGCCACGAAATCCGCACTCCGCTCAACGGCATCATGGGGATGACGGAGGTCATGCTGCAGACGCCGCTGAATGAAGATCAGGCGGTGTGCCTGCGTCTGGTGCGCGTCTCGGCCGATTCGCTGCTGGTGGTGATCAACGACATTCTGGACTTCTCCAAGATCGAAGCCGGAAAGATGCGTCTGGATAACGTGGAATTCGAGTTGGCGGAACTGCCGGACAACACCCTGGCTACCATCGATGTCCTGGCGCGGCAGAGAGGCCTGGAAGTGCGGCACAGCGTGGCGGAAGGCGTGCCCGCAAGGTTGACCGGGGATCCGGGACGCTTACGGCAAATCTTGCTGAATCTGGTAGGCAACGCCGTGAAATTTACCGAAAAGGGGTCGGTGGAGGTGCTGGTCGAGGCGCAAACGCCCCCGCCGGGAAAGTGCCGCCTGCAATTTCAGATTCGCGACACGGGAATCGGCATCGAAGCAGCGAAACAGTCGCTGATTTTCGAGCCGTTCCTGCAAGCCGATGGGTCCACTTCACGCCGTTATGGCGGCACCGGGCTGGGGCTGAGCATTTGCCGGCGTCTGGTCACCATGATGGGCGGCCAGATCTGGTGCGAAAGCCGTATGGGTGCGGGCAGCACGTTCACGTTCACCATCGAGGCGGACGCGGTGGTGCCGGCGGCAGATCCGGCCCCTGCTTCGGACAGGCCGGTCGCCGAACCCAGCATCCCCCGCGGGCTTCGCGTGCTGCTCGCCGAGGACAATATGGTGAACCGTATGCTGGCGCAGCGTCTGCTGGAACAGGCGGGCGCCCTCGTATACTGCGCCGTGGACGGGCAGGCGGCCATAGACGCCTGTGCGGCGCAACGCTTCGACCTGATCCTGATGGACGTACAGATGCCCCGCATGGACGGCTTTGAGGCGACGGCGGAGATCCGCCGCAGAGAGTGCAGTTCCGGCGCGCATATTCCCATCGTCGCGCTCACCGCAAACGCCATGAGCGGCGACCGCGAACTCTGCATCCGGGCCGGCATGGACGGGTTTGTGTCCAAACCGATGAAGCGGGCAGACCTGTTTCAGGCGATCGCCGATTGCCTGACGCCGGGCGTGCCGCCTCAGGCGTTCCAGGACGGCGAAACTACGCCCTCATCTTCCTGTAAGTAGCCAGGCAGCGTTCGGCTGTCTCCAGGCTCGGATAGCGGCTGCCTTCCTGCTCAATCAGGTAATACTCGATGCCTCCCACGGCTTCGGCGGCCGCAAACACTTTCTGCCAGGGCACGGTGCCTTCGCCGAACAATACGCGATAGCCTTTTTCTTTATCGGCTGGAGCGCCGGGCGCCCAGTCTTTGAGATGGCAGCAGCGTATGCGGCCGGGGTTGGCCTGAATCCACGCCACCGGGTCCGACCCAACCTCCACACAGGTACCGAGATCGAGTTGCAGCATCACGTCTTTCGGTATGTTGGCGGCGATCACCTCAATGGGCCGCTTGCCGTTCAGCGGTTGGAACTCGGTCTGGTGATTGTGATACCCGGCCCGCAATCCGGCGGGCCGCAGCTTCTCCATCGCCAGGGTGAGCGTGTCCGCCACCTTCTTCCAGCCGTCGAGGGTTTCGCTGCGCGGCGCGCTCGCCATCACCACATACCGGGCGCCGAGGGTCTTGTTGTAGTCGATAGCCTTCTGGATATTCCCGGCGCTGAAGTTGCCGAAGTCGTTGTGCGTGGACAGGCAGCGCATGCCGGTATCGTCCAGAATCTTGCGCACGTCCTTGAGCAGTTCCGGGCTCCAGGAGTAGTAGGGTCCGTAAAACTCGGCAAC
This sequence comes from Candidatus Solibacter sp., assembly GCA_039934035.1. Classification (GTDB taxonomy): domain Bacteria; phylum Acidobacteriota; class Terriglobia; order Bryobacterales; family Bryobacteraceae; genus Solibacter. Next base: position 2,299 of record JBDTMZ010000123.1, on the reverse strand, counting down.
CTCGTACCCCATTTTGGCGATGGCGCGCGTGGTGGCCAGCGTATCCTTGGTCAACTCGTCGCGCACCGAGTACATTTCGATGCCGATAGGAATCTTGCGAGCCTGCGCGGAGAGGGCAAGCGGAGCCGCCACCGTGGCGGCGAGAAATCCACGGCGGGACACGGGGCCATGCGAAGTCATGTTCAAGAAGGTATCACGCCTTGCGCCAGTGGGGCTGTAACCAATCCGAAACGGTAACCAATCCGCGCCAGTCAGGAAGCGTGCCCGCCCATACCGAATAAACGTTCTTGACACCCGAACGCCCTGCCGCCAGATTCTTCTCGCTGGGCCCAGGCATTTCGTGTTCCATGGGCGCGAATCGGCGTTGATCGGCGGCCCGTATTCTCTTTCTCCTCTTGGAGGGCGAATCTTTGAAGCGCGAGCGCGTTTGTAAACTCGCAAAACATCCCCACTCCCAAGTCGCCCGCCCGGCCAGGCCCGTCCTACCGAATCAGCGCGATGCCCGTAGTATCCTGAGGGTAGCCCGGTGCATTTCCCTAATCAACTTCGTCGCGCTGGAGCCGTCACCATCGCGACGCTGGCTGTGGTTTCCGCTGTCTTCGCTTTTCAGCGGCCGTTCCGTGTGTATACCACCGTCGAGGGCTACGACCGTTATCCGCTGCCGCGCGATTACCAGGACAAAGGCGAGTGGGCCTTCGGCCGGCTCATGTATCCGCCGGTCGGCCGCATGTACGGCGGCTTCGAAATGGCGGGCGCCTGGACCGAAGGCGCCTCCAACTGGGCCTTCGACTACCCGCGTTCCGACCGCCACCTCTCCGAAGCCGTACGCCGTTTGACCCGCATTCACGCGCGCAGCGTCGAGCAGGTCATCAACCTGGACGATCACGATGTTTCTGACTGGCCCTTCCTCTACGGCGTGGAAGTGGGGCACTGGGACCTGACCGATCAGCAGGTTCAGGCCATGCGAGAGTACCTGCTGCGCGGCGGTTTCTTCATGTGCGATGACTTCCACGGACAGATCGAGTGGGACGTTTTCATGGAGAGCATGCGCCGCGTCTTTCCGGAACGTCCGGTGGTCGACATCCCCAATGGGGATCCGATTTTCCATACCATTTACGATCTCGACGACCGGTACCAGGTGCCGGGCGCGCTGGTGTTGGAAACGCATCAGACCTACGAGAAGGGCGAGACTGGCAAGCTGCCGCACTGGCGCGGAATCTACGACGACCGCGGCCGTATCATGGTCGCCATCTGCCATAACATGGACCTCGGCGATAGCTGGGAACATGCGGACAATCCGCAATATTTGGAGAAGTACTCGGCCCTCGGCATTCGAATCGCCCTCGATTACATCGTCTATTCGATGACACACTGAGAGGCGTGCGTGCACGTTGCATCGTGGCTGCCGGCCAACCCCATTCTTTTCAGCAGCGCCGTCCGCACACCGGCCACCTCTTCCGCGCAAACCACCGGGCCCCGTCCTTTCCGCTCTCCCCAGCGTCGATACTATTTAGTGGACCGTTCATGCAAGTGACCAAACCAATGGCAGCCGCGGAGAGCCGCGCCGCGAAGATGCTGCGGGAGATTTTCGAATCGGGGCGCCCCTTGACTTACGTGCGCACGCCGGAGGAGCAGCGCGCGGGCAGCGTGCTGCGCGCGGCCGGGCAGCGTATGTCGGGCAGCGCCGTGCCGGTGTGGTCCTGGAGCCTGACCAGCGGACTGAGCCTGAATGGCGCCGCACCGCAGACAGGCACGCACGATCCGCGCGGCGTGCTGGACTTCATCGCTGCCTTCCGGGGCGATGCCATCTTTCACCTGATGGATTTCCATGAGCCGCTGCGCGAATCTTCGGAAATCCGCCGCCGCCTGCGCGACCTCTATCAGAGCCTTCTCGGGCAGCGCAAATTCGTGGTGATCACCTCCCCGGTGCGGGCGATTCCCGAAGAGTTGGAGCGCAGCATGTTGTATGTGGAGCTGCGTTCGCCCGACCTGGTGGAACTGACCGCGTTCCTGCGCGCCGAGAGCGGTGAGACCGACGATGCCATGGTGCTGCAGTTGGCGCCGGCGCTCTTGGGCTTGACGCTCGATGAAGCGCGCTATGCGCTGCGGCGTGCACTGTCCGGGGGCGCGCGCTTGAGCGCGGCATCGCTGCCGGCCCTGCTCGAAGAGAAGCGACTGCTGATCAACCGGACCGGGGTGGTGGAGTTCATCTCCGACGGCACGGATATCGACGACGTCGGCGGCTTGGAAGGGCTGAAAAGCTGGCTGCTGGAACGCCGCAAACTGTTTGACCTGCGCG
>JBDTMZ010000122.1:0-79740 GCA_039934035.1 Candidatus Solibacter sp. | reverse complement strand
AAGGAAATGGTGGGCGCGACAGGACTCGAACCTGTGACCTCCTGCGTGTGAAGCAGGCGCTCTAACCAACTGAGCTACGCGCCCTTGGGTGGCGGGCATGGCGCGACTACGCCAAACCTTTAGTCTACCCGAATCCCGTCTCGAACGCTACTTCACGCTATGTAGCGTCACCACCGCCGTCTTCAATCCCGCCGACTCCGCCGTTACCTTGATCTCACCTGCTTTTCCTGCGATCCCGCGGACAATTACCAGCGCCTTGCCGTTGAATGCGGCGCGCTCGTGACTCGGGAATGGCTCGAAATTCGTGGAGTCGCCATTGTCGGTCGCCACGATCTCGCCCGGACCTTGCACCGAGAACTTGATCTGGTTCGCCGCATGCGGCGCCGCTACTCCTCGCGCGTCGGCCACCTGCACGGTAACGAACGACAAATCGAGCGCATCCGCTTTGATCGTGCCCCGGTCCGCCGACAGCGCGAGTTGCGCGGCCGCTTCCGCCGTGCGTACGGTGTCGGTGGCCCACGACTTACCGACCTTATAGGCCACCACCTTCAATTCCCCGGGCTCGTACACCACGTCATCCCAACGCAGGCGGTATTCGAAATCCTGTTTCTTCTTCCTCCCCAGCGACTTTCCGTTCAGGAACAGTTCCGCCTCATCGCCACTGGTGACCACGTGCACCGGGGTCACCTGACCCGCACGATCCGGCCACGTCCAATGCGGCAGAATGTGCGCCATCGGAAGGTCCGGCCGCCAGTGCGCCTGATACAGGTAGAAGCGATCCTTCTTGAATCCCGCCAGGTCGATCACGCCGAAATACGAACTGCGCGACGCGTTGTAAGGTGTCGGCTCGCCCAGGTAATCCCATCCGCTCCACACAAACTCGCCGGCCACGAACGGGTGGCGCTCCAGCGTCCCGAAGACCTTGTCCGCGCTCGATCCGAAATCCGAGGTATAGATCTCGTACGCGCTTACCTGACGTGCCGTCGAATCGCCGCCCGACCCGTCGCGCACCGGTCCGCTGATCTCCTTCGAGACGGGGAACAGGTACACGCCGCGGCTGCTATAGGCCGCCGCCGATTCGCTGCTCAGGATCGTCTTGTCCGGGAACTTCTCATGAAATGCCGGGTACTGCGGCGGAGTCTTGATGCCGCGAAACTGTGCGAACGCAGGTGAGTCGCGGATGCCTTCGCCCTGATAGTTCAGCGCGATCACATCGGGCGCCGCGGCAAAGGGCGAATCCGCCTTGGCCGAATTCATGGAGGCGGTGACTTTGCGCGTGGGGTCTTCGTCATGCGCCAGCGCGACCAGGCGCCGGGCGATGACCGCGCCCTCTTCTCCGGTGTTCTGCTCGCCCACCTCGTTGCCCACGCTCCAGAGAATGACCGAGGGGTTGTTGCGGTCGCGCTGAATCCACGCGCGCAGGTCCTGCTCGTGCCAGTCGTCGAAAATCAGGTGGAAGTCGAAGGGCGTCTTTTGGCGGTGCCACGCGTCGTACAACTCGTCCATCACCAGGAAGCCCATCTTGTCCGTGAGTTCGAGCAGTTCCGGTGCGGGCGGATTGTGCGACATGCGGATGGCGTTAGAGCCCATCTCGCGCAGGATTTCCAGTTGGCGCCGGGCCGCGCGCACATTGAATGCCCCGCCCAACGCGCCCAGATCGTGGTGCTGATTCACGCCCCTGAGTTGAATGCGCTGCCCGTTGAGGAACACGCCGTCTGGCCGAAAGTCCACGGTGCGGATGCCGAAGGGAGTTTCGTAGCGATCGACCTGCCTGCCGTTCGAACTCACGGAGGTCACTGCCAGGTAGCGGTTGGGTTTCTGCTGCGGAGGCGGTCCCCACAGCAGGGGCCTGGCCACCGCGCCCGAGGACTTTACGACTCCGCTGGCGCGGGCCGCGATGTTGGCCTGCACGGGAGCGATCGTTGCGACCGGACGGGTACCGCGTAGGCCCGCCGCGTCCAGGGCGAAAATCTCCGTCGACAACGATACGTTGGCCGGCGCCGCCGAATCGTTGTCAATCGTCACGTCCAGATTCACTTTGGCGGACGACGCGGATACCTCCGGCGTGGTGACGAACGATCCCCAAGGAGCGACGTGAACCGGCTGCGTTTTCACCAGGTAGACATTGCGATAGATTCCCGCGCCCGGATACCAGCGCGAAAAGTCGGTCGGATTGTCCAGCCGGACCGCGATCTGATTCTCGCCGCCCGGCTTCACATACGGCGTAATGTCGAGCGACCACGAAGTGTACCCATAGGGCCAGCCTCCTGCGAGTTTCCCGTTCACCCACACCGACGCGTAGGACATCGCGCCCTCAATGACAAGCGCGAGAGACTTGCCGGCGTCCGCCGCAGGAATCGCGAGCTTCTTGCGATACCAGGCGATGCCCGGACTCGGCAAGCGGCCCATGCCACCGCCGCCGCCCGTTTGGAACGGCCCTTCGATCGCCCAATCGTGGGGCAGATCGACCTTGCGCCACGCGGCATCGTCGAAGCCGGCCTGCACGTAGCTCACGTCCGCACCCGGATTGCCGTCGGGGCGTGCGTACCGCTTCGAGGCGTCCTTCAGGTAGCGATTGCCCGTAGGCAGGATGTACGGCTTGAGCACCGGGTGAGTGGCCGCAGCCACCTTCTCGGCAGCTTCGGTGAACTCGGCGGCCCGCTCGACAACGGCGCGGCGCGCCTCCGGCCGGATGTCATACAGTAAGAGGCGCGAGTCTGTGCCCGGCGGGTCTCCCTTCAGGAAACGCCAGCCCGAATTGATCAGCACACGCTCTCGCGCCGGCCTGACCGCCGCGGCCGGACGACCCTGTCCGGCGCCGATGCTGACGGCGGCGAGCCACACGGCAGCCGCGAAGAGGGCGGATCGCACCGCCGGGGATGGAAGCAAGGAAGACATGGTCATGATCGTGGCCTCTCGGCGTATCACTGCTTGCAGGGTATCAACCTGCGCACGAATTGTCGGGGCGTGTTTCCCGGCCAAAACAAGTTTCGGACCCCTTTGCCCGAACCCTCGCTTTAGAAAAGGGGCCAGTGGCAGGGATGGGCGGCCAGCAACTCGGGGAGCGCGGGCCGAAGCGCGCCAACCGTTTTGCGGCACACGCTGCCCGGCGGCGTGGAAGCCGGAGGCCAGCTAAGGGACGATTTCCTCATACCGGGTATCTGAATAAATCCGGTTGTTTGCCCGATTTTGTTTTCAAACGGCCTGTTCCGCCGGTTTAGTATCATGAAGCTGTAATGTCCCAGCGGGAATCAGCAGTGGCCCCGCCGGTGGGTTTTTCGCCCGATATCCTCCAAAAGCTGTCCGAACTGGAGACGGCGCTCGGCGCGGCGATTCACGGCAAGCCCGAAGTGGTGCGCCTCTCGGTCGTGTGCCTGCTGGCGCGCGGGCATCTCCTCATCGAGGACGTCCCCGGTGTCGGCAAGACCACGCTGGCGCAGGCGCTGGCCCGTTCGGTCTCCTGCCGCTTCCATCGTCTGCAGTTCACCAGCGACATGCTGCCCAGCGATGTGCTCGGCGTCACCATCTACAACGCGCACGCCGAGTCGTTCGAATTCAAGCCGGGTCCCATCTTCAGCAACTTCCTGCTGGCCGACGAAATCAATCGCACTACGCCGAAGACGCAATCCGCGCTGCTGGAAGCGATGAACGAGAGCCAGGTGACGATTGACGGCCGGTCGCATTCCCTGCCGCGGCCTTTCATGGTGATAGCGACGCAGAATCCGGTGGAGCATCACGGCACCTATCCGCTGCCGGAATCGCAACTCGACCGCTTCCTGATGCGCCTGCGGATCGGCTACCCGGATGCGGCGAGCGAGCGCGAGATCTTACGCAACCCGGCGCGTCCGGCCACCCCGGTGAACTCCGGGCTGGTAGCCGAAGACGTGATACGGCTGCAGGACCTGGTGCAGAAGGTCACCGTGGAAGACACGCTGATCGACTATATGCTGGCCATCGTGGAGCGCACGCGCACCCACGAATCTCTTACGTTGGGCGTGAGCCCGCGTGGCAGCCAGGCGCTGTATCGCGCGGTGCAAGCCATCGCCCTGATCGAGGGCCGCGACTACGCCATCCCTGACGACGTCAAGCGACTGGCCGTTCCGCTGTTCGCCCATCGCGTCGTCATCAATACGCGCACCACTCTGGTGCAGCGCCGCGCCGATATGGGCGAGCGTCTCATCGAAGAAATTCTCAGCCAGGTGGAAGTCCCCCTGTAGAAATCGTTCCTTCCTATGAAAACTGCAATTATCGGCCTGCCCATGACAGGCAAGACGTCCCTGTTCACCATCCTCACGGGGGTGCATCAGGAGACCCGGATTGGTGTGACCTCCGCGCGCACCGGCATCGCCCGCGTGCCCGACACCCGCCTGGAAGCCCTCGGCAAGCTCTTTGAGCCGCCGAAGGTGACGCACGCCACTGTGGAGTACGTCGATATGCCTTCGATTTCGAAGGAGACGCTGCGCGACGCGGGCAGCATCGCGAGCCTGCGCAATGTCGACGCGTTCGCCCACGTGCTGCGCACTTTCGCTTCGGACACGATTCCGCACGAGAAGGGTTCGGTAGACCCCATCCGCGACATGGAAGATCTGGAGACGGAGCTGATTCTCAATGATTTCGCGGTGCTCGAAAAGCGTCTGGAGCGGCTGGAGAAAGATCGCAAGAAGATCAAGAATCCGGAGCTCGATAAAGAGTACGACCTGCTGGTGAAGTGCAAGGCGATGATTGAAGAGAACAAGCCTTTGCGCGAGTTGGCGCTGGATGCCGATGACGAGAAGCGCATCCGCGGCTTCCAGTTTCTTTCTCAGAAGCCGATGTTGTACGTGTTGAATCTGGGCGAGGAAGAAGCGGACAAGTTGCACGAGCGCGAAGAGGAGTATCGCAACGGGCCGTTGGCCGGGCGCGCTCATACGGCTGTGACGGCGGTGTGCGGTAAGATCGAGGCGGAACTCGCCGAACTGCCGCGCGCGGAGCAACTGGAGTATCTGGCGAGTTACGGGCTGGGCGAGTCCGGATTGGAGCGGCTGATTACGGCGACTTACTCGTTACTCGGGCTGATGAGTTTCCTGACGGCGGGCGAAGACGAATGCCGCGCGTGGACGATTCCGATGAACAGCACGGCGCCCAAGGCGGCGGGCGCGATCCACTCGGATTTCGAGAAGAAGTTTATTCGCGCCGAGGTATTGAATTGGAAGACGCTGATCGATTTGGGCGGCTATGCGGGCGCGCGGGATAAGGGGCAGTTACGGCTGGAAGGTAAAGAGTACATCGTCAAGGATGGCGATGTACTCGTGATCCGGCATAGTTAGGAGTTAGGGCGGGCAGGTCGATTTAGCTGGCCTGTTGCCGTTTCGAAGCTGCGCGGACGGACGACGAAAGACCGATCGTCCGTCCCACCGCAAAGGTCCTACCGGCGGTCGACGTTGACGGAGCGGACGTCACCGCCTCGGAGGTCTACCGAGCAGGAGAAGTTGAAGGCATCGGCGCCGCGCGGGCCGAAGGCACGCATGTTGCCGACCACCCAATCGTTGCGTCCCGGCGCATCGTCCATGCGGATGGAACCGACATCGACGCGATTGTAGCCGTCGCGCCTTACGCGGGCTTCCGCGGCTGCCTGGCAATTCTGCACGGCGCGTCCGGAGCCCTGGCTGATGCGATCGGAATCGCCGCGCCAGTTTTTGCCGAGGCCACGGGGTTCGACGTCGACGGAGCGTACGCGTCCGGTGTTGAAATCCACCGCGCAGGAGAAGCGAAAGTAGTTTTCGAGGTTGCGGCCGCGATAGACTTCGAGCGTGCCGATGACCCAATCGTTGCGGCCCGGGTTGTCGTCGATGCGGGTGGTGAGGAACTCGACGCGGCGGCCGCGGAAGCGGTTACGCGCGTCCTGGCGCACGGAATCCTGGCACGTTGATACGGCCTGTTCGGTGGTGAAGCGGTGCGGTCCGGGTCCGTTGGGTCCGCGATTGTCGACCGGGCCACGATTGTCGATGGGCCCGCGGTAATCGCCGGAGGGTCCGCGGTAATCGCCGGAAGGTCCGCGGCCGGGGTTTTCATAGCCGCCCCAGAGGAGGTCGAAGGTGTAACCTTCGGAGCCGCCATCGGTATCTTCAATGCGGACGACGGCAGCGCCGCCCTGGCGCGGGTCGCGCGTCAACTGTTGGCGTCCGCGGCCATCGATTCCCTGAAAGCGAAAGTCATTCGCGTTGGTGGGAAGAGGCGCGTTGCATTCAAAGCGGCGCCATTCAGCGGGGCGGCCGTTGAGATTCTTGATGGTTCCCTGATCGCCGCGGATGGTGACATCGGCAGCGCCGTCTACCACGACTTCGATGGTGCATTTGCCACGATCGGGACCGCCTCCGCCGACCATAGTGGCCCGGCGTTGGAGCGTCTGGGCGCTAGACGGAAGCGTGATGGCGGCGGCTGCGGCGAGAAATGTGAAAAAGCGATACATTGTTTAATCCCCCACATTCCGATCAAGCAATCAGATGGCCAAAGAGAGCTATCCGGACAGTGCATCGAGTACACCTTGGGCGGTGGTATGCCAGGAAAATTTGGCAGCGCGGAGGGGTCCGGCGGCGGCCAGGCGCGCGCGAAGGTCCGGGTCGGAAACCAGGGCGTGCATGGTATCGGCGATAGCGGAAGGCAGGCGCGGATCGAACTTGAGGGCGGCATCGGCGGCGATGCTGGTCATGGGTTCGATATCGGAGCAGGCGGTGGGAACGCCCGCCGCGAGCGCCTCCAGGATGGGCAGTCCGAAGCCTTCGAACAGGCTGGGATAGAAGAAGGCGGCGGCGCGGGCGTAGAGGCTGTAAAGGTCTTCGCGGGGCACCCAGCCGGGGAACTCGACGCTGTCGCCGAGTTGGAGGCGCGCGCGCAGGGAGTGCAACTCCTGGGTGAAGAAGCCGTGGATGCCGCTGACCACGAGCCGGTAATCGGGATGGCGTTCCCGAAAGCTCGCAAAGGCCCGTAAAAGGCCGTCTAAGTTCTTGTGCGGGTGGAGGGTGGAGACGGCAAGCAGGAACTTTTCCGGGGCGCGCCGGGCGTTGATTTCGAAGCAGCGCGGGTCCACGCCGGAGGGGATGGTGCACACCTTTTCGGCGGGCACGCGATACCAGCGGAAGAGATCGTTGGTAGTGGCGGAAGAGACGCAGACGATGCGGCGGGAGACGACAGTGCTCCAGTAGAGGAAGAAGTTCCAGAAGGGCAGGTCGAACCAGCGGAAGTACTCGGGGTGGCGCTTGTGCTGGAGGTCGTGGAAGACGGTGACTTGGGGGCAGGGGCAGACGAGGGGAGCGGTGAAACCCGGGTTGAACAGCACGTCGAGGCGGTGGCGGAGGGCGGCGAGAGGGAGGACGGTCTGTTCCCAGAGAAGGCGGGCGGGACGGCTGGTGCCTGGTACCACCTGCGGCAGGTGTACAAAGTTTTTTTGGGCGGGGACGAGATCGGGCCCGGTCTCACGATTGGTAAAGACGAAGTAGTGGTTATGGTGGTCGATTTCAGCCAAAGCGGTTAAAAGCGACCGGAGGTAGATTTCGGTGCCGCCGACTTTGCCGGGGATCAGGTAGAGGGCGTTGATTCCGATGCGCATGGCTAGGTCAGAGTGGCCTCTCGATTGGAGGGGAAGAGGGCATGGGCCGCCGATAAACGCCGATGAACGCCGATAGGAATTTGGGGGACTGCAGCGAATGCTCGGCCGGTGCGAACGCACATTCTGCGCTGACGGCGGGGACTTGCGCGACGGGCGCGCCGCCTGGAAAGGCGGCGGCAGACAGGATTACGATTGCCTGTCCCACGAAAGTTGGGGTGCGGTGATGCATGGCGATCAGCGGCGGGCGCCGGGCGCGGCCAAAAGGCGCTGTGCCTGCTGCATGCCGTCGCGGGCGGGGGCTTGGCCGGAATCGAGTTCGAGGGCTCTCTGAAAGAGTTGGATGGCGGCGGCGGGTTGATTGGTGGCGAGGGCGACCTGGCCGCGATACATCCAGATGGCGGGGAAGTTCGCGTCCACTTTTTCGGCTGCGTCGAAGGCATCCATGGCTTCCTTCCAGCGGGATTGTTTGGCGTAGATGTAGCCGATCTGGGTCCAGGCATGGGCGGAGGGTTCCATGGCGGCAGCCTGGCGGAATTTTTCGAGGGCTTTATCGGGCTGGTTCAAACCGTCATAGGCGAGGCCCCAATCCACCAGCATGTCGGGGGTAGGTTTCTGGATGGCGGCGGTCTTCTCAAATTCCTCGACGGCGCGCTGGTATTGGCCTAGTTCGTAGTAGGCGAAGGCGAGTTGGAAGTGGGGGCGAAATTTGCGCGGCGATTTCTCTGCGACGTCCTGCCAGAGTTTGACGGAATCGCTCCAGACCTCGGCGCGGGCGTGGGTGGCGAAGGCGGCGACGAGCACGATGGCGCCGGCGAGGGCGGCGAGCGCCTTGGGTTCCATTTTGAGGCGGCGCAGCAGATCGATGGCGATGAGGATCAGGCCGAGGATGGGGAAGTACATGCGGCGTTCGGCGATGGGGTCTTGAATGGGCAGGATGCTGGAGGTAGGGACGAGCAGAACGAGGAAGACGAAGAAGCCGTAGCCGGAGAGTGCGAAGCCGCGGCGATAGCGCAGGGCGAGCGCGGCACAGGCGAGCAGGAAGACGAGATAGAAGAGGGCGCCATGTTCCAGGATGGTGTGCGAGATAGGGAAGTCCCAATCGGCATTGAGGTTCGCCGGGAAAACGAAATTGATCGGGTAAGTGACGAGGACACGGAACTGGGTGAAGAGGTATTGATACCAGGTGAAATCCTTGAGGGCGAAGCCGGCGCTGTTGCCGGTACCGATGCCGAGGATGAGGCTCCAGAAGAGGGCGAGTCCCGCGCCCGCGCCGACGGCAAGGACGGCGTAGAGTTTCCAGTTGGCGCGCACTGCGGCGAGGGGCGATTGGGGATTCCACCAGAGGTCGGTCAGCAGGAAGAGGGCGGGGAGAATGACGGCCTGCTCTTTGGTGAGGACGGCAGCAGCGAACAGGAGGACGACCACGATGACGGAGCCCCACGAAATGGCTGGGGATTTGCGATAGAGGAAGGCGGCGAAGGCGGCGGCGCCGAACAGGCCACAGAGGGCATCGGAGCGTCCGGAGATGTAGGCGACGCTTTCGGTTTGCAGGGGATGAAAGAGGAAGAGCAGGGCGCCGAAGAGGGCCAGGGGGGTGTGCGATTTGGCGGGGAGGGCGGCGAGGGCCAGAATGCGGCGAATGACGAAGAAGATCAGCAGGCCGCAGAGGGCGTGGATGAGGACGTTGAAGAGGTGATAGGAGCCGGTATCGGCCGGGGAGATGCGGGTGTTGATGAAGTAGGTAAGCATCAGGACCGGGCGGACGGGTCCGATCCACTCGGAGAGCGGATCTTTGGCGGCGGTCATGGCAAAGCGCTGCTTGGCATCGTCGAACAGGAAGCCGGTGTTCATGGTGGGGGCATAGGCCCAGAAGAGGGCGATGAGGGCGGCGAGGGCTACCCCGACCCAGACGCCGGGCGAGGTGGCGGCACGGGGCGCCGGATGCAGGTCAGGCTTCCTGTTTTTCATGGTCTCTTAAGTTTTGCAGGTGGTATTCGAGTATAGCGACGCGTTGAGCGAGGGCGATATTGTCGTCGCGCAGATGCGAAATGATGACGGAGGTACGGAAAAACATAATGAGGAAGACGCCGCCGCCGAGCAGGAAGAGGGTGAGCGGGGCATCGGGCAGTCCGATGGAATTACGCACCGCGTCGAGCACGGGGCGGACGCGGGAGAGGACGAGCATGGCGCCGGCGGCGACCAGCCAACTGACCGAGTATTCCACGCGGATGTGAGCGCGGCGCACGCTGACTAGAACCATGATCAGGAGAATGACGCTGAGTCCGGTGGCGACATTTAGCAGATGGTCCATGGATCCTCCTTATTTGGATTTGGGGCTGCCCTGGGTGTCCGGCAGAGCGCGTTCGACGGGCGGAGTATGTTCGCGCTGCTGCAGGTGATAGCGGCGATCGAATTTGAGCACATTCACGAAGACGCCGAGCAGGACGTGGAGCACGTAGTAGAGGGACTTGAGGGCGGTGATAGTGGAGCGTCCGGTGGTACGGGGGCGGAAGCGGCAAGGCACTTCCTCGAATTGAAAGCGGCGGCGCTGGAGCACGACGAGGGCTTCGATTTCGGGATATTCCAGCGGGAAGCTGCCCTTAAAGACGTTAAGGGCGCGGCGATTGACGCCGACGAAGCCGGAGGTGGGGTCGTGCACGGGCTTGCCGAGGATGGGGCGGAGCACGAAGCGGAAGAAGCGAATGCCGAGGGAGCGGACGACGCCGGTGCGCTGACCGTTTTGGGTAACGAAGCGCGAGCCGATGACCATCTCACAGCCGGACCTTTTGAGGGTTTCGAAGACGCGGGGGATGTCGGCGGCATTGTGCTGGCCGTCGCCATCGACGCGGATGACGTATTCGTAGCCGAGTTCGTAGGCGAGTTTGTAACCGGCCTGGACGCAGCCGCCGAGGCCGAGGTGGTGGGGCATGGGGAGGACGCGGGCGCCGGCGCGGCGTGCGACGTCGATGGTTTTATCGAGGGAGCAATCGTCAATCACGACGATGGGGACGCCGGGCATGTACTGTTGAATTTCGAGGATGACGCCGGCGATGGCGGCCTCTTCGTTGAGGGCCGGAACGATGACGAGGAGGGAATCGGGACCTTGGGAGGGGGGAATCACAGGGCGGCCATCCTTCGGGCGCTGATGGCGTGGCCGCGGAGCAGGTGGCGGAATACGGAAGGGGTGATGCGGGCGCGGGCGCGGATTTCGCGGCGCTGGCGGAGGAGGCGCGGCAGATTGGCGAAGAGCGCGAGGTGGGCGCGCAGGAGGTACCAGAGCAGTTTGGGTCCGGCATGGCCCTCGGCGCGGAAGCGGGCGGCGCTGCCGCGGCCTTGCAGGAGGTAGGCGGCGTGCCAGAGATAGCGGGCGAAGGCGACGAAGGGAGCGGCGAGGAGGCAGCGGCCCGGGAAATTTTTGACGAGGACGAAGAGGCGGTTGCGCTCCACGAAGTAGGCTTTGACGGGGGAGGCGCGGCCGGCGGAATGGGAGTAGTGATGATCGACCTGCGCCTGGGGAACGTAGATGCACTTCCAGCCGGCCCAGCGGGCGCGCAGGCCGAGGTCGGTATCTTCGCAATAGAGGAAGAAATGGTCATCGAAGCCGCCGATGTCGTCGAGCATTTCGCGGCGGTAGAGGGCGGCGGAACCGCTGGGCATGAGGACTTCTTCGAGGACGGGGAAGTCTTCAGGGGGGCGTCCGTGGCCGCGCTGTTTGCTGCTGCCGTCGCGGGCGACGAGCATGCCGGCGGAATCGAGGCGCGGTTCGCCGAAGAGGCGGACCTGGGAGGCGCACATGCCGGCATCGGGGCGATGTTCGAGGGCGGCGAGGAGGCTGGCCAGCCACTCGGGGTGGGCGACGGCATCGTCATTGAGGGTGGCGACGAAGGGGGAGGAAGAGGCGCGAATGCCCTGATTGACGGCCACGCCGAAGCCGAGGTTGGCGGTGTTTTCGATGACACGCGCACCCGGCGCGGTACGGTTGCGGCCTACCAGGCCATGGCCACTGTTATCGACAATCAGCACTTCGAGATCGGGCCTCGTTTGCCGGGAGAGGGATGTCACGCACTCCAGAAGCCTCGAATCCGCAGCGAGGGTGGGAATTACCACCGTTACGAGGAAATCAGGCAATTCTTGATTCTACCTTGGAGTGAGGAATCTGACATAGGGGCGGATTCGGGTGATGGAGGGGCGGCGGGCGGGGCGGACGGGGAGGTTTGCGGAACGAAGCCAATTTTGGGGGAAGTGGATTTGGGTGAGGGGGTTACGGAGGGGGTGGCGGAAGCGGCAGGCGACGGGGTGCGGTGGTCGGGGGTGGTGGGCGGAAGGATGTGGGTTGGCTGGGAGGGGGCGGCTTCGGGGAGGTAGGGGCGAATGGGGCAGTCGGTGTGTTCGCGAAGGGAATCGAGGGCGCGGGCACGGGCGCGGCGAGCGGACTCGAGGCGGCGCTGGAGGGCGGCGAAGGAGTTGTAGGAGTTATTGGCGACTTTGCCGCGGGGGTGGTCCTCGTTGACGGCATTAAAGAGATTGTCTTCGAGGTACTTTTCCAATTCGGCTTCGGTGACGAGGAGGCGGCGGAGCTGCCATTCGCAGGCGATGAGGTCGTCGAGGATGGAGCGGAGTTCGGGGGAGGCGGGGTGGTGGTAGGCGTAGTACTCGTCGATGAGCGTCTGGAGGTCGTCGGCCTTTTCGCCGCGGATGATGGCGGATTTGGCGTGGAGTCCGGTTTTGAAAGCGTTCATGGAGGAGGCGGACTTACCGGCGGCGGTTTTGGGGCCGGTGGATTTTTGCGAATTGCGACGATTCGCGGCAAATTGTTTGAGCGTAGACATAGAGGCTCCTTTTGACTATGAGGGTAAGTGATGAGGGGTGGGCTGTTTGGCGGGAAGTGGGGTAAGTGGCTGGAAGGATTGGGGCGATTTTTCTAATGTTCGCGTGTGCGTAACGTGTGCGTCCGTGCAGTGACGGTTAAACCCATGACATCCAACTCCGCGGCACAGACAGCCAAGTGACCGGTACCGTACTGATGTGTTGCTGGTGATGGTCGCGTCGGGAGGCGCTTTGTGGGAATTTGGCGCCCCATCGTGGACGCGTTTCGAACTTTAGTGACCTGGCCACCTCCGGAGATGAAGCAACTATTCGGGTTGTTCGACCACTGGCAGGAGCCTGGACCAGCGGCGTGGATCGAATCCATGAATGAACTCGCCAGCCGAGGCTCACATCCCGAACGTTGTAGCGCGGTTCTTTGATCGTCCCGCCGCAGCGCGCCGAGTTCCAGCTACTCTTCGATGCCATTCGATGCCCTGCGCGGGCGGAAAGCCGACTGAATCCGTCCACGTAACGGTCCCGGCGCGATAATGGAGAAATGACAGAGGCGGAAATGATCCGGCGATGGGTGGAGACTTGGAAGGAGGCCGGTCCGGAGTTGGAACGGATTCGCTTGCGCGAGGTGCGTGACGAAGACCAATTGCTGTCATTGGGCCAACTCGCCCGGGCTTTCAATCACGCAACCAGTACCCAGCCACCGGACGAATCTTCGGGGCTGGTGGAGATGCAGCGCCACCTGGCGAAACTCCGTCAATGAGCGCTATCGATCTGTTGGACGCCGCGCGAGAGGTCCAGGATTTCTGCGACCAGCAGGGCTGGGGCTCCTGTTTCATCGGCGGGATCGCCGTGCAGCGCTGGAGCCAGGCGCGGGTCACGCGCGACGTTGATCTCACGCTGCTCACGGGCTTCGGCGGCGAGGTGCCTTTCATCGAGACCCTGCTCGCCCATTACAACCCGCGCAATACCAGCCCCGCGCAGTTCGCGCTGCGGTCGAGAGTCCTCCTCCTCAACTCGCCCAGCGGCATTGGCATCGACGTCTCTCTGGGCGGGCTACCATTTGAGCATCTAGTGATCCAGAGGGCTACACTCTTCGAGTTTGTGCCGGGCCTCGAACTCCGCACCTGCTCCGCCGAAGACCTTATGGTGATGAAACTGTTCGCATCGCGCGCCATCGACATTCGGGACGCCGAAGGTATTGCCGTGCGCCAAAGGACTCTCGATTGGCACTACGTCAAAGAGCACCTCACTCCGCTTGCCGAAGCCAAGGAAGATCCCGAGATTCTGCGGCATCTCGCCCGCATTCGCCGTCTCGGCACGACGCTCTAGTGCATCTTTCTCGAGCTTGCAGCGTGGCTCCCCAGTCTGGATGATTTTCGAACTTCCTGGGCGTTTCCCGCGAAGCATTACGCCGCCAGGCGCAGCGCGCGCTGAACCTCGGCCGGTAGAGTGAGTCTCTGAAACAGGTCTGAGGGGTAGACGTAATCCTCACCGGATTCATCGATCACGCGAATGAGATCTTTCATCTCGGCATCCAGGTCGTCCACCACCGGATAGCGCTTACTAACCTCCTGAGAGACTTCGTATCCGGCATTTCGCAAGCAGACCGCCAGTAGATGGGGGGCGGGCGCTGGCGTAGATTCTCAGGTTGAGTCACGGGGTGCCAAAAATGTCCAACTTCGACTGGCGAACTGCGTTCGCCTTGGACAGGCAGGGAGGCCTGTCCGACAAGCCTGCACAAGGCTGGAGCCTTATGCCACTGTGCCGCGGAGGGCACGTAGATCGATGCCGAGGGCCTGGCACTTTTTGTACAAGTGACTGCGTTCGAGTCCGAGCGCTTTGGCGGTGTCGGTCATGCGCTGGTGATTGCGTTTGAGTTCGGCGAGAATCTGGTCGCGTTCGAAGGCGTCCATGCGATCGGCGAGGGTGCCGGTCTGCACGGCGGCAGCGAGGGGAACCGGCGGGTCGCCGCCCTCCGCGGCGGGCAAAGCGAGGCGCACCAGGGCAGCGTCGACGGCGTCATCGGCCAACAGCAACAGGCGTTCCACCACATTGCGCAGTTCGCGCACATTGCCTGGCCAGGAATAGCGCTGCAACTCCTGGATGGCCTCGGGCAGAAACACTTTGGGCTTCCACCCGTTCACCTGGCAGACCTGGGCGGCGAAGTGCGCGACCAGCGCGGGGATCTCGCCATCGCGTTCGCGCAAGGGAGGCAACTGCAAGGGGAAAACGTAGATACGGTGATAAAGATCTTCGCGGAAAACGCCCTTCTTCACCAGGTCGTGGAGATTGCGATGGGTGGCGACGATGACGCGGACATCCACGGGAATGGTGCGGTCGCCGCCGACGCGCTCCACCTGCCGTTCTTCCAGCACGCGCAGCAATTTGGCTTGCATGACGACCGGCATGTCGCCGATCTCGTCCAGGAAGAGGGTGCCGTGATGCGCCTGCTCGAACTTGCCGAGGTGGCGGGTGGCCGCACCCGTGAAGCTGCCTTTCTCGTGTCCGAAGAGTTCACTTTCGATCAATTCCGCCGGCACCGCCGCGCAGTTCAGGGTGACGAACGGGGCGTTCTTGCGGGGACTGCGTTCGTGAAGCGCGCGCGCGATGAGCTCCTTGCCGGTGCCGGTCTCCCCCAGAATGCAGACGCGGGTCTCGCTGGCGGCGACGCGATCCACCTGGGCCATGACGCGCTGCATGCTTTGACCGGTATGAATGATTTCGTGCTTCCCCACGCGCTGCCGCAGGTCGCGATTTTCGTCTTCCAGGCGCTTGAGCTTGAGCACGTTGTCGACGGTGAGCAGCAGCTTATCGGTAGAGAGTGGCTTTTCGAGGAAATCGAGCGCGCCCAGGCGGGTGGCGCGCACGGCCATCTCGATATTGGCCTGCCCGCTGATCATGACGACGGGAAGCAGGATGCCGGCGGCGCGCAGGTCTTCGAGCAGGGCGAGGCCGTCCTTACCGGGCATGACGACGTCGCTGAGCATCATGTCGAAGGGCTGCGATTTGACCAGTTCGAGGGCTCGCGCCGCGTTGTCGCAAACGGTGGCCTCGTGGCCAGCGAGGCGGAATGCGCGCGCCAGGGAGGCCAGCGTACTTTGGTCGTCGTCCACGATCAGGAGGTGTGCCATGGTTTGTCCTTGGGTGGTTTATCCTTGGGGGCGCGCGGCGGAGAGTTCGATGCGGAAGGTGGAGCCCCTGCCTTTATCACTTTCCACCGAAATCCGTCCGCCATGGTCGCTGACCACGCTCTGCACAATCGCCAGGCCGAGCCCGGTGCCGTGGCTCTTGGTGGTGTAGTAGGGGGTGAAGAGGCGCGCGCATTCCTCGGGCGTGAGCCCCTGTCCGGTATCCGCGATTTCCAAGCGGACTCCATCGGGCTGCGCGGCGGTGGTTACGGTGAGGGTTCCGCCGGCGGGCATGGCGTCGACGGCGTTGAGGACGAGATTGCGCAGGACGCGGGTCATGCCCTCGGGATCGACCGGCATGCTGCGCACGGCGGGGTCGAGGCGGGTGACGAGTTGTACCTGCGCCTGTTCCATTTGCGGAGTAAAGAGGCGGAGAGTCTCGGCGACGAGGTTGTTGAACTCCACATTCTGGATTTCGGGCGCGGGCATGCGGGCGAAATCGCTGAAGCGGCCGACGATGAGCTTGAGTTGCGCCAGTTCGGCGAGCAGGGTGGAGGCGCCTTCGCGGAAGACCTCGTCGAACTGGTCGGGGTAGCATTCGCGGGCGCGCAGCATGTTCTCCACGGTGATCTGCAAGGGGAAGAGAGGATTTTTCAATTCGTGCGCGAGGCGGCGTGCGAGTTCGCGCCAAGCGGCCACGCGTTCGGCCTGAATCAGGCGCTCGCGCTGCGCGGTCAACTCGCCGGTCATGCGATTGAAGGCGCGGGCCAACTGGCCGATCTCGTCGTCGGAGGAGACCTCCACTGTGGCGTTCCAATCGCCGGCGGCCACGAGTCCCGCGCTGTGGGCCAGGCGGCGGACGGGCCGGGTGACGCGGGCGGCGGCCCACCAACTGAGTGCGATGCCGAGCAGAATTCCGGCGGCCGCGACGATGACGCCGGTGCGGAGCAGCGAACTCTCGAGGGCCGCCAGTTCGGCGCGCGAACTGGCGATCAGGAGGACGCCGAGGACGGTGCCATCCAGAGCGGGCAGAGGGACGGCGTGAAAATTTTCGGCGGCGGCGCCGGTGCCGATCATGCGGGAATGCTCGCGGCGTTCGGCCTGCACCAGTTCGATGAAGGGCCGCAATTGGGCGGCATTCCCGGCGGGTCCGGCGGAGTCGATCAAGTCACCGGGGGTGAAGCGTCCATCGAGATTGCGATAGAGGAGGACGCGCATGCCCTGGGGGAGCACGAGGGTGGACAGGAATTCGCGATCCAATTCCCTGCCGCCGACCACGTAGAGCCGGCGATCGCCTTCACTGGCGGTGCTGACGGCGGTGAGGGCGAGGGTCATGCCATCGGGCAATTCCTCGCGCCGCAGGAAAGCGCCGCGGGCCTGCCAATCTTCGCCCGTGGTGAGCCAATCCTCCTTGTAACCGAAACGCGCCGGCCATTGGGCGCTGCTCACGATGGCGCCATCGGGGGAGACCAGTTCGAGCATCTGGAGGTCGTGGGTGGCGGCCTGGGGCGCGGCGTAGTCGAAGTAGGGCGAAGCGTCGGGCTGGATGGCGATATTACGAGTGGCGTCGGAGGCGGCGATGGCGTTGACGGTGCGCACCAGTTCGGCCCGGCGGCGGTCGAACTCTTTGCGGAACTGGAGCACCAGGGCATTGGCACGCTGTTCCTCGGAGCGTTCGAAGGCCTGGCGGGTGCTGCCCAGCACCAGGAGGTCGACCACGGCGATGGCGGCCACAATCGCTACGGTGAAGATCACGATGAGGCGGGCGCGGAAGCTCATGGGCGCACGCCTTCCAGCCAGAGATTCTCGAAGCGCCATTCGCCGGAGGGGGTGATGCCGGGGCCGCCTTGCACGCGCGGCGCGACACCATAAACGTCGGGCAGGTGCGCCAGGGGAATCACGCGAAAGGTGTCGAGCAAGGCGCGTTCGGCGGCGTAGGCCTGCTCGGGGGAGTCGATGCGGGCGGGGGCGGGCGTGTTCAAGGCGGCGGCGAGTTGGGTTAGAGCTTTGGCCGGTTCGGGAGAGGCGATGCGCAGTTCGAGCAGGACGACGTCGGCAGTTTCGGGCTGAGCGGTGACGGACACGGCGAGTCCGGCAGCGCGGGCATCGACGGCGATGCGCTCGGCGATGGGGCGCGCGGCGGGGTCGGCAACGCCGAGGGTAATGGGGCGGGCGCCGGGAGAGAGTTGGCGGGCGCGGCCCAGGTCGGCGGCGGCGGGGAAGAGGAACGCGTAGCCGGAGAGCCACTGCGGCAGTAGCGCGCCGGAGACCTCGCCCTGACGTTGGAGGAGCACGCGGTGAATGGCGGCGCGGTCCACCGCAAGGGCCAGCGCTTCGCGTATGCGGGGGTCTTCGAGGCGCGGGGAACAGACCAGCGCGAGCACCCGAACGGGCAGGGAGGACCAGGTCTTGCGGCCCGCTACCGGACGGCGTACGTCATTGGGGCCGGATTCGACCACGTCGGCCTTACCGAGATCAAGGTCGCTGGCCTGATCGCGGAGGGTGCGGCCGAGTTGGATTTCCACGGTATTCAGGAAGGGGCGTCCGCCGGCGGCGTTTTCGTCGGCCTCGTAGACGGCGAGTTTGCCGGCTTCCCAGCGCGTGATCTGAAAGCCTGGTCCCAGTAGCGGGGGCGGGTCGGGAGTCTGGGCATTTTGGCGGGTCTCCACGCGCAGGGTGCCGCCGTATTGGGGGCGGGTGGCGGCTCCGGCGGTGGCGGCCAGCAGCAGCGCGAGGAGGGCGACGGTTCTGGATTTAGCCACCGCAGTTCACCGTGATCAGGTAGGCCTGGAACATGCCGGTGGAGAGGTTGCGAACGACGGCGACGGCCGCGTTGCCGCTGCGAGGCCAAAGCGCCGTCACCGGGCCTGGAAGATCGAGCGGCGGCGAGAGCGGGACTAGGGTGCGGTTGGAGAGGCCAAAGGCGCGCAGGAAATCGGGCTCGCGCGCGGTGGCGGCGCTGGTGGCCAAAATCTGCGAGCCGGTGCCGCAACGGGATTCGGTGCCGGCGAGATCGCTGCCCCAGGCGGGGACGGCGCCGACAGGTTCGAAGGCGGCGTCGAAGATCTGGGCGCGGCCATCGAGCATGGCGAGCACGAAGTAGGTTTTGCCGGCCTCTTCGGCGGACGCGGCGGTGAAGAACGGCGCCAGCGATGGATGGGGTCCGGCGCTGGTTACGAGCCTGCCATCGAAGTAATTGCGGCCCGGGGAGAAGTTGGCCAGCAGCACGCCGCGGGAGCCGGCTTCCAAGGTCCAGGGCTCATCGCTGGGGCGGCACTCGGCGGTGAAGGGGTCGAGCGTGCCGGTGCAGGAGACGCCGGGAAGGTAGGCTTTGAAGCCGCCGCCGCTGACGCGCAGGTGGCCGCGGAGGTCGCGGGGCCAGGGGCGCGGACTGGCGACGGGCTGGGATTGCGCGCCATCCGCTTTACGCAGAATGAGGCGGGTGGGGGTGAGGGCCAGCAGATCTTCGCCGATGGGGACCAGATCGAGGAACTGCTCTTCCTGCTCGAGGACGAGGCGTTTGTCGAGGGAAATGGCGGCAATGGGGGTGGAGGCCCCGGCGGCTGTGCGCTTCCAGGAGGCGATCCAAAGCTGGCGGTCGTCGGCTTTGCGGGCTTCTTCGATCAGCAGGAATTGGGTGGTGTTGGCGGAGAGTGTGATTTTGGCTTCCACCATCGGGGCGATGCCGCTGACGCGGGTGCCAGCTTCGCGGAAGGCGGCGTCCATGGCGATGCGCACCTGGCCGAATTCGGCCGGAGTGAGCGGGGAAGCGTTTTGCCAGTTGATCGATACCGGTTCTCCGCGCCCCGCAAAGGCAATGGTCTTTCGCGCCAGTTCACGAACTGCGCCGGCCATGTCGTCGGCGGCCCGGGCGCTCCAAGGCAGGAGAATCAGCAGCGCGGAGAAGACCGCGGAGCCCTTCACGCCCGCGATCATAGCACATCGCGTTGGGCTGTCCGGACGGTGGAAGGGCTGGTACCGAGGGTCATCAGGCGGACCAAGCCGCGGAGGCATCCGCGGGCGATCAGGTAGGAAAGCGGCAGGGAAACGCCGGCCATTACGGTCCATGCTATGAAGTTTTCCATGGTGGTCTCCTGTTGTGGATCTCCGGTTACTGGCTCACGGTTCCGGCTGCGGCGATGAGCGTGGCTGCAGGCATCGGGGCCGGGTCGGTGAAGAGGCGGATGGTTTCGGGGGTGCGTTCGCCGAGCAATTCGACGGAATCGCCGACGGCGACCAGGGTGAAAAGCTCTTCGGCGTCGCGGTTGCGCATTCGGATGCAGCCGTGGGAGGCGTTCTTTCCGATGGAATCGGGGCGGTTGGTGCCGTGAATGCCGTAGCCTTTGTGGCTAAGTCCAAGCCAGCGTGTGCCGAGCGGGTTGTTTTTTCCGGGAAGTACGATTTTGCCCTTGGTGTACCAGGTGGGGTCGGGGATGCTGTTGACGATCTGGAAGCTGCCGGTGGGGCTGGGCGATTTCGGGGCGCCGACGGCGGTGGGGAAGATGCGTACGACGCGGTCGCCTTCGAGGACGGCGAGTTTGCGGTCCGGGATGCTGACGACGACGCGGCGTGCGGGGCGGCTAGCCTTGTCCTGCGCCATGGCTTCGGCGACGGCCATCAGCATTACGCCGGTCAGGGTTGCCATCTTCCGGATCTGATCTTCTGTTCTGTACATTGGGCTCTCTCCCATCTACGCGGAGAATAGATGCAGAATGGCTACCAGATCGTAAGTGGTTGGAAATAATATACTTGAGTAGGGAGATTGGCGTGTCAAATCGGACACACGTGACGGTGGGACACAAGGGCGGGACACACGGGGCGTCTGGGTCGAGCGGTGCGGGCGGCAGGTTGGACGGGCTCAGGTGCCTGACCGGGGGAGGCGTAGATGTTCAAGCTCGGGCAAATGCCAGATGTCGGGTGGCTTGGGCGAGCGTCGCTCGCCGGTCCGAGTTGCGCTCGGATGGACAAGGCAGAGCCTTATCCCACTTGCCTGCTCGCGCTTCGAAGCGGTGCGGACGGGCCACAAAAAACGATGGCCCATCCCACCCGGAATTGCAGTTGCGGCAGGCACGAATACCCTGCCTGAGCCCACAAATGGCCAGTCTCGAGGGGCGAGCTGCGCTCGCCTTGGAAATGCCAAAACCCTGTTCGCAGATGGCCACTCTCAAGGGGCGAGCTGCGCTCGCCTTGGACAGGCCGGGAGGCCCGTCCTACGTGAACATTGGCTCCTGGAGGCGGATGATTTTCTTCTGAATGGCGTATTGCACTAATTGCGCTTTGTTGTGGATGTCGAGTTTGCGCATCAGGTTGAATTTGTGAGCCTCCACGGTTTTCACGCTCAGTTCGAAGGAGCCGGCGATTTCCTTGACGGACTTGCCTTCGGCGAGCATTTTGAGAATTTCGCGCTCGCGTTTGGTGAGGGTGCCGAAGCGTGGCTGGCGCCCTGCACCTCTTCCCTGGGAGCGGAAGTCGTCCACCAGGCGTGTGAGCAGGCGCGGACTGAGATAGCTGCCGCCTCGGGATACCTCGCGAATGGCGGTTACCAATTGCTCGGCGGGGCTGTCCTTGAGCACGTACCCGCTGGCGCCGATATCCACGCATTCGGCCAGGTAGTCCTCATCGTCGTACATGGAGAGGAAGATCACCTTGGTCTCGGGACGTTCCTTGCGGATTAAACGAGTAGCCTCGAAACTGCTCATGCCTGGCATGCCGATATCCATAAGGACCACGTCCGGACGGATGTCATGGGCCATCGCCACGGAATCCATGGCTTTGGCCGCCTCGCCGGCCACTTCCAAGTCGGCTTCGGCAGCCAGCAACGTGCGGATACCTTGCCGGAAGAGAGTGTGATCGTCAGTGAGAAGTACTCGGATTTTTGACATTACCTGGCACCTTTATGTAATTCGGCGGCAAATCCAGGATTACGGCAGCGCCTTTTCCCTGGACGCTTTGCACTCGCAGAGTGCCGCCCAGCAGCGCCGCGCGCTCCTGCATGCCGGTCAAGCCAAAGGACAGGGGCTTTCTCCGGACCGTTTCCGGATCGAAGCCAACCCCGTTATCCCGCACGCTCAACCTGATTCTCTTATCGTCGGAAGTCACTAGAAGCTTTACCGAAGAGGCCTGGGAATGTTTAAAAACATTCTGTATGGCCTCCTGGGAAACCCGGTAGATCACTTCCTGCGCTTCAGGTGAAATGCGGGAAGTCCGCGGGGATAGCCGTATTTGCAGGCGGGCCGAAGCCTGCCGGCAGAACCGTGTGGCCAGTTGGCGCAGTGCGGAAGGCAGACCGAGCCGCTCCACGACCACGGGACTGAGCGCGGCGATAGTGCGCCGCAACTCATCCACCGTGCGTTCGGTGATGAGGCGGGCCTGTTCGAGGCGGGGGCGCAGCGTTTCAGGGGCGTCCCGCTCGAGCATTTCCAGTTGCAGCCGGAGGAGGACCAGCGATTGGCCGGCTTCGTCGTGGAGTTCGCGGCCCAGGCGGCGCCGCTCCATGTCTTCGGCGCGGCGGGCTTCGGCGCCGAGACGCCGTACTTCGTTCTGCATGCGCGCGCGTTCGACCGCCTCCACACAGCGGGCGCCGGCGGCGGCCAGTAAGGCCAATTGGCGCGGCAGCCACGGATTAGGTGTAGCGAAGCCGAGTTGCAGGAGGATGTCCGGCCGGATGGGGAAGGTCCAGTACGAGTGGTGTTTGCCGCGCATGGCTTCACATACGAGCAGCGCCTCGGCGCGCGATCCGCCGCGCACATAGAGCGGCCGGGCCCGCCGGCCGGTGACCGGCGCGTCCAACAGGAGCAGGCGGCCCGAATCCGCTTGAAACGTGCGGGTCAAGACGGCGACCAGGCGTTCCAGGAGGTCGTCCAGTCCGCTGGCTTCCGCCTCGGCGTGGGTGAGGCCGAAGAAGGCCTGGCATTCCGCCTCGCGCACCTGGTAGAACGCCTGATTAAGGAGGAGCCTGGTGGCCACTTGCAGTTGTTCGCGGGCCGGGGCACAGCTTCCATGCAGTTCGCGATCGAGCAGGTGGTTACTTTCGGCGAGCAGTTCCCCGATCTCGGCCAAAGGAAGGTTCAGCAGCGCCAGGCGGCGTCCAAAGCGTTCGACGCTGGCGCGGAAGGTTTCCACCGTGCGGGCACGACTGGCGGCGGCGGGCGTGATGGCGAGCAGCGCCTGGATCTGGGCGGAATCGTAGGGACGTTCCCGCAACAGGGCGCGAAACTGGCGATCGACGCGCCCGGCAAGCGGGCGAATGGCCGCCAACAGGAGGCGCAAGTGGCGGCGCGCGGCGGGCGTGAAAAGAGATGCGTTCTTCATAGTTATGATCATTCCGGTCCGAGGCAGTGATTCACTCGCGGGTGCGCTGTCCGGCGGCCTGGCGAATTTGGAGCAACGGGGGCGAGCGGCCGGCTAGGAACAGTGGAAAATGATCGCTCCCTCACGGTCGCGGCTCGGTAAGTCAAGGATCGCTCCCTTACGGTCGCAGAAAGTCGTTGAATCAGGAGAGTCGCGCTACGTCAGGCAGCAGCGATTCAGGATTTTGCGATAGCCGGCTAGCGGGCGCCGTGTAGTTTGAGCAGCGCGGCGGTTTCCGCGAAGCCGTTCTTTTCGGCGGTCGCCAGCGGAGTGACTCCGGCTTTGTTGGCGGAGTTGATGACGGCTCCGCGGGTCAGCAGCAGTTGCACGACGCTAGTGCGGCCCCAGGCAGCAGCGTGGTACAGCGGAGTGCCTCCGGATTCGGTGTCGCGGGCTTCACGGTCGGCCCCTTTATCGAGCAGCAGGGCAGCCATGTCGCGCTGTCCGGCTACGGCGGCATTGTGCAGGGGGGTGGCGCCATCCGCATCGCGGGCGTTGACGTCGGCTCCGTGTTGTAAGAGCAAGGTGGCGAACGCAAGATTGCCTTTCAGCGCGGCCTGATGGAGAGGCGTAGCGCCCGATTTGTCGCGGGCGTCAACGTGAGCGCCCTTCGCAAGCAATAGATCGGCAATTTCGGTCTGACCCTTTATAGCGGATTCGCTGAGCAGGGCGCTGATTTCCGCAGTGGCGGGGCCGGCGGCGACAATGAGCAGTTCCAGGGCCTCCGCGTGGCGTCCGCGGGCAGCGTTCTCGATGGGACTGGCGCCGGACTGGTCGCGGTGCTTGGGGTCGGCACCTTTTTCCAGCAGGAGCGCCACCAGTTCGCGATGTCCTTTGCGAGCGGCCTCGTTGAGCGGAGTGGAGCCGGTGGTGGGGTCGGGCTGATCGACTTTGGCGCCGTGCAGGATGAGGGAGAGGGCGATTTCGCGGAATCCGCGGCGGGCGGCCTCATCGAGCGGGGAGGATCCGGCCTTGTCGCGCACGTTCACGTCGGCTCCGCGATCCATCAGGACGGCGGCCAGTTGAAAGTAGCCGCGGTCGACGGCGAGGTGGAGGGCGGTAGCTCCGGCGTTGTCGGCGGCGCGCAGATCGGCGCCATGCACCAGGAGCAGTTCGACCATGAGAATGTCGTTCTTGATGCAGGCATAGGCCAGGGGCTGGGAGCCGCCTTCGGTGTGGCGGGCCTTGGGGTTGGCACCATGCTCCAGCAGGTAGAGGGCAATTTCGCGATTGCCGTTCCACGCCGCGTCATGCAAGGGAGTGGCGCCCATCTGGTCGGGTTGGTTGACGCCGGCGCCGGCGGCGATTTCCCGTTTGACGCGCTCGAGGTCGCCAGAGGTGACGGCATCGTGGAGGTCTGTGGAGACGCCTTGCCCGTACAGGCCGGCGAGCAGTGCGCACAGGGCCAGCGGGGAGGCGCCCCGGAGCAAGCCTCGGGCGCGGGTGGGGAGGCGCGCGGGAACATGGGCGAGCAGCGATGCCAGGGAAGCGAGAGAGCGGAGGGGGGGTGCGAAGCGCTGGTGCGGCGCGGCTTCGAGCGGGCGGGCGGTGAGGAGTGTCATTGAATCAACGGGGACGCGCTCGTCCGCACAACCTTTCCCGCGGGTTGCTAGCCCACGTATTGCACTTCTTCCTCCACCTCAATCCCAAAGCGGTCGCGCACCCGGCGTTTGAGTTCACGGATGAGTTCGGCGAGTTGGGCGGCGGTGCCCCGATCCGCATTGTAGATCAGATTAGCGTGGTAGGTTGCGACCTGGATGCCGCCGGCCTGCATGCCGCGCGCGCCCACCTGTTCGAGGAACCACGCGGCGGGGATCTTGCCCTCGCGCACCACCTTTTCGGGCACCAGTGCGGCGACCGCGGGGGGCAGGTCGCGCAGCAGGAAATTCTTAAAGATGCTGCCGGCGCACTTCATGGTGGGCGGGAACTTCTCGTTGCGCACTTTGAGGATGCCGGCGGAAATCTGCTGGAGTTCGGCGGCTGGCTCGACGCCCATCGTCAGATCCACCTGAAAAATGGTCCAACTCTTGTGGCGTTTGAAAATGCTTTCGCGGTAGGCGAACTCGCAGGCGGCGTTGTCGATCTGGCGGATGCGTTCGCCATCGAAGAAGCGGACGGCGGCGACCCGTTCCGAGATGGAGTGACCGTAGGCGCCGGCGTTGCCGTAGACCGCCGCGCCCACCCAGCCCGGGATGCCGGCCAGGGTTTCGAAGCCCTGCAGGCCGCGGGCATTGGCGAAATCGACGAGGTCCTGCAAGACTGCACCGGCGCCGGCAGTGATGTGCGTACCGGCGGCTTCGAGGGTGGACTGCACATAGCGAAGCACGAGTCCGCGGAAGCCGGCGTCGGCAACGATCAGGTTGGTGCCGCCCCCGGTGACGCAGATGGGTGTGCCGCTCTCGCTTGCGGCGCGTACCGCCAGGATGAAGGCCTGCTCGTCCGTGGTTTCGGCGAAGAGGTCCGCCGGTCCGCCGATGCCGAAGCGGGTATAGGGTGCGAGCGGGACGTGGCTGGAAACAGTTAAATTAGGAATTTCGGCGAGACGCGACTGTGTCTCTTCCGTGGTGGGCATCAACTCAATTATAGGGGAGGTTCTTCGTGCCAACTGGATTTTCGGGCTTTCCGAGCGAGGGGTTGGAGTTCTTTGCCAAGCTGCAGCGCAACAACCGGCGGGAGTGGTTCCAGCCGCGCAAGGAGATCTTCGAGAGTACGCTGAAGCAGCCCATGCGGGAGTTGGTGAGCGCGGTGAACGGCGCGTTGAAGCGCTTCGCTCCGGACTACGTGACCGAACCGGACAAAGCCATCTACCGCATCTACCGGGACACGCGGTTCAGCAAGGACAAGACGCCGTATAAGGATCACATTGCGGCATCGTTGACCAAGCGCGGGATCAAGGTGAGCGCGGGTTTCTATTTCGCGGTGTCGGCCAAGGAAGTGGCGATCGGCGGCGGGATCTATATGCCGGAGAAGGAGGCGCTGGCGGCGCTGCGCCATCATTTCGCGGAGCATCATGAAGAGTTCCGCAAGATTGTGGGGGCGCGGGCCGTGAAGCAGTTATTTGGCGAAGTGCAGGGGGAGAGGCTGACGCGCAATCCGAAGGGATTTGCGTGCGACCATCCGGCGGGCGACCTGCTGCGGCTCAAGCAGTGCTATCTGTATGCGGTACTGCCTCCCGAGATGGCGACGACTCCGGCGCTGTCTACGGAGATCGTAAAGCATTTGAAGGTGATGACTCCGTTTGTGGAGTTTTTGAATGCGTCGCTGATGCCGAAGCGGCGGGTGATGATGCTGTAGGCGGCGCACTGAATCGAAGGCCATAGAAGGGGGCGCGGACCGAAGACGGCGGAGGCGAGCTTGCGCTCGCCTGCACAAGGCAGAGCCATATGCCACATTTAAGCGCAGACGCGAGGCGCGGAAAGCGCCGCCTGAAGGCGGCGGCAGGCTGAATGCCGACCCCACAACGCGGCTTAACTGGTCATCGTTTTGTGTGGCATTGTTCTTGCTTCGAAGCGGGGAGGACGGACGACGAAAGGCGATCGTCCGTCCCACCGCAGCTTCGAAAACATGCAGCAAGAAAACAAGAAAACAAAAAGAAAGCAGCAAGGACATCCCAAATTAGTTTTGGACAGGGTCGAAAGACGGTCGCTGGGATTGGGGCGCCTTTCATCTAAGTTTCGCGGAGGCAACGCCCATCCACAACAGGACCTGGCCTACGCGACGCTCATCTTGATTAGCTGCTCGGCGTTCTTGAGGGCTTCCGGTGTGAGTTTCTGGCCGCTCAGCATACGGCCCACTTCGCGCGTCCGCGCGTCGGTGTCCAACTCTTCGATCACGGCCACGGTGCGGCCTCGCGACTCCTGCTTTTCCACGCGGTAATGGTGATCGGCGAAGGAGGCGATTTGCGGAAGATGGGTCACGCAGATGACTTGATTGCCGGAGGCCAGTTTTTTCAGGCGGCGTCCCACACCTTCTGCGGCGCTACCGCCGACGCCGGAATCGACTTCGTCGAAGACGAGGGTGCGTTGGGTGCTGGTTTTGGGTCCGGCGAGACAGGTTTTGAGTGCCAGGGCAATGCGGGAGATTTCCCCGCCGGACGCGACCTTTTCCAGCGGCTTGGGCTCTTCGCCGAGGTTGGGCGAGACCAGGAACTCCGCGTGGTCGGCTCCGGCGGGAGACCAGGCGGCGGCGGCGATCGCCACGCGGAAAACGGTGCGCTCCATCGCGAGCTGCGCGAGCTCGGCCTCGACGCGCTTTTCCAGTTTGCGCGCGGCGGCCTTCCGCGAATCGGAGAGCGCCGCGGCCGCCTTTTCGAAGTCCGCGGTCAGAGTCTTGCGTTGTTTGCGAAGTTGCTCCATGCGTTCGCCTGCCGATTCGACGCCGGCAATTTGAGTGCGCACTTCGGCGAGAAAGGCGAGAATCTCGTCGATCGATTGGCCGTACTTGCGCTTGAGACGGGCGATGGCTTCCAGGCGATTCTCGACCTCTTCGAGGCGTGCGGGGCTGGCTTCGAGTCCGCCGAGATAATCGCGCAAGGTGTAGGCCGCTTCCTGCATGCTCAATTCGGCGGACTTGAGGTGCTCGCGCAGGGGATCGAGGCTGGAATCGATGCGGCAGAGTTCCTCGATGCGGCGGGCCGCGATGCGGGTGAGGGAGACGGCCGATTCGGGATTCTCGTAAATGGCGTCGTAGGCGGCGGCGGCGCTCTCCTGCAACTTCTGCACGTTCTGCAGGACACGGCGCTCGTTTTCGAGCTGGGTGTCTTCGCCGGGTTGGAGCGAGGCGGTTTCGATTTCTTTGCGCTGGAAACTCCAGAGGTCGAGGAGGCGCAATTTCTCCTGTTCGTTGCGCTCGAGTTCCTCGAGTTCGGCGGTGGCGGCGCGCCATTGGTGATAAATGCCGGCCACGGAATCGAGGAGCGGGCGATTGGCGGCGAAGGCGTCCAGCATGTCGCGCTGGGCATCGGGTGAAAAGAGCAACTGCTGATCGTGCTGGCCGTGAATATCGCCGAGGAGGGGAGCCAGTTCCTTCAAAACGGCCACTGCGACGGGGCGGCTGCCGACGAAGGCGCGCGACTTGCCGCTGGCCAGGATTTCGCGCTCGATGAGCAGTTCGCCCTCTTCGATTTCGAGTCCCGCGGGTTCGAGCAGGCGGCGTACGGCGGCCTGGTCGCGCACCTCGAAGATACCGGCGACACGGGCGCGCGCTGCGCCGGTGCGCACCATTTCGGCCGAGGCGCGCCCGCCCAGGAGCAGGCCGAGCGCATCCACCACAATCGACTTCCCGCTGCCGGTTTCCCCTGTCAGCAGATTTAAGCCGGAATGGAAATGGACACGCAGCCGCTCCACCACGGCGTAATTCTCAACCACCAGTTCGAGCAGCATGCAAAGCCGATTATAACGAGAGGTTCCGGCGCGTGAGGGAAAGGCAGCACAGTAGCCGAAAGAGCAGTGCGCAGAATCACCGACTTTTTCAGGCAGGGATGCGTCACTATGATAGATTCTTAAATTAGGAGACGAATTGCCCGTCGAGACTCCCGTTGCTTTCCTCCTTCAGACAGATCTCTTGGAAATGGTGCAGCATGAAGGCTCAGCCGGCATGGCTGTGCTGGCAATCCTGGTCTGTTTCTCCGTCTATTCCTGGACGATCATTTTTTCCAAATTCACTTCGCTGCGCGGGGCCATACGGTCCAACACCCGCTTTCTGCGGGCGTTCCGGAAAGCTACCGGAATGGAAGCGGTGATGGTGGCGAGCGAGCAGTTCCGTCCGTCTCCGCTGGTGGCGGTTTTCGATTTCGGCTATGAAGAACTGGAGCGGCAGGTGAAGGCGCGCGGCGCGGTCACCAATCGCACCGCACTAGAGCGCACCCTGCAATTGGGTGTGAGCGAGGAACTGGCCAAGCTGGAGCGCAGTATGAACTGGCTGGCAACCACGGCGTCAGTGACGCCGTTTATCGGGCTGATGGGCACGGTGATGGGCATCATCCGCGCGTTCCAGGATCTGGGGCAGATGGGTTCGACGAGTTTGAAGGCGGTGGCGCCGGGTATTTCGCAGGCTTTGATCGCGACGGCGGTGGGACTGTTCGCGGCGATTCCGGCGGCGATCTTCTACAATTATTTTGGGCACCAGATTCGCGAACTGGGCGCGCGCATGGACGATTTTTCCTTGGAATTCCTCAACCTGGCCGAACGTACTTTCGGCGGGGAGTAGCGCATGGCGTTCACGACCAATGGCGGCGGATTCGGGTCGCGCAGGCGCGGCGGCGCGCCACTGTCGGAAATCAACGTGACTCCCTTTGTGGACGTGGTGCTGGTGCTGCTCATCATCTTCATGCTGACGGCGCATGTGATGGAGTTCGGCATCGAGGTGGACGTTCCGAAAGTGCGCACGGTGAAGGAAAGCGCGCAGGAGATGCCGGTGGTGACGATCACGAAGGAAGGTGTGATCAAGCTGAACACCGACGATGTGAATATTAACGACCTTCCGAACATGATTCACCAGAAGTACGGCAAGACGAAGGGCGTTTACGTGCGCGCCGATAAAGAGACCATTTGGGACCCGATCGCACAGGTGACCGCGGAACTGGGCGCGGCGGGATTCCAGGTAAACATGGTGACGCAACCGGAGGACTCGTCCTCGAGAGGCCGGAAGTAGATGTCGCACGCCGACATACTGGACCAAACGGAACGCCTGGGGACGTCGTTTGCCGGCTCCCTGGCATTTCACGTGGTCCTGGCGGCAGCGATTGCGGGCGCGGGATGGATTGAGAACCGGGACAAGCTCTCTCTGGGAGATCCCAACGGGGGACGGTTCGGCGCGGTAGCGATCACGCCGGTGGCGAGCATCAATTTGCCTTCGCGCCAGGCGGCCAAGAACCCGGTGGCGACAGATACTGAATCCGCCGTACCGACCCCGGTATCGAAGCCCAAGCCGGCGCCGAAAGTAAAGGTACCCGATCCCAAGGCAGTTCCGATTCCAAGCCGGGACGCCAAATTGCGGAAGCCCTCGGAGGCGTCTTCGGCGCCGGACAAATGGCGGGCCCAGCAGAAGGACGCACCGAACCAGTTGTACAGCACGGCGGGGACGCGGGTGAGCACGCCGGATTTCGCGATGGCGGGCGGCGGCGGGGTCGGGGTTGGCACCAACTCACCGTTCGGCAGCCAGTTTGGCGCGTATGCCGATTTGCTGCGCAACCGGGTAGCTCAGTTTTGGAAGACGAACGACATACGCGCGAACAGCGCCCCGATGGTGGGGGTGACGTTTGTGCTGCACCGGGACGGCAGCGCCACCGCCATTCGAATTACGCAGAAGAGCGGCAACTCGGCGCTGGACATATCGGCGCAGCGGGCGGTGATGGATGCGGCGCCGTTCCCGCCGCTGCCGCCGGGGTTTCCGAAGAGCGATGCAGAGATCGAATTCCTATTCAAATTGAAGCAGTAGGGGACTACCAGGATGAAGAGACTTATAGGGTTGGGACTGGCGCTGACAGGCGCGCTGTGTCTGGTAAACGGGCAGGTTACGCAGATTCCCGTGATCAAGGAAGGTGGTATTCCGGCGATCGCGATTCCGGATTTGCGGGGCGCGGGGGATGCACAGAAGTTCATGGCGGCGTTCAACGAAACGCTGTCGGGCGATGTGCGCTCGGCGGGTCTGTTCAAAGTGGTGCCGAAGACATCGATGCCGACGTTCGTTCCGCAGCAGCCGTCGGATTTCCAGCAACCGCCGTCGCCGGACGCGGCGCCTCCTCCGGCACGAGGCCGCAAGCAGGCCCCGGCGCCGGCGATTCCGACGTCGGACGGCGGGCGATGGATGCAGGACTGGTCGAGTCCACCGACTCAGGCGAATTTCCTGGCATTCGGCTACACGGCGACGCAGAACGGCGTGCTGGTGCTGCAAGGCTGGCTTTTTGATTTGAGCAAGGATATGGCGAATGCCCAGTTGATCGGGAAACGCTATCTGGGGACGGTGGACGAGGCGGGGGCGCGCAAGGTGGCGCATGAATTCGCAGCGGACATCATCGGGCTGTTCGGCGGCCAGTCCATGTTCGGCACGCACATCTATTTCACCAGCAACCGTAGCGGACACAAAGAGGTATGGATGATGGACCCGGATGGCAAGAACCAACGGCAGATCACACGTTTCAATAACATATCCACTTATCCCACGGCATCGCCAGATGGATCGAAAATCGCATTTACTAGCTGGGTAAAGGGACAACCTGCTATATTTATCTTTTCAGTGGATCCGGTCCGGGATTTGCGCTATTACAATCAGGCCGCCTCGGTGAATCAGGCGGGTTCGTTCACACCCGACGGGAAGCAGATTGTCTACGCATCGTCCGCGGGAACGGGAAGGTGTTGCCGGATTTTCACTGCAAATTTAGATGGAACGGGGTTTCGGCCGATCTCTTCGTCCAGCGCCATCGAAGTCGAGCCAAAAGTAAATCCGAAGACCGGGACCGATATTGTATTCTCTTCGGGTCGCTCCGGTCCGCAACAGGTTTACCGGATGAATATGGATGGATCGGACGTGGAGCGCTTGACGCCGGGGACGGGCGAGGCATCGAATGCCTCGTGGCACCCGGGCGGGCAGCGGATCGCCTTTGCCTGGACGCAGGGCTACTCCACAGGCGCCTTCAACATATTCACCATGAATGTTGCAAGCAAGGAATACGTGCAACTGACGCATGGCGACGGCAAGAATGAAAATCCGAGTTGGGCGCCGGACGGGGTCCACCTTGTTTTCGCCAAGACGCGCGGCAATTCCAGCCAGATTTATACGATGCTGGCGGACGGCACGCAATTGCAGCAGGTGACCACGACGGGGCAGAACGAAAGGCCCGTTTGGGGCAGGTAGCGAGAGAATAGGAGTCGATGTTCATGTTCAGCAAACGGAAGTTGTCAACCATCTGTCTAGCGGTCGCGCTGGCGATGTTCGCGGCAGGCTGTAAGAAGAAGGTGGCCGTGCAGGCGCCCCCGCCGCCCCCGCCACCGGCACCCGTACAGGAAACGCCGAGACCGGCTGCCCCTGTGGTCGCGCAGTTCACGGCAGAGCCCACTTCGATTCAGCGCGGCCAGTCTTCGACGCTGCGTTGGGAAGTCACCGGCCAGGTGACGAGCGTAGCCATCAACCAGGGTATCGGAACCGTCCAGAGCACGGGCAGCAACCGTGTCAACCCGAGCGATTCCACCACTTACACCCTGACGGCCACGGGGCCGGGAGGTTCGGCCACGGGCACGGCAACGGTCAGTGTCTCCTCGCCGCCACCACCACCTCCGCCGCCGCCGGCCGCGCCGGCAATCACGATCGATCAGCGTCTGGCCTCTGACGTACAGGACGCTTTCTTCGACTATGACAAGACCGATGTCCGCAGCGATGCCCGGGACGTGCTGAGCCGCAACGCGAGCGCGCTGAAGCAGATCCTGACGGATTTCCCGAACGCTTCGATCGTGATCGAAGGCCATTGCGACGAACGGGGTTCAGCCGAGTACAACCTTGGACTAGGCGACCGCCGCGCCAGCGCCGCGAAGGAATTCCTGCAAGGGTTGGGTGTACCGGCCGACCGGCTGAAGACGATCAGCTACGGCAAGGAACGTCCGCAGTGTACCGAGCAGAACGAATCCTGCTGGCAGAAGAACCGCCGGGCGCACTTTGTAGCCGGGCAGTAGGGCCAGGCAGTAGGATAGAGACAGAAGCGAATTCCGCAGGGCCGGGGCAGACGTAACGCTGCCCCGCCAACGGTCAGGAGAGTTGCATGAAGTCCCGAAGCCTATTGATCTGTCTACTACTGGCGGTACCGGCAATTGCGCCCGGAGCCAGCAAAGAAATCCTGGAATTGCAGCGGGACATTGCCCAGTTGCAGCAGCAAATCAAAGATTTACAGCGGTCGCAGGACGAGAAGTTCGCGGCAGTCACGGAACTGGCGCGCCAGGCGATTGAGGCGGCCAACCGCGCCAACACCGGGGTGGCGGTCATCACCAGCAACATCGATAAAAACCTGAGGGACCAGACCGATAAGGTGGCGACGCCCGTCCAGGGGCTTTCCACGCGCTTGAATGAGATGGGCGGGGAATTGCGGACGGTGTCGCAGGCGGTGATGGACCTCACGGCCCTGATGGGCCGGTTGCAGGTGCAGTTGACCGACATTAATTCGGCGATTAAGGTGATGCAGGCGCCGCCGGCGGCTCCTCCTCCGCAGCCGGGTCAGCCGGGTCAGCCGGGTCAAGCGATGAACGAAACTCCGTCGATGCCGGCGACCAAGATGTACGATGCCGCGCTAGGCGATTACCGCAGCGGAAAGTACGACCTGGCGGTGCAGGAATTTGCGGATTATCTGAGGTTCTACGGGAACACGGAATACGCGCCGAACGCACAGTTCTACGTCGCCATGATTCACTACGTGCAGCAGAATTACGAGGCTGCGGTGAAGGAATTCGACATGGTGCTGGAAAAGTACCCGGACAACAACAAGACTTCGGAAGCGCTGCTCTACAAGGGCCGGGCGCTGGTCAAGATGCCGGGGCACAAGACGGAAGGCGCCAGCGAGTTTCAGGAAGTGATTCACCGGTTCCCGAAGAGCGATCAGGCGGTGCAGGCGTGCAATGAGCGCAAGGCTTTGGGCCTGAACTGCGGAGCGCCTGCGCCGGCCGGGCGGTCTACCGCACCAGCCAAGCGCAAGAAATAGCAGGGCAATTCCCCGCACTCGAAAGCCTCCGGAATCGAACCCGCCGCCGCACCTCCAGCGTTGACCAAGGCAGGGCCAGAAACGCCTCAGATGCGTGTTATTCTGGGTATTCCTTACGATCCAATGGCTCAGACCAGATCGCTTCCCCGCATATGTATCGCGTTGGGCCTGCCAGACGTTCCAACACTACTCGAGCACGCGCGACGCGAGGCCGAGGCCGGAGAACAGTTTCTTGAGTTTCGCCTGGATTACCTGAGCGAACCGTGCAAAGGCGCGGAGGCAATTCCGCAATTCCTCGAACAGTTCCCGGATTGCATTTTGCTGGCCACCTGCCGGCGGCATCAGAACCACGGCCGGTATAACGGCAGCATCGAAGAACAACTGGCGGTGCTGGATTTGGCGGTGCGGAACGGCGCGCACGCAATCGATATCGAGATTGAGACGGCGGAGGTGGCGCAGGACCGCCTGGGGCATTTCCGCGGCCGCACGTTCGTGATTGTGTCGTACCACAATTTCGAAGCCACGCCCCCGATGGACACGGTAGTCAACCGCGTCATGAAGGTACCGGCGGACGCGTACAAGATTGTGACGACAGCGCGAAAGCCGAGCGACAACGTGCGGGTGCTGTCCGCGGCCAAAGCGCTGCCGAAATACAAGCTGGTTGTGCTGGCGATGGGCGAACTGGGATTTCCGACGCGCGTGTTGTCGCCGGTATTCGGCGGGATTTACACCTATGCGTCGCCGATGTACGTGGAGGGCACGGCGGCGGGACAGGTGAGTTCGAAGTACTTGCGCCATCTGTACCGGGTGGAGAAACTGGGCAAGACGGCGAAGATTTACGGGGTGATTGCGGACCCGATCCGGCATTCGATTTCGCCGGCGGTGCACAACCGGGCATTTCAATCGAAACGGGTGGACGCCGTCTACCTGCCCTTCCTGGTATCGCCCGCCTGCCTGCGCGATTTCTTCTCGCTGGCGGCGAAATTGCCGCTCGCGGGCTTCAGCGTGACCATTCCGCACAAGCAGAAGATCATCCGCTACCTGGACACGGTAGACCCGCTGGCGCGGCGCATCGGCGCGGTCAACACGGTGTGGCGGAAGGCCGGCAAGTGGCGGGGCACGAACACGGATGCGGCCGGAGTGACGGGGCCGCTCTCGCGGTTGTTGAAGATTTCGGGCGCCAGCGTACTAATTGTGGGCAATGGCGGCGCGGCGCGCAGCGCGGCGTGCGCGCTGGCCGATGCGGGCGCGAAGATTTCCCTGGTGGGCCGCAATCCGGACCGGGTGCGGGCATTGAGCAAGATCTGCGGGGCGGACGCGCTGGGCAAAGATCAGCTCGAGGCGAAGCATTTCGACGCTGTCGTGCACGCGACGCCGCTGGGCATGTACCCGCACGTCAACGAGTGTTTTTTCGAGGACCGGATTCCTGCCGAGATCGTTTTCGACATGGTGTACAACCCGCTCGAAACGGTGCTGGTGAAGCACGCGAAAGAGCAGGGGAAGACGGTGGTGCCGGGGCTGGAAATGTTCATCGAGCAGGCGGTGCGCCAGTTTGAAATCTGGACCGGCGAGACCGCGCCTCGCAGTGTGATGCAGAAGGCCGCCCTGGAAGCGCTGAGCGGGAACGGCCATCACGCCCCTACGGGCTCGGCGCACAGGTGACGCATGAAGCTGACTCGCCGCAAACTTGCCGCCTCTCTGATTTCCGCCGGCGCGCTTGCCGCGCAGCAGACGCCGACCGCGGCTCCGGCGCCCGCGCCCGCGGATAGCGATTTGAAGACCGCGCGGGACCGCCTGGCGGCCAACGCGGCGGCGCTCTCCGCAACCGCAATTCCGTTGGCGACCGAACCGGCCTTCCAATTCAAGGCTTGAGGAGCATGCATGGCCGCGATCGGCATCGACACCTTCTTCGCTCCGCTGGCTGAACTGAATGCCCGTTTAAAAGAGCGCGAGTTTTCGGCAGAGGACCTTGCGCGGGCCGTGTCGGAGCGCTTGCAGCAACTGGGTCCACGCTATAACGCGCTGGCGCTGGGGCTGCATCAGGAGGCCGTGCGGCAGGCCAAGGATGTCGATAAGGAACTGAAGCGGCAACGCTATCGGGGGCTGCTGCAGGGCATTCCCTACGGTGTGAAGGATCTGCTGGCGTACGCGGGCCAACCGACGACGTGGGGCGCCAAGCCGTACGCCGCGCAGGTGTTCGACTACAATGCGGCGGTGATCGAGAAGCTTTCGGGGGCGGGCGCGGTGCTGGCGGGCAAGCTTTCGATGGTGGAACTGGCAGGCGGCGGCGGATATCGATTGCCGTCGGCGTCATTAACGGGGCCGGGGCTGAATCCGTGGGATCGTACGCGGTGGTCGGGCGGTTCCTCGAGCGGGTCGGCGGCCGCAGTAGCGGCGGGGCTGGTGCCGTTCGCAATCGGGTCGGAGACGTCGGGGTCGATCGTCACTCCGGCGTCCTACTGCGGGGTGACGGCGCTGCGTCCCACCTACGGGTTGGTGAGCCGCTACGGAGCGATGGCGCTGTCGTGGACGCTGGACAAGTTGGGACCCTTCGCGCGGTCGGCGGAAGATTGCGGGGTGATCCTGCAGGCGATCGCGGGGAAGGACGGGAGGGATCCCGGGTCGGCGGGCAAGAGCTTCTATTACACGCCGCAGTACGCGCGTCCGCTGAAGGAACTGCGGGTGGGGTACGCGCCGGCGGACTTCGCGGAGTGGGCGGAGCCGGCGACACGTCCGGCGTTCGAAGCGGCCATGGGAGTTTTGAAGGCATCGGGTGTACAGATGATGGAGACGAAGCTGCCCGATTTCCCGTACGGTGCGGCGCTGTCCACGATTCTGGCGGGCGAGATGGGGTCGATTTTCGAGCCGCTGATTTCCAGCGGGAAGGTGGATGAACTGGCGGACAGGCCACAGATCGCCGGCCTCAAGGCGAGTTTGGAACTGCCGGCGAAGGAATATCTGAAGGCGATGCGGATCCGCAGGCTGATTCAGGAAGCGGTGGCCCGGATGTTTGGGACCGTGGACGTGCTGGTGGCGCCGGGACGCGCGGGGATTGCGAGCAAGATCGATCAGCCGCTGGATCGCGGGGCGAGCGGGCCGCAGCCGAAAGATGCGGGATTCCGCCCGATCATTCAGATGGGCAATCTGGCGGGGCTGCCCGCGCTGGTGCTGCCCTGCGGATTTGTCGAGGGGATGCCGGTGGCGCTGCAAGTGGTGGGCGCGCCGTATTCGGAGAATACGCTGCTGGCGCTGGGGCGCGATTTCCAGGCGAAGACAGACTGGCACAAGAAACGCCCGCCCATGTAGTAGCGGGCGGGCGTGATTCTGAGCTTTGCCGATTGACGATGTTCTCAACGTACGTTGGAATCATCGTACGTTGAAGGCCATCCTTGGCAGACCGGTGACAGATCCTTGATGCGCCTCTCGCAGGAGGAGCGGTCACGTGCGACATAAACGTGGGGATTCACGAAATGCCAGGCCACTCGACAAAACGCTAGCTTGCCCTGGCGTAAGCGCATTCGAGTCTGACGAACGTCAATTCGGCATGGGCTGCAACGCTTCCTACGGGTAGCGGCTCGGAATGGGTTACAGCCCAGAGGGTACACTATTACTTCCGTCTATGAGTAGAGCGCGGATCGACGCCAAGCGGTGGTTTGTGCGGGGACGCGTGCAGGGCGTGGGATATCGCAACTTCGCGCAGCGCGCGGCGGTGGAGTTTGGCCTCACCGGGTATGCGAAAAACCTCGACGACGGGCGGGTGGAAGTGTATGCCGTGGGCCCGGTGGACAGGCTTTCGAAAATGGCGGGGGCGCTGCACCTGGGGCCGCGGTGGGGTGAGGTGCGCGGGGTAGAGGAGCAGGAGGCCGCGGTGCAGGAATATGGGTCTTTCCGAATCACGTAAGCGGCTGGCGACGGGAGCGCTGCTGTTGCTGGTGCTCAGCGGATTCTATTGGAAGCTCACCCTCTCGCGTCAATTCGAATGGATGACGGGGCCGGACCTGGCCGAGCAGGTGCTGCCCTGGTTCGAAGTGCAGGCGCGGGAGTGGCACGCGGGCAGGATTCCGCTTTGGGATCCTTCGCTGTGGGCGGGGCAGCCGCTGGCCGGACAGGCGCAGCCGGGCGCGATGTATCCGCTGAATTGGGTGCTGTTCGCGCTGCCATTGGAAAACGGGCACATTGCGGGTTGGGCGCTGGCCTGGTATTACGTCACGATCCACTTGATGGCGGCGGGCTTCTGCTACTTGTTCTGCCGCAGCCTGGGACGCTCGCGGGCGGCGGCGTTCGCGGCCGGCCTGGTGTTCACGCTATCGGGCTACATGGGAAATACAGCGTGGCCGCAGATGATCAACGGGGCTGTCTGGATTCCGCTGGTGTTCCTGTTTCAACTGCGCTGCACGCACAGCGCACGACCGTGGCTGGATGCGGCGCTTTCCGGAATGTTCCTGGGCATCGCGTTTCTGGGCGGCCATCATCAGGTCCCGATATTCACTGCGCTGGTATGGGCCGGCGTGTGGATTTATCTCGCCGTGAAGCAGCGGTGGGCGGTGCGGGCGGCGGCTCTGGCCGTGGTGTTCGCGGGCTTGGCGGGGGCCATGCAGATTCTGCCGGCGATGGAATACGGCAGGCTGGCGCGGCGCTGGGTGGGCGCGCCGGAGCCGGTGACGTGGAACCAGATCGTGCCGTATTCGGTGCACGCGCACTACGATTTGAAGGCGTTCAGCCTATTCGGAATCGTCTTTCCCGGCGTGAAGATGCATCACGATCCGTTTGTGGGCGTGGTGGCGCTGTCGCTGGCGATACTGGCAATCGCGGCGCTGTGGCGCGACGGCCGCGTGCGGGTACTGGCGGCGCTGGCGGGAGCGCCTTTCGTTTACGCACTGGGGCACAACAGTGTGTTCCAGGGGCTGCTATACAGCGTGGTGCCGGAGTTGGATAAGGCGCGCTCTCCCTCGTCGGCTGTGGTGTTGTTTCAGTTTGGGGTGGCGGCGCTGGCCGCGTTCGGCATGGACGCGATGGCGGACGCGTGGAGCGGGCGGATGGCACGGATTCTGGCGGCCTTCGGTGCGCTGACGCTGTTGCTAGCCGAAGGCGTGTTGTTCGCCAACCGTCTCACCTTCCCGCTGGACGATCGGGTGATTCTGACGGCGGTGATCGCGCTGCTGGCGGCAGCGCTGTTCGCGGCGTGCCAACGCGGGACGATCGCGCCGGCAGGGGGGCAGGCGCTGCTGCTGCTGCTGCTGCTGCTGTTCGAATTGGGGAATACGGGGCAGTACGATTTTGCGGATCGCGCGGACCGCAAGCAGATGCAATGGCTCGACAAGATCCACGCCAACAGCGACATCGCCGGGTATCTCCGCGGGCAGTCCGGCTTCCAGCGGATTGAGATCGCGGACGACGCGTTCGCTCCCAACTGGGGCGCATTCCACGGGCTGGAAATGCACGGCGGCATGACGGCGAGTGCGACGAACAACGTGCTGGACTCAGAGTACTTCGGGCTGACGGGAAGGCGCATGTACGGAGTGGCGTACACGATTGCGAAGGCGCCGGTGGCGAACGCGGGCGAGGAAGTGTTCGCCGGGGAGAGCGGGTATAAGGTGTACCGCCGCGACGCTTTTCCGCGGGCCTGGGCGGTGCACGAACTGTTGCAGGTGGCGCAGAGCGGCGAGGGCACTCTGCTGGTGGGGAAGGACCCGGAAGCATTCCGCCGCAAGGCTCACCTAGTCCTAGTGAGTGTGCCGCCGAAGGTGGAGAGCTGCGGGGGGGCGGACCGGGTGCAACTGATCGAGCACCTGGCGGACCGGCTGGCGATCCACGTGGAGATGGCGTGCGATGGCATGGTGGTGCTGTCGGACACGTTTTATCCAGGGTGGCGCGCCCGGGTGGACCATGTGCCGGCGCAGATCTACGAAGTGAACGGCGCGATGCGCGGGGTTGCGGTGGGGCGCGGATCGCATACGGTTACGATGCGGTACCGGCCGGTGAGCGTGTATCTCGGCGCCGCACTGGGAGCGATCGGGCTGCTGGGAGTGCTGGCGCTGTGGCTCAGGTCGCGAGTCCGGGGCGGTTAGCGGTGTTTGCCGGGGCGCTCATTGAGCATACTCAGGAACATGGACAGCACGACGAACGTCGCCAGGATGTTTACGACCCACATAAGAAATTCCCCTCACCTGAACACGCGTAAAACGCAGGCGAAAGTGATCGCCTGAGTGGGAATATTTTTGGCGGGGCGGCAGGCGCTGTTTATTGCAGGGGCCGCAGGGTGACGGAGAGGAGGCGGAAAAGTTCTCCGCCTTCGATATTGATCGCCTTGACGCGCACGACGGCGGGACCGGGGGGCAACTGGATCTGGCCGAGTTTAACCTCGCGCGGCTCGGTATCCCGGGCGGTAGGCTGCACTGCGGATTCGAGGCGTCGCGAGCACGCTACATTTTGGAAGCGTAGTAGCCCTTGCGAACATGCACTACCAGATCTTTCCGATTTTTCACGCGCAGCTCGACGGGGTGGAACAGGCCATCCGTCTTCAAGGGCTCCGGCCGGTAGGCGATGTTGTACTGGTGGCGCAGTTCGTTGGCGATATTCTCAAACGACTGTTCCAGGTCTTCCACCTTGAAGGGGAAAAACGCTTTGCCGCCGGTTTCCGAAGCGAAGTATTTCAGGACCTTGTCACCATCGCTTTCCACCCTGCTGATATTGGTGGAAATGCCGTAGAGCACGACGTCGGCTTTCTGGGACATTTCGAGGGCCTGGTCTCTGGTGTAGTGGCTCTGGTTATCGTCGCCATCGCTGACGATGACGATGGCGCGGCGGAATTTGTGTTTGGGCTGGTCTTGCGAGAGCTTGTCGCGGCAGGCGAAGTAGATGGCGTCGTAGAGGGCGGTGCCGCCGCCGGGCCGAAGGGAGCGAATGGAGGTGGCCAGTTTCTCGGTATCGGTGATGAGATCGCTGACCAGTTCGGCGCTGCTATCGAACTTCACCAGCATGGCGCGATCCTGATTGGCATGCAGGGTATTGTTGAGGAACTCGATGGCCGCGTCCTGCTCGAACTTGAAGCGGTCGCGAATGCTGTTGCTGGTATCGATGAGGATGCCGAGGCGCAGCGGCAGATCGCTTTCGGCATTGAATTCCAGGACCGACTGGGGTTTCTTGGCTTCAAAGACCTCGAAATCGTCTTTCGTCAAATTGGTGACGAAGCGGCCCTTGCGATCGGTGACCGTGTACAGCAGGCTGACGCGGGTTACGTCCACCTGAATGCGTGTAGGCTCATCGGCCTGAACGGGAAGCTGGGTTGGCGCTGGGGCGGCGGGTTTCTGCTCGGCAGCCCAGATGCCGGCGCCGAGGGCGGCAAAGGCCGCGAAGAGAGCCCTGACTTTCATATGGATCAATTATAACGCCGCGTGATTGCGGCTTTGCCGGCGTCTTCATAACGGTGCGTCCGTGGGCGCGGGCGGTACTGTCTCACGGGAACAGGATGCACCCGGCTTTAGAGGGAGTCGAGCCAGGCCTGCAACTCGGGGGCAAGGGGGGAGACGATCGCCAGCGGCTGGCTGGTGGTGGGCTGGTGGAACTCGATGCGGTGAGCGTGCAGGAAGTAGCGCCCGAGTGCGGGCTGGGCTGCGGCGCCGTAGAGGGTGTCGCCCA
Source organism: Candidatus Solibacter sp. (assembly GCA_039934035.1). GTDB lineage: Bacteria > Acidobacteriota > Terriglobia > Bryobacterales > Bryobacteraceae > Solibacter. Next base: position 38,537 of record JBDTMZ010000122.1, on the reverse strand, counting down.
CGACGGGGTGTTTCAGGCTGGCGAGGTGCACGCGAATCTGGTGAGTGCGCCCGGTTCCGATGCGCACTTCGAGAAGGGTGAAGCCCGGATAGCGCCGCAGGGTCTGGTATTCGCTCCATGCCGCACGGCCGGTATCGAGACGAGCGGTCATACGTGCGCGGTGGACGGGATCGCGCGTGATGGGACGATCGATGCGTCCGCTTTCGGGCTTCACTTCTCCGTGGACCAGCGCCAGGTAGGTCTTCTTCACCTGGCGTCCGGCGAACTGCGCGGAGAGATTGCGATGCGCGGCATCGTTTTTGGCGACGAGGATGACACCGCTGGTGAAGCGGTCCAGACGGTGGACGATGCCGGGACGCAGCGTACCGCCGACGCCCGACAGTTGTTGGAATCGGTATAGCAGCGCATTCACCAGAGTTCCCTCGTGCACGCCGGCGCCAGCGTGCACGACCATGCCCGCGGGCTTATCGATGGCCACGAGGTCGGTATCTTCGTAGAGAATGGCCAGGGGGATGGCTTCAGGAGTGGCGTGCAGTGGCGGCGATTCCACCGGCTGCACTGCGATGGCTTCTCCGCCGCGCAAGGTGTAGGAAGCGCGCGTGGGGGCGCCGTTGACCTGGACGTTGCCGCGCTTGATCCAGTCCTGAATGCGGGAGCGGCTGGTCTCGGGCAGGCGGAGGTGTAGCCAGTGATCCAGGCGTTGGCCTGCATCCGGGAGTTCCACTTGGAAATGCACGTTAGGTTGCGGGGCCGGCAGCTTTCTCAGTTTCGCGCATTACGCCGGCCGCCGGCGTGGCAGTTTGCGGCTGGACCTTGGAGTCCACGCTGAGTTCGCGGCGATCGAAGAATTGCAGGCGGCACCAGCGGCAGTGAAACAGGCGGCCTTTGCCAACGATGCGTTCAATCAGGTTTAAAAAGCCGCCGTGTTTGCGATCGATTTTGTCCGGCTGCTTGAGACGAACGACACGATAGGTACCGCAGACCGGACAGCGGCAATGGGGGCCAAGGTGATAGCGGAAGCGGCGCGGGACGAACTCCTCGCATTCGCACTTGTGGCATTCGTAGATCGCCATGTAGCCGAATCGCTCTAAGAAAGTCCGGTGGACCCGTCTCAATCTTCCACCGCACTGCGCGCACTTCATTTCACTGTCTGTTATAACCCGAATTGCGCAAGCGGCACAAGCCGCGCGACAATAGAACGAGTCACCCCAACCACCACTAACAGTATGCTGGACCGCATCACCGTGCATGGCGCGCGCCAGCACAATCTTAAGAACATCGACGTTGAAATTCCGCGGAATAGCCTGACCGTGATCACCGGTCTGAGCGGCTCGGGTAAATCCTCGTTAGCTTTCGATACGATTTACGCCGAAGGCCAGCGGCGCTATGTGGAAACGCTCTCCACCTATGCGCGGCAGTTTCTGGATCAGATGGAGCGGCCGGACGTGGATTCGGTGGATGGCCTGAGTCCGGCGATCTCGATCGAGCAGAAGACTACCAGCCGGAGTCCGCGTTCGACGGTCGGCACGATCACGGAAATCTACGACTACCTGCGTCTGCTGTACTCGTCGATTGGTGTGCCGCACTGCCCGGTTTGCGGCAACGAGATCTCGCGGCAGACCACGGAACAGATTTTGCAGCATGTGCTGGGGCTGAAGGCGGAAGACCGGCTGATGGTGATGGCGCCGATTGTGCGCGGGCGCAAAGGCGAGTACAAGAAAGAGCTGGAGAAATTAGCGCGGCAGGGTTTCGTGCGGGCGCGGGTGGACGGGGCATTGCGCTCGCTCGACGAAGAAATCAGCCTGGATAAGCGGAAGAATCACACGATCGAAGTGGTGGTAGACCGGCTGCAGGTGAAGCCTGGAATTGAGAAGCGGCTGGAAGCGTCGATCGATACCGCCACGAAGCTGGCCAACGGGCTGGTGCTGATTGTGGTGGTGAACGGCGAGGAGCGCCTCTATTCGCAGAAGCTGGCGTGCACGGAGTGCGGGACCAGCATTCCGCAACTGGAGCCTCGTTCGTTTTCGTTTAACAGCCCATATGGCGCCTGCGAAGAATGCCACGGGCTGGGCAGCAAATGGACCTTCGACCCGGCCAAAGTGATAGTCGACGGGAGCAAGCCCCTGTTCGACGGCGGATTGGGCCCGGGCGGCAGTTCGTGGCAGATGCAGCAGCAGATTGAGGAGTTGGCGAAGAAGAACCGCATCAACGTCTCGAAGCCCTTCGATGAGTTGCCGAAGAAATCCCGCGAGGTTCTGGTGAACGGCGCGGGCGGCGTTCCCGGAGTTTTGGGCGTGCTCGAGGAGACATTCGCAGCGTCGTCGGAAGGGTACCGGGAATGGCTGACGGAATACATGTCGCCGGCGGGGTGTCCCGCGTGTCAGGGCAGGCGTTTGCGTCCCTCGAGCCTGGCGGTGCGCGTGAAGAATTTCGCGATCAGCGAATTCACGGGACTGCCGATTGCGCGCGCCCTGATGACGGTGCGCAACTGGGAACTGACGGCTCGGGAGGCGCAGATTGCGGGGCGAGTGGTGGACGAAGTCCGGCGGCGGCTCGAATTCCTGTCGGCGGTGGGCCTGGATTATCTGAGCCTGGACCGCTCTTCGGCGACTCTTTCGGGAGGCGAGGCGCAGCGCATTCGCCTGGCAACGCAGATCGGCTCTAAACTACGCGGCGTGTTGTACGTGTTGGACGAGCCTTCCATCGGACTTCATCCGCGTGACAATAACCGTCTGCTGGAAACGCTGACCCATTTGCGCGATATGGGCAATACGGTGCTGGTGGTGGAGCACGATGCCGAGACCATCCAACGCGCGGATTACGTGATCGACCTGGGTCCGGGCGCGGGGCGCCTGGGCGGGGAGTTGGTGGCGAGCGGCACGCCGGAGGAAATCGAGCGCAATCCTGCCTCGTTGACCGGGCAATATCTTTCGGGCGCGCAGTGTATTCCGGTGCCGGCGACGCGGCGCAAGGGCAATGGCAAGCAACTGGCGGTGCGCGGGGCGCGCCAACACAATCTGAAGGAAGTGAATGCCGAAATTCCGCTCAGCGTGCTGACTGTGGTGACGGGTGTTTCGGGCAGTGGGAAGTCCACGCTGATCAACGAGATTTTGTACCGCGCTCTGGCGAAAGAGGTGTACGGGTCGCTCGAAGAGCCGGGGGCGCACGACTCGATTGAAGGCATCGAGCTTTTGGACAAGGTGATTCGCATCGATCAGGCGGCGATCGGGCGCACGCCGCGATCGAATCCGGCAACCTACACGGGATTGTTTACGCCGATTCGGGATCTATACGCGATGCTGCCGGAATCGCGCGAGCGCGGCTACAAGCCTGGACGGTTCAGTTTCAACGTCAAGGGCGGCAGGTGCGAAGCGTGCCAGGGGGACGGGCTGAAGCGCATCGAGATGAACTTCCTGCCGGACGTGTACGTGACTTGCGATTTGTGTCGCGGGCGGCGCTACAATCGCGAGACGCTGCAAGTGAAATTCAAGGGCCAATCGATTGCGGACCTGCTGGAATCCACGGTGGAAGATGCACTGCCGTTGATGGAGAATCTGCCGCAGATCCGGGTGAAGCTGCAGACGCTGGTGGATGTGGGATTGGGGTATCTGCACCTGGGGCAATCGGCGACGACGCTCTCCGGCGGAGAGGCGCAGCGCATCAAACTGGCCAAGGAACTGAGTAAGCGGCAGACCGGAAAGACCTTCTACCTGCTGGACGAACCGACCACCGGCCTGCACTTCGACGACGTGCGCAGACTGCTGGATGTTTTGCAGCGCCTGGTGGACCTGGGCAACACGGTGGTGGTGATCGAGCATAATCTGGATGTGATGAAGGCAGCGGACTGGATCATTGACATGGGGCCCGATGGCGGCGAGTATGGCGGGCGCATCGTGGTTGCGGGGACGCCCGAACAGGTAGCACGACACAAGAAGAGCTACACGGCCGAGGCCTTGCGCAAGGTGCTGACATGAGCCGGTACGAGCAGCAGCCGATCGATCTTTCGAAGCTGAAGACCATTGGACTGCAGGAGCGCGGCGGGAAGGTACGGCTGGAGGATTTCGCGGCGCCTTATGCGTCCGGATCGGGAATCGGCGGGCTGATCGATTCGCTGCCGCATTTGCTGGCGGCCGATAGTTTTCGCGGTGTGATCGAAGCGGTATGGCATGCGCGGCAGCAGGGGCGGGCCATCTTGTGGGGACTGGGCGGGCATGTGATCAAGTGCGGGCTGGCTCCGGTGCTGCTCGACCTGATGCGACGGGGCTTCGCCAGCGGTTTCGTTTTGAATGGCGCGGCGGCGATCCACGATTTCGAGATTGCGCTGGCCGGGCATACCAGTGAGGACGTGGAAGCCGTACTGCCGGGCGGCCGTTTCGGCAGCGCGGAAGAAACCGGGCGCGAAATGAACGAGGCCATCGTAAAGGGCGATGCCGTTCCACTGGGCATGGGCGAGGCGCTCGGGGGCTGGCTGGAAGATCGCGGGGCGCGGAACTCGTGTCCCGAGGCGAGCCTGCTGTTGAATGCGTACCGCGCCGGGATCCCGGTGACGGTGCACGTGGCGATTGGCACCGACACGCCGCATTCACATCCGGCGGCGGACGGAGCGGCGATCGGGAGCGCCACACACCGCGATTTCCGGCTGTTCTGCAGTTTGGTTACGCACTTGGACGGGGGCGGAATTTATCTGAATGTCGGATCCGCCGTGCTGCTGCCGGAAGTGTTTCTGAAGGCGGTATCCACGGTACGCAATCTGGGCTATCCGCTGACTGAGTTTACGACTGCGAATTTCGATTTCCTGCAACACTACCGTCCACGCTGCAATGTGGTCGAGCGGCCTCACGCCGAGGCGGGCGGCAAAGGGTATGCGATCACCGGACACCACGAACTGATGATCCCGTTGCTGGCCGCGGCGCTAATTGAGAAGAGTTCGTGATGGACGAGCCTGCCATGGAGGGGGCCGAAGGGCGGGATCCGTTGGCGCCCGTGGAACCGGTCGAACCCCCTCTGGAACTGGAACTGCCTGCCCTTCCGGCGGCGGCGCCGGAACGCGAGCCTTTCTGGGGCTATATGGATCTAGGGATTTTTGTCGGCCTGGCGGTGCCCTGCATGCTCGTCGGGTTCAGCGTGGTGAAGTTGGCCATGTGGCTGCTGAACCTACACCCGGCGGTCGCCACGTGGGAGTTGCTGGCGGAGCAATTTGCCGGTTACGGCGTGCTGTTCGGCGCACTCGCTGTGATGTTCCGCGTGCAGTATAACCGGCCGTTCTGGCGATCCTTAGGCTGGGTCACGCCCGGGTTGTCGTTTCATACCATCGTGGCATGCGGCGTGGCGCTGGCCCTGGGATTGGGGCTGCTGGGCACCCTGATCCACATTCCTCAGATCGACAACCCGTTGACCAAACTGCTCAAGAACCCGACTTCGCTGATACTGATTGCGATTTTCGGCAGCATCATCGCGCCGGTATGCGAGGAACTGCTGTTTCGAGGCTTTCTGCAACCTTTGCTGGTCCGCAGTCTCGGCGCTCTTGCGGGCATACTGGCGACTGCCCTGCCGTTCGGGCTGCTGCATTACCAGGAATACGGGAATTCGTGGCGCCACGTCCTGCTGATTACGCTTTCAGGGGTGGCGTTCGGTTGGATGCGGCAGTCGACGGGTTCGACCAAGGCGGCGGCGGGGCTGCATGCGGCGTTCAATGGATTCCAGTTCATCGCCCTGATCGCGAGCGGTGGAGTGCCACGCTGACGCTACGCTGGCGGGGGCCTTCGGTTGGACGGAGGGGAGCGCAGCGGAACACCCGGGGTATGCGGGCTCGAGTCACGGGGAACGCTCCGTTGCCGTCGCGTCTCGGATTGGGTTCCAAGGCGTGCAAATGATAGTCTGAAATAAGCCTTTATATCATGGTAGAAACTATCGAATGGACGCCGCAGGGCGTGGTCATGATCGACCAGACGCGCCTGCCGCTGCACGTAGAATACGTCACCTGCCGGAATTACCAGGAGGTCGCGACGGCGATCCGCGACATGATCATCCGCGGAGCCCCGGCCATCGGCGTGGCTGCCGCCATGGGTGTCGCGATCGGCGTACAGCAAGCCGGCGGAGCGGATCTGGATGCGCAGGTGGAGGTCATCTGCGACACGCTGGGTAAGACGCGGCCGACCGCGGTCAATCTCTTCTGGGCGATCGACCGGATGAAGCGCCTGTACGGCAGCTTGCGCGGGAAGCCCCTGGAAGAAATTCGCGAGCGGTTGATCCAGGAAGCGAAACTGGTGCGCGAGGAGGATATCGCGATCAACCGTGCGATCGGCAGCCACGGCGCCCCGCTGGTGCCCGATCAAAAGACGGTGCTCACGCACTGCAACGCGGGTGCGCTGGCGACGGCGGGGTACGGCACGGCGCTGGGAGTGATTCGCGCGGCGCGGGAGAGCGGAAAGCAGATCGACGTCTTCGCCGACGAGACGCGGCCGTTCCTGCAGGGGGCGCGGCTCACGGTTTGGGAGTTGCAGCAGGACGGCATTCCGGCCACACTGATCACGGACAACATGGCGGGGCATTTTCTGAAATCCGGGCGGATCGGGTGCGTAGTGGTAGGGGCCGACCGGATCGCGGCGAATGGCGATGTGGCCAACAAGATCGGCACCTATTCGGTGGCGGTGCTGGCGAAGGAGAACGGAGTGCCGTTCTATGTGGCGGCGCCGGTATCGACGCTCGATTTGACGCTGCAATCGGGCGACGAGATTCCGATCGAAGAGCGTGACGCCAAAGAAGTGACGCACGTGTACGGGAAGCGGATGGCGCCGGAAGGCATAGAGGTGCGGAACCCGGCGTTTGACGTCACGCCCTCGCGGTACGTCAGCGCGATTATTACCGAAAACGGCGTGGCTCGCGCGCCGTATGAAGAATCTCTCAAGAGGATGTTGGAGCTGTCATGAAGAAATTACTTTCGTTATTGCTGCTTGCCGTGACGTTGTTCGCCGCGGGCCCGTTGCTGCGGCGGGCTCCCGGCTTCTGCCTGATCGATACCAAGGGTCAGTGGCAGGACCTGGCGGACTATCGCGGAAAGGTGGTGCTGGTGGAGTTCATGCAGACCAACTGTCCGCATTGCGCCACCTTTAGCACAGTGCTGGCCAACCTGAAGGCGAAGTACGGGGACCGCGTGGCGATCCTGGCGGTGGCCAATCCTCCGGACACTCCGCAGACGATGATGCAGTTCGCCAACGGACACAAGCTGTCCTATCCGCTGTTGTACGACCAGGGGCAGGTGGCGGCGTCCTATGTGCGATCGCCGTCGGTAGATTTGCCGACGGTCTATCTGATCGACGGCAACGGGATGATTCGGAATTCGTGGCAGAATAACGTCCTGACGAAGGACATCTTCGACGGTCCGGGGCTGGCTCGCGAGATCGACAAACTGATGGTGGCACCCGCGGCGACACCGTACAAAGAGTAGGTTCGCAAATGATAGGACTTTTCAAGAATCGGTCAGCCGATACCCAGCCGCTCGGGCCGCTGGAAGTCAGGGTGATGGAAATCATGTGGGCGCATGGCGAGAAGAATGTGCGCGATGTGGTAGACCAGTTGGATCGTCCGCTGGCATACACGACGGTGATGACGACGCTGGACCGGCTCTACAAGAAGGGTCTGCTGGCGCGCCGCAAGTCCGAACGGGCATTCATCTATTCGCCCACACTGACGCGGACCGAGTGGGAGCACAAACGCACCGGCGATTTCGTCGCCGGCTTTCTTGCCGTGGCCGAGCCTTCGCGCGAGCTGCTGCTCTCCTGCCTGGTAGAGGCGGTGGGCCGGCACGACGAGGCGCTGCTGGACGAGTTGGAGCGCAAGATCAAGACGCGGCGCCGGGAACTCAACCGGAGGCAAAAGCCATGACGGCTGCCTACCTGCCGCGCCTGGTTTGCCTGTGTCTGGCGGTGTTCTTCGTGATTCAGTTCGCGGCTGGGCTGCTGATTACCCTGGCCGGGCCGGCGATTGTGCGTGCCGTGCGGGGAATGCGTCCCAAAGCAGCGGCCGGGTTGCTGCTTGCCCTGCGGATGTTGCCGGCGGCGCTGGCACTGTTCGTGGTGGTGGGACTGTGTGTGCCGAGCTACCTGTGGCTGGAGCCGGAACTCGGGGGCGAAGAGATTGGCGCGGCGTGTATTAGTGCGGCGGTACTGGGCGCATGTCTGTGGGCCGGGGCGGCGGTGCGGGGAGCGCGCGGTCTACTGCGGGCTTCGCAGCACAAGAGCAGTTGCATCGGTCTGGGCCGCCGGACGCAACTGGCTGGCTCTCACCTGCCGGTATGGATTCTCGATACCCAGGCGCCCTTATTTGCCCTGATCGGCGTATTTCGCTCTGGCGTGCTGGTGTCAGACGCAGTGGTCAGAGCCCTGACCCCGGCGCAATTGGACGCTGCCCTGCGGCATGAAGAGGCCCATTTCCGTTCGCGGGACAACCTGAAGCGTTTGCTGCTCCTGCTGACTCCTGGTCTGCTGCCCGGAATACGCGGATACCAGGAGATCGAACGCGGCTGGGGGCGGTTCATTGAATGGGCGGCGGACGACGAAGCGGTGGGTGGGGACAATCAACGCTCGCTTTGCCTGGCGGCGGCGCTGGTGCGAATGGCCCGCATGGGCGGCAGTAAGGCGATCCCAATGGGCGCTTCTTTTTTGAATGAGTGCGGAGAGGTTACGGCTCGGGTGGATCGCCTGCTGCATCCGGCGCCCCCGGTTCCGGCATCGCAGCGTGGCCCACTGGTCTGGGGTGCTTCTTTCGCGCTGGCGGCAGTGTCGGTGGTTTCGATGCTGCATCCGGCGACGCTCGCGTTCTGCCACGAGCTGATTGAAGAAGTGATTCACTAGAACGCCGGCTATCCGACGTTCATGCGCGGGCCTTCGAACATCACCTTTTCGAAACAGCGGGCCACGTGCTCCCAGGAGAAGCGATGGTTCACCATTTGCCACGCGGCCCGGGCCACATCGGAGCGCTGTTGCGGACTGGCTGCAAGCTCCAGGCACTGCGCCGCAAAAGCGTCCGGCTGGTCGGCGATACGGATGTCGCTGGGCGGATTGACGGTCAGGCCCTCGGCACCGATGGTGGTGGAGACCACGGGAATTTTCGCCGCCATCGCCTCGTAAATCTTCAGCCTCGTGCCGCCGCCAATGCGTAGCGGCACAATCGCCACCGATGAATTCCAGAGATAGGGCCGGATGTCGGGCACCGTGCCGGTCACGGTGATGCGGGAATCCTCCGCGGCGAGCTGGCTGATCTTGGGCGGCGGAGTGCGGCCGACAATCGCGAGGGTTGCCTCCGGCCGCGACCTGCGAATGAGGGGCAGCACTTCGCGGACGAAGTAGAGCACGCCATCGACGTTGGGCAGCCAGTCCATCGAACCGACGAAGACGAAATCGGCGCCGGCGATGGGCAGGGGCTCGGCGGGCGGAAGAAAGTACTCGATGTTGACGCCAGTTGGAATCTCGGTCACACGCGACACGTCGAAGAGACGGCGCATCTCGTCGGCGTCGTTCTTCGAAACGGCCACAATGTGTCCGGATTCCCGGCTCACGCGGCGCTCGTAGTGGTACATGCGGCCGGCCTGCAGTTGGAAGTAGGCGCGGCGCAGCGGATTGGAGGCGTGCTCCACATGGCGCCGCCAGATAACCGTTTCCACATTGTGCTGGAAGAAGATGGCGTGTGCGAGATCGGGGAAGTAGCTGGTGGGCGCGAGGTGGTCCACCACGGCACATTCGAAACGCTCCCGGCGGATCAGGTCACGCAGAAAGTCGCGCATGCCGGGAGGATTGAAGCGCTCCACCGCCACGGGAATCGGGGAGAACAGGCCGTGCACCAGCTCGCCGTAGAAGGCCGGGCTGGTCTTGGAGGGCACGCGGTATGGGTACGGATACGACTTGAAGGAATATTCGTCCGCACGCGCTGGTCCTTCGGGCTGCGCGGGATTTTCGATCGCCACGTAATGAATCTCATGCCAGCGATGCAGATGGCGCAGCATCTCAAAAGTGCGGATCTGCCCACCCTTGGTGGTGGGATGCATGAAATTGGAGTTGACCCAGAGGGTCTTCATACCGCGGGATGCGCGGCGGCCATGACTCCATCCCAGCGCTCTTCGCGTTTGCCGGTCAGGAACATGTCGCCCCACAACTGGAGAGTCAGCAATCGCCAGAGGCGGTCGGTGGCGTCTTCGCGCCCCGAGACTTGAAGCTGCAGGAGGTTATCCAGCGCGGCGGGATCGATATAGGAAGCCAGAAGGCCGTCTTTGGCGCGCATGATGTCGAACAGCCGGCCGGCGCGCGGATCGCGCAGCCATTGGCGCAGGGGAGTGGGGAAGCCCATTTTCTTGCGGTAAATGATGTCGTGCGGGACCAGGCCTTCGATGGCCTTCTTGACGATGTACTTGCCTTCGCCGTTGCGCAGTTTCATGTGGTGCGGCACTCGCGTCGAGAACTCCACGAATTCGTGATCGAGGAACGGCACGCGGCTTTCGATGCTGGTGGCCATGCTCATCTGGTCCTGCTTCATGAGCAGTTCAATCAGATAGGTCTTCTGGTCTGTGAACAGCAGCCGGTCGAGATCCGCCATACCTGGTTTGGAATCCCAGTAGCGGCGGTATCCGGCGTAGGGCGACGACGCCGGAAGGTTGTGAAACAGGGCGCGCTGCTGGTTGAGAGAGAAGGCCGAGTAAAAGTTATCCAGGTAGAGCGATTCCAGATCTTCGCCGCGGCCGACAAAGGTGTGCTGCAGTTTGCGGCGCAGCGATGAGTTCAGCAGCGGCGTGGTGGCGACCTGGCTGCGAATCAGCGCGCGCAGGGGTTCCGGCAAAATACGGTACAGGCGCAGCCAGCGCTGATTCATGGAATAGAAGCGATAGCGCGCGTACCCGCCGAACATCTCGTCGCTGCCTTCCCCGGTCAGTACGACGGTGACGTGTTTGCGGGCGAGTTGCGAAACGAAGAACAGGGAGACGCTGGAGGGCCAGGTGATCGGCTCGTCCTCGTGCCAGATCAGCCTGGGTAGGGCGTTGAAGAAATCTTCCATCCCGACGATGACTTCGCTGTGCTCGGTGCCGATGGCCTGAGAGACGGTGCGGGCGTAGGCCAGTTCGCTGAATTCCGCTTCCTGATAGCCGACCGCAAAGCTTTTCACGGGGCCATCGAAGTTGCGCTTCATGAGCGCGGCGATGGCCGAGGAATCCACTCCGCCGGAGAGGAACATGCCGAGCGGAACGTCGCTCATGAGGCGCATGCAGACGGTCTGCTCGAGGCGTTCGCGGCATTCCTGAATCCACGATTCGTCGCTGCGCGATTCGGGCTGCGGGTCGGGAATGTCCCAATACTGGCGAATCCGCGGCTGGGGCGAAGGGGCGCGGAGGTCGAGCGTCAGGTGATGGCCGGGCATCAGCTTGTGAATGCCGCGGAAGAGGGTGCGCTCTTCGCTCACATACCCGAAGGCCAGGTATTCCGGCAGCAGGGTTTCATCGAACCGGGCGGAGATCGAGGGGTGTTGGAGCAGCGCTTTGATTTCGCTGGCGAAGACGAAGGTGCGGCCGTCCCAATAGTAGTAGAAGGGCTTCTTGCCCAGGCGGTCGCGCGCGCAGAAGAGTTGGCGCGCGTTCTTGTCCCAGATGGCGAAGGCGAACATGCCGCGCAGTTTCAGGACGCAATCCGCGCCGTATTGCTCGTAGGCGTGGAGGATGGTTTCGGTGTCGGAACGGTTGGTGTAGCGGTGTCCGGCCTGTTCGAGGGCGGGGCGGAGGCTCGCGTGATTGAAGATTTCGCCGTTGAAAATGATGAACTTCGACGAGTCTTCATTGGGCATGGGCTGGTGCCCGCCCGAGACATCGATGATGGCCAGGCGGCGAAATCCAAGCGAGGCCCACGAGTCTTTGTAGAACCCCGAATCGTCCGGACCGCGATGGCGGATGGTGTCCGTCATGCGCTCGACGATCGAGGAGGACTCCGTTGGCTGAACGGTTACGAATCCGGCGATTCCGCACATGAGAGATGAGGTGGGGCGAACACGGCCTGTTGCCTACTTTAGCATGCGCCCCGTGCCGAATTGGCTGTGGAGAGGCGTGCCTGGTGGGCTGCACGCGCGCGATCTGTTCGGGGGCATGACGATTTCGTCCGATTATCGGCAGACATGTTTCATTGCGCGAACATTTGAAACTTTATCGTCAAGGAAATCAGCGAGATGCCGTTTTTCCTTGTGAAGGAGTCGAGGGGTCGCGAGTTAGATTCGGCGTAGAGGGGCTGGTTAGCGAGACCGCCAGCCGAGTCAATCAAAAAATCATGAAATTCAATCAAACCGCGCTGAGGTGTGTTTGCGTGGCGGCGGCGATGATCGGCGCGGCGCACGGACAGACGCAGATCGACCTGCGCACACAAGGCAAGAACATCGATTTCTCTACGGCCGCTCGAACTCGGCCATCCAAGACCGGGACGTTGTTGCCGGTCACGTGCGCCGTGGGCGAAACGTTCCTGAAGACGGACGCCGCGGCAGGAAAGAACTTCCACGTTTGCACCGCTATGAACGTTTGGACGGTGCAGGGCATTGAAGTCCCGGACCCGACAGGCAAAGCCAATCAGGCACTGACCACCGACGGCAGCAGCCTCTCCTGGCAGGCGTTTGGCGGAGACGTCAGCGGGCGGACCGGCGCGCTGACGGTAACGGGGTTGGGCGGCCGAAAGTTGGGCAGCCTGGTCCCGCTGGACGGGCAGTTCATGCGATGGAACGGTATCGCCCAACAGTGGGAACCGGCGACCCTGGCCGCTGTGTTGAGCGTATTCGGCAGGACGGGCGCGGTGACAGGACAGAGCGGCGATTACAACTTTTCGCAGATCGCCGGCACGGTCGGGACATGGCAGTTGCCAAGCCTGGCTGGCGATGTTGGCGGCACGATCACCGGCACTACGGTGACGCGCCTGCAAAGCCGTCCGGTTTCTTCCGCCACTCCCCTCACCGGTCAGGTGCTGGTGTGGGACGGCGCGCAGTGGGCGCCACAAGCTTCCGCTGGCGGCCTGGCCAGCATTTTCGGCCGGACCGGCGCGGTCACGGCGCAGGTGGGCGACTACTCTTTCGCGCAGCTCTCTGGTGTGATCGCTACCGCGCAACTGCCCTCGGCGGGTGGTGATCTCAGCGGCGCCCTGGCCACCCCAACGGTGGCGAAACTGCAGGGCCGCACGGTGTCCAGCAGCGCGCCGGCTTCCGGCAACGTGCTGACGTGGAATGGCTCGCAATGGGTTCCGCAAGCGCCTACCGGTGCGGTGCTCAGCATCTACGGGCGCACGGGCGCGGTCACCGCGCAGAGCGGGGACTATTCCTTTGCGCAACTCAGTGGCACGGCGTCGAGTGCGCAGTTGCCGGCGGCAGCGGGAGATGTGACGGGGAGCCTCGCCAGTAACACGGTGGGCAAACTGCAGAACCGGCCGATGGCCGCGATGGCGCCGGCCTATGGCCAAGTGCTGGCGTGGGATGGCGCGCAATGGTCGCCGCAAACCGTATCGTCGGGCGGCGGAGTCAGCGGCGTGGATAAGACGGCGAGTAATACCTACGCGGCTGGGGCGAAGCAGACCTTTGTGGCGAGCCTATCGACCAGCGGCCTGAATGTGACACCGGGGAGCTTGCCGACGAATCCCGCGACCGGCGACATTTCCCTTGATGTCGACGATGCCAACAAGTTGAAGGTCTACGACGGAGGCCAGTGGAACACTCTGGTCACGGTAAGCAACTACGTGGCGAGCTTTACTTCGCAGACGCTGGTGACCATCAACGGCACGACGCATCGCCTGGGCACGGCCAATGTGAATGTGGAGTGCTACGACAGCAGCAGTCCCTCGGCGAGAGTGGAGCCGGACAAAGTCGTAGTCACGCCGGTTTCCTTCAATGTGAGCATCTATTTTGCGAGCCCGCAGACCGGAACGTGTATGCTCTCTGGCACGGGCGGCGTTACGGCGTCGGGCGGCGGCGCGGGCATGGCGTCGCAGTTAGGCGATCTGGGCCTGGTGCTGACGAGTCCGACGGTGCTGACCGCCGGGCTGAACTGCTCGAACGCCACGCCCTGCAACGCACGCCTGGGAAATACCGTTTATTCGGTCACCAGCGGCAGCACCGTCACTCTGAGCGCGGGCAGCGGCACTCTTTTTCTCTATCTGGATCCGGCAGGCACATTGATTGCGGGCCACAACCTGACGGCGAGTTGCAGCGGAGTTTGCGGCGCTCTGCCCGGGGTGACGGCCTTCCCGGCGGGCTCCATCCCGCTCTACACATGGACCGCGACGAACGGCCAGTGGGACACGAGCGGCGGCAGCGACAAGCGCGCATTCCTCAGCACGCGCAGTTTGGGAAGCGGCACAGGGATCGTCGCCCTGGACACGGGTTCGCAAACGATTGTGTCGGTAGACTCCGCTTCGGTGCCCACCTACCTGACGTCCACGGGGCTGGTGGACTTCGGCAATATCGGGGCTGGCGCCTGCGCCGAGTTGACGCTCGGTCTGCCCGGCGCGATGCCGGGGGATTCGGTTGCTCCGGGGTGGCCCGCGGCGTTGGAACCGGGCCTGACCGGCATCATGCGGATCAGCGCCGCGAATACCGCGGCACTGCGGCTTTGTAACTTATCCGGCACGGCGGTGGACCCGGCGGCGGCCACCTTCCGCGCGACAGTTGTGAGGAGTTTCTAATCATGAAGAGAGCGATTTTATTGGTAACGTTCGCCGCCGTGTGCGGGGCGCAGACCACCGTAAATGGCGGACGCGATTACAAGGGAACACTGAAAGCAAGCGGCAGCATTTCGGCGGTGGATTTCACGGGCGCGGCCAATACGGCGCCCGTCAAAGCGGGAACGCTGGCGGCGCGCCCCACGGCTTGCACGCAGGGACACATCTATTTCGCCACCGATGCGACGGCGGGACAGAATCTCTACTTTTGCACCACCACGGGCACTCCCGGCGTGTGGAGCCAGATGAGCGGCAGTTCGGCGAGTATCACGGCAGGCGCAAGCGCCCCATCGGGCAATTGCACACCTCCGGCGCTGGCCATCGACACCACCAGTCAGGAGCTCTGGTATTGCGGCGCCGCCAACAGTTGGAAGAAGCCGGAGGCCGGCCTGTTGAGCGGGTCGAACACATGGACGGGCACGAACACGCTGACCAGCGGGCAACTGCGGGCGACCGGCGGAGGCGCCGCGATCGATTTCAGCGGCGCCGCGAGCACTGCGCCAGTGAAGGCCGGAACCACGGCGGGGCGGCCGAGCGCCTGCACGCTGGGGCAACTCTACTTCGCGACCGACGCGGGGGCCGGACAGAACCTGTTCTTCTGCACCGCCACCGGTGCGCCCGGCGTGTGGACGCAAATGACGGGCGGGTCGGCTGACACCAGTTCGCTGGGCGCGCTGGGGGGTGCGAATACGTGGACCGGTTACAACAACTTCGCAGGCGGCCAGTGGCGTCCACCGGAATCCACCGTGGCCGGCCTGCCCCCGGCAGCCGCCAACCAGGGCAAAGTGTTCATGGTCACGGACGCGGTCAACGCCGGCACTTGCTCCACGGGGGGCGGGTCGGTGCGTGAATTGTGCCGGGCCGGCGCCGCGGCATATGAATGCGTTGGCGGATGCGGCTCGGGGAGCGGCGGCGCGGCCAACACCGCGTACATTTCGTCATTGCTGGCGGGGCCTGACCTGACAAGGACGATTCCCGGCAGCGTGCATGGCTTCGCAACCACGGCACTGGTGGTGGCGGTGTACGACAATGCCATGCCGCGCGAAGCGATCTCGGCGGGCTGGAGCGTGAACCCGGCGAATCAGGATGTAACCATCACCTTCGCCGTTCCGCAATCGAATTACTACGTCGTGATCAACGGGGGGGTGGGTCCCATGGGACCGCAAGGCCCTCAGGGACCTCAAGGCCCGGCGGGGACGAGCGGAACCGGTACGGGCAGCGTCAACCCCAGCGGCACGATCGGCGTCAACCGGCTCGCGACGTTCGCGGACGCCTCGGGGACGCTGATTCAGGATGCGGTTCAGCATTCGCTGGGTAACGGCTACCTGAGCACGACCAAGCTCGCGGGCGGGGGCGGGGTCACCGCAAATCTACTCTGCAAGATCGATGCCACGGGCAACGTGATTCTGCCGGGCGCGGGCGATGTAGGCGTTCTGGGCGTGTGCGTCACGTCGGCAATCGCCGCTCAAACGGTGGAGGTGGCGACGGGCGGCGTGGTCAATTGCGTGGCGGACAACTCGACCACGGCCGGCAATGTCGCTGTGGTGGGCACGACCACTGCCGGACGCTGCAGGGACAGCGGTCAGGCGAACACCACGGGCGTGGCGCTCTCCACTCAGGTGCTGGGCAAAATCCTGGCGTCATCCACCGCGGGATCTCTGGTTGCCATCGAACTGTATGGTCCCGGGCATTACGGGGCGGCGGTGCAGATTTCCGACGGCGGCACCGGGATGTCGACGTATGCCAAGGGCGACCTATTGACTTCCACGGGAGGCGCCAGCCTGAGCAGGCTTCCAGCGGGTGGCGACGGGCAATCGCTGGTCGCCGATTCCAGTGTCACTACCGGAGTGAAATGGGCAGGCAGTAATCGCCGCACCTGCGTGATCGAAAATGACACGCAATCCGCTACGCCGCTGAGTGCGGCACAGATTACCGGACGTTGTGAGATTCCGTTCGCGGCACACCTCGTCGAAGTCGGGGTCTGGGGAGGCACAGGTACCGGAACGCAAGTTTATACCGGCAGCAGTTCCATCCAACTGACTCGCTTGCGGCCGAACGGAGGCGGTACCGCGGCCGTACTCAGCGCGGCGCTGGCCTCTCCGGGTGCGAGCACTAACTCCAACAAAGTTTGCGCGGTGGCCGCGGTGAGCGGCACGTGCGGAAATGGACTGGCATCGAGCGGCACGGTTTCGCTGGCGGGCGGCGTTCCCCTGGCGGTGAATGCGGGCGACGCGATCTATGTGTCTTCCGCGACGGCGGACGGGGTGCAGACCTGGTACACGATCACGATCACGTACACGGCCGATTGACGGAGCAGCGAGCGTTGACAGGACTACAAAATGAAACTTCCACTACTAATTCTTGCGATGGCGCCGATCGCCTTCGGCGCCATCGGTAACGTACAGGTGCAAGGTGTGACCTCGACGCAGGCGATCATCGCATACACTGCACCCGACATGAATGCCTGCGCGGTCGAGGTGAGCGAATCTCAAACATACCGGCCTTTGGCGTATGACGTCGACCCGGCGTTGTTTGCCGGCGCCAATCTGGACAATCGGCCGGAATCGCCGTCGTCCGGGCTACGGCGGGTCTTCGTGGCCGGCAAGCGCCGCGCCGAGCGGGGCCTAGACGGGCATTGGTACTCGCGCGCGCTGCAGGCCTTTACGAACCAGTTCTTCCGGATCACCTGCGGCGGCAGTCAGGCCACGGGCAGTTTCCTCACGGCCAACATGGCACTGGGAAACACCTATAACGAGGCGCTGCCCCCCGACCCGGATGTGAGCAGCAGGCCGTACTTCGCTCCTTCCGGCTCTTATGCCTGGCCGGAGTTCAAGAACTGGAACAATCAGGACCCGGCGGCCCGTGCCGAAACAGTAATCGACCCCCAGACGGGAATGCTGTTGAAGCGCCTGGCGATGCCGCAAGACCAGCCGATCACTTATCTGCCGGGCGGCGGCGAGCATTCCTTCACCACCTTTGCGAATCCCAGCGGAACCTGGAGCGTGCCCAAGGTGGTATGGTCGTTCGCCAATTCCAAGCTGATATCGGTGGTCGCGGGCCCTTACAACAGCGCGACGGTGACTACGTCCGCGGCCCATCAGCTCAAGAACGGCGGCGTGGTCATGATCGGTGGTTTGACCGGCAGCCTGGCAGCCGGCAACGGAGCGCACCAGGTGACCAGCGTTCCCACCACCACGACCTTCGTCATGGACCGGGGATCTTTGCCGGCGAGTACAAACGTGACAGACACAATGCTGACCGTAACGGCAGATCCCGTGACCGCCGATGACAGCACGGCGGCATCGTATTCGGGCACGCAATCGAGCCCTCTCTTCATTGGCGACCAGACCTTCTGGACCGCCGGCCCCAATCTGTGGGATCCGACCTTGCCCCTGGAATACATCAGTCTGTCCGTAAAGGGCTGGTGCAACGGTCCGTGCGCCGGAGACAATGCCAAAATTCAAGCGTGTATCACCGTCAACGGCGTGACGTGCTGGCCGACCGACGGGACGGCGAAGTATCAGGAGGTCGCGCTAGATACGTCGCAATCCGATGTCTATGCGATGCTGGGCACCACGGTGCCGCTGCTCGATTCGTGGACACCGGCAGGAAACAGCGTGCTTCATCGCGGTGAGATCTCACGACACTCCGGGTACGCCGATGTCGATGCCGCGGGAGTAGTCACGTGGGAGCCGGGAGGCTGGCCGAATACGTACTTCAGCCCGAACTGGGTTGCCGGGAGCAAGATTGTGATTGCGGATTCGGAGTGCCGGATTACATCGGTCAGCGGATTGACTCAGTTGACGATTGACCTGACGTCCTGCTCCACGCCACTCGCGGCGCCTCTCTCCAATGTGCCTTATTGGGCATCGAACTTTGGCTTCCTGTTGCGCAAGAAGACGGCCAGCACCGATCAGATCAACCTGCAATTTGCGAAATATGCCACCGGCACTTCACAGTACATGGATTTCACCTCGAGCGGTTCGGCGAGGCTGTGCGGCAACACGCTGACCAGAAATACGGCCACCGGCGGCCTGGGTTATCACTGTGTAATTCCGAGCGGCTGGCCGCTGCTGTATTGGGTGGATCATAAGACGGGAGATGCCACTTACCTGGGATTGTTCGGCAAGAGCGGCGCGAGCGGACCGGACGGCTTCGATGGGGGCCTCTGCGATGGCGGAGGTACGCTGCGAGGGACATCTCCCGATCAGCCTGAGACCTTCTACTGCACCACCACAGACCATGAGACGCCAAGCAAGGCCGTCCTCATACGCTGCAGCCTGACTACCACGAATCAGACAGGCAGCAATTCCATTTCGTGCTCCAACATTACGCCAGGCACGCTCGGCCGCGATCTGGCGACCCTGGTGGCGGAATTCACGGCCGCGGATACTCCGGCTTTCGACAAGAATAAATACTGGTGCGGCATCGTCGGACAGCAGGGACGCAAGCTGGTGCTGGGTTGTGGACGCAGCGTGCAGGACACGTTGGGTTGGACGGCGATGTTCGATCCCGATAAGACCGGTTCCGGCCCCGGCTGCGTGGGAGGCGGCATAGCCGGTTGTGTGGTGGCCGCGTCCTCTTCGTGGGCGGTGGCGCCCGCCCGGTGGTGCAGCACACACACGAGATTCGTCTCGGGAGACACCGATGTCGTGTGGGTCGCGGGCAAGTTCTTTTCACCCAATAATCCACCTGCGCTGGATGATGGTCCTTACGTTTCGACAATTACCTCGGGCCCGCTGTCCGCGACGCCATCGATTGCAGCCGGCAGCGGCGCCTGCCCGGCAGGAAGCTTCGGGTGTACGGTAGTCACAGTCGATGGTGAACCGTGCGATCCTTATCCCGCTGCAAACGAGGCGACCGGGGCCAACGCGTGCCCCAAGAATCCGGCGTGGGTCTACCTTCAGGACGCCAAGGTCGGGGATGTCTTTCAAGTTGACGACGAAGTCGTCGTGCTGGTTGCCAAGACCGGAAATCAGTGGACGCTGCAACGCGGATATGGGTTGAGTACGCCCACCGCCCACTCTAGCCTGACGTTGACCGCTCATTGCATGGCGCGAGATTTCTACCATGGCATTTCGAACTGGTCCTGGACCTGGGATACCGCGCGCGACCCCCATGGGGTCAATGCTGACGGCACGACCATACGGGTGGCGTGGGATTACGATCACCCGACTCCGCGACCGGATGTCACGCTCGGCGGCATGCCGTGGTATGACAGCAATTGCCAGTCCGGCGCCTGCTATGCGGTCCGCTCCGGCGCCGGCCCGATGGGTGATCCGCCGAACCGGTATGTGTCGCTCGCTCCGACGTTTTCCGGCGCTTCCGGAACCGCCAGCTTCATCGAACGGGCGCAGGACCACCCCAGTTGGCTGCAGGACAACGCTCCGGCTCGCGAAAAGGAATGGTTGCTGGACGGCCGGCCGTTACAGCCGCTGATGGATATCAGCGATTCGGCGGTGGCGGTGTCGGGGCAGTTGTACAAAGTAACTTCCACCACCACGGACGGAGATAATCTTCGCAAGGTCGGGGACAACATCTATGTCGTGAAGAAATCCGCGACGGCCCTGACCGCGGCCGGGAACTGCTCTGCCGGAAGTCCCTGCACCATCTGGAGCGACACGACCCTGGTAGACAACATCACTCAATCCTGCACGATCACGCTGCTGAGCGGCAGCGGAACTGTTTACGTGTCGCGCGTCAGCTCAGGGGGACTCGGTGTCACGTATACCAGCGGTCTTTCGATCTCTACCGACACTTGCCCGGCGACGGTGGGCAGCGGCTTTCCGGGGGGATCCTCGCCGATCTGGAGTTGGGGCGCCACGGCGGGTGCATGGGCGGCGGCCGGCGGCGACAATCGAGTAAGCTCCTCGGGGTATTTCGGTACCATGAACCGCAAGCTTCAGCCTACGTGGGCTTACTGCGGATTGCAGCCGCTGCTGGATGCCAGCAGCGCCGCGACCGGAGATGTTCTGAGCGATGCGGCTGCCGATTCCTACAAATACTGCGCGGCGCGCAAAGGGGGCGAATGCCGGTCGGCATCCCTGCCTGGCGACATCTATGTGAATTGCCCCAACCAGGTGAAGCGCAACGGCGG
The DNA here is from genome assembly GCA_039934035.1 of Candidatus Solibacter sp. Taxonomy (GTDB): domain Bacteria; phylum Acidobacteriota; class Terriglobia; order Bryobacterales; family Bryobacteraceae; genus Solibacter. The sequence continues at coordinate 17,720 of JBDTMZ010000122.1, read as the reverse complement.
ATCCTATGGCTGCATGTGGTACGGGCAGAACAACGACATCCCGGTCGACATTTGCATCGGCAACATGAGCGCGTACCTGAATTCGATTGTTCAGGTGGGATTCAAGAAAAACGACTTCACCGGGGCACTCGGACGAAGCTTGACGAAGGGGCTCAGCAGGTACAAAGTGGTCGACCCATACTGGCATGGCAAGGCACTGGGCGATGCATCCTGGGTCATGTTCCGCGCGATGAATGCCAGCGGGGCATGGACAGACATTCTGCTGGGCAAATTACCGCCGTATCCGCCTATAGACTCGGTGGTTCGCAGTACGTTCCAGCCGATCCCGATGAAGCTGAATCCGCCATCCGGGGTGGGGGTGAACAATGCGGTGGTTCAGTTCGGCTATGCGGAAAACGGTCCGGCCGATCAATACTACTGCACCAGCCGGCACGAGGCATGTGTGGCTACCGCGGCCACGATTCCCGCGGTGCCGTTCCTGTACCCTTCGGAGGGCACGGGGGCAGCACTTTCGGGAATCACCGGTATGCCCTGTACGAATGGCTGCACCATCGCCGTACCCGCCATTTCGCAGAGGATTCTGTATTACCAGGTGCTGTATCGCGACGCCGCCAATAAGGTAGTGGCGACAGGGAAGTTGGAACCCGTCACGGTACCGTAGAGAAGGCAGCCACACAGGCCGGACCCGCTCCGGCCTGTGTGGTTCTCGCACTTATTTCTGGAGCGCCTTGGCGATTGCTGCCTCGGCCACCGGCACCATCAGAACGTAGCCTTTATCATTGGGGTGGAGTCCATCGCCCGAGAACCCGTTCTTCATCATGCCTGCCTCATCCACCAACGCGGAAAAGTAGTCTGCGTATACCGCGTTGACCCTGCCTGCATAATCTTTCAACCACGCATTCAAACGAAGAATATCCGCGGGAGGACGCTGCACCGTCTGCTTGCGCGCATAATCGCTGATTGGAGTCACAGAGCACAGGATGACCTTGATTCCGTGCGCCTGCGCCAATTCGGTCATGGCCTGCAAATTGTCCTCTATCATCTGGAGTGTCTGCGGTCCGTTATTGGCGGCGATATCGTTGGTGCCGGCATAGATCAAAAGCGCCGCAGGCTTCAAGGCGATCACGTCCGGCATCATGCGCACCAGCATCTGCGCCGTCACCTGCCCGCTGATGCCGCGATTGACGTACGGCTTGCCGGGGAAGTAATTTGCTAGTCTCCAGCCATCGGTGATGGAATCACCCATGAAGACGACTCTGCCTGGTTCCGCAGGCTGCGCTTTGAGCTTCTCGTTGTCCGCATAGTAGCGGCCCAACTGATTCCAATCCTGCAACTGGTCGGCAAGGTTCTTGGCGGAATTCACCAGGCAGCAGTTGGAACGTGGAGGCGCGTATTGATCCGCGATCTGAGCGGAGGCAGCGCCGCCGAGCAACAGAAACGCGCCGAGTGTCGAAAACAGGCGATTCTTCATAGACTCATGCTCCCAAGGGCATCGTTAGGGTCCGGACCCGGATTAAGCGTAATCCATTCCGCTACTGTTTCGCCACCCGATTTCTGGCCGCCCGGTCGAATGAGAGATAATCCGAAGACCAGCGTGCTTATCCAATGGAATCAGGTCGAACGTATGCTGCGCCGAGTCAGGATTTCGGGGCGTTACCTTGCCGGTTTCGGCGCCTTGATGGGCGGACTGATGTTGCTCGCGCAAACCACCGCGCCGCCGCCCGCGCCGCCCGAACAACCGCTTCCATTCAGCCATAAGGCGCATGCGGGCGACCTCAAGCTAGCCTGCAAGATGTGTCATCCGAATCCCGATCCCGGCGAGGCGATGGAAGTAGTCAGGCCCACGGTCTGCATGCAGTGTCACTCCGCGATCAAAACGGAAAGCCCTGCCATTCAAAAGCTCGCGGAAGCGGCCAAAGAGAATCGTCAGATCCATTGGGCCAGAGTCTACGCGATTCCGCACTACGTGGCATTCAACCATCGCTACCACGGCGAGGGCGGCGCCAAATGCGAAGACTGTCACGGCAAAGTTGCCGAGCGCGAGGCCCTCTACCGCGAGGGCGATATTTCGATGGGCGGCTGCATGAACTGTCACCGCGTCCGCATGATCAGCAACCGCTGCAACTACTGCCACGACCAGCGTTGATGCCTATTGCGTCAGCTTGTATCGCAGGCTGGCGCGGATCAGAGGCTGCATGTCGCCGGTATCGGCATACACCGTCAGATCGAAAATGTAAGGCTTGTCAAGAATAAAACTAATTACCTATATACGTCTGACTCGGAAGAGTTAGGCCACTTACGGGGCTAGCCGGCCGGAGCCCTGGCCCCGGAAATGTGTCGGCGGGGGAGTACGCAGCTCTAGAATCAGCTTCATCACCTGAGCTTCGATCATGTCTCGAACCTCGCAGTGTTCTGCGAATTCCATCTCGACCGGGTCAGGGATTTCCCAGTCGACCGTCTTGCCCTTGAATTCCTGCGGCAGGAAGAAGCCAGTCATATTGACCAGCAAATCGAAATCGGCACGCCCCAGGTGGCGCAAAGCTTTGGGGAACTGGTCGCGGAGATCGATATTCTTTTCGTCCATGGCGCGAATGGTCTGCGGCGCCACGGCATAGGCGGGCATCAGTCCGACGCTCGCGGGAATCAACACGTCGCTGCCATAGGTGCGGGCAAAGCCTTCCGCCATCTGGCTCCGGCAGGCGTTGCCGATGCAGATGAACAGGACGTGCTTTTTCCCCACCGGCGTCATAGCCGCTCCAGAAACAGCCGGTGGACGCGATCATCCTTAGTCAATTCGGGGTGGAAAGTCGCCACCAGGTGAGGGCCCTGTTCAATCAGCACCGGGTCTCCCTCGTACTCGGCCAGCACGTGGGCTCCGTTGGTGACTTCGCGAATGATCGGCGCCCGAATAAACACCGCTTCCAGTTTACCGGGCGACGTCCGTTTTTCCAGTTCGGGAGACTCCAGTTCCACCACGCGGCTATCGACCTGCCGCCCGTAGGCATTCCGCTCCACCACGATATTCATCATGTTGAAGCTCTCCTGCGCCGGGTTGCGGACTTCGCGGGCCATCAGAATGGCGCCGGCACAGGTGCCGAAAACCGGCTTGCGCTTGCCGAACTCCACCAGGCAGTCCGCCAGATTTTCGTAATGCAGAAGTTTGAGCATCGTGGTGCTCTCCCCGCCAGGCAAGACCAGGCCATCGATCTCGTCAAATTGCGACCGCTCGCGGACATACACGGGCTGCGCCCCGGCCCTTTCGAGAGCGGCGCCGTGAGCGGCGAAATCGCCTTGCAGGGAGAGCACCCCGACTTTCTTCATTACCAGCCCCGCGTCTGCAGCAGCTCGCCTTCGGGAATTTTCGAAATTTCCAGACCGGGCATCGCGGCCCCGAGATCGCGGCTGGCTTCCAGCAGCTTCGCCGGATTGTTGAAGTTCTTGGCGGCCATCACAATGGCATTCGCGCGCGCGGCCGGATCGCTGGATTTGAAGATCCCCGATCCCACGAACACCGCCTCCGCGCCCAACTGCATCACCAGCGCGGCGTCGGCCGGAGTGGCAATTCCGCCGGCCGAGAAGTTCGGCACCGGCAGCCTGCCGTGTTGCGCCACCCACTCGATCAGTTCCAGCGGCGCCTGATGGTGCTTGGCGGCCACCCCCAGTTCGTCCTTGCCCAACACCGTGAGCTGCTTCATTTCCTTCACGATGGTGCGAATGTGGCGCACGGCTTCCACGATATTGCCGCTGCCTGCCTCGCCCTTGGTACGAATCATGGCGGCGCCTTCGGAGATGCGGCGCAGCGCCTCGCCCAGGTTGCGCGCCCCGCACACGAACGGCACCTTGTAGTCGTTCTTATCGATATGGTGCTCTTCGTCCGCCGGCGTGAGCACTTCGCTCTCATCGATGAAATCGGCGCCCATCGCTTCCAGAATGCGAGCCTCCATGAAGTGGCCGATCCGCGCCTTCGCCATCACTGGAATGGTGACGGTCCTCATGATCTCTTCCATGATCTGAATGTTGGCCATGCGGGCCACGCCGCCCTCTTTGCGAATGTCCGAAGGCACGCGCTCCAGGGCCATGACGGCGCTGGCGCCGGCGTCTTCCGCAATCCTGGCCTGCTCGGCATTGGTGACGTCCATGATGACGCCGCCCTTCAACATCTCCGCCAGGCCCACTTTCACTCGAAACTGTTCGCTCGAAAACTGAAACATCTCTGCTCTCCTTATTCTGTCCGCCATCCGGTTCAGACCATGGCTGGCGATGGCTCGTAGTTGGCTACCCGGTTCTCCATTTCAGACCGTATGGTTCGGCCCAGAATCGCGATCCCCGCGCGAATCTGGTCCGGCGCGAGGCCCGCAAAACTCAACCGCAAAGCGCCCGGCTCCGTCCGCGATACCGCGAAATAATGGCCGGGCATGTAGGCGACGCCGTCCTTCTGGGCGCGCGCCAAGAGCTCGCCAGAATCCAGCGGCTCGGGCAAACGAACCCATAAATTCATCCCACCTTCGGGACGCGTCCACCGCGTCCCCGCAGGCAGGTACGCCGCGCACGCCTCCAGCGTCGCCGCCAGCCGCTCGCTGCCCGCCTGACGCATTCGCGCGCGATGCGCCTCCAGCCGCCCCGATTCCGCGAATTCCAGCAGCACCGCCTGCGACAGATGGTCCGTATGCAGATCGGAAATTTCCTTGGCGTGCCGCAAGCGGTCGATCAGCACCTTGGGACCCAGCGCCCATCCCACCCGCAGCCCCGGGAAACTCACTTTCGAAAAGCTGCGCAACAGCACCGTGCCGCCGCCGTCATCGAGCTGCTTGAGCGCCGGCAGCGGCTCGCCGCTATAACGAAGTTCGCCGTAAGCGTCGTTCTCCACCACCGGGACGCTCATCCGGCGCGCCGCTTCCAGCAGCGCTCTGCGCGCCGCCATCGTCAGGCTTCCGCCGGTAGGATTCTGGAAATTCGAAGTCACCACCAGGAAGCGCGGTCGCTCGCGCTCCAGCACCCGATCCAGGTAGGCGGGGTCCATGCCCTCGGCGCCGGTTGGGATACCGCAAAGCTGCGCGCCCAGACCGGTCAGCAGATTCTTCAGCCCGGTGTACAGCGGGTCTTCCACCGCCACCGTGTCCCCGGGACGCAGCAGCACGCGTCCCAACAGGTCGAGCGCCTGCTGGCAGCCGTTGGTGATCAACAGGTCATCGCCCGGCCCGGCAAGTTGCTGGCGCCGTGCTTCGTCCATCAGGTAGCGGCGCAGCGGTTCGTACCCGCTCGGCGAACCGAGTTGCAGGATGTCGGCTAGATCCTGCCGCGCCAGCACTGCCGCGCACGATTCCCTAAACGCGTCCAGAGGAAACAAGTCGCGCGAAGGGCGAGACACCGCGAAGCTGATGACGTCCTTACTCCAACCGCCGCCGCGCGAGATCGGGGCCTCGGCGCGATCCAGAAGCTGGTTCCAATCGACCCGTCCGGCGGGTTCGGGTCCGGCGGTGACGAAGCTGCCCCGGCCCACCTGGCCGGAAATCAGACCCTCGGTTTCCAGAATTTCGTAAGCGGCAGATACCGTGGTCCGGTTCAGTCCAAGCAGACCAGCCAATTCCCGAGTGGCGGGCAGGCGTTCGCCGCGTGCGATCTGCCCCATGCGGATTTGCGTCGCAATTTGACTAGCTAACTGGCGATAAAGCGGCACTTCCGCGGTTGGGTCGAGCTTTGGCTGGAATTCCACTCAGCCAAACCATACCATATTGGACTGGGTTGCTGCAAATGGTGGGTGACAAACGCTCCTCCGCCTGTCCACCACATTTATCCTCCGTTTAACTGACGTCCCGTATCCTCCATGGAAGCGTGAAACTCACATGGGCCGTTCCTCTTCTCCTGGCGAGCTGCGCAGCCGCGCAATCGCCGCTCTCCATACAGGAGGCCGTCGAGACAGCGCTCCGCTCCCACCCCGTCCTGAACGCCGCTGCCGCTCGCACCGGCGCCAGCAGCGGATTACTGACGCAAGCCGGCCTGAAACCCAATGTCCGCCTCACCCTGCAAACCGAGAACTGGCGTTTCTACGGCACCCCCTCCTTCAGTGCGAATACCGATGTCGACACCTTCGCCTACCTGACCAAGCCGCTGGAAACCGGCGGCAAGCGCGAGCGGCGCGTCGATTTCGCCGCCGCCGGCGTGCGGCGCAGTGAAGAAGAGCGGCAGGTGCTGGCGCGCCAGATAGCCCTGCGCGTCCGGCAAGCCTATTGGAATGCCGCCGGCGCGGAAAAGTTGCACCGCCTGCTCACCGATAGCGCCCTCAACTTCCAGCAGATCGTGGAGTACCACGAGAAGCGCGTGCGCGAGGGAGCCTTGGCGGAAGCGGACCTTATCAAGGTGCAATTGGAACAGCAGCGGTTGAACGTTTCCGTGCACAGCGCCGCCCTCGACGTGGAGCGCGCGCGCCTGCAACTATTCCGGGAAATGGGCTTGAGCGACACGCCCGCCGTCACCCTGTCGGAATTGCCCGGCCAGGTGGAAGCGCCTCCGGCGGGCGCCGATCTCGCGGCCGCCACTGCCCGCCGTCCCGAAATTGCCCTGGCACGCCGCGCGGTGGAACAGGCGCGCGCCAACGTGGCGCTGCAGAAAGCCAACGCCAGGCCCGATCTCGATCTGATGGCCGGCTACAAGCGAACCACCGGATTCAGCACGGTGATGGGCGGCGTACAAGTGGCGCTGCCTTTCTCCAACCGCAATCAAGGCGCGATTACCGCCGCGGAGGCGGAAGTACGTGCCGCGGAAAGCGATCTGCACGCCATGGAATTGGCGATCGCCTCCGAGATCCGCACGGCCGAAGCCGAAGTTCGCTCGCAGGCCGACGAGTTGACGCGCCTGTTCGGCGCGGAGGGAGGGTCCGGCCTGCGCGGCAAGGCGGCGGAATCTTCCAACATCGCGCAAGCCGCCTACCGCGAAGGCGGCACGGACCTGCTGCGCCTGCTGGATGCGGAGCGCGTACGAATCGAACTACAAGTGCTCTACTACCGTACGCTCACCGGGTACCGGCAGAGTGTGGTCGCGCTGGAAGCGGCCCTGGGGGTGAATCCGTGAGACGCGATCTGGTGGTAGTGGCCGCTTTCGTTCTGGCCCTGATGGCCGCAGGATGCGGCAAGAAAGACCCGCCGGCGCCGTCTTCTCCGGCAGCCGCGGCGGAGCCGCCAAAGGAGCCCGCCGTGGTGGTGATGGAGCCGGCGGTCCAACAGTCGGCCGGAATTACGGTGGAGGCAGCGCCCGTGCGCTCCCTGCCTCAGACCGTGCGCGCCACCGCGCGCCTCACCACCGACGAAAACCAAACCTGGCGGGTCGGCGCGATCACCGATGGCCGCATCGTCTCCGTCCTGGCCAATCCCGGCGACCACGTAGCGCGCGGCGCCGTGCTGGCGCGCCTGCACAGCCACGATATTCACGAATCGCGCGCCGCCTATCAAAAGGCGCAGATGGAACTGGCTCGCGCGCGCAGTGAAGAAGGCTACGCCACCCGCGTCCGCGATCGTGCGCAGCGTCTCTACGACCTCAAGGCCGGGTCGCTCGAGCAGGCGGAACATGCCGAGACCGAACTGAAGAATGTTCAGACCATGGTCGCCAGCGCCAACGTGGAAGTGGAGCGCGCCAAGGGACACCTGGTCGAATTCCTGGGCATCTCACCCGAAGCGCCGCCGCATCCTGGCGAAATGCCGCATGACCACGACGACGAAGCAGAGTTCATCCCGGTTACCGCTCCCGCCGCGGGCATCGTGCTGTCGCGCGCCGTCACGCCGGGCACCGTCGTGACTCCGGCCAACGATCTGTTCGTGATCAGCAACCTCAGTTCGCTGTGGGCCATCGCCGAAGTCAACGAGGAGCATCTTTCGAAACTGCGCCCCGGCATGGCGGCGCGCATTTATGTGCAGTCGTACGGCCAGGAGGCGTTCGCCGGACGCATCGGCAGGCTCGGCGAAGCCTTCGACCCCGCCACGCGCACGGTGAAGGTGCGCATCGATCTGCCGAATCGCGGCGGACGCCTGAAGCCCGAAATGTACGCCACCGCGGAGATCGAAATCGGCGGCTCGGCGCCGGCAATTTTCGTGCCCCAGGAAGCTACCCAGGAAGTGCGCGGCGAAACGGTGGTGTTCGTGCAGACCGCGCCCAATCGATTCGAAGTGCGCGCGCTGCAACTCGGGCGCACACTGGGCGGCGCGATCGAGGTAGTGCGCGGCCTCAAGGGCGGCGAGCGCATCGCCACCCGCGGCGCCTTTGTGCTGAAATCCGAATACCTGAAGTCGTCGATGGCGGGTGAATAGGCATGCTCGCACGCATCATCGACTTCCATCTCGAACACCGCTGGTTCGTTCTCATCGGCGTCCTGGGCATCGTGGCGCTCGGTCTCTACAGCATGCTGCAGATTCCGGTGGACGCCTTCCCGGACCTGACCAACAATCAGGTCGTGGTGATTATACAGTGCCCCGGCATGGCGCCCGCCGACGTCGAGCAACTGGTCACCTTTCCCATCGAAACTTCCCTGATGGGCATTCCGAAAACCGAGGGGATCCGCTCCACTTCCAAGCTGGAGCTGGCGATCGTGACCGTCGCCTTCGACGATTCGGTGAATACCTATTTCGCCCGCCAATTGGTGAACGAGCGCCTTCAGGAAGCGCGCACCCGCATGCCCGATGGCGTGGAACCCGCGCTCGGGCCCGTGGCCACCGCCTTCGGCGAAGTCTATCAGTACACCCTCGACGGGCCGGGTCACTCGGCGATGGAACTCAAGACGCTCCAGGAATGGCTGGTCAAGAATCAGTTGCGCGTCGTACCCGGCGTCAACGAAATCAATACCTGGGGCGGCGAGACCAAACAGTATCAGGTGGAGGTGGACCCCACGCGCCTGCAGGGCTATGGCCTGACCCTGCGCGATGTGTTCGAGCGGCTGCGCGAGAACGACTCCAATTTCGGCGGCGGCTACATCGAGCACGCCTCGGAACAGTATACGGTGCGCGGCCTGGGCCGTCCACGCAACGCGGCGGACCTGGAACAGGTGGTGCTCGCTGCTCGCGGCGGCACTCCCGTCACCATCCGCGATGTCGCCGTGGTGAAAGAGGGCCCCATGCAGCGCCAGGGCGCCGTGTTGCGCGATGGCGGCGGCGAGACGGTCTCGGGCATGGTCATCATGCTGAAGGGCGAGAACGGCAAGCAGGTGATCGACCGCGTGAAAGCGAAACTTGCCTCTCTCCGCCTGCCGCCCGGCGTTTCCATCAAGAGCTTCTACGACCAGTCCGAAGTCATCGATAGCACCATCGGCACGGTGAAACGCAATCTGCTCGAAGGCGGCGCCCTGGTGATGCTGGTGCTGCTGGTGTTCCTGGGGAATTTCCGCGCGGCCCTGATTGTCGCCGCCATCATTCCCCTCTCGATGCTGGTGGCCTTCATCGGCATGCAGGTGTTCGGCATCAGCGCCAATCTGATGAGCCTGGGCGCCATCGATTTCGGCATGATCGTGGATGGCGCCGTGGTCATGATGGAGAACTCGATGCGCCGGCTGCAACGGCCGCAGCCCGGCATGAATCCTGTGGAGGAGATTCGCCAGGCCGCCTACGAAGTCGCGCGCCCCATCGTCTTCGCCGTCGCCATCATCATCGCGGTGTACCTGCCCATCTTTTTTCTCGAAGGCCTGGAAGGGCGCATGTTCCGACCGATGGCGATCACCGTCTGCTCCGCACTGATCGGCGCGCTGGTCTTCGCGCTCACCCTGGTTCCGGCGGCGGCCAGCGTCCACTTCAAAGCTCCCATCAAGGAACACGAGGACGGCTGGTTCCACAAACTTCGCGACCTCTACGTGCGCGCGCTGCGCGCCGCCATCCGGGGCCGCATCGTCACGGTGGCCGTCGCCGCGGTGCTGGTCGCCGTCAGCGTGGGCTCGCTCGCCTACATCGGCACCGAGTTCATGCCCAAGCTGGATGAAGGCTCCATTCTGGTGGAAACGCGCAAGCTGCCCGGCATCTCGCTGACCGAATCCGTGCGCCTCAGCCAGCGCGTGGAGCAGACCATCCGCGGCTTCGATGCCGTGTCGGGAGTGGTCACCAAAATCGGGCGTCCCGACCTCGCCACCGAAGCCATGGGCATCAACCAGGGCGACGTTTACGTGCTGCTCAAGCCGCAGGGTCAATGGAAATCCGCGCACACGAAGGAAGAGCTGATCGACCGCTTGGCGGAAGCGCTCAACCGCATCCCGGGCGTGTCTTTCAACTTCACCCAGCCGATGGCGATGCGCCTCGACGAGGTGGTATCCGGCATCAAAGCCGACGTCGCCCTGAAGATCTTCGGCGAAGACTCGCGCGTGCTGGAGCAGTCCGCCGAGCAGGCCCTGCACCTTCTCTCCAGCGTGCCCGGCGCGGCAGACGCTCAGATGGAGATCGTCTCCGGCGTGGCCGAATTGCGCATCGATGTGGAGCGGCGCCAACTGGCCCGCTACGGTCTCAATGTGTCCGACGTGCGCAGCGTCATCGAAACCGCGATCGGCGGCCGCACCGCCAGCGAGATGATCGAAGGGCAGCGCCGCTTCGCCATTGTCGTCAAGCTGCCGGAGCAGTATCGGAAAGATCCCGCCGCAGTCGGCGAACTGCAGCTTTCCGCTCCCGGCGGGGAACGCGTCCGCCTGGCACAGGTGGCCAACGTGGCAACCGGCCGCGGACCGGAATCCATCTCGCGCGAAAACGGGCAGCGCCGCATCGTCGTGCAGTGCAATGTGCGCGGCCGCGACCTGGGAAGTTTTGTGGCGGCGGCGCAGCAAAAGATCGCCGCCGGACTGCGCCTGCCCCCGGGCTACTCCACCGAATGGGGCGGACAGTTCGAAAATCAGCAGCGCGCCACCAAACGCCTCATGATCGTTCTTCCGGCCGCCATCCTCATCATCTTCGGACTGCTCTTTGCGACTTTCAATTCGGTGCCGCAGGCGCTGCTCATCCTGCTCAACGTGCCGTTCGCCCTGGTGGGTGGAATCGCCGCGCTCTGGCTGCGCGATCTCAATCTCAATCTCTCGGCCTCGGTAGGCTTCATCGCACTCTTCGGCGTGGCAGTCTTGAACGGCATCGTCATGGTCAGCTACATCAACCGCCTGCGTGAAACCGGCTTGCATTGCTCCGACGCCGTGATCGAAGGCGCCAGCGCGCGCCTCCGGCCGGTGCTGATGACGGCGCTGGTCGCCAGCCTCGGCTTCATCCCCATGGCCCTCGCCACCTCCGCCGGCGCCGAGGTGCAGCGTCCGCTCGCCACGGTAGTCATTGGCGGATTGGTAACATCGACCTTGTTAACTCTGCTCGTGCTCCCCGTGGTCTATCCCTGGTTCTCGAAGGACTTGAAACGTGCGAATCCTGCTGGTTGAGGATGAGGAAGACGCCGCGCGCGTCCTGGCCAAAGGACTGCGCGAACAGGCTTACGCCGTGGACGTCGCCCACGATGGGGAAGCCGCGCTCGCCAAAACCGCCGTCAACGATTACGACCTCATCCTGCTCGACATCCTGCTGCCCGGCCGCAGCGGGCTCGAAGTGTGCGCCGAACTGCGCGCCTCCGGCCAGTCCACTCCCGTCCTCATGCTGACCGCCCTCGATGAAGTGCACAACCGCATCCATGGCCTCGATCAGGGCGCGGACGATTACCTCGGCAAGCCCTTCGATTTCGACGAACTCCTGGCCCGCATCCGTGCCCTGCTGCGCCGTGGACCGCGTCTCGAGCAGGTGTCGCTCGACATCGGCGACCTCCACCTCGATACCCGCTCGCACACCGCCACGCGCGGCGGACGCCGTATCGACCTCACCGCCAAGGAATATGCCCTGCTCGAGTACCTGGCCCGGCGGCGCGGCGAAGTGGTGGGCCGCGCCGATATCTCCGAACACGTCTGGGAAGAGACCTACGATCCCTTCTCAAACCTGATCGAGGTCTACATCCAGCGCCTGCGCAAAAAGCTGGAAGATTGTCCGGGACCGCGCCTGCTGCATACCCGCCGCGGCCAGGGCTACCTGCTCGGTCTGGTAGAGGCCGACGATGTTTAACTCCGTGCGCTGGCGCCTCACCATGTGGTTCACCGCCGTGCTGGCGCTGGTGCTGGTCGGGTTCGCGGGCAGTGTCTACTTCGCAGTGAAACGCCAGGCGTTCACCCGCCTCGACGCTGGACTCTCCAGCGTCCTGCAAGTGGTCTCACTTTCCCTGGGACACGAAATCGAGGAACACAAAGGGCAACAGCCGGGCGAGACCGCGTTTCGCGAACTGCTCACCACCATGCACCAGGGCTCTTTTCCCCGCCACGCGATCGCCGTGTACCGCGATTCGCAGGTGGTAGGCCTGAAGCCCGCGGATAACGGATTGGCAGCCCCGCCCAACTTCCCCGGCCAGGCCCTGCCCCGCTTCTTCACCGAGGGCATGACGCGCATTGCCACCGCCGGGTTCACGGTACCGCACGTCGCACAGCCCTATCGCATCGTGGTGGCGGAACGCCTGGACGAAACCCTCGCCGACCTCAACCTGCTCTTCCAAACCCTGCTGTTCAGCGTGCCGCTGGCAGTCCTCCTGGCCGGAGTCATCGGCTACTTGCTCGCCCGCAAAAGCCTGGCGCCGGTGGTCGCCATGTCCAACGACGTCGACCGTCTCGGCTCGGGCAACCTCGCCGATCGCATCGAGGTGGCCAACCCGCGCGATGAGTTGGGCAAACTCGCCGGCACTTTCAATCGCCTGCTGGGACGCCTGCAACTTTCCTTCGACCGGCAGCGCCGGTTCATGGCCGACGCCTCCCACGAACTGCGCACCCCGATTTCCGTGGCCCGCTCCGCCGCCCAGGTGAATCTCGCCAAGGCCGAACGCCCCGCCGCCGAATACCGCGAAGCCCTAGACATCATCGAGAAACAAATGTCGCGCCTCACCCGCGTGGTGAACGACCTCTTCCTGCTGGCCAAATCGGACACCGACGCTGCCGCCGTCCACCGTCGCCGCTTCGCCCTCGACGAAACCGTGCGCGAGACCGTGCAGGCCGCTCAAGTGCTCGCCGCCCCGAAGCAGGTGGAAGTGACCGCCGCCCCGCTCGCCGAAAGTCCCTTCGAGGGAGACGCCGACCTGATCCGCCAGTTGCTGCTGCTGCTGCTCGATAACGCCGTCAAATACAGCCCCGCCGGCGGTCGCGTGCAGGTCGGCCTCCGGCGAGCGCAGGACGATTACGAAATCACCGTGACGGATACCGGCATCGGGATTCCCGTGGAAGATCAACCGCGCATCTTCGAGCGTTTCTACCGGGTGGACAAGGCGCGATCCCGTTCGGCCAGTTCCATCACGGGCGGCGCCGGCCTCGGCTTGTCCATCGGCCAGTGGATCGCCGAGGCGCACGGCGGGCTGCTCCGCCTGCTCCGCTCCAGTTCCGAAGGCAGCGTCTTCCTGGTCAGGCTGCCCGCGAAATCGCGCGATCACTCGACGATGAACGAATAGTCGCCCGTGGTATTGCCCTGCGACCAGATCTGGATGAAGTAAGTCTGGTTCCCCTGCACTTCGATGGTGTGCCGCAGATTGAGTCCCGGTGTGTGCACATCGGGTCCGAACCCGCTGGAGCGCCGGTCGGGAGAGAACGTGCTCAGCGCCGGAATCAACGTGGTCGAGCGGTTGGTCAGCGTGAAATGCACCGTCCCCGTGCGCGGACTGACGAACGAAAAGTAATCCGTATCCTCCGCATCCATAATGCCGCCCCCAATCGACTTTCCAAGTTCAATGCGGGGAGCATTGAAGATGTCGTCATTGGGCTCGAAAGTATCGTATGCCCGAAACGGCCGCATGATCAGCGAGTACGCGCCCGCGCTGCTGCCGTAGCCTGAAACCTGCAGGTACAGCGTGCTGTTCGGCGGCGGCGCCAGGGTCATCGCGAGACTGGCGCCGGGCTCGCGCACAATCTTGGTCCAGTCGGTGACGCGGCGATCCGAATCGAAAATCTTCAGCACCGGAGCCAGCTTGGTAGAGCGGTTGGTGATCTCGATCTGAATCATGTCGCGCGGAGCCGGCGGCGTCGTGATGCGGAAGAAATCGATGTCGTTCACCGATGCCTCGATGTCGCCATCCACCGCCTTGCCCGGTACCATCAGGTTGGAAAGCTCCGGACTGTTGTTGGGCTCCAGTTCACGGTTCACCGGGTCCGCGCCCAGCGCCATGACGTCCTTCAGCCGTTCCAGATTGAGACGCACCGGCTGATAGTCCAGGTCGCGCGCCAGCGCCTCGCGGAATGCATTGATGGCTCGCGATTTGTCATTCATCTCGGCGTACAGCACGCCCAGATTGTTGAACACCAGGGGAATGGCGGCGACTTTGACCACTTGCTCCAGGAACCCTATGGCGTTGTTGTAGTCCTTGGCAAGGACGCCCTTGTTGGCCATCTCGAACCCTTTTTCGATTTCGGGGTTGTTCAAGGGACGCCCATAAAACCTCGCATACTCCTGACTCATTTTCTGGAAATCGGCGACGTATCCCGTGATGGGCCGCCCATTTGGCTTATCGATGCGAGCGCGCGACCATTTGGGTCCGGTCGCGGTATAGAAGATAAATCCTACCCCAGCCAGCACCGGGACCAGCCACCAGTACTTCCGAAGCGCCGAGCGGCTGTTCGTTTTTCGTTTGCGCCGGAGCGGTGCTGGGCTCATGTTTTCCTTTGTCAACGACAGGGATACGTCCCTCTGGGGTCCCTACCAGTTACATCTGGCAGGGAAGGCCTGGTCTGCTACAATCCTAATTCTAGCCCCAGCTGAGGCGGCGACGAGACGCCGCTCCTCGGATTTCCGCCCATGAAACCGGCCCCGGCCCCAGTTCGAGAACAGGCAAAACGAACCCCCGGGCGTTCCACCGCCGCTGTGCTTGCCGCCATCGCGTGCGGCCTTCTACTCACCGTTCCCGCCGCCGCCCAAAAGAAACCCAAGCCCAAAAAGGAAGAGGTCACACAGACCCTTCAGTTGCCCAAGGACCTCCCCGGCGCGGTCACCGGCGACACCCGCCGCCTCACTTTTCATGTCACTCCCCTCTCCGCGCGCGGCCTGCTCTCGGCGCAAATCCGCGAAGCCCTGAAGGCGCTCTCCCGCGAGACCGGCAACAACCCGGTATTGAAAATTCGCGCCTTTGTCGCCGGCTCCGGCGATTTGCGACGCGTGCGCGATATCGTCAGCGAGGTCTTCGCCGACCGCAGACTGCCCCTGCCGGCGCTCAGCCTAGTGCAAGCCGGCGGACTCCCCATGGAAGGTGCGCAGGTCGTCCTGGAGGCCATCGCCGCGGCCAGGAAAGACGTCAATCCGCACGGACTCGTCTTCCTCTCCGCTCCCCCCGCAAGCAGCGACAATCCGCTCGACCCGCTGGAACCCCTCGCCGCCACTTCGCTCGCCCGCCTCAAGAGCGCGCTGCAGACCGCCCGTTCCCAGCCCGCCGACGTCGTCCGCCTCACCTGCTTTCTGAGTTCCCTCGAAACCCTGCCCGCCGTGCGCAAGCTGGTGGAGGCGGATTACCCCCGCGTCCCGGTGAATTTTGTTCAGACGCAGCGCACTCCGTCGCGCGCCCTGGCCAGCTGTGAAGCCGTCGCCAGGCTCACGTGGGATACCGGCAAGCCGCTGCTGTTTCAACCGGAGTCCGGGGAGCCCCAAGCCGCCCTGGTGGCCGCTCCGCGCGTCGTGCTGACCGCTAGCCAGGTCAGCTTTGGCTACCAGGAATCCAACACCCGGCTGGCCTTCGAGCGCGTCGCCAGAGTGTTGGAAGCAAACGGTGTTTCCGGTAAGGACGTGGCCTTCGCCCACTTCTACCCGCTGGCCGAATCCCTGGCCGCGCAGGTGCGCAAACTGCGGCCCGAGTTCTTCGGCATTCCCGCGGGAACTCTGTTGGTGCTCGAAGGCCTGCCGGGCCTCGATGCCGGCTTCGCCGTGGATGTCGTGGCCGTGAAACCGTAACTTCCCCGCCCGCGCCGGCGGCACCAGGCGACGGCAGCAAGCGACCGTACCATGCAAGGCGGCATGCGAGGTGCCAAGCGACGATACAATGTATCCCGAGGAAATCATTACATGAAGCTTCGTCTGTTCGCCCTCATGCTGGCGGCGGCCCCGGTGTTCGCACAAAGCGGCATCAAAGAGGCCCTGGCCAAACACTGGAAATCCAGCGGCGATTTCACCATCGCGGTCGCCAAGGCCATGCCCGCCGACCTGTATACCTTCCGACCCAATCCGGAGGAAATGAACTTTGGGCAGTTGATGGCGCATATCGGCTTGGCCAACCTGAGTGCCTGCACCCGCGCCAGCGGCATGACGCGCCCCAATGTTCCCGACAAGATCATGGCCTGGAGCAAGGATTCCGGCAAAATCGATGTGGACCGCGACCTCGCCATTCAATTCCTCACCGACACCTTTGCCTTCTGCTCCAAGGCCGTCGACAGCATGACCCCCGAAAAACTCGGCGCCTCTATCACCGCCGGGAACCAGCAGATGACTGGGTTCGAGGTCTTGTGGTCGTATTTCACCCACACCGCCCACCATCGCGGCCAGGCGGAAGTCTACATGCGCGTCAAAGGGATTAAGCCACCAGACTACGTGTTCTAGCATCTAATTCCATAGGAGTGGACGGAGCATAAGGGATGATCGTCTATTCAACTCCGCTATAGGGGTATACTACAAGTTTGAAATCAACATCCCTGTTTCGCGCAACCCTGCCAGGGGTTTGCGTGCAGCCAAGGAAATCCGCATGAGTACGATTGCGATCAACCCCGTGAACCGGGTCATCCGCTTCTATGAAGCGCCCATCGGGAAAAAGGTCATCATGGCCTTGACCGGTGTCATTCTCTTCGGCTACGTCATCGCGCATCTGCTGGGCAACCTGCAGCTTTATGCCGGGCCGGATCAAATCAACAGGTACGCCGCCTTCCTGCATAACCCTGCCAACGCCGGACTTTTGTGGGGAGCGCGGCTGGCCCTGCTGGCTGCCGTGGTGCTGCACATCGTGGCTTCCGTCCAGTTGTGGAGTTTGAAGCGTGCCGCCCGGCCCGTGGCTTACGTCAAGAAAGACGATCCCGCGGCCAGCTACGCCTCCCGCACCATGATGTGGAGCGGACCCATCGTTGCCGCGTTCGTAATCTTCCACGTGCTGCACCTGACCGTCGGCGCCGTGGTGCCGCTACAGGAAATCGGGCCTAACGAACCTAACGTGCGCGCCAATGTGATCGCGGGTTTTTCCAATCCGCTGATTTCCGGTTTCTACATCCTGGCCATCGGCCTGCTCTGCATGCACCTCTATCACGGGCTGTGGAGCATGTTCCAAAGCCTCGGTTTCAGCCATCCCAAGTACACCCCAAGATTGAAAACGGGCGCCGCCATTTTTGCCTGGCTGATCGCAATCGGCAACATTGCGATTCCGGTCTCGGTATTGGCCGGCCTTGTCAAGTAAGAGGAAAGAGACGCCAGCATGGAACTCAACTCCAAATGTCCCACCGGCCCGGTTGAAACGCGATGGGACCGTCATCGTTTCAATTTGAAGCTGGTGAATCCGGCGAACAAGCGGAAATACACCATCATCGTCGTAGGCTCTGGGCTTGCCGGCGGCAGCGCGGCTGCCAGCCTGGCGGAATTAGGCTACAACGTAAACTGCTTCTGCTTCCAGGATTCCCCCCGCCGCGCCCATAGCATCGCGGCGCAGGGCGGCATCAACGCCGCCAAGAATTATCACAATGACGGCGACAGCATCTA